>NZ_JBQHDD010000005.1:0-565682 GCF_052068055.1 Micromonospora sp. L32 | reverse complement strand
TGTACGGAGAGGGCGTTGCGGGTGGCGGCGGGGCCGCAGTAGTAGAAGTTCGGCTGGGCCTCGTAGCGCACGTTGAGTTCCCGCTCGCCGTGCGACTTACGGTCGGCCTGCATCGACGCGGTGGGGGCGGCGTGCGCGGCGAGGGCCGGGCCGGCGATCCCACCGGCGGTAGCGGCAACACCGGCGACGGTCAGGGCGGTCTTGCGGATCAGATCGGTACGCATGAGGGTGCACCTTTCGATCAGGGGGATACGCGCACACCGCCGGGGGACGGCAGCGCGTGAAAGGAAGTCAAAGAAGGGGATTGCCCGGCGGCCGCACAAGAGGCTCTGCTCGGGTGTCCGGGGGATGTAACCAGCCCGGCGGGCTCCGCATTCCACGAGCCTCGGCCCGGGGGTCCGTCCGGGCGGGGGCCACGGCGGTCTGCCATGTACAACGACCCCGCCCCGCCACCCATTCCACCGACCCGGGTGACACCCTAGACTCCGACATCGCGGGCAAGCCGGACAGCTAGCCCCAGCGAACCACCCGAGTCAATCCGGGCATTCGGCGTCGAATAGGCGAAGCGGGACGGCGACCCGAGGCATACGACGATCGAGCGATATGCCTGTGAGGCATAAATATGACTCACAGGCATATCGCTCACTATGGCAAGTGGGGGCGGACGTAGCCGGTGGCCCGTACCTCGGCCTCGCGTCGACCGGGACCCCGCACCCAAGCCGGCCGCGTCAGGCGTCGCGCAGCAGCGCGACCACCGCGTCGCGGGCGGCGCGCACGGCGTCCCGGGACTGATCGGTGTGGTCCAGTGCGTCGAAGCCGTGCCGCCCGTCCGGTACGTCGAGGATCCGCACCGAACGGCCACTCGCCGCCGCGGCCGAGGTGAATGCCTCGATTCCGGCCAGCACCGGCGGCATGTCCCGACCCGCCCGGACCAGCAGGATCGGCAGGTCGCCGGCGGACGCCACGGCGTCGACCGGGTGGAACCGGGCCTCGACCTCCCAACCGGGCAGCGGCTCCAGCAGCGGATAGGTGCCGACCAGCCCGCGCAGCCACGACGGCGCGGCGCGCAGCCAGTCGCCCAGCAGCAGGCCGCCGCCGGAGAAGAACCAGAGCACCAGCCGGTCGGCGTCGACCCGGGGATCGGCGCGGACCTGCGCGACGGCCGCCGCGACGTCCTCGGCCGCGGCCGGGAAGCCCGTCAGCTCGTCCACCCGGTAACTGACGACCGCGGCGACGAGGCCCTGCTCGGCCAGGAGGGCGCCGTATCCGCGGTAGAGGAGCCAGTCGCGCGGGTCGGACGCGCCGGGTGGCAGCGGTGCGCCGTGGACCAGCACCACGGCGGACCGGGGTTCGTCACCCGCCGGCAGGTGCAGGTCCACCTGGCCGTGCCGCTCGACGGGGGCGGCCGGCGGGGACAGGACGAACGGTGTCCGGTCGAAGGGCGTCGCCATGCCCGGATGGTAGCCGCCGAGCCCCTGCTCCGACGCCCCGTCGACCGTCCACTCCGGATGAAATGGGACAGGTCGGCAGGTGGTCTGTCACCATGTCGGGCATGGAGATCTGGCACAACCCGTCCTGCTCGAAGTCCACCTGCGCCCGCGCCACTCTGGACGAGGCGCGGGTGCCGTACCGGCTGCGGGCGTACCTGGAGCAGCCGCCGAGCGCGGCCGAGCTGACCGAGGTGCTGCGCCGGCTCGAGGCGCGCGCGTGGGACATCTGCCGCACCGGGGAGCCGGCCGCGGTGGCCCGGGGCATGGCCGACTGGCCCCGCGACGACGCCACCGAGCCCCGCTGGATCGAGGCGATGGTGGCGCATCCGGAGCTCATCCAGCGGCCGATCCTGCTGCTCGACGACGGCAGCGCGGTGCTCGGGCGTACCCCCGGAGCACTCGACGAGGCGCTGCGCCGCGCCGCGGCCGAGCCCGAGCGCTGAGCCGCGCCCGCCGGGTCAGGCCTGCTCGCCGGCCGGCGTGCCGTTCCCCGCGGCCTGCGCGTGCCGCTCGCGCAGCCGGTCCCGGATCTCCTCCGGCGTGTACGACCGGCGGCGCCGCTCGGCGCGGGCGATGACCACGCCGGACGCCGCGACTCCGGCCAGGCCGGCCAGACCGAGTACCTTCCACCACCGCATCCGTTGCCGCATCGGCCTAGGGTAGACGCTCATGAGCATCAGCCTGGACGAGGCCGTCGACCTGACCCGTACCGGAGACCTGTGGGTGTTCCGTGGCCGGAGCGTGCCCGACCGCGCCATCCAGCTCACCACGAACAGCCCGGTCAACCACGTCGGCATGGCCGTGGTGCTGGACGACATGCCGCCCCTGATGTGGCACGCCGAGCTGGGCCGCTCGCTGCCGGACATGTGGACCGGCAACCACCAGCGCGGCGTGCAGCTGCACGACCTGCGCGACGCGGTCTGCGTCTGGGCCAACCGGTACGGCCAGCGGGCCTGGCTGCGCCAGCTCGACCCGCCCGCCGACGCGGCGATGGAGCAGGCGGTGCTGCGTACCGTCGCCCGGCTCGACGGCACGCCCTTCCCCTCCACCGCCCAGCTCGCCTGGCGCTGGGCGCGGGGCCGGGTGCCGCAGGTGCGGCTGCCGGGCCGCCGGGACCGCTCCGGGTTGCCGCTACCGGACCGGGCGCTGGAGACGGCGTACTGCGCCGAGGTGGTGGCGGTGAGCTACGAGGCGATGGGGCTGCTGCCGGCCGGCCGCCGTCCGAACTGGTACGACCCGGGTCGGTTCTGGAGCGGCGACGACCTCGACCTGGCCGGTCAGGCCAAGCTCGGCGCCGAGATCGAGGTGCACATCCCGCCGCGCTGAGGTTTGCCGACGCCCGCCGGCGGCAATTGGTGACGCCGTGAGAGCCTCCACCGATCTCGACACGCTGACCGACTTCTTCGACCGGTACGGCGTGGCGCTCACCGCCGGCGACGTACCCGCCCTCGCCGGCTGCTACGCCCTGCCCGGGCTGGTGGTCGCCGACACGTACAGCTTCTCCTTCAGCACGCTGACCGCCGTCGCGCTCTCCTTCGTCGGCGCCGCCCCGGACTACCAGGAACGGGAGCTGGTCGCGGCGAACGCGCTGATCGAGGACGTGCAGCCGGTCTCCGCGCTGCTGACCGAGGTGGCCGTGCAATGGGAGTTCCTGGACAGCCAGGGTCGGGCGGTGCCGGGCGAGCGGTACCGCTACCTGCTGCGCACCACCGAGGACGGTCCGGCCATCTGCACCGTCATCCGCGCGGCGTGACGCGACGGCTCTCGGGCGGCCGTTCGGTGGGCGGCGTCGGTGCGGGGCTGACCCGACCGGATCGGTCTCGTGCGGCCAGCCGTTTTCCGGCCCGTACCGGCCGGACGGACCGTACCGGGCGGGCCCTCTGCTGTCGGGCGTCCGCGCTGGCTAGGCTGGCGCGGCTGCTCCGACAAGGGGGACCTCATGTCCGACCGCTCGGCCCCACGGCCGGGGGCGCGATCCGCACCCGCCGTGCTGGCGTCGATGCCGTGGATCGTCGTGCTGCTTGGCGTCGGTCTGCTCGCCGTCCTGCTGGTGTTCGCCCTGCTCTCCTTCCGCGGACCGGAGCACGCGGCGGCGCCCGAGCCGGCACCGCCGATGTACCTGCCGAGGATGCCCGCCGTGACGTCGTCCGTGGCGCCACCGGCCGACGCCCCGCTGGTCGCCGTGGACGCCACCCCGTCGCGGACGGCCAGCGCCACCCCGTCGCCGCGGGCCAGCACCCGCCGGCCGGCCGCGACGCCGACGACCCGCGCACCGGCCGCCGGGTCCGGCCGGGTGAGCGCGGACTACCAGGTCACCTCCAGCGACCGGGACTCGTTCTCCGCCCGGCTGACGGTGCGCAACACCACCGGCGGGGCTCGGGAGTGGCGGGTGGAGCTGCTGTTCACGGGCAACGTCAAGTCGATCCGGGCGTCGTCGGACTCGGGGCTGTCGGTGCGTACGCAGGGCAGTGGCTGGTTCGTGCTGAGCGGCACCAAGCCCCTTCCGGCGGGGGAGAGCGCCGTGGTGTCCATGACGTTCGGCCGGACCGGCAGCGGTGACCGGCCGGGCCAGTGCACCGTCAACGGGGCGGACTGCACCATCGGCTGAGCGCCGGACGCGTCCGTACCATGAGGACGGTGCCGGCGCGCAGGCTTCCCGGCCCTGCCGATGGATGGCTACGCTCGCCCGACCGCACGGATGAGGGAGGGGCATGTCCGGCACGCGTCGCCGCTCGTCCCGGGCCGCCGCCACGGCGCTCGCCTCGTCGCCCTGGGTGCTGGTGGCCACCGGGGTCGTGGTGATGGTGGTGCTGCTGGTCGTCGCGTTGACCGTGTCCCGCGGCCACGAGCCGGAGACCGCCCGACCGGCTGACCTGCCCGCCACCATGGCGCTGCCCGACCTGCCGTCGAGCCCGCCGTCGCGAGCCCCGGTCGCCCTGCCCGCACCGGGCGCCCCGCAGCTCACCCCGCGCCGCAGCGATCCGCCGCCCAGCGGGCGCCCCGCGTCCCCCGCCGCGGGACGGGACACGCGACCGGAGTCGGCCCCGCCGCCCCCGCCCTCGCCCCCGTCGTCGGTCACCGGGCGATACCGGGTGATGGAGGCCTGGGACGACGGCTTCATCGGCGAGGTGCTGCTCGCCAACGCCGCCGCCGGTCCCCGCCCCTGGACGGTGCGCCTGGTGCCGCCGGCCGGCAGCCGCGTGGCCAGCTCCTGGGTGGAGGGTGCGCCGCAGGGAAGTTCCCGGATGTCCGACGGCGTCTTCACGTACACCAGTGGGGTGGACCTCGACGGCGGCGCGTCCGTGGCGCTGCGGTTCCACCTCGAACGCACCGGCGAGAACACCCGCCTGAGCGGGTGCGCCGTCGATGGCGCCGCCTGCGCCGGCCTCTGATCCACCCCCCTGTCCGGCGGCGCAGGGCGACCTCCCCGTGCGGCGGAACGACGGCGCGTTTCGCAAGGAGGCTGCTTTGTTGCGACCATGTTTGCAAGGTATTGCAGAATGTTTCGGCAAGAGCTAGCGTGCGGGCGAATCAGCGACCAGAGGAAGGCCGTCGATGAAACCCCCGCCGATATCTCGCAAGGCACTGCTCGCCTTGGTCTCCACCCTCACCCTCGCCCTCGTCGGCGTCCCGGTCGCCGTCAACCAGCTCGGCGCGGACGCCACCGACCGGACCCCCACCGTCGACACCCTGGCCGCGGCCGGCGCCGCCCAGTGGGGCGCCGAGCCCTCGACCGAGGCCCTGCTGAAAGCCGGCGCCGGCACGGGACGCGCCGAGCAGTTCTACTTCGTACTGCCGGACCGGTTCGCCAACGGCGACCCGCGCAACGACTCCGGCGGCCTCACCGGCGACCGCCTCCGCACCGGCCTGGACCCGAAGGACAAGGGCTTCTACCACGGTGGCGACCTCAAGGGCGTCATCGACAAGCTGGACTACATCCAGGGCCTGGGGACGACCGCCATCTGGCTCGCGCCGATCTTCAAGAACCGCCCCGTGCAGGGCAGCGGCGCGGACGTCTCGGCCGGCTACCACGGCTACTGGATCACCGACTTCACCCAGGTCGACCCGCACTTCGGCACGAACGAGGAGATGCGGAAGCTGGTCAAGCTCGCCCACCAGCGCGGCATCAAGGTCTACCTTGACGTCATCGTCAACCACACCGCCGATGTCATCAAGTACGGCGAGGACAAGTACGCGTACGTCGACAAGAAGACCTCGCCGTACACCGACGCGCAGGGGCGCGCCTTCGAGGACCGCAACTACGCCGACGGCACCCGGGACTTCCCGACGGTCACCGCGGACGCGGGCCCGTACACGCCGACCTTCGCCGCCCCCGCGGACGCCAAGGTGAAGGTGCCGGCCTGGCTGAACGACCCGACGATGTACCACAACCGGGGTGACTC
This sequence comes from Micromonospora sp. L32, assembly GCF_052068055.1. Classification (NCBI taxonomy): domain Bacteria; kingdom Bacillati; phylum Actinomycetota; class Actinomycetes; order Micromonosporales; family Micromonosporaceae; genus Micromonospora; species Micromonospora sp. L32. The sequence continues at coordinate 559,789 of NZ_JBQHDD010000005.1, read as the reverse complement.
GACCTTCGCCGGCGAGAACAGCGAGTACGGCGACTTCTTCGGCCTGGACGACCTGTGGACCGAGCGTCCCGAGGTGGTGCGGGGCCTGACCAAGGCCTACGGCGACTGGATCGCCAGCACCGGGGTCGACGGCTTCCGGCTCGACACCGTCAAGCACGTCAACCTCGACTTCTGGCCGCAGTTCAGCCAGGGCATCAAGCGGGCCGCCGACGCCGCCGGCAAGAAGGACTTCTTCATGTTCGGCGAGGTCTACAGCGCCGACCAGGAGGTGACCTCGACCTACGTGCGGCGCGGTGGCCTGCCGGCAACTCTGGACTTCTCCTTCCAGGAGGCCGCGCGCGGCTACACCGCCGCCGACGGCTCCGCCAAGGCCCTCGCCGACGTGTACGCCCGCGACGACCTGTACGCCGCCCGGGACACCGGCGCCAACCGGCTGACCACCTTCCTCGGCAACCACGACATGGGTCGGATCGGCTCCTTCATCGCCGCCTCCGGCGGTGACGACGCCACCCAGCTGCGCCGCGACCAGCTCGCCCACCAGCTGATGTTCCTCACCCGGGGCCAGCCGGTCGTGTACTCCGGCGACGAGCAGGGCTTCACCGGCCCCGGCGGCGACAAGGACGCCCGGCAGGACATGTTCGCCACCAAGGTGGCGGACTACCTCGACGACGACCTGATCGGCACCGCCCGCACCCACGCCGACGACCAGTACGACACCGGCCACCCGCTCTACCGCACCATCGCCGAGCTGGGCACGCTGCGCCAGGCCCACCCGGCGCTGCGTGACGGCATCCAGGTCACCCGGTACGCGGCCGACGGCGCCGGCGTCTTCGCCTTCTCCCGGATCGCCCCGGCCGACCGCACCGAGTACGTGGTGGCCGTGAACAACGCCGCCACCACGCAGTCCGTCTCCGTCGACACCTGGTCCGCCGGGACCGCCTTCACCGGCGTCTACGGCGGCGCGGCCACCGCCACCGCCGGCGCGGACGGCAAGCTCGGCCTGACCGTGCCGCCGATGGCGGCGGTGGTGCTCAAGGCCGGCCGGCCCATCCCGCAGGCCACCGCCGCGCCGGGCATCACCCTCAGCGCGCCCGGCGCCGACCCGGTCGCCACCCGGACCGCCGTCACCGCCCAGGTCACCGGCGACCCGCTGGCCACCGTCACCTTCGCCGCCCGGGTGCCCGGCGGCAGGTGGACGCTGCTGGGCAGCGCGCACACCGCCCCGTACACCGTCCACCACGACCTGACCGGCCTGCCCGGCGGGACGAAGGTCGAGTACAAGGCCGTCGTCCGCGACGGCAAGGGGCGGACCGCCGGCACCCGCGCCACCGGCGTGGTCGGCACCCCGGCACAGAGCGCCGCCCGGGACTGGGCGGTGGTGCACTACCAGCGTCCCGCCGGCGGGTACGACGACTGGGGCCTCTACACCTGGGGTGACATCGACCCGGCGTACGCCACCGAGTGGCCCAAGGGGCAGCCGTTCGCCGGTGAGGACTCCTACGGCCGGTTCGCCTGGGTCAAGCTCAAGCCGGGCGCGAAGTCGGTCGGCTTCCTTGTCGTCGACAAGAACGGCAACAAGGACGTCGCGAACGACCGCACCATCGACGTGACGCAGACCGGCGAGGTCTGGGTCAAGCAGGGCGATCCGACGCTCTACCCGACCCGGCAGGCCGCCACCGGCGAGCCCGACCCGGCGGTCGACGAGAGCACCGCGGTCATCCACTGGCGCAAGGCCGACAACAACTACGCCGGCTGGGGGCTGCACCTCTGGGACGGCGCCGCCAACCCGACCGACTGGTCCAACCCGCTCAAGCCGGAGAAGATCGACGCCTACGGCGCGGTCTTCCGGGTGCCGCTGGCCGCCGGCGCGACCGGGCTGAGCTACATCATCCACTCCGGTGACACCAAGGATCAGCCCGACGACCAGCGGCTGGACTTCGCCAGCGCCGGGCGTGAGGTCTGGCTGCTCGCCGGGGTGAAGGGCCGGCTGCTGCCGCCCAGCTCGTCCGGCCCCGCCCGGGACCTGGACATCACCAAGCAGAAGGCGCACTGGATCGACCGGTCCACCGTCGCCTGGCTGACTCCTCCGACCGACGGCAAGCAGTACGCCCTGGTGGCCGCCCCGGCCGGCGGGCTGAGCATCGCCGACGGCGAGCTGGCCGGGACGTACACCTCGCTGCCGCTGCGGGCGCAGCGCAACGGGCTCACCGAGGCCCAGCGCGCGGCCTTCCCGCACCTGTGGTCCTACCGCAGCTTCACGCTGGACCGGGCCGACCTGGCCAAGGTCCCGGCGGCGCTGCGCGGGCAACTGGTGGTGACCGAGCGCGACGCCGAGGGCGTGCTGCTCGGCGCGACCGGCGTGCAGATCCCGGGCGTGCTCGACGACGTCTACGCCCGGGCCACCGACGCCCGGCTGGGCGCCACCTTCGCCGGCCGGGTGCCCACCCTCGCAGTCTGGGCGCCCACCGCCCGGACGGTGTCACTCCAGCTCTTCGACTCGCCCACGGCCGAGCCGAGGACGGTGGCGATGAGCCGCAACGACCGCACCGGCGTCTGGTCGGTGCGCGGCACGAAGGCCTGGGCCGGCAAGTACTACCGCTACCAGGTCGAGGCGTGGCAGCCGGCGGCGCAGAAGGTGGTCACCGCCGCGGTGACGGACCCCTACTCGGTGGCGCTCGCGCCGGACTCGACACACAGCCAGATCGTCGACCTGTCCGAGGAGGCGCTGGCCCCGTCCGGCTGGGCGAGTCTGCGCAAGCCGCCGGCGGTGCCGGCGTCGAAGGCGCAGATCTCCGAGCTGTCGGTACGGGACTTCTCAATCGCCGACGCCACCGTGCCGGCGGAGAAGCGGGGCACCTACCTCGCCTTCACCGACCCGAACACGGCCGGCATGAAGCACCTGAAGGCGCTCGGCGACGCCGGGGTCAACTACCTGCACCTGCTGCCTTCGTTCGACTTCGCCACCATCCCCGAGCAGCGGGCCGCCCAGCAGCAACCCGACTGCGACCTGGCGAAGCTGCCGCCGGACTCCGACCAGCAGCAGGCCTGCGTGGCGAAGGTCGCGGAGAAGGATGGCTACAACTGGGGGTACGACCCGCTGCACTACACCGTGCCGGAGGGCGGCTACGCCGTCGACCCGGCCGGGGCGAAGCGGACCACCGAGTTCCGGCAGATGGTCGCCGGGGTCAACGGCGCCGGGCTGCGCGTGGTGCTGGACGTGGTCTACAACCACACCTCCGCCTCGGGCACCGACCCGAAGTCGGTGCTCGACCAGGTGGTGCCGGGCTACTACCACCGGCTGCTGGAGGACGGCAGCGTCGCCAACTCGACCTGCTGCGCCAACACCGCGCCGGAGCACGCCATGATGGGCAAGCTGGTGGTGGACTCCATGGTCACCTGGGCCAAGGCGTACAAGGTGGACGGCTTCCGGTTCGACCTGATGGGTCACCACCCGAAGGCGAACATCCTGGCCGTGCGGGCCGCGCTGGACCAGCTCACCCCGGCCCGCGACGGCGTGGACGGGAAGAAGATCCTGCTCTACGGCGAGGGCTGGAACTTCGGCGAGGTCGCCAACGACGCCCGGTTCGTGCAGGCCACCCAGGCCAACATGGCGGGGACCGGCATCGCCACCTTCAACGACCGGCTCCGCGACGCGGTGCGCGGCGGCGGTCCCTTCGACGGCAACCCCCGCATCCAGGGCTTCGCCTCCGGTCTCTACACCGACCCCAACGGTGACACCGTGAACGGGACGGCGGCCGAGCAGAAGGCGCGGCTGCTGCACCACCAAGACCTGATCAAGGTGGGGCTCGCCGGCAACCTGCGGGGCTACCGGTTCACCGACTCGTCGGGCCGGCAGGTCACCGGCGCCCAGGTGGACTACAACGGCTCGCCGGCCGGCTACACCGCCGCGCCGGGTGAGGCGGTCACCTACGTCGACGCGCACGACAACGAGATCCTGTACGACGCGCTGGCGTACAAGCTGCCGCAGGGCACCTCGGCGACGGACCGGTCGCGGATGCAGGTGCTGGCGTTGGCGACCACCACCTTCGGGCAGGGGGCGGGCTTCGTCACCACCGGCTCCGAGCGGCTGCGCTCGAAGTCGCTGGACCGCAACTCGTACAACTCCGGTGACTGGTTCAACCAGATCCGGTGGGACTGCGCGCAGGGCAACGGGTTCGGCGCCGGCCTCCCGCCGGAGCAGGACAACAAGGACAAGTGGCCGTACGCGAAGCCGCTGCTGGCCGACCCGAAGCTGGTGCCGGACTGCGCCGCGATCAACCTGGCCGACGCCCGGTACGCGGAACTGCTGCGGATCCGGGAGTCCTCGCCGGTGTTCGGGCTGGCCACCGCCGGCCAGGTGCAGCGGCGCGTCGCCTTCCCGCTCTCAGGCGAGAACGAGACGCCGGGCGTGCTGACCATGACCCTGGACGCCCGCGGGCTGGACGGGACGTGGAAGTCGCTGACCGTCGTCTTCAACGGCACGCCGGAGACGGCGAAGCAGACGGTGACCGGCCTGCGGGGTGCGGACGTCGCGCTGCACCCGGTGCTGATGAACTCGGCCGACCCGGTGCTCCGGACGGCCTCGTTCGACCGGGCGGCCGGCACGTTCACCGTGCCGGCGCGCAGTGTGGCGGTCTTCGTCCAGAAGTGACCCCATGACGGTCCGGCCCCCTGCCACCGAGGTGGCAGGGGGCCGGACCTGTGTGTGGATCCCGAGCTGACCGGCGGTCAGTTGAAGCAGTCCTTGACGGTGCCGGCGCAGTTGGTGGGGTCGTTGTTGGTCACGGTCGACTTGTCGTCGAGCTCGGTGCCGGCCTCGTCGCGGCCCTGGAAGCGCGGCCAGGAGTCCTTGTCCTTGCCGTGGTCCTTGCCGTGGTCCTTGTCGTGGTCCTTGTCGTGGTCCTTGTCCTTGCCGTGTTCCTTGCCGTGGTCCTTGCCGTGGTCCTTGCCGCGGTCCTTGTCGTGGTCCTTGTCGTGGTCCTTGTCCTTGTCGCGGCCGTTGGCGATGCCGCCGCCGTTCTTGCCGGCGGTGTTGTTGGCGATGCGGGACTCGCGGCGCTTCTTGTCGGAGTCGTCCCTGCCGTCGGCCGAGCCACCCTGGCCGTCGGCGGACTCGCCCTTGTCCTTGTCCTTGTCCTTGTCCTTGTCCTTGTCCTTGTGGTCCTTGTTCTCGTCGCGGGCGGACTCGCCCTTGTCCTTGTCCTTGTGGTCCTTGTCCTCGTCCCGGGCGGACTCGCCCTTGTCCTTGTCCTTGTGGTCCTTGTCCTCGTCCCGGGCGGACTCGCCCTTGTCCTTGTCCTTGTCCTTGTGGTCCTTGTCGTCGCGGGCGGACTCGCCCTTGTCGTTGGAGAACCAGTCCTTGTGGTCGGAGGATCCGTTGACCTTGAGGACGCCGACGTTGAAGATGCCGCCGCCGCTCTCCCGGGCGTGGTTGTTCTCCACCTCGCTGTCCTCGAGGTCGACCCGACCGAAGTTGGCGATGGCGCCGCCGTTGCCCTCGGCGTTGTTGCGGGTCAGCGTGACCTTCTTCAGGTGCGCGCTACCGCCCCGCTCGACCAGCAACGCACCACCGTCGGCGTCACCGTCCTTGCGGTCGTCCTTGCGGTCATCGTCCTTGCGGTCACCGTCCTTGCGGTCACCGTCCTTGCCGTCACCGCGGCCCTGCGGGCCACCCGGTCCCTGCGGGCCACCGGGAGCCGCGGCGGGGCCGAAGGCCGGTCCCTGGGGACCACCCGGTCCGCCCGGCCCACCCGGTCCACCCGGCCCGCCGGGTCCGCCGGGTCCGCCGGGCCCGCCGGGGCCCTGGTCGCCGTACTTGAACTCGGAGGCGTTGCCGCCCTTGAGCGTGAGGTCCTTCAGGGTCAGGTCGCCGCCCTCGGCGACCCGGAACAGCCGGAACGTCTGCTCGGAGTCCCGCTTGATCGTGGAGTCCTCACCCTTGATGGTGATCTCCTGCTTGATCGTCGGCAGGCCCGTGCCGGACTTGCGGTCGTAGCCGTCCAGCTCGTAGGTGCAGTGCGGGGCCAGCTTCAACGTGCCACCGTGATCCCGGTTCGCCCGGTCGACAGCCTCGATCAGCTTCTCGTCGTCACACGGCACCTCCCGCACCCGACCGTGCTCGTCACGATCCCGGTCCTTGTCCCGGTCGCGGTCGCTACCGGCCCGGTCGTCGTGTCCCTTGCCCTTGTCGTCGCGCTTGTCGGAGTCCGGGCCCGCATCGCTGACGTTCTGCTTCGGCGCCGCCTGCGAGTCGCTGGCCCGCTGCGGGTCGTCGGAGTTGTCGTTGCGGGCCGCCAGCCCGCCTAGTGCCGCCAGGCCGACGACGCCGGTCAGGCCGGCCACGCCGGTGGCGACCCACAGCTTGCGTCGCCTAGTCGACGACAGGGCCGAAGGGGCCCCGCCGTCGGGAGTCGTTAGGTCGTTGGACATCAGAGCCTTCCGCCCTTTCCTGCTACCAGACGGGCTCGTACCACCTGAGCGGTACGAGCAGCTACAAATGGGTTGCAGCCTGTTATCCACACCGTATGAGAAGGATCCTCGCGACGCGGACGTATCTGAGAAAACCCCGCATTTCCCTCACATTGGTCGGGTGGGTGCAGCGGGGTGCAGCGGGGCGCAGGTCGTGAAGAAGGTGGTGAGCAGCGCAAACAGCGGCGGGCCCCGCCACCGGTGCCGCGACGACGGAAACGTCGCAGACACCGGCGGCGGGGCCCGCCGGGGGTCGTACCGGGTCAGCCGGGCAGGCGCGGACCCGCCTCACGCTGCTCGGCGAGCCAGGTCTCCACCTCGTCCGAGCGGCGGGGCAGACCGGCCGACAGGTTCACCGCGCCGGTCGCGGTGACCAGGATGTCGTCCTCGATCCGCACGCCGATGCCGCGCAGCTCCTCGGGGACCAGCTCGTCCTCGGGCTGGAAGTACAGCCCCGGCTCGACGGTCAGCACGTAGCCCTCGCCGAGCGGGCCGTCGCGGTAGTGCTCCTTGCGCGCGTTGGCGCAGTCGTGCACGTCGATGCCGAGCATGTGGCTGGTGCCGTGCAGCGTCCACCGGCGGTAGACCGTCGACGCCGGGTCCATCGCCTCGTCCACGCTCACCGGGAGCAGGCCGAGGTCCTTGAGCGCCTCGGCGAGGACGCGCATCGCGGTCAGGTGGACCTCCCGGAACGCCACCCCGGGCTTGATGATGTCGATGCCGGCCTGCTGGGCGGCGTACACCGCGTCGTAGACCTGGCGCTGCAACGGGGTGAACCGGCCGTCGACCGGCAGCACCCGGGTGACGTCGGCGGTGTAGAGGTTGCGGTTCTCCACGCCCATGTCCATCAGCAGCAGCTCACCCGGACGGGTGGCGCCGTGGTTGTGCACCCAGTGCAGGATCGTGGCGTGCTCGCCGGCCCCGACGATCGAGCCGTACCCGACGTCGTTGCCGTCGTGCCGGGCGCGCAGCGCGAAGATCCCCTCCAGCAGCCGCTCGGAGACCCCGCGGTCGGCCGGCAGCCCTCGGGCCACGTCCTCGAAGCCGCGTACGGTCGCGTCGACGGCGTCCTGGAGCTGGGCGATCTCCCACTCGTCCTTGACCAGCTTCAGCTCGGAGATCGCGATGGCCAGCTCGCGGTCGCGGGCCGGCTGGCCGTCGGCGCGGGGGCCGTCCCAGGGCCGCACGGCCGCGTCCACCCGGGCGTCGAAACCGCGCAACACCCGGGTACGCCCCGGCGCCAGCCCGGCCAGCGCCGCGTCCAGCTCGGTGAGGTCCTCGGTCGGCAGGCCCAGCTCGGTCGACTTCTCCGACAGGGTGTGCCGCCGGCCGACCCACAGCTCGCCGTGGCGGCTGCGGAAGAACTCGTCGGTCTTCCGCGAGGACCGGGGCCGCATGTACAGCGTGGCGTCGTGCCCGGAGCCGTTCGGGCGCAGCACGAGCACGCTGTCCGGGTCGTGGTCGCCGGTCAGGTAGACGAAGTCGCTGCCCGGCCGGAACGGGTGGTCGGTGTCGTTGGCGCGTACCTTCTCGGTGCCGGTCGGGATGACCAGCGTCTCGCCCGGGAAGGCCGCCGAGAGTGCGGCCCGGCGCTTGGCGTGGTTGGGGACCTCGGGGCGCGGGCCGACCGGCAGCGTGGTGTCCCGCCAGCCCTGGCGCATGAAGTCCAGGAACGCCTGCGGGAAGTCCGGGTCGTGCGACTCGGTGCCGTCCGCCGGCTTTCCGCTCGTCCGGTCCTCGGTCATGGTCCGCTCCCTCCGCCTCGTTGCTGGTCCAGACGGTACCCGGCCGGTCCCGGCCGGAAGAGCCTGCGGTGCCGCGACGGCCGCTTCACACGCGTGGAAAGATGACCACCATGTGCGGACTCCTGGCCTTCTTCAGTGCGCGCGGCGACGCCGCCGCTCACCGCGACAACATCGCCGGGGCGTTGGAATGCCTGCACCACCGCGGCCCGGACGAGACCGGTGTCGAGGTGGTCGGGGACGCCTCCGGCCGGTACGCGGACGGGGTGTTCGCGCACAAGCGCCTGGCGATCATCGACGTGGCCTCCAGCCACGAACCGCTGCCGTACGCCGACGGCCGCTACCTGCTCACCTTCAACGGTGAGATCTACAACTACATCGAGCTGCGCGACGAGCTGGTGCGCACCTACGGCGCCCAGTTCGCCACCGCCGGCGACGGCGAGGTGATCGTCGCCGGCTACCACTACTGGGGCGAGCAGGTGCTCACCCGGCTGCGCGGCATGTTCGCCTTCGTCATCTGGGACCGGCAGGAGCGGCGTGCCTTCGGCGCCCGCGACTACTTCGGCATCAAGCCGCTGCACTACCTGGAGACCGCCGACGGGCTCTACCTCGCCTCGGAGAAGAAGGCGCTGCTGCCCTTCGCGCACTCGAACTACGAGGGCGACGCCGGCATCGACACGGCCAGCCTGAGCCACTACCTGACCCTCCAGTACGTCCCGGAACCCGGCACCCTGCACAAGGGGATCCGGCGGATCGGCTCGGGGGAGTACCTGACCTGGAGCCCGGGCGGGCGCATCGACGTGCGCCGGTGGTACCGCCCGGTGTTCCGGCCCGCCCCGGTCACCGACGAGCAGCGGCTCTACCAGGAGATCCGGGAGACGCTGCGGGAGAGCGTCCGGATGCACATGCGCTCGGACGTGCCGGTCGGCTCGTTCCTGTCCAGCGGGATCGACTCGACCGCGGTGGTGGCCCTGGCCCGGGAGTTCAACCCGAACATCCTCACCTTCACCGTCGGGTACGACGTGCCCGGCTACTCCGAGATCGACGTGGCCCAGGAGTCGGCCCGGCACCTCGACGTGACCACCATCCCGACCAAGATCGGGCCGCAGGACATGATCGACGCCCTGCCGAAGATCGTCTGGCACCTGGACGACCCGGTGGCCGACCCGGCGCTGGTGCCGCTCTACTTCGTGGCCAAGAAGGCCGCCGAGCACGTCACGGTGGTCCTCTCCGGCGAGGGCGCGGACGAGTTCTTCGGCGGGTACACGATCTACCGGGAGCCGCTCTCCCTCGGCGCGGTCAACGGTCTGCCGGACGGGGTGCAGAAGGGTCTGCGCGCGGTCTCCAAGGCGATCCCGCAGGGGGTCAAGGGCAAGAGCTTCCTGGAGCGCGGCACCACTCCGATCGAGCAGCGCTACTACGGCAACGCCCGGATGTTCACCGAGGAGGAGAAGCAGCACCTGCTGCGCCGCTACGACCCCTCGGTCCGCTACACCGACGTGACCGCGCCGATCTACGCCGAGTGCACCGAGCTCGACGACGTCACCAAGATGCAGTACGTCGACCTCTACACCTGGCTGCGCGGCGACATCCTGGTCAAGGCCGACCGGATCTCGATGGCCCACTCGCTGGAGGTGCGGGTGCCCTTCCTCGACCGGGCGGTCTTCGACGTGGCCGCCGGCATCCCGGTCGACCTGAAGCTCCCGCCCCGCTCGGACGCCACCAAGTACGCCATGCGCCAGGCGTTGCAGGGCGTGGTGCCGCCGGCCATCGTCAACCGCAAGAAGCTGGGCTTCCCGACCCCGACCCGGGTCTGGCTGCGCGGCGAGATGTACGAGTGGGCCCGGCACGTGCTGGCCACCTCCGGCGCGGGCGACCTGATCGACCTGTCGTACGCGCTGCGGCTGCTGGACGAGCACAAGCGCGAGGAGGCGGACCACTCCCGCAAGGTGTGGACCGTGCTGATCTTCTGCATCTGGCACGCCATCTTCGTGGCCAAGACCCTCGACCCCGGCATCCAGCGCAACCAGTCCGCCCTGCTCACCAAGCCCGTGGTCGGCTCCATGGTCCGCTGACGGCCGGGCCCGGCGCGCCCGGGGCGCGCCACCGCCGTTGATCAAGAGGTTTGCGTCGACCGGAGTCCGCTCCGGCGACGCAAGCCTCTTGATCGTTTCAGCGGCCCGTCGGTGGGCGGGAGGTCAGCGGCCGGAGCAGGTGACGGTGGGCAGGGTGTTGGCGCCGGTGGTGGTCGCGGTGAAGCCGAACGTGGTGGTGCCCTCGGGGGCGATCGTGCCGTTCCAGGCCGCGTTGGCGACCGTCACCGCCGATCCGGAGGAGTTCACCGTGCCGTTCCAGAGGCTGCTGATCGACTGACCGCTGGGCCACGTCCAGCTGGCCACCCAGCCGCCGTACGCCCGGGCGCTGTGATTCATGATCATGACCTCGCCCTGGAACCCGCCGGGCCAGGAGTTGAGCACCTTGTAGACCGCCATGCAGTCGCCGCCCGGCGGCGGCGTGGTCGGGCTCGGCGGCGGGGTGGTCGGCGACGGCGGGGGAGTGGTCGGGCTCGGTGGCGGCGTGGTGGGGCTCGGCGGCGGTGTGGTGCCGCCGCCGGAACCGACCCCGGTCACCTCGCCGTTGCCCCCGTCGAAGGTGACGTCCGAGCAGCCGAAGAAGTTCTCCTGGCTGTCCGAGCGGACCCAGCGGGAGTAGACGATGTGCCGCCCGCTCTTGCCGGAGGGCAGGTTGCCGCTGAAGTAGTAGTGCCCGTCGTTGGTGCCGACCGCGCCGCGCTGCGGCGGGTTGGTCACCGTCAGGAAGGGCTGCTCCTCCAGGTCGCTCCAGGCCAGCGGTCGGGTCGGGCTCCAGCTGTCCTTCGTGACGTAGAAGTAGAACGTGCCCGGGTGGTGGGCCCAGTTGCTGTAGCGGAAGTCCAGCCGCGCCCCGGCGGTCAGGTGGGTCACCGGCCAGTCGGTGCGGGCCAGGTCGTACCCGGCGAAACCGGGGTTGCCGCCGCTGCACAGCTTGCCGTCGGGGATGAAGCCGACGGTCCGGCCGCCGGCGTCGGAGCGGAGCACGCTGAACCAGTTGTAGAGGGAGTTGGCGCCGCTCTGCGCGACCGCCGCCGAGCAGGCCGGGTTGACCGGCCTGATCTCGCCGGTCGGGCTGAGGCCGTCCTTCCAGCACAGGTAGGTCCGGCTGCCCGGAGTCATCGCCGCGCCGTGCGCGGCGGCCGGATCTGGACCGGAGGTCAGGGCGACGGCGCCCAGGGCGAGGGTGGCGGCCGCGGTGAGCAGCGCGGCCGTACGGGAACGGATCACGAGGTTCTCCTGACCCGCGGGGCGGCGCGACGGCCGGCCCCGCTGTGACGAGCGGATGCGACGATCGCGGCGTCACGGCCGGCGGCCCGGGAATCGGAAGGGCCGGATGGCCGCGCACCGCCCTCGGTCCGCGTCCCGCGGACCGGTGCCCTCGCGTCGGCTCCAGCTCGGCGCCGGTGGTGCGGCAGCCCCCGCACCGGCCCGGCACGCGTCATCCCACCACGCCCCGGCGACCCGGCGCAATAGGCGTTGCTCGATACGTGGAGACGGGGCTTCGCGCCCGCCGTGGCGGGCACTGTGCCAGCCTGGTACGAAGCGACGGACGCTGGGAGGCGACGTGGGATACGCGGTGGTGCTCGGTGAGGCGCTGGTCGACCTGCTCGACGCCGAGTGCGAGGGCCGGCCGGTCTTCCGGCAGGAGATCGGCGGTGGCCCGCTCAACGTCGCCGTCGGGGTGTCCCGGCTCGGCGGCGCGGCCGAGTTCGTCGGGTCGTTCGGCGACGACGTGCTGGCCGGCCGGATCCGCGCCTTCCTCGCCGACGCCGGCGTCGGGCTGGCCGGCGCCGTCGCCGTCGGGGTGCCCACCACCCTCGCGGTCACCACGCACGCCGGGGCCGAGCCCGACTTCCGCTTCTACGGCGAGCCGCCCTCGTACGGCCTGCTCACCGCCGACAATCTGGACCTGGCCCTGATCGAGGGCGCCGACGTGCTCTACTGCGGGTCGATCGTGCTGCTCTGCCCGCCGGTGCTCGCCGCCGCGCGGCACGCCTGGTCGCTCGCCACCGGCCTGCGGGTGTTCGACCCCAACGTGCGGCCCCGGCTGCTGAACGGTGCGTCGACGCTGGACGGGCTGCGGGAGGTGGTCGCGGAGTTCGCCGCCGGGGCGCACCTGGTCAAGCTGAGCGAGGCCGACGCCGCGCTGCTCTACCCGCGCGAGCCGGTCGAGGGGGTCGCGGCGTATCTGCGCGAGCTGGGGGCGGGCACCGTCGTGGTCACCCTCGGCGCGGCCGGCGCGATCGTCGCGGCCGGCCCCGACCCGGTACGCGTGCCCGCGCCGAAGGTGCGCGCGGTCGACGCCACCGGCGCGGGCGACTCGGTGATGGCGGCGCTCATCGCCGACCTGCTGGTCGACGGGGAGCCGGCCGAGCCGACCGACTGGCACCAGCGGGTGGCGTTCGCGCTGCGGGTCGCCGGCCTGGTCTGCGAGTCGCCCGGCGGGGCGGTGTCGATGCCCACCCGCGCCGAGGTGCTGGCCCGCTTCGTCGACTAGCCGGCACTGGCCGCCCTCGACCTCGCCGTCCGCGCCGCCGTTCCGGCCCTGGACCGCCTCCTGGCCACCCTCCGCGCCACGGACCGACCGGCGCTCGGCGGTGGGCCGTCGCGGCCCGGGACGGCCGGGCGTCAGGGGGTGCCGTTGAGCTCGGCGTAGCCGCGGCGGGCGGCGATCAGGGCGGGTCGGGCGCCGAAGGGCGCCTCGGCGGCGACCCGCTCGGGCGGGGCACTGCCGGTGTGGGCGGCGCGGATCAGCCAGGCCAGGTCGACCAGCTGGCGGTGCTGGGCCCGGACGAACTCGGCGTCGACCGGGTCGCCGTGCCCGGGCACGACCACCGTCGCGGGCGTGGTGAGCCGCAGCAGCTCGGCCACCGCGTCCGGCCACTGCAACGGGTACGAGTCCTCGAAGGCGGGCGGCCCGCTCTGCTCCACCAGGTCCCCGGCGACCAGCACGTCGGCGTCGGGCACGTGCACCACCAGGTCGGCGTCGGTGTGCCCGCGCCCCGGGTGACGCAGCACCACCCGGCGGCCCCCGACGTCGAGCACCGCCTCGGTGAGCACGGTGTGCGTCGGGGCGAGCAGCTCCGTCCCGGCCACCTCGGCGGCGAATTCCGGCCGCTCGCCACGCAGCTCCTCGTACGCCTCCCGGCGCAGCGCGTCCGGCCGCTCGCGCAGCGCGGCGGCGGCCAGCTCGTGGGCGTACACCGGGCGGGGTGGGTCGGCGGCGAGGGTGGCGTTGCCGAAGCAGTGGTCGTAGTGGTGGTGGGTGTTGACCAGCGTCCACGGGTGGCCGGTGACCGCCCGGGCCGCCGCGGCCAGCTCGGCGGCCTGCCCGGCGGTGGAGAGGCTGTCCACCAGCAACGCCTCCCCGTCACCGACGACCAGGGTGACGTTGACGTCGAGCACCGGCTCGCGCAGCACGTGGACCCGGTCGGCGACCTCCACGAACCGGAGGGTCATGACACCCGCGCCGCACGCGCCACGAAGCGCTGCCGGTCGACCAGCGCCCGCTCCACCCGGCCCTCGGCCACCGTCTCGGCACCGTCGGTGACGGTGACCTCGAACACCAGCCGCCGCCCGGCGACCTCGGCCAGCCGGGCCTGCGCCACCACCGTCCGCCCGACCGGTGTCGCCGCGCGGTGCTCCAGCTCCACCCGGCTGCCCACGGTCGTCGAGCCGGCCGGCAGGTGGGTGGCGGTGGCCGCGACGGTGGCCGCCTCGGCGAGGGCGAGCAACCGGGGCGTGCCGAGCACCGGCACGTCGCCGGAGCCCACCGCCTGCGCGGTGTCGGCGTCGGTGACGGTCAGCTCGACCCGGGCGGTCAGCCCGGTCGGGAAGGGGTTGTCCGACTGCTCCTGCATGGGCTCAGCGTAGGTGTTCGGCGGCGGCCCCGGCCACGACGACGGCGAACCGGACCACCCACCGCCGGGCGGCCGGCGCGGCGGCCCGCGGTGGCCGGGCGGGCAGGGGGGCAGCCGGCCCGGTGGTCCCCGTCAGCCGCCGTTAACCTTGACCGCGATGGCCGTCGTGACTGACCCCCAGCCCCCCGCCCCCACCGGACCGACCGTGTCCGCCGACGGCGGGCGTCGCCGCGTGATCGCCATGGCGGTCTGGGGCGCCGCCTTCGTCGTCGCCTGGCTGGCCATCGGCCTGCCGACCGACCCGGCGTACGCGTTCGTCTGGATCTGGGCGGCGACGATCGCCTGGAACTCGTCCCGTCCGTGGCGCAGCCACCTGCACTTCGCCCGGGACTGGGTGCCGGTGGTGCTGCTGCTGGCCGCGTACAACCTCTCCCGGGGCTTCGCCGACAACGGGGCGACCCCGCACGCCTACGAGTTGATCGTCGCCGACCGGGTGATGTTCGGCTGGGCCACCGGCGGCGAGGTGCCGACGGTGTGGCTCCAGGAGCACCTCTACCGGCCCGACGTGCAGTGGTGGGACGTCCTGGCCAGTTGGGTCTACTTCTCCCACTTCGTGGTGGCGCTGGCCGCCGCCGCGGTGCTCTGGTTGCGTGACCGGGGCCGGTGGGCGGCGTTCATGCGGCGCTGGGGGTTCCTCTGCGCCACCGGGCTGGTCACCTACTTCCTCTACCCGGCCGCCCCGCCCTGGTGGGCGGCGCAGAACGGCCTGCTCACCGAGGTCGCCCGGATCTCCACCCGGGGTTGGAAGGCGTTCGGCATGCACGGTGCCGGCAACCTGCTCAACGCCGGGCAGATCGCCAGCAACCCGGTCGCCGCGATGCCGTCGCTGCACACCGCGTTCGCCCTGTTCGTCGTGCTGTTCTTCCTCCGGGCCACCCGGAAGCGGTGGTGGCCGCTGCTGCTGGCGTACCCGCTGGCGATGACCTTCACCCTGGTCTACTGCGGCGAGCACTACGTGATCGACGTGCTGGTCGGCTGGGCGTACGTGGGGATGACCTTCCTGGTGGTCGGGCTCGCCGAGCGCTGGTGGGCGGCCCACCGGGCCCGCCGCCCGCTGGCGGCCCCGCCGACCACGGCCACCCCGGCGGCGGTCTCCCCGGTCACGGCCCGGCCGATCGCCGCCCAGCGGGTCGCCGTCGAGTCGGCCGTCGCCGAGCGGGCCAGCGCGCCGGCCGGGCAGTCGGCGGAGCAGCGCGCCGGCCGCTGAGCCGGCAGCGAACGCGCCGCGCCACTCGTCGCACCGTCAGCGGGGACGTGTCGAGCCACTCGCCCCGACCGTCAACGGGGGACGGGCCGCGCCACTCGCCCGGACCGTCAGCGGGTGCGCCGTGCGGCGTGCGCCCGGGCGATCAGCTCCGCGGCGAGCGCCCACGCCTCGGTCAGGTCCCGGTCGTGCGCCGCGGCGCCCGAACCGCCCGCGGTGTCGGCGTGCACCGTCGCCAGCCGCAGCCGCCGCTGCGCCGGCCCCTGCACCACCCGCACGCTCTGGATCCGGGCGTACGGCACGATCGCCAGCTGCCGGGTCAGCAGACCGGAGCGGACGGCGAAGACGCGCTCGCCCAGCCCGGCACCGAGCGCCCGTACGCTGAGCGGCCGCAGCCAGCGGGCCCGGGCCGGCGGGGGCGTCAGCGGCAGGGCGGTCAGCCGCACCCCGGGCAGCACCTCGGCGACGATCTCCTCGCCGGTACGCAGGTCGCCGACGGGCAGCAGCCGGTCCGGCCGGTTCCGGTCGTCCTGCTCGCCACCGGAGTAGCCGGCCACCTCCAGCCGCAGCCGCAGCCAGCCCTTCATCCGCCAGAGCAGCGGCCAGGTCACCCCGACCGTCTGCACCCGGTCCAGCGGCACGGTCTGCACCCGGGTCTCCAGCAGGCCGTTGCGGACGCGCAGGCGGTCCTCCTCCCGGTCCAGCCGGAAGCTCCAGTCGTCGAGCACCCGGCGGACCGGTTGCAGGATCACGCCGGCCATCGCGGTCAGCGTGCTGGCCACCGCGATGAACGACCAGGAGCCCTGGGAGAGGAACTGGGCCGCCACGAAGACCAGGCCGAACGGGAGCAGGAACGCCTGCGGGGTGAGCAGCTGGCTGACCAGCAGGTCGGTGTTGCGGACGGCGTGCAGCGGACGGCCGGCCGGCTCCGGTGGCACCCCGGCGCGTGCGACGGCCGGCGCGACCTCCCCGCCGGCGGCCCGACCCGCCACGGCGAGCAGCCGCTGCCGCAGGGCCTCCGCCTCGGCCACGCCGAGGTACGCCAGCGGCGCCTCGGTCTTGCCGCCGCCGACCACCTCCAGCCGCAGCTCGGCCAGGCCGGTGAGCTGGGCGAGCAGCGGCCGGACCACCTCCACCGCCTGCAACCGCTCCAACGGGATCGCCCGGGTACGCCGCCAGAGCAGCCCCTCGTGCACCCGCAGCTCCCGCCCGACGATGTGGTAGCCGGTGTTCCACCAGCTGATCACCGCCAGCACGGTCGCGCCCAGCGCGAGCACCACCACCATCCCGGCGAACACCCCGAAGCCCACCCGGGACAGGGTCGACCAGGACAGGCCCGCGATCACCACGACCAGGGACTTCGCCCCGTGCAGCACCGGGCTGAGCGGGTGCAGCCGCTGCCGCGGCTCCTCCCCGGCCGGGCCGGGCACGGGGGGAGACCCGGGTGTGCCGGGCGGCGGGGCGTGGGCGGGCGAGCCGGGCGCCGGGCCGTGACCCCCGGGCACGGGACCGTATCCGGGCGGCGGGCCGTATCCGGGCGGCGGGCCGTGTCCGGGCGGCGGGCCGTGTCCGGGCGGCGGGCCGTGTCCGGGCGGCGGGCCGTATCCCGGCGGCGCGGGCGCAGGGCCGTGTCCGGGTGGGCCGGGTGCCGGGGCGGGTGCCGGTTGGCCGAAGGTGGAGCCGTATTCGGGGTGGCCCGATGTCGGACCGTGCTCCGGTGGGCCAGGCGTAGGGCCGTGGACCGGCGGGCCGGACGTCGGGCTGTGTGCCGGTGGGCCGGAGACCGCGGCGTGGAGCGGTGGGCCGGATGTCGGGCTGTGTGCCGGTGGGCCGGAGACGGGGCCGGGTCCGGGTGGGCCGGAGACCGGCTCGGGTCCGGGTGGGGCGGCCGGTGCGGACGGCTCCGACGGGGCCGGCGCGGGGCCGGTGTCGGGCCGGGCCGGTTCCGGCCCGCGCGGCCCGTCGTTCACAGCCCCTCCGCGCGGTCTTCGCCCAGCGCGGTGAGCCGGTCGCGCAGCCGGGCCGCCTCCTGCGGCCGCAGGCCGGGCACCCGGGCGTCGCTGGCCGCGGCGGCGGTGTGCAGCTGCACGGTGGCCAGGCGGAACGCCCGCTCCAGCGGCCCGGCGCTGACGTCGACGAACTGCATCCGCGAGTACGGCACGATGGAGAGCCGCCGGACCACCAGCCCGTGCCGGACCAGCAGGTCGTTCTCGCGCTCGGCGTAGCCCCAGGCGTGGACGGCCCGGACGATCGCCACCGCCCGCCAGGCGCCGAGCAGCAGCACCAGCCCCAACGCGACGCCGAAGGCCCAGTGACCGCTGAGCGCCCAGCCGAGGCCGAGACCGGCCAGCAGCACGGCCAGCACCATCGCGAGCCGGAGCAGTTCCACCCAGATCAGGTCGCCGGAGATCCGCTGCCACCGGACGGTGTCCGGCCAGGGTTCCAGGGCGCTGACCGGACGCTGAGGTGGCTCGGCGCCGGTCACCGGGAAGATCCGCTCTGCGCGCTCACCGTTCGAGCGTATGCGATCCCGGCAGTGGTGCGACCTCGCGCAGGAAGCCGCGCGCGTCGAGGAAGTCGCCGAGGGACGTCCGGTGCTGCGGGCAGGCCAGCCAGGTCTTGCGCCGCTCAGGGTCGTGCAGGCGGGGATTGTTCCAGCGCAGCGCCCAGACGGCGGGAGCGCGGCAGCCACGGGCCGAACAGATCGGTGCCTCGTCGGCGGTGCTGGAGTCGGTCACCCGGGGCAGTCTAGGCCGGGGTGCCGGAAGTTTGAGCGCCGGGCGACCACGGGGGGAGCCGCCCGGCGACGGGGTGAATCGTACACGCGCCGGACCCCTGTGTGTCCACCCTCGTTCAGCGATTCGGCGAACGGGACGGCGCGGCGGAAATCGGCTTCTCCCTCCATCGGCTCTCAGCCAGGCATGGGAGTCTTGACACGCACCACGCCGCGACGACCGATCATGCTGTGGAGGACCGGTGGCCCAGCCGACCACGCCCGACGCCCCGACCCCGAACGGGTCGGCCCCCGAGACGCCCACGCCGGTGAGCACACCGGTGAGCACGCCGGCGGAGGATGCCAGCCTGCTGGAACGGGCGCTGTTCGAGATCAAACGGGTCATCGTCGGCCAGGACCGGATGGTGGAGCGGATGTTCGTCGCGCTCCTCGCCCGCGGTCACTGCCTGCTGGAGGGCGTACCCGGGGTGGCCAAGACGCTGGCGGTGGAGACCCTGGCCAAGGTGGTCGGCGGCGACTTCGCCCGGGTGCAGTTCACCCCGGACCTGGTCCCCGCCGACATCATGGGCACCCGGATCTACCGGCAGTCCAGCGAGAAGTTCGACGTGGAGCTGGGCCCGGTCTTCGTCAACTTCCTCCTCGCCGACGAGATCAACCGGGCTCCGGCGAAGGTGCAGTCCGCGCTGCTGGAGGTGATGAGCGAGCGGCAGGTCTCCATCGGCGGCGAGACGCACCGGGTGCCGAACCCGTTCCTGGTGATGGCCACCCAGAACCCGATCGAGCAGGAGGGCGTCTACCCGCTGCCGGAGGCGCAGCGGGACCGGTTCCTGATGAAGATCGTGGTCGGCTACCCGACCGACGCCGAGGAGCGCGAGATCGTCTACCGAATGGGCGTCGCCCCGCCGGAGCCGGCGCAGGTCTTCACCACCGACGACCTGATCGCCCTGCAGCAGAAGGCCGACCAGGTCTTCGTGCACAACGCGCTGGTCGACTATGCGGTCCGGCTGGTGCTGGCCACCCGTACCCCGGCCGAGCACGGGATGCCCGACGTCGCCCGGTTCATCCAGTACGGCGCCAGCCCGCGTGCCTCGCTCGGCCTGGTCCGGGCCACCCGGGCGCTGGCCCTGCTGCGCGGCCGTGACTACGCGCTGCCCCAGGACGTGCAGGACATCGCGCCGGACATCCTCCGGCACCGGCTGGTGCTCAGCTACGACGCGCTCGCCGACGACGTGCCCGCCGACCACGTGGTGCACCGGGTCATGTCGACGATCCCGCTGCCCTCGGTGGCGCCCCGCCAGCAGGCGACCCCGGTGCCGCCGGTCAGCGCGCCGCCCGGCGCCGGCTGGCCCGGGCAGCGGCCGTGACCTCACCCGTGCGCCCGGCCGGCGCCGGCGGCGAGCGGACCGAGGCGGTGCTGTCCCGGTTGCAGCTGCTGGTCACCCGCAAGCTCGACGGCCTGCTCCAGGGCGACTACGCCGGACTGCTGCCCGGCCCGGGCAGCGAGGCGGGGGAGTCGCGGGAGTACCGGCCCGGCGACGACGTACGCCGGATGGACTGGCCGGTCACCGCCCGGACCACCACGCCGCACGTGCGGCGGACGGTGGCCGACCGGGAGCTGGAGACCTGGCTCGCGGTGGACCTGTCGGCGAGCCTCGACTTCGGCACCGGGCGCTGGCTCAAGCGGGAGGTGGTGATCGCCGCGACCGCCGCCCTGACCCACCTGACCGTGCGCGGCGGCAACCGGATCGGCGCGGTGATCGGCACCGGCGCGGAGACCGTGGCGCCCGCCGGCCGGTGGCGCGCCGCCCCGCCGCCGCCCGCCGGGCCGGGCGTGCTCACCCGGGTGCCGGCCCGCTCGGGACGCCGGGAGGCGCACGCGTTGCTGCGGGCCGTCGCGCACACCCCGGTCCGACCCGGGCGCAGCGACCTGGGCGCGCTGATCGACCTGCTCAACCGCCCGCCACGGCGGCGGGGCCTGGCGGTGGTGATCTCGGATTTCCTCGCGCCGCCGCAGCAGTGGGGCCGGCCGCTGCGTAAGCTGCGGGTCCGGCACGACGTGCTGGCGATCGAGGTGGTCGACCCGCGCGAGTTGGAGCTGCCGGACGTGGGGGTGCTGCCGGTGGTCGACCCGGAGACCGGGGAGCTGCACGAGGTGCAGACCGCCGATCCCCGGCTGCGCCAGCGGTACGCCGAGGCGGCGGCCGCCCAGCGCGAGGCGATCGCCACCGAGCTGCGCGCCGCCGGCGCCGGGCACCTGCGCCTGCGTACCGATCGAGACTGGCTGCTGGACATGGTGCGATTCGTGGCCGCGCAGCGGCACGCTCGCACCCGGGGGACGACGCGATGATCCGTTTTCTGCAACCGTGGTGGCTGCTGGCCCTGCTACCGGTGCTGGCCCTCGCCGCGCTCTACGTCTGGCGGCAGCGCCACCGCCGGGCGTACGCGATGCGGTTCACCAACGTGGACCTGTTGCGGACCCTGGCGCCGAAGGGCCTGGGCTGGCGGCGGCACGCCGCGGCCACCGCGTTCCTGCTCGCCCTGGTGGCGCTGGCCGCGGGGATGGCCCGCCCGGCGGTGGACACCCGGGAGCCCCTGGAGCGGGCCACCGTCATGCTGGCGATCGACGTCTCACTGTCCATGCAGGCCGACGACGTGGCGCCGAACCGGTTGGAGGCCGCGCAGGAGGCGGCGAAGCAGTTCGTCGGGGAGCTGCCGGAGAGTTACAACCTCGGGCTGGTCTCCTTCGCCAAGTCGGCGAACGTGCTGGTCGCCCCCACCAAGGACCGGGAGGCGGTGACGGCGGCGATCGACGGGCTGACCCTGGCCGAGGCGACCGCCACCGGCGAGGCGGTCTTCACCTGCCTGGAGGCGATCCGCTCGGTCCCGGCCGACGGCACGGCCGGCATTCCGCCGGCCCGGATCGTGCTGCTCTCCGACGGCTTCCGCACGTCGGGCCGGTCGGTGGAGGAGGCCGCCGC
Organism: Micromonospora sp. L32; assembly: GCF_052068055.1. Taxonomy (NCBI): domain Bacteria; kingdom Bacillati; phylum Actinomycetota; class Actinomycetes; order Micromonosporales; family Micromonosporaceae; genus Micromonospora; species Micromonospora sp. L32. Next base: position 538,650 of record NZ_JBQHDD010000005.1, on the reverse strand, counting down.
GGCGGCGCAGGCGGCCAACGTGCCGGTCTCCACCATCGCCTTCGGCACCGACTCGGGGCAGGTCGACATCAACGGTCAGCCGCAGCGGGTGCCGGTGGACCGGCTGGCGCTGGCGCAGCTGGCCGAGACCACCGAGGGCTACTTCTACGAGGCGGCCTCGGTCTCCGAGCTGAAGCAGGTCTACCAGGACATGGGCAGCTCGATCGGGTTCCGCACCCAGCCGCGCGAGATCACCCAGTGGTACGCGGGGGTGGCCCTGCTGCTCGCGCTCTGCGCCGGCGGGCTGAGCCTGCTCTGGTCGTCCCGGATGCTCTGAGGCCCGTCCGGGGTGCGAGCGGGACCCGTCCGGGGTGCGGGCGGGCGGGACGGGTGGCCGTGCGGCCGGTGGTGGTCAGTGACCGCCGCCGGCCAGGACGAAGACGACGGCCACCCAGACGGCGGCGAGGGTGAAGCCCAGCGGGGCGACGTAACGGCTCATGGACGGCTCCGGGTGGCGGCTGGACGGTCCGCGCGTGCGGGGGCGGACCGCAGGGGTTGAGCAGGACGCGCACACGAAGTCGTGACCGGGCGGCTCCACCGTGGGCCGTCCCGCGAGCGGGACGGCGCGGGCCGGCCACCCCGGCGGTGGCCGAGGCGGGCGGTGCGGGGAGCGGGAGCTGGGTCAGCTCGACCGACTGAGTCGTGGCTCAGCGGGGCTGACGGAGGGCCCGGCCACGACTGGGAGGATCGCTATCTCGCACAGCGATCACCTCCTGCGGTCGGCGGGGCCCGGAACGCGGGCCGGACGCCGACCCGCAAACGCCGATCATCGTACAACGGGGACGCTGCCGCCGCGTATCCGGCCGAGCGTCTGGACCGACCTGGCCGAAGGGTCGGCGAGGAGGGGCCGGGAGGGGCGTCCGGACCCCTCGGGCAGGGTCCCGGGCGGTCCGGGCGTTAGCGCTTACCTGTCGGTAACGCCTAGGCTCCGACCGACGCAGAGATCAGCTGAGCAGAGGGGGACCCGTGGCCCGTACCGTGCTGGTGACCGGCGGTAACCGGGGGATCGGCCTGGCCATCGCGCAGGCGTTCGCCAAGCAGGGCGACCGGGTGGCGGTGACCCACCGCAGCGGCGACGCCCCGGCCGGGCTCTTCGGCGTCCGGTGTGACGTCACCGACGCCGCGTCGGTGGACGCGGCCTTCACCGCCGTCGAGGCGGAGCTGGGGCCGGTGGAGGTGCTCGTCGCCAACGCCGGCATCACCGACGACACGCTGCTGATGCGGATGTCCGAGGAGCAGTTCACCACCGTGGTGGACACCAACCTCACCGGCACCTTCCGCTGCGCCAAGCGGGCGTCGACGAAGATGCTCCGGGCGAAGTGGGGCCGGATGATCTTCATCTCCTCGGTGGTCGGCCTCTACGGCGGCGTCGGTCAGGTCAACTACGCGGCCAGCAAGGCCGGCCTGGTGGGCGTGGCCCGCTCGATCACCCGCGAGCTGGGCAGCCGCAACATCACCGCCAACGTGGTCGCCCCCGGCTTCATCGACACCGACATGACCGCCAAGCTGCCCGACGAGCGTCGCGCCGAGTACCGCAAGGCCATCCCGGCCGGCCGGTTCGCCGAACCGGACGAGGTCGCGGGCGTGGTCACCTGGCTGGCCTCGGACGCCGCCGGCTACATCTCCGGCGCCGTCATCCCGGTCGACGGCGGCCTCGGCATGGGTCACTGAGCACGACGATGGAGGAAACTGCAATGTCCGGACTGCTCGCCGGTAAGCGGCTGCTGGTCACCGGTGTCATCACCGACGCCTCGATCGCCTTCTCGGTGGCGAAGCTCGCCCAGGAGAACGGCGCGCAGGTCGTGCTCACCGGCTACGGCCGGCTCTCCCTGGTCGAGCGGATCGCCAAGCGGCTGCCCGAGCCGGCCCCGGTGATCGAGCTGGACGTGACGAACCCGGAGCACCTGGCCGGCCTGGCCGACAAGGTGCGCGAGCACGTCGACGGCCTGGACGGGGTGGTGCACTCGATCGGGTTCGCCCCGCAGAGCTGCCTCGGCGGCGGCTTCCTCGACGCCCCCTGGGAGGACGTGGCCACCGCGCTGCAGGTCTCCACGTACTCGTACAAGTCGCTGGCCATGGCGGCGCTGCCGCTGATGTCGTCCGGCGGCGCCGTGGTGGGGCTCACCTTCGACGCCACCAAGGCGTGGCCGGTCTACGACTGGATGGGCGTGGCCAAGGCCGGCCTGGAGTCCGCCTCCCGCTACCTCGCCCTGCACCTCGGCAAGCAGGGCATCCGCAGCAACCTGGTCGCCGCCGGCCCGCTGCGCACCATCGCCGCCAAGTCGATCCCCGGCTTTGACCAGTTCGAGGACGCCTGGACCGAGCGCGCCCCGCTCGGTTGGAGCCTGACCGACCAGGAGCCGGCCGCCCGGGCCTGCCTGGCGCTGCTGTCCGACTGGTTCCCGGCCACCACCGGCGAGATCGTCCACGTCGACGGCGGCTACCACGCGATCGGCGCCTGAGCCACCGGCGCAAGCCGGTGCCCGCGGGGTGGCCGCCGGGCCGGCACGGCCGTCGGGGGAGAATGGGACCATGGCGTACGACGCATTGGTGCTGGTCTCCTTCGGCGGCCCGGAGCGCCCCGAGGACGTGCTGCCCTTCCTGCAGAACGTGACCCGGGGCCGGGGCGTGCCGCCGGAGCGGCTCGACGAGGTCGTCCAGCACTACCTGCACTTCGGTGGGGTCTCCCCGATCAACCAGCAGTGCCGCGAGCTGCTCGCCGCGATCCGGGCGGACTTCGCCGCGAACGGCGTCGACCTGCCGGTCTACTGGGGCAACCGCAACTGGGATCCGATGCTCGCCGACACGGTGGCGCGGATGCGCGACGACGGGGTCACCCGCGCGCTGGCCTTCGTTACCAGCGCGTACGGCGGCTACTCGTCCTGCCGGCAGTACCAGGAGGACATCGCCGCGGCCCGGGCCGCCGTCGGCGCCGACGCCCCGGTGATCGAGAAGCTGCGCCAGTTCTGGGACCACCCCGGCTTCGTCGAGCCGCACGTCGACGCGGTGCAGGCGGCGCTGGCCCAGCTCGACCCGGCGAAGCGGGACACCACTCGGGTGGTCTTCACCGCGCATTCCATTCCCGTCTCGGCGGCGGCCACCGCTGGCCCGCACGGCGGCCGGTACACCGCGCAGCTGGCGGAGGTCGCCCGGCTGGTGCACGCCGCCGCCGCGCCCGACCTGCCGTACGACCTGGTCTGGCAGAGCCGGTCCGGCCCGCCGCAGGTGCCGTGGCTGGAGCCGGACATCAACGACCACCTGACCGAGCTCGCCGAGTCCGGGGTGACCAGCGTGGTGGTCAGCCCGATCGGCTTCGTCTCCGACCACCTCGAGGTGGTCTGGGACCTGGACACCGAGGCGCTGGAGACGGCCAAGCGGCTCGGCCTGGACTTCGTCCGGGCGGGCACTCCCGGCACCGACCCGCGCTTCGTGGCGATGGTCCGCGAACTGGTGGCCGAACGCACCACGCCCGACGGGGAGCGGCTGCGCCGCCGCCTCGGTGAGCTGCCGATGTGGGACACCTGTCCCACGCCGTGCTGCGTGCCGGCCGCCCGCCGCCCCTGAGACCACCCACTCCGACACCCCCTGGGACGAGACGATGCAGGACCGCAAGCCGGTGCAGAGCTGGCTCACCGACATGGACGGCGTACTGGTGCACGAGGGCCAGCCCGTGCCCGGCGCCCCCGAGTTCGTCAAGCGGCTGCGCGCCTCCGGCAAGCCGTTCCTGGTGCTGACCAACAACTCGATCTACACCCCGCGGGACCTCCAGGCCCGGCTGGTCCGGATGGGACTCGACGTGCCGGAGGAGGCGATCTGGTCGTCGGCGCTGGCCACCGGCCAGTTCCTCGCCGACCAGCGGCCCGGCGGCACCGCGTACGTGATCGGCGAGGCCGGGCTGACCACGGCGCTGCACGCGGTCGGCTACGTGCTGACCGACTTCGCGCCGGACTACGTGGTGCTGGGGGAGACCCGCACCTACAGCTTCGAGGCGATCACCAAGGCGGTCCGGCTGATCAACGACGGGGCCCGGTTCATCTGCACCAACCCCGACGTCACCGGCCCGTCGGTGGAGGGCGCGCTGCCGGCCGCCGGCTCGGTCGCCGCGATGATCTCGAAGGCGACCGGGGTGGAGCCGTACTTCGTCGGCAAGCCCAACCCGATGATGATGCGCTCGGCGCTCAACACCATCAACGCGCACTCGGAGACCACCGCGATGATCGGCGACCGGATGGACACCGACATCCTCTGCGGCCTGGAGGCCGGGTTGGAGACCATCCTGGTGCTCACCGGGATCAGCAGCCGGGTCGAGGCGGAGCGCTACCCGTACCGGCCGTCGCGGATCGTCGACTCGGTCGCCGACCTCATCGACGAGATCTGACCGACCGGCGTCGTGGGCCGGCCGCGCGCCGGCCGGGCGTCCGTCGCCCGTGCCGGCCGGCACGGGTACGCCCTCAGGGGCGCAGCGGAGCGTTGCAGGCAGCGACCAGCGCCTGCCGGCAGGCGGTGGTGAGCGGGCGCAGCGCGGCGTCGCGCTGCTGGGCCTCGTAGTTGTTGATCGCCCCGCCCGGCGCGCTGTGCCCGGCCAGGGCGAGCACCCGGTCCAGCACGGCCGCCCGGGCGAAGAGCCGCCGGGCGCGCGGGTCGAAGCCGGGCGGCAGGTCGGTGGCGCCGTCCGGGCGGCGCAGCGCCGCGAGGGCCCCGGCCAGCTCGGGCCGCCACTGGGCCACGTCGAGCCGGGTCAGCGCGGCGGTCGTCTCGGCCAGCGCGGCGGCCAGCTCGGCCTCGGCCTCCGCCGCGCCGGGTGCCGCGAGCGACGCCTTCGGCGCGTCGGCCGGCAGCGGGTACACCCGCCAGAGCACGGTCTCCCAGGTCATCCCGGAACCGGACGTGTGCGTGCGCACCTCGGGGATCAGCCCCAGCGGCCCGGCCACCACCGCCTCGCCGGCGAGCAGCGCCGCGCCGGCGAAGTCGCCGGGGCCGGGCAGGCCGCGCGGGTCGCCGGGTGCCGGCAGCACCAACCGGATCTCGTCGGGCGAGAGCTTGGCCAGGCTGGGCAGCGCGTCGCGCAGCGGGACGTCGGTCCAGGTGCCGGGTGCGTCCGCGACCAGGTGCTCCTCGTCGCCGGCGATGGATTCGGCGACCTCGTCGTACGGCACCAGGCCGGCGCGCCAGGCGCGTACCCAGGCAACGAACCGGCTCGACCGGCGCGGGGCAAGGGTGGCCGCGCCCGTTGCGGGGGAGGACATGCCGAAAGGGTACGTGGTCCCCGCCTGCCCTGTCTCGACTGCCGCTCCGGCCGCGTCACCTGCCCCGAACTGCCCGCTTCGCCCCCACCCGCCCGGCTCCGCCGCCGCCCCGCCACGGCCCCGCCCGGCCGCACCACCCCGTTGATCATGAAGTTGTTGTCACTCGCTACGGCGTGTCGGGGCGATAAGTTCATGATCGACGGGCTCGGGCCGGGCCGGAGCGAGTGCGGCGGCGCGTCGGCGGGCGGCGCGCCGGGGCGGCGGTTAGTTTGATCGACATGGCGCGGCGATACGGCGAGGACGTGCTGGCGGGGGACTGGCGGCGGCGGAAGGTGACCCCGGAGGTCGACGCCGAGCCGGACCTGGTGGTCGAGGACGCCGACTCCGGCTTCTGCGGCGCGGTGGTCGGGTTCGAGTCCGGTGCGGTGGTGCTGGAGGACCGGCACGGTCGGCGGCGCAACTTCCCGCTGCTGCCGGCGGCGTTCCTGCTCGACGGCCGGCCGGTGACGCTGCGCCGTCCGACCCGTGGCCCGGTCCCGGCGGCCCGCCGGCGGACCGCCTCCGGGTCGATCGCGCTCGACAACGTCCGGGCGCAGGTGGCCAAGACGAGCCGGATCTGGGTGGAGGGCGTGCACGACGCCGCCCTGGTCGAGCGGATCTGGGGTGACGACCTGCGGATCGAGGGCGTGGTGGTCGAGCCCCTGGACGGCATCGACGCCCTCGACGCCGAGGTGCGCGACTTCGGCCCCGGTCCGACCCGGCGGCTCGGGGTGCTGGTCGACCACCTGGTGCCCGGCTCCAAGGAGAGCCGGATCGTGGCGAAGGTGACCTCGCCGCACGTGCTGGTCACCGGCCACCCGTACGTCGACGTCTGGCAGGCCGTGAAGCCCGCGGCGCTGGGCATCGCGGCGTGGCCGGTGGTGCCGCCGGGGCGGCCCTGGAAGGAGGGCGTCTGCGCGGCGCTCGGGGTGGCCGAGCCGGCGGACATGTGGCGGCACATCCTGTCCCGCGTCGACAGCTTCGCCGACGTGGAGACGCCGCTGATCAACGCGATGGAACGCCTGATCGACTTCGTCACCGAGCCCGGCTGACCGCCCGCCGGCTCCCGCTCGTCCGCCCGCCGGTGTGGCCGGGCCGGCGACGCGCACCCGAAGGGCTCAGGGCTCCTGGTCGGGGGTGCGGGTGAAGACGAACGTGGCGATGTCGAGGGCGACCGCCCGGCCGGCCTCGTCGCGGACCACGGTGAGGAGCTCGCCGTCCTGGGCGCCGGTGCGGCCCCGCCACCGGTCCGGACCCTCGGGGGTGAACCGGAGCACCGGCTCGCCGACCCGGCCGGCCCGCAGCTCGCCGGCCGGGTCGGCGCGGAACTCGAACTCGACGCCCATCCACCACCAGCGGCCGGTGAGCTCGGCCAGTTCCTCCGGGGGCGGCGCGGCGGCCGGTCGCCACGGCGTCACCGGCTCGGGCTCGGTGTCGAGCACCAGGGTGAGCAGCTGCCGGGCGAGCCCGCCGAGGTGGGCCGAGCGCAGGCCGTACGCGTTGGCGTAGCCGACCACGGCGGTACGGCTCGGGCGGTGCACGGCCAGCGCGGCGACGTACCCGGGCATCGAGCCGCCGTGTCCGACGTAGACCCGATCGCCCTCCCGGTAGAGCTCCACCCCGAGGCCGTGCCCGCCGGTCCACGAGTCCAGGTCGCTGATCACCACGGGCGCGCACATCTCGGTCAGCGTCTCCGGGGCGAGCACGGCCGGCGCGGGGTCGGCGAGGAACGCCGCCCAGCGGGCCAGGTCCGCCACCGTGGACCAGAGCTGCCCGGCGGGCGCCATCGCCCCGGTGTCGGTACGGGGCTCCTCCCGCAGCGTGTCGTGCCACGGGTGCACCACGTAGCCGCGGGCGTACGGCTCGGTGGCGTCGTAGGTGGTGCGGTGCATGCCGAGCGGCGTCAGGAGCCGCTCCCGGGTCAGCTCCGCCCAGGGCGTGCCGGTGATCCGTTCCAGCACCCCGCCGAGCAGCCCGTACGCCAGGTTGGAGTAGTGGTACGCCCGGTGCGGCGGGTACGCGATCTTGTCGGGGGTCAGCCCGGCGACCAGCGTGGCCAGGTCGCCGCCCTCGGTCCGCTCCCACCACTGCCCGTCCGGCTCGCGTTGCAGCCCGCCGGCGTGCCCGAGGAGCTGGCGCAGGGTCAGCGCGCCGACCGGCGTGCCGGGCAGGTGCCGCTCCAGCGGATCGTCCAGGGCGAGCCGACCGGCGTCGCGCTGCTGCATGACCAGGGTGGCCGTCATGGTCTTGCTGATCGAGCCGAGCCGGTACTGCAGGTCGGCGTCGGGACGCGGGTGGTCCCCGGCGGCGGCGAGGTGGGCCAGCGTCCCGTCGCGGACGACACCCAGCACCAGCGACGGGGCGCGGCCGGTGGACTGCGCCTGCGCCACCAGCGCGTCAGCCCGGCGGACGGTCTCGGGCAGCAGGGGCACGGCGTTCTCCTCGGTCGGTCGTGGCCTACCCCGGCGAGCTTACTGATCATGGGGGTCGGTGCGGCGTGCGTCGGCGTGTCACGATTGATTGGTGGACGCCGTGGTGTGGGTCGTACTGGGTGTGCTGTTGGGCGTCGCCGAGATCTTCACGACGACGTTCTTTCTGATCATGTTCGCGGCCGGCGCGTTCGCCGCCGCCGGGGCCGCCGCGCTGGGCGCCCCGGTCCCGGTGCAGGCGCTGGTGTTCGCCGCCGTGTCGGTGCTCTCGGTGGCGTTGGTCCGGCCGGTCATCGCCCGGCACGCGCGCAGCGCGCTGGAGACCGGCGAGCAGGCGTTCGGGGTGGAGGCGCTGGAGGGCGCCACCGCGCTGGTGCTGGAGCGGGTCGACGACGGGCACGGCCTGGTCAAGATCGACGGTGAGCTGTGGAGCGCCCGGCCGTACGACGCGACGCAGTCGTTCGAGCCCGGTGAGCGGGTGCAGGTGATCAAGGTCCGGGGCGCCACCGCCCTGGTGTGGCAGGACGACATTTCCTCCCCCGGCGAGCTGCCGGAAGCGAAAAGGTGAGCGGTATGGAGTTTGCAGCGGTCCTGTTGGTGGCTGTGGCCCTGATCGTCGTGGTGACGCTGGTCAAGGCGGTACGCATCGTGCCGCAGCAGCGTCAGGACGTGGTGGAGCGGCTCGGAAAGTACAAGCGCACCTTGAACCCGGGCCTGAACCTGCTGGTCCCGTTCATCGACGCGGTGCGTACCAAGGTCGACATGCGCGAGCAGGTGGTCAGCTTCCCGCCGCAGCCGGTGATCACCTCGGACAACCTGGTCGTGTCGATCGACACGGTCCTCTACTACAAGGTGGTCGACGCGGTCCGGGCCACCTACGAGATCGCCAACTTCATCCAGGCCATCGAGCAGCTCACCGTCACCACGCTGCGTAACGTGATCGGCTCGCTGGACCTGGAGCGGGCGCTGACCAGCCGGGAGGAGATCAACCGGCACCTCTCCGGGGTGCTCGACGAGACCACGGGACGCTGGGGCATCAAGGTCACCCGGGTGGAGATCAAGGCGATCGAGCCGCCGGCGAGCATCCGGGACTCGATGGAGAAGCAGATGCGCGCCGAGCGGGACCGCCGGGCGGCGATCCTGACCGCGGAGGGGCACAAGCAGTCGCAGATCCTCACCGCCGAGGGTGACAAGCAGTCCGCGGTGCTGCGCGCCGACGGTGACCGGCAGGCCCGGATCCTCCAGGCCGAGGGTCAGGCCAAGGCGATCCGTACCGTCTTCGACGCCATCCACCAGGCCAACCCGAGCCAGAAGGTGCTGGCCTACCAGTACCTCCAGGCGCTGCCGCAGATCGCGAACGGCACCGCGAACAAGGTCTGGATCGTCCCGGCCGAGCTGACCAAGGCCCTGGAGGGCATGGGCGGCGCGCTCGGCGGGCTGAGCCGGATGGTCGGCGACGAGCCGACGCCGGAGGCCTCCAACACCGCCAGCGAGGTCGAGCGCGAGGCGGCCGAGGCCGCCCGGGCGGCGGCCACCGCCGCCCAGGCGATCCACGACGAGGTACGCGTCGCCGAGGCGCAGGCCACCGGCGGCAAGGCCCCGCAGGGGCTGCCCGCTCCGGAGCCGGTCTCGCCCGAGAGCCTGGTGAACGACCCGTCGGACCAGCGCGCCCGCGGCTGATCCGGCGGCCGTCCGACCCCGGACGGCAAATGCGAGAAACACTCATACGGCGTCCCGGCGCCTGCCACGATCGGTCTGACGGACGGGTGGTGGCCAGGAGCCGGGGCGCCGGATGCGTCCCCGCGCCGCCCGTCGGAGCGAGCGAGGTGACCATGGACCCGGCGAAGCGGTTCTTCTCCAGCACCCCCGTCCCCGGCGCGCACGATCCCGCCGGCCCGCTGGGCACCCGCCGTACCGGTGGGGGGTTCGGGGTGCTGCCCTTCGTCGGCGACCCGGGCCCCGCGGCGCCGGCCACCAACGCGAGCTGGGCGTGGTCGCTGCGGCGTTTCGCCCGCGCGTCGGTGTGGCTGCTGCCCGCGTACGCGGTGCTGTACGGCGTGGTGGCGATGGCCAGCGACGGCGGGGTGGGCAACGACCCGTACCCGGCCGACGGCCGGCCGCTCTACCTGGTGGGCTGGGTGGCCGCGGTCTGGCTGGGCCTGCTCGCCCTGCTGGCGTTGACCGGGCTGCTCGCCGCCACCCGCGACCGCAAGGTGGCCGTCACCGGGCTGCTGGTCAGCATCGCCGGCACCGTGCTGATGCTGCCCTTCGCCGGGCTGGCCGAGCAGACCCCGGTCTTCGGCACCACCGCCCGGATGCTGGTCCTGGTCGGCGCCACCTTCTACAGCGCCGGCTGGCTGTTCACCGGCTGGTCGGTGGCCCGCTCCGGGATGTTCTCGATGGGTGACGGCGTGATGCTCATGATCGCCGCCCCGCTGCTCGGCCTCGGCGGCGCGCTGATCGGCTCGCTGCAGACCTTCGGCGCCATCTTCGTCCTGATCTCCGGCATCGGCATCGGCTACCGCTCCGGCCGGCTGGTCCCCGCCGCGATCGCCCGCGACGCCGCCACCGCCAGCGTCCCCACCTCGACCGGCGGCCCCCAGGGCCCCCTCCCCGCCGCCTGACCCGCCCGCCCCCCGCGCCCGCCTTCGCCGGCGCCCGCCTTCGCCGGTTGATCAAGAAGTTTGCGTCGGGAAATGGCCGCCGGCTGACGCAAAGCTCTTGATCAACGCCAGGCAGTCGGGCGGGCGGGGACAGGAGGGCCGTGACGGGGGTGCGGGGGGCGCGGCGGTGCAGAGGGAATGACAGGGCGGAGTGGGGACGGGAGGGGTGTGGGGCGGGGAGATGGCTGGCAGGTCACGGTGAGTTAGCTGACAATCGCGTGCCGGGGTGGCCCGCTTCACGAATTGCTGGCAATCCTGGACACCATGCCCCGACCCCGGTCGCCGCTGTCGCGGCTCTTCACCGTGCTGCTCGCCGGCCTGCTCGCCGGCCTCGTTCTCGCGGTCGCCGCGCTGCCGGGCAACCTGCTCGCGGGCTCCGTGACCAAGGCGGCCCTCGGGGCGTACGACGAGCTGCCGGCGGCGCTGCGCACGCCGGCCACCCCGCAGCGGTCCTACCTCTACGCCAACGACGGCACGACGCTGCTCACCACGTTCTACGACGTGAACCGCACGGACGTGCCGCTGGCCGAGATCGCTCCGGTGATGCGGCAGGCGATCGTCGCCGCCGAGGACCGGCGCTTCTACTCGCACGGCGGAGCCGACCTGCGCGGGCTGGCCCGCGCCGTCGTCGCCAACCTGACCGGTGGTTCGGCCCAGGGCGGCTCGACGCTGACCATGCAGTACGTCCGCAACGTGCTCAAGACCGATCCCAGCCGCACCGCCGAGGAGCGGCAGGCCGCCACCGAGCAGACCGTCGGGCGCAAGCTCCAGGAGATCCGTTACGCCACCGCGCTGGAGGACTCCCTGAGCAAGGACGAGATCCTCAACCGCTACCTGAACATCGCGTACTTCGGTTCCGGGGCGTACGGCGTCGCGGCGGCCAGCCAGCGTTACTTCGGCAAGGCCCCGGCGGACCTGACCCTCGGCGAGGCCGCCCTGCTCGCCGGCCTGGTCCAGTCGCCCGACGAGTACAGCCCGATCGACGGCGACGCCGAGGCGGCGCTGACCCGGCGCGGGTACGTGCTCGACGCGATGGTCGCCACCGGCGTGATCACCGAGGCCCAGGGGGCGCAGGCCCGGGCCGAGAAACTCACCCTGCGTCCGACCGCCCAGCCCAACGGCTGCGTGGCCACCCGGACCGACGACGCCGGCTTCTTCTGCGACTACGTGCGCCGGTGGTGGCTGGAGCAGCCCGCGTTCGGCGCCACCGCCGAGGAGCGGGAGCAGGCGCTGCGCCGGGGCGGCTACCGGGTGGTCACCTCGCTCGACCCGGACGTGCAGGCCACCGCGGCCAGCCAGGCCCGCAAGGTGTACGCCGACGACGACGCGCGGGCGGTGCCGATCGCGGCGGTCGAGCCGGGCACCGGCCGGGTGCTGGCGATGGCGGTCAACCGCCGGTACGGCGTGGGGGAGAACGAGACGGTCAACCCGCTGATCTCCGGCGGCGGCAGCGTCGAGGGCTACCAGGCCGGCTCGACGTTCAAGATGTTCACCATGCTCGCCGCGCTGGAGGCCGGCAAGCCCCTCGCCACCGGCTTCGACGCCCCCAGCCGCCTGCCCACCCGGTACGCCGCCGAGGGCGAGGGCAGCTGCGACGGCAGGTGGTGCCCGGCCAACGCGAACCCGGAGCGGATGGACGGCTACCGGATGATGTGGGACGGCTTCGGCCGCTCCGTGAACACCTACTTCGTCTGGCTGGCCGAGCAGGTCGGCCAGGACAAGGTGGTGGAGATGGCGCAGCGGCTGGGCATCACCTTCCGCGCCGAGGCCGACGCGGACTTCGCCGCGAACGACGCCGCCGACTGGGGCGCGTTCACCCTCGGCGTGGCCGCCACCACCCCGCTCGACCTGGCCAACGCGTACGCCACCGTGGCCGCCGAGGGGACGTACTGCGCCCCGACCCCGGTGGTGTCGGTGACCGCGCCGGACGGCACGAAGGTGCCGGTCGGCCAGCCGTCCTGCAAGCGGGTGCTGGAGGCCGACGTCGCCCGGGCCGCGACCGACGCGGCGCGCTGCCCGGTGGGGCAGCAGTCCGCGTACCCGCAGTGCAACGGCGGCACGGCCAGCGGGGTGGACCGGATCGTGGGCCGCCCGGTCGCCGGCAAGACCGGCAGCTCGGAGAAGAACGCCACCGAGACCTTCGTCGGGTTCACCCCGCAGGTGGCGGTCGCCGGGATCGCCGCCAACCCGGACGACCCGAGCGACGCCGTCGGCGCCGCGGTGCAGAGCAAGGTGATCGACGCGGTCGCCCGGATCATCCGCGCCGCGGTCGACGGCCAGCCGGTCCGCGACTTCACCGCGCCGAGCCGCGAGCTGGCCGGCAACCCGCAGCGCCCCGAGCCGAAGCCGGCGCCCCGCCCGGACGAGCCGCGGCGCGAGCAGGAGATCCCCGACGACATCCTGCGCTGGCTGCAGAGCCGCCGCGGCTGACGGCCGGCCGCACGATCGTGGACGGTCACCGTTCCCCCTCGGGGACGGTGACCGTCGCCGGGTCAGGAGGTGCGGCGCGGGCCGACCCGGAACATGCCGGTCATGTCGTCGTGGACGGCGTAGCCGAACCGTCGGTAGAGGGCGACCGACCCGCCCGCGGCGAAGAGCCCCACGAAGGTGCGCGCCGAAGCGCGGCCGGCGATCCACTCCTCCAGCCGACCGAGGATGGCGGCCCCCACCCCCCGGCGCTGCCGTTCCGGCAGCACGGCGAGGTCCTGCAGGTAGTAGTAGATCGCCCCGTCGCCGATCAGCCGGCCCAGCCCGATCACCCGGTCGCCCTCCACCGCCACCACGGCGTGCAGCGAGGCGGCCAGCGAGGCGGGGATCGCCGCCGGGTCGTACGCGTCGGCCCAGCCGACGGCGCGGGTCACCGCGACGAACTCCTCGACGGTGGGCAGCCGGTCGACCAGTCGGTACTCCATGATCGAAGCCTAGGTCGGTGCTGTCGATCCGAGTCGTGGGTTCCCGTAGCGCGGGCGCCGTGATCCGAGGGCGGCCAGAATGAGGGGGGCCGCTCGCGCCGCGGACCGCCACCGTGGGCCCGGACGAGGGATGTCCGCCGAGGGGAGTGCCGCCATGGCAGTGGACGTGGTGACGGAGATCGTGATCGACCGGCCGGTCGCCGACGTGGCGGCGTACGCAGGCGACCCCGGCAACGCTCCCACCTGGTACGTGAACATCGAGTCGGTGGAGTGGCGCACGCCTCCGCCACTGCGGGTCGGGTCCCGTCTCGCCTTCGTCGCGCATTTCCTCGGTCGGCGGCTGGCCTACACGTACGAGATCGTCGAGCTGGTCCCCGGCGAGCGGCTCGTCATGCGGACCGCGCAGGGCCCGTTTCCCATGGAGACGACCTACCGCTGGGAACCGCAGGGCCAGGGGAGCACCCGGATGACCCTGCGCAACCGTGGCGAGCCCCGCGGCTTCGCGACGGTGACCGCCCCGGTGATGGCGGCGGCGATGCGCCGGGCGAACCGAAAGGACCTGGCCCGGCTGAAGGCGCTGCTGGAGCGGGAGCGCGGCGGGTCGGCGCCGGGAGGCGGCAGGACGATCGCCTAGTGCGGTGTCCACTAACGTTCACCGGATTTGCGGTGGGTGTTGTGGATCCTCGCCGTGGCAGCGAGCGACTCCCCTCCGGGTGGTGGGGCGGGCCTCCGCGGGCCAACTTGACCCTTACGCCGCTGGTGGTGCGTGGGGCGGCGGGGGTCACGTCGGGACTGGCCGGCGCCGGGTAGGTGGCGGCCTGCTCGACGGTGCGTGACCACCTGGGGCAGCACGGCGGCTGTCTTGGTGGTGGGTCCGCCGCCCGGGGTGCGGGTGGCGATGGTGGCGGCCGCGACGAGGTCGCGGTGGCCGGAGAATCTGCAGTGTGGGCAGGACAGGGTCCGCCCTCGGGGTTTCGGTACCCGCCGTCGGCAGGTGGGGCAGGTGGAGGAGGTGCCGCGTTCGTCGACGAGCCGGACGGTGATGCCGGCCAGGGTGGCCTTTTCGGTGAGGACCTGGATGAGCCGGCCGATCTGCCACTGCCGCAGCCGCAGGTTGTGCCGCCGCCCGGTAGGCAGGTCGAGCACCCCGCGGGGGTCGCCGACGTGCAGCACACCGACGCGTTGGCGCACCGACCAGGACACGACGGTGCGGGCGGCTTCGTGCTGGGCCTGGCGGACCCGCCGCCGATGCCGACCCTCCACGAGGCGTGCCCGGCGGCGGTGCTGCCGCCACCGCCGGGATCCCCGCTCACCTGGCTTGGGTGCCCGGCGGGCGACGGCGCGGCGGCGGGCTCTGGTGTCGGCGAGGTGCATGCGGTGTTCGGCGCGGATCGCCCGCCCCCCGGACACCAACAGCCCCTCCCCGTCGGGGCCGGCTACTGCGTAGGGGTGGATGACCCCCAGATCCACCCCGGCCACCCGGGCCGGATCCGGCTCCTCACCGGGCGGGTAGGTCGTGACGGCGACTTCGGCGGTGACGTCGAGGAACAGCCGGCCGCCCTCGCACAGCAGGGTGATCGACCGGATCTGTTCCACCGGATAGGGCAGGTCTCGCCCCAGTCGGACCCATAGCGGCGGGGTGCCTCTGGCGGTGGGGATGCGCACCCTCCGGCCGTCGAGGGTGAACGTGCCGTGATACCAGCGCACAGGCACCAACCCACGTCGGCGACGCGGGAACCGCGCCGACAGGTCACCGCCGTTGCGGCGCTTCGCCGCCGCGAACCACGCATCCGAAAACCGGCGCAACACCGACCGGGCACCCGTGGAGTCAAGCTCGGCGAACGTGCCCGGCCCGGACGCCGCCAACTCCCGGCACAACTGCTGATAACCGACCAACGGCGCGTCCCTACGGCGGCGCCGCCAGGCGTTGACCTCCAGCACGCACGCCCACACGTCACCAGCGGAGCGGAGCAGCCCGAAGCACCGCCGCCGCTGCCCCGATGTCACCCGCACCGCGACGCGCGCGGTGCGATGCACGACCGGCGGCGCGGACGGATCCCGACGACGAGGCACGAACTGAACCCAACACCACCCCTACGACATTTCCCTAAGGGGCGGCGAACCCGGCGAACGTTAGTGGACACCGCACTAGCCGCCGGGTCGCGCCTGGTCCCCGGACCCGCCGGTGACCAGCGGCCGCACCAGCCGGTCCAGGGCGGCGGCGACCGCCGTCGAGTCGGCCTCGCCGTCGAGCACCCGGAGGTCGGTGAACTCCGGCAGCGCCCGGTAGGCGGCGTCGAGTGCGGCCAGGTGGCCCAGCTCCTCGGTGTCGATGCCCCGCTCGCGCACCCGCCGCTGCGCCAGCGTGGGCGACACCGCCAGGAAGCAGACCAGGTCGGGACGGGGGAAGAGCGCGTACGCCGCCCGGACCAGCCGGACGCCCCGGTCGCCACGGGCTCGCATGATCACGTACTGGCACCAGGTCCAGCGGTCCATCACGCCCACCCGGCCGGTCAGCCGGACCCCGGCGACCGCCCGGGCCACGGCCAGCCAGCGCACCGTCGCCTCCAGCGCCGGGTAGAGGCGCCGGCCGAACAGGTGCACACCGTCACGCCGCCCGAGCCGGTGGGCCAGCCGGTTCCACACCGGGCGGCCGCCGGCGTTCTCGAAGTACGTCGCCCCGACACCCCGCTCGGACAGCCGTCGGGCCAGCGCCCGGGCCTGCGTCGACTTGCCCGAGCCGTCGACCCCGAGCAGCGCGATGATCATGGGACGGGCCATGCCCCGGCACGCTAGCCGGCCCGGGCAAGAAAATCTCCGCCGAGCTGTCGGGAACCGTCGGCCCGCTCCGACCCACCCGTGAGAGCGCCCACCGGAGGCGCCCGGGCGTGAGGAGAGATCATGCGCAAGGTCGTGCACTGGGTCCACCAGTCCCTCGACGGCTTCATCGAGGGCCCGAACGGTGAGTTCGACTGGCCGTCGATGGGGCCGGAGCTGTCCGCGTACTCGCTGGAGCTGACCGACCGGGCCGGCGCCTTCGCCTACGGGCGCAAGGTCTGGGAGATGATGTCCTGGTACTGGCCGCGCGCCGAGTCGATCTCGACGGACCCGCACGACCTGGCCTTCGCGCCGATCTGGCGGCGGACCCCGAAGGTCGTCGTCTCCCGGACGCTGACCGGCGCCGAGTGGGACGCGCAGGTGGTCGGCGGCGACGACCTCGCCAAGGAGATCACCGCGCTCAAGGAGCAGCCCGGCGGCGACCTGCTGCTCACCGGCGGCTCCGGCGCCGCCGCCGCGCTGACCGCGCTCGGCCTGATCGACGAGTACCAGGTGATCGTGCACCCGGTCCTGCTCGGCGGCGGCCGGCCGGTCTTCCCCGGCGGCCCGGAGCGGCTGGACCTGCGGCTGGCCGGGTCGCGCGTCTTCGACGGCCGGACCGTGCTGCTGCGCTATGAGCGTGCGGCGGGGTGAGGGTGGCCCGGGTCGCCCCGGCGACCCGCCCCGGCCGCCGCACCACGGGCACCGGGCAGAATCGTCGCCGTGCCCGTCCACCAGATCACCGACCCCGACGACGACCGGATCGCCGACTACCGCGCGTTGACCGACGTCGAGCTGCGTACCCGCTGGGAGCCCCCGCACGGGCTCTTCATCGCCGAGGGGGAGCTGGTGCTGCGGCGGGCGCTGCGCGCCGGCTACCCGGCCCGGTCGTACCTGGTGGACGCCAAGCGCGTCGACCAGCTCGCCGACCTCGACACCGGCGACGCGCCGGTCTACGCCGCCACCCCGGACGTGCTCCAGCGGGCCACCGGCTTCCACGTGCACCGGGGCGTGCTCGCCTCGTTCCGCCGCAAGCCGCTGCCGGCCGCTGCCGAGGTGCTGGCCACCGCCCGCCGGGTGGTGATCCTGGAGGACGTCAACAACCACACCAACCTCGGCGCGATCTTCCGGGCGGTGGCCGGGCTCGGCGTGGACGCGGTGCTGCTCTCGCCGACCTGCGCCGACCCCCTCTACCGGCGCAGCGTACGGGTCAGCATGGGCGAGGTCTTCGCCGTCCCGTACGCGAAGCTGGAGCCCTGGCCCGACGCGCTCGCCGAGGTACGGGCGGCCGGCTTCACCGTGCTGGCGATGACCCCGGCCCCGGACGCGGTGCCCATCCAGCGCCTCGACGCCGCCCAGCGGGCCCGTGCCGCGCTGCTGCTCGGCGCGGAGGGCGCCGGGCTGACCCGGGCCGCGATGGAGGCCAGCGACGCCCGGGTCGTCATCCCGATGCGCCGTGGCGTCGACTCGCTCAACGTGGCCGCCGCCACCGCGGTGGCCTGCTGGGAGCTGGGCCGCGACGACCCGCTCTGAGCCCCCACGGCTGGCCACCGGGCCGGGCTGTCGTGGGACGGGGTCACGGACGGTAGCGTGTCGCCCGTGTTCCCTACCGTGCGTGAGGTCCTCGCCCTGGACCCGGTCCGCCACGGCGCGCCGCGCCTGGTCGCCGGGGACGCCGGCCTGGACGCGCCGGTCCGCTGGGTGCACGTCGCCGAGGTGCCCGACATCGCCACCCTGCTCGGCGGCGGCGAGCTGGTGCTCACCACCGGCATCGGGCTGCCCGCCGACGATGCCGGCCTGCGCGCCTTCATCGGCGACCTGGCCGACGTCGGCGTCTCCGGGCTGGTGGTCGAGCTGGGCCGCCGGTACGTCAGCGGGGTGCCCCGGGTGATGGCGGCCGCCGCCGAGCGGCGCGGCCTGCCCCTGGTCGAGCTGCGCCGGGCCACCCCGTTCGTCCGGATCACCGAGGCGGTGCACGCGCTGATCGTCGACGCCCAGCTCACCGAGCTGCGCGCCACCGAGGAGATCCACCAGCGGTTCACCGAGCTGTCGGTCGAGGGCGCCGGCCCGGCCGAGGTGGTCCGGCAGGCCGCCGAGCTGGCCGGCTGCCCGGTGGTGCTGGAGAACCTGTCCCGGCAGGTGCTCGCGTACGACCCGGCGGGGGAGAGCGCCGAGCTGCTGCTGGACGGCTGGGAGCAGCACTCCCGGCGGATCCGTCCCGCCGGTCGCACCGCGTACGACGCCGACAGCGGCTGGCTGGTGACCACCGTCGGCGCGCGGGGGCAGGACTGGGGCCGGCTGCTGCTGCGCTGGCCCGGCGGGGGCGACCTGGCCGCCGGGATCACGCTGGGCGGCCGGCCGACGGGCACCCCGCCGACCCGGCTGACGATCCTGGTGGAGCGGGCCGCCTCCACCCTGGCGCTGGGCCGGCTGATCCGGCGCGACGCCGAGGGCCTGGAACGGCAGATCCACCGCACCCTGCTCACCGCCCTGCTCGACCACTCCCGCCCGGTCGACGAGGTCGCGCTGCGGGCGCGGGCGCTCGGCGTCACGCTGGAACGCCGCCACCTGGTCGGCGTGGTGGTCCGGCACCGCCTCGACGACCCCGCCGCCGAGGGCGCCACCGGGGAGAGCGCCGTGGCGGCCGAGTCGGCCCCGGAGGCCGGCCCGGCGCGGCTGCGGGATCTCGCCGAGGCGGTGGGGCAGGCGCTGCGGGAGGCGAAGCTGACCGGGCTGACCAGCGCCGTCGACGACCAGGCGGTGGGCGCGCTGCTCGCCCTGCCCGACCCGGCCGCGGAGGAGCGGGCGCTGACCGCGTTCGCCGCCGCCCTGCGCCGGATCCGGCTCGACGCCGCCCCGGCCCGTCCCGCAGTGTCCGGCGCCCTACCGTCGGACGCGGTGATCGTCGCCGCCGGCTCCGGGGTGGGCGGCCTGCGGGAGGCCCGGCGGTCGCTGATCGAGGCCCGGCAGATCGCCGACGCGGCCCGCCGCGACCGCCGCGACCTGCCCATCTTCCGGCTACCCCACGTCGGGCTCGCCGGGCTGCTGCACCTGCTGCGCGACGAGCCCCGGGTGCAGACCTTCGTCGAGCGGGAACTCGGCGCGCTGCTCGCCCACGACGCCCGGCACCCCCGCGACCAGCTGCTCGGCACGCTGCGGGCGTACCTGGAACAGGGCCGCAACAAGTCGGCGGCGGCCGCGGCGGCGCACCTGTCCCGGCCGGCGTTCTACGAGCGGCTGGCCCGCATCGCCCGCATCCTCGACGTCGACCTCGACTCGGTCGAGGCCTGCCTCTCCCTGCACGTCGCCCTGCTCGCCCTCGACGCCATCCGCACCCCCTGACCCTGCGCGCCTCCCGGGCCTGCTGTCCTGTTGATCATGAAGTTGTTGTCGTCCGCCGCGGCGTGTCGCGGCAATAACTTCATGATCAACGGGAGTGGTGACGGAGGGGGACGGGGGTTAGGTGAGGGCGGTGAGGGCCTTGGCGTAGGGGGCGGGGACGAAGTTCGGGCCGCCGGGGGTGAAGACGTCCGAGGCGGCCGCCGCCGACCAGGCGGTTTCCGGGACCGCGTCGGCCAGGGCCTGGACGACCGGAGCGTCGCGCCACTGGTCCTGCTCGGCGAGCAGGCTCAGCGCCACCACCGACTCCTCCACCTCGCCGACGCACTCGAACGGCTTGTGCCCGTCGACGCCGAGCAGCTCCCGGTAGCCGGGGATCTGCGCCGGGTCGGCCAGCAGGTCGCCGCCGAAGATGCGCACCACCCGCTCGCGCGGCATGAACGGCGCCATGGCCAGGAAGACGAACCGGCACTTCGGGCAGTCGCGGCACCAGCGCTCGCTCGCGTCGCGCAGCTTGAACGCGGCGTTGCAGCTGGTCACCACCGCGTCGTACCGGTCGATCGCGGCGAAGAGCCGGGCGATGTGCAGCTCCGACAGCGAGCGCAGCAGCGAGAAGTACGGCTCGGTGAGACCGGCGTGCTCGGCCAGCGCCGCCCGCAGCAGCCCCTCCGCCTCGACGCCCTTGGACCACTGGTGGTTGATCTCGTGACCGTTCCAGATCAGGTTCGGGTCCGACGCGGAGCGCTCGTTGGACATCACCACCGGCCCGAGCCCGTGCAGGACGGCGGTGGCGACCGCGATCAGCGAGTTGATCGCGGTGACCGGGATGTGGCCGTTGAGCGCGCCGGCCGCGTTGAGGTCGAACAGCACCGGGTCGATCCGCCGCCGGGCCGCGAGGGGGGCGAGCCCGGACGCCTCGTTCACCGAGACGATCACGTGGTTCGGGTTGACCGAGAACGGCACCGGGTCGAAGCCGGCCCGGCGCAGCGCCTCCAGACTGACGATGGAGTCCTTGCCGCCGCCGACGGCCGAGAGCGGACGACGGTCGGAGTCGTCGTACTCGCGGGCCGGGGAGACGGTGCCGGAGGGCACCTCCGGGCGCAGTTCGAGCACGTGCGGCAGCTGGTTGCGGTAGGCGTACTCGGCCAGGCCCTTGGTGTAGACGGCGGTGACCAGCTCGGCGGCGGCCGCGCCCAGCGGCGCCGGCAGCACCAGCCGGCGCGGCGCGGCGGCCTTGTAGTAGCTGACCCCGGCGACCACGTGCAGCAGCTCCAGGACCCGGCCCAGGGTGGCCACGGTCTCGTCCGACGGCGGGTCGGCGGGCAGCGGCAGGGTGATGGCCTCGGTGAACCGCTGCTCACCGTCGGGACCGGTCAGCTTGTAGTCGAACAACGCCTCGCCGGTGGCGAGGTCGATCGAGTAGGACGGGAAGGTGAAGGCGTCCATCCGCCGGAGCTGCTCGTTGGGCACACGCCATACTAGGCCCTGGTTCGTCCGGCCGTGTCCGGCTGCGCCGGACCGTGCCCCGTGCCACGCCGTCGAGACCCCCGAGGAGAGAGCCCGTGCGCCTGTCTGACCTGCGCGGACGTACCGTCGCCGTCTGGGGGGCCGGCCGCGAGGGCCGGGCGGCCGTGACCGCCATCGCCGCGCACGGCCCCGCCGGCCTGGTCGCCGTGGACGACAGCGCCAACTTCCTCACCCTGCCCTGGGAGGGTCCGCTCGCCGAGGCCGCGCCCCTGATCACCGGGGAGGCCGGCTTCGACCGGCTGGCCGCCGCCGACGTGGTGGTCCGCTCCCCGGGCGTGCCGAACACCCACCCGTGGATGGTGGAGCTGCGGGCGCGGGCGGCCACGATCACCCAGGGCACCGCGCTCTGGATGGCCGACCACGCCGAGCGGACCGTCGGGGTCACCGGCAGCAAGGGCAAGAGCACCACGTCCAGCCTGATCAGCCACCTGCTCGCCGCGGTGGACCGGCCGAACGTCTTCGGCGGCAACATCGGGGTGCCCACCCTGGACCTGCCCGAGGCGGACCTGTACGTGCTGGAGCTCTCCAGCTACCAGTGCACCGACCTGACCGACTCACCCCGCGTCGCCGTGGTCACCGCGCTCTTCCCCGAGCACCTCGACGCGCACGGCGGCGAGGCGGAGTACTACCGGGACAAGCTCAACCTGCTGGCGTACGGCCCGCGGACCGTGGTGGTCAACGGCGCCGACCCGCGGCTGGCCGTGGAACTGGGCGACCGGGCCGCCGTGCGCGCCGGCCGGCCGGACACCGCGAACGTGGCCAGCGGCCCCGACGGCACACCCTGGTTCCACCTGGCCGATCAGCCGCTCTTCCCGCGCGCCGTGCTGCCGCTGGTCGGCCGGCACAACGAGGGCAACCTCTGCGTGGCGCTGGCCGTGCTCGACGCGCTCGACGTGGACGTGGTGGCCCGCAAGGACACCCTGGCCGTGGCGGTCGCCGAGTTCCAGGGGCTGGCCCACCGGCTCACCGAGATCGCCGATCCGTCCGGCCTCACCTTCGTCGACGACACTCTCGCCACCAGCCCGTACGCGGCCATGCACGCGATCGACGCGTACGAGGGGCGGCCGTTGACGGTGATCGTCGGCGGCACCGACCGGGGGCTGGACTACAGCCCGCTCGCCGCGCACCTGGCCGAGCGGGAGATCACCGTGATCGGCATCCCGGACAGCGGCCCCCGCATCGTCGAGGCGCTGGCCGGGCTGCCGGCGGTGCGTACCGAACTCGCCGAGGACCTGGTCGCGGCGGTCGGGCTGTCCCGCAAGCTCACCCCGCCCGGCGGGGTGGTGCTGCTCTCGCCGGCCGCGCCCAGCTACGGGCGGTTCCGCAACTTCGAGCACCGCTCCGAGGTCTTCGCCCAAGCGGTCGCCGACACCGCGCGGTGACCTCCGCCGAGGACCGGGCCGGGGATCCCGACCGCCCCCGCCCGAGCCGGCCCACCGCGCACCCCACCGACCGGTACGGTTCCAACACCGAGCTGTACGCCACCGCGGGCCTCGTCGAGGGCGTCGAGTACGCCCTGCGCTACTGCCATCGATGCGCCCCGGACGAGCCGCCCGGCTGCGCAACCGGGACGACGCGGACGGCGGTCCTCGCGCCGCACGGTGGCGGCATCGAGGTGGGCACGTCGGAGTTGTGCCTCGCGGTCGCCGGCTACCACCCGGCGACCCTGGAGCCGAGCACCGACGGCAGGGGCCTGCACCACTACTGGATGTTCGAGGGGCTGCTCGGCTCCGGCAACGCCGCCCTGCACGTGACCTCGGTGAACTGTGACGACCCGTGGGCCGAGTCGATCTGCGGTGGGGTCCGCCACGCCGTCGCCCTGCACGGCTGCACGACCCGGCAGGCCGGTGAGCCGGACGGGGCCGAGGCGGTGGTGATCGGCGGGCTGGACGCCGGGCTGCGGGACCTGCTGCGCCGGGAGTTGGCGAAGGTGGACATCACCGTCGCCCGGCGGGTCAACCGCGCCATCGACGGGACCAGCCCGCGGAACATCTGCAACCGGACGGCGTCGAGGGCGGGCGCCCAACTGGAGCTGACCACGCCGCTGCGCGAGGCGATGTTCGGCACCAACACCTGGGACGGACGCAAGCACAGCACCCGGCCGCTGTTCTGGGACTTCGTCTCCGCGACCCGGACGGCACTCGCGCTGCACGCCGACGCCTGACACCCCTGACCCGAGCGGCCCCTGATCCGAGCGGCCCGGGTGCGGCGTGGGTCAGTCGAGCACCTCGTGCAGGGCCCGCATCGCGCGGATCGCCGAGCGGATCTCCTGGAGGTAGCGCCCCGGGGTGAGGGCCGGCTCGGGCAGCCGGACCAGGTCGGGCAGGGCCGGGTCGACGCCGACGGTGTCGATCGCGCAGCCGTACGGCACCGCCAGGGTGCGCAGCGCGTCGCAGTGCTGGAACGGCACGTAGATCGGCGCGGTCACCACCAGCAGCGCGTCGCCGGGGGAGAGCCGGACGTGCCCGGCCCAGAACCGCTGGGTGTCCGCCGTGTGCGCACGCCGCCGCTCCGGCTCGCTGGACGGGGCGGCGAGCACCCGGACCGGCGGCAGCCCGTCCGAGCGGTAGGTCCGCGCGGACCAGGAGTGGTGCGGGTGGCCGGCGTCGTGCCCGTCCTCGTCGTCGGGCGCGGCGACTCCGAGGACCGCGCGGACCGCCGCGTCGAGGGCGTCGACCTCGGTGTCGGCCGCGATCCCCGCCCCGGCCAGCACGTCCCGCTCCACCTCGGACAGCGGCCGGAAGCTGCCGAGCACGGCCACCTCCCCGTCCACCGCCAACCCGTGCCGTACCAGGTGGGCCGCGAACGCCACGCGCCGCAGGCAGGCGTGCGCCAGCCCGCCCAGGACCACCAGGTGGGCGTACCGGGGGTGGGCCGGTCGCACGGGGCGAACCAGGCCGAGCGCCTCGGCCGTGGCGTGCACCAGCGCGGCGGTGCTCGGGTCGAGGGTCGGTTCCCGCGCCTCGGGGCGTTCCCGACCGCCCCGGAAGTCCCAGTGCCGGGCGGAGAAGTCGTCCAGCCCGGCCAGCACGGCCGTCAGGTCGCCGGTCGGCCACTCGCCACCGAACCGGGCGACCAGCGCCCGCAGCGGCGGGGACTCCACCCAGGCCCGCACCCCGCGGGCGAGCTGCGCGGGCGACGCGCCGGCCGGGCAGTTTGGCAGCGCCACGTCCGCGATCCGCACCACCGGATCGTACCGACGGCCGTGGCCACGAGGAGCCCTTGTGGATCGGCACTACGCTGGGCGCACCGAAGAGATCGGGGGCTGCCGATGACTGGCGACGTGCTCCGTCGACGTTCCACCGGGCGTACCGGGTCGGCCAGTGGACTGGTCCGGCTGATGGCGCACACCGACCCGGTGGCGCTGATCGGCATCACCCTGTCGATCGCGCTCTCCGTCACGCTCGACCTCACCAACGCCGCCAGCGGCGTCGAGTCGCTGCTGGCCGGGCTGATGGGCATCACCATCTCGCTGCTGGTGGACTCGCTGGCCCGCGCGGAGCGCCGGTTCCACCTGCGTACGCTGCTGGACGGGCCACCCTGGCTGGTGCAGGGCGCGCCGGAGATCGTCGTCGCCGTCCGGGAGGCGGTCGAGCGGCACCCGGGCACCCGGGTCGCCGAGGAGGCGCAGCGCCGCTACGAGCAGTTCCGGATCGAGGCCGAGCAGCTCGCCACGGGGCGGGTGGTCCGGCGGGGCGACGACGACGAGGACCTGATCGGCGCCACCCGCGACTGCACCCGGAGTCTGCAGGGGCTGACCAACCTGACGCCGCGGGCCAGCGGCGAGCTGAGCTGGTGGCGCAGCGAGATCGGGCGGCGCTACTGGGAGGCGAACCTGGCGGCCCTGGCGCGCGGGGTGCGGATCACCCGGGTCTTCGCCTACGCCACGCTCTCCGACCAGCTGGTCGAGCTGGTGGAGAAGCAGCGCCGGGCCGGGGTCCGGGTGGGCCTGCTGCCACTGGGTGTCGTCAGCCCGCACCTGCACGTCAATCTGACACTCTGGGACGGCTCGAGCTGCTGGGAGGCCAGGATGAGCGCGCACGGGGAGATCAGCGAGAACCAGTTCTCGGTCAACCGCGCCGACATCGACCGGCTCACCCGGGTGTTCGACCTGTGCGCGAACGTCGCGACCTTCGAGGACTGACCGCGCCGGCGGGCGGTGGAGCGGAGATGGGCCAGCCATGACGTGGAGTGCCGTGCTCCTGGTGACCGCCGTGGTCTGGGCGGTCAGCGTGATCCGTTCGGTCCGGCTGCGGGCGTTCGTCTACAGCCTGCCGCTGCCGATGACGCTGGCCCTGGTCACCACGGACCACCGGGTCGACGG
Organism: Micromonospora sp. L32; assembly: GCF_052068055.1. Lineage (NCBI taxonomy): Bacteria > Bacillati > Actinomycetota > Actinomycetes > Micromonosporales > Micromonosporaceae > Micromonospora > Micromonospora sp. L32. Next base: position 513,315 of record NZ_JBQHDD010000005.1, on the reverse strand, counting down.
CGCCCAACTGCTCGGCGTGCTCGGCCTCAACCTCTTCTTCGTCACCGTGGCGCTGACCCACCACCGGTTGCGCTGGCCGATCCTCCTGGCCGACCTGGCCGGGATCGCCGCCTACGTGGCGTTGAGCGCCGGCCTGCTGGCGGTCCCGGTGCCGTTCGGGCCGGCCCTGGCGGGCACGCTGGCGCTCTGGCTGCTCGCCATGGTGGTGCTGCGCCGCCGCGCCCGGGCGGTCGCGGCGGCACCGGAGCGGCCGGTCGACGCCCGCCCGGACAGCCTCCCCGCCCCGGCCAAGCTGGCGGTGATCTTCGCCGGGGCGGTGCTCACCGGCCTGCTCGGCCAGCTGCTGCGCGGGATGGTGGTGACCTTCCCCTACTCCGGCGTGCTGGTCGCCGTCGAGGCCCGTCGCCAACTGGTCGACTTCAGCCGGCACTTCGCCCGCAACAGCCTCGCGCTGGTCGGGTTCCTCACCGCCTACCACCATCTCCAGGACGCGTCGCCGGTCGTCGCCCTGGCCGGGGGCTGGGCCGCCTTCGCGCTGCTGGCCACCGCCCTGCACCTGCCCCGCCGCCGCCGCGCCGAACCCGCCCCGGCCGGCGCCACCCCGGAGGCGTCGGCCGGCCCCGCCCCGGCAGCGCCGGCCCGGCCCGCGCCGGACCCCTCGGCCCGGCCCGCGCCGGAGGGTGCGGCCGGCGCCCCGCGCGCCCGGCCCCGGCCGCGTCCGACCGCCGCCGAGCGCCGCGCGACCACCTGACACCGACGCCCGCCGGTCAACCCGCCGCGGCGACCAGCTCCGCGATCCGGGTCAGCGGCTCGGCGTACGCGGGCCAGTCCAGGCCGTCGACGCTGACCTCGGCCCGCCGGCGTACGCCGTCCACCGCGCCCGCCCTGGTCACCATCTCGGTCAGCACGCCGTACGACCAGTCGGGGCGGAGCAGGTCGCGCAGGGCGGGCACCTCGGGGCGCAGCAGCGCCAGCGCACCCACCAGCGCCGCGGCGGCCCAGTTGGACGTGCCGCCGACGAGCAGCGCGTCGCAGCCGACCACGCAGTGGATCCGCTCGCCCCGGTCCACCACCCGGCCCACCAGCTCCGCCGGCAGTCGGCCCATGCCGAGTTCGTTGCCGCCGTCGCCGATGCCGATCCGGTAGGCGGAACCGGCGGTGTAGAGCCGGTCCAGCGGCGCGGTGTGGGCGCCGATGTCCTCGCCCCGCATGTTGCGCGGGCATCCGTCGAGGCAGGGGCCGACCCGCTCGCAGGCGACCAGGTGCGAGAGCGCGGCGTAGCGGGGCAGGGCGCTGCCGGCCCAGTCGTCGTACCCCTGGACCGGCGCGACGTCCAGCGGCACGTCCGGTGCGGCGGCCCCGAGCGCGGCGGCGACCACCGGCGCGCAGGGCGCGTCGGTGACCAGCCGGACCTCGCCGCCGAGCGCGCGCAGCGCGGCGGCCAGCTGGACCGCCCCGATCGGACCGTCGGTCTCGGCCGCGGGCGGGTCGGCGGCCGGGATGTAGAACCCGGTGAGGACGGCGGCGTCGGGCGCCGCGGCGAGCGAGCGGGCGGCGGCGAGCAGGCCGCCGGCCGCCGGTACGGCCAGCCGCGCGCTGCCCCGGCCCACCTCCCGCGCGGCCGTCCGCTCCAGCTCCGCGATGGTCTGCGCCAGCCGCACGTCGGACCTCCTGCAACCCGGGGGACCGGCCCAGCGTAGGGCGAGCGGTCCAGCTGGCCGCCGCTCTGCGGAATGAGTCGCGGATCGCTTCGATGTCCACCGGAAAGGATTGCGAAGGAGGCGGGCCGCCCCGGAAACCGCACCCGGCGGGTTGACGCGCTGTCAGGCCGCCACCCCGGCTGCGCTACACAGTGACAGTTGTCCCTGTCGCCGGGTGGTGGAAGCGTGCGGGGAACGCGAATCCGCCGCCGCTGAAGGGTGCGAGATGACCTCCGACGACCTGCTGGCCCGACACCGGGCCGTGCTTCCGTCCTGGATGCCGCTCTACTACGCCGAACCGATCGAGCTGGTGTCCGGCTCCGGTCGCCGGGTGACCGACGCGCAGGGCCGGACCTATCTGGACTTCTTCGGCGGCGTGCTGACCAACATGATCGGCTACGACATCCCGGAGATCCGGGAGGCGGTGGAGCGCCAGTTGCGCACGGGCATCGTGCACAGCTCCACGCTCTACCTGATCCGGCAGCAGGTGGAGCTGGCGGAGAAGATCGCCCGGCTCTCCGGCATCCCGGACGCCCGGGTCTTCTTCACCAACTCCGGCACCGAGGCCAACGAGGCCGCCCTGCTGGTCGCCACCAACCACCGCCGCTCCCACCAGATCCTGGCGGTGCGCAACAGCTACCACGGCCGGTCGTACGCGGCGATGGGCGTCACCGGCAACCGGAGCTGGTCGGCGAGCGCGCTCAACCCGCTCCAGGTGGCCTGGCTGCACTCCGGCGAGCGGCTGCGCGGCCTGCTGGCCCGCCTGGACGAGTCCGACCGGATCGACGCGGCGGTGGAGGACCTGCGCGAGGTGCTGGCCACCCAGACCGCCGGCGACGTGGCCTGCCTGATCGCCGAGCCGATCCAGGGCGTGGGCGGCTTCGTGGCCCCGCCGGACGGGCTCTTCGCCGCCTGGAAGAAGGTCCTCGACGAGCACGGCATCCTGCTGATCTCCGACGAGGTGCAGACCGGCTGGGGGCGTACCGGCGAGCACTTCTGGGGCTACCAGGCGCACGGCGTCACCCCGGACCTGCTCACCTTCGCCAAGGGCGTCGGCAACGGCTTCGCCCTCGCCGGCGTGGTCGGCCGGGCCGACGTGCTGGAGTCGGTGCCGGCGATCAGCTTCTCCACCTTCGGTGGCAACCCGATCTCGACCGCCGCCGGCAACGCCGTCCTGGACTACCTGCGCGACCACGACCTGCAGGCCAACGCGGCCCGCACCGGCGCGATCCTCGCCGACGGGCTGCGCGCCGCCGTGGCCGGTCTCGACTGCGTCGCCGAGGTACGCGGCAAGGGGCTGATGCTCGGCGTCGAGTTCGTCCGGCCGGGCGGCACCGAGCCGGACCCGGCGCTGACCGCCCGTGTCTTCGAGGCGTGCCGGGCCGGTGGGCTGCTCGCCGGCAAGGGCGGCCTGCACGGCAACGTGCTGCGGATGGGCCCGCCGCTGACGCTGACCGAGGACGAGGCCCGCGAGGGGCTGGCCATCCTCGTCGGCGCCATCCGCTCCTGCGCCTCGGCGGAGGTGGCGGCATGAGCGGGACGGACGACGTGACGGTCATCGGGCACTTCGTCGACGGCAAGCGGGTCTCCGGCGGCTCCCCGCGGCGCGGGGACGTCTTCGACCCGGCCACCGGCCGGCGTACCGGGGAGGTGGAGCTGGCCTCGGCCGCGGACGTCGCGGTCGCGGTGGAGGCGGCCGAGCGCGCGGCACGGGCCTGGCGGGACGCGTCGCTGGCGAAGCGCACGGCGGTGCTGTTCGCCTTCCGGGAGCTGGTGCACGCCCGCCGCGACCGGCTCGCCGAGGTGATCACCGCCGAGCACGGCAAGGTGCTCGCGGACGCCGCCGGCGAGGTGCAGCGCGGCCTGGAGGTGATCGAGTACGCCTGCGGCATCCCGTCGGCGCTGCGCGGCGGCTTCAGCGAGAACGTCTCCACCGAGGTCGACTCGTACAGCCTCCGGCAGCCGCTGGGCGTGGTGGCGGTGATCTCGCCGTTCAACTTCCCGGTGATGGTGCCGCTGTGGTTCGTGCCGGTGGCGGTGGCCTGCGGCAACGCGGTGGTGCTCAAGCCGAGCGAGAAGGACCCGAGCGCCGCGCTGCTGCTGGCCGAGTGGTTCGCCGAGGCGGGCCTGCCCGACGGCGTGCTCAACGTGGTCAACGGCGACAAGGAGGCGGTCGACGCGCTGCTGGACCATCCCTCGGTGCGGGCGGTGTCGTTCGTCGGCTCCACCCCGGTCGCCCGGTACGTGCACCAGCGCGGGTCGATGGCCGGCAAGCGGGTGCAGGCGCTCGGCGGGGCGAAGAACCACATGGTGGTGTTGCCCGACGCCGACCTGGACCTGGCCGCGGACGCGGCGGTCAACGCCGGCTTCGGCTCGGCGGGGGAGCGGTGCATGGCGATCTCGGCGCTGGTCGCGGTCGAGCCGGTCGCCGACGCCCTGGTCGCGAAGATCGCCGAACGGATGTCCGGGCTGCGCACCGGCGACGGGCGGCGCGGCTGCGACATGGGTCCGCTGGTCACCGCCGCGCACGCCGACCGGGTCCGCTCCTACGTGGAGTCCGGCGTGGCGGCCGGCGCGGTGCCGGTGGTCGACGGCCGGGACGTCACCCCGGACGGGGAGTCCGGCGGCTTCTGGCTCGGCCCGACCCTGTTCGACCGGGTCACCCCGGACATGTCGATCTACACCGACGAGATCTTCGGCCCGGTGCTCAGCGTCGTCCGGGTCGGCTCGTACGACGAGGCGGTCGAGCTGGTCAACGCCAACCCGTACGGCAACGGCACGGCGATCTTCACCAACGACGGCGGCGCCGCCCGCCGGTACCAGCACGAGGTGGAGGTCGGCATGGTCGGGATCAACGTGCCGATCCCGGTGCCGATGGCGTACTACTCGTTCGGCGGGTGGAAGTCGTCCCTCTTCGGCGACCTGCACGCGCACGGCGAGGACGGGGTGCGCTTCTTCACCCGGGGCAAGGTCGTCACCAGTCGCTGGCTCGACCCGCGCCACGGCGGGGTCAACCTCGGCTTCCCCACCCAGACCTGAGCAACCGCAGCACGCCCGCCCCGGCCAGGTACGCCACCAGCGCCGGGACGGGCGTGCCGAGCGGCTCCGGGGCGGCCTTCGGGGTGGCGCTGTTGACCAGCAGCCCGCCGATGACGGCGGCGTACCCGGCGACGGTCAGCGCCGCGCGGACCCGGCCGGCCCGGCGAATCCGCCGCCCGGTGCGGTGCCGGGCGCTGCGCGTCTCGATCGGGCCGAAGACGGCGACCAGCACGGCCAGCACCGCGGTGAGCAGCAGCAGCCAGGGCACCCGCCAGCCCCACCAGGCGGCCGAGCCGGCTCGTGGGGTGGGCAGCAGGCCGACGGCGTCGAGCATTCCGATCAGCAGCACGGCGGCGGTCAGGTGCCAGAGGAAGACCGTCAGCACCACCAGGTTGACCGCGATTACCACCCGCCACGGTCGGGGCCGGCGCAGCCAGCGTCGCGCCGGGGCGCGCAGCAGCAGGATCAGCCCGAGCTGGGCGGCGGCGAGGGCGAGCAGCGCCAGGCTCGGCGGCGAGGCGTTGTCCAGCCGCTCCCCGGGCACTTTCAGCATCGCCACCGGCCACGGCCCGACGACGGTGAGCAGGATCAGCGCGGCCAGGCCCCCGACCAGCAGCGCCAGCGCCGTCGGCCGGGAGGTGGGCAGGCGTCGCCGGCGTACGCCCGGCCGGTCGGACCCCGACGGTGGGAGGGCCGTCTCTGCCGGGTCGGGCGGTGCGGTCTCGGACGGTCCGGACGGTGGCCCGGTCGCGGGGGTGCGGGCGTCGTACCAGGCGAAGCCGAGCTGGTGCACCGCCAGCCAGCCGAAGACGTAGTTGCCGGCGGCCAGCGTCGCCGGCCCGGTCAGCCGGCCGAGGTCGCCCAGCGCCACCAGGGCGACGAGCGCCAGCGGCACGGCGAGCCCGTAGCGGCGGTGCAGCGCGTACATCGGCGGGGTGAGGGCCACGACCAGCAGGTAGGCGACCAGGAACCACAGCGGGATGGTGGCGAACCAGATCACCGTGCGCACGTGGGTGGGGTCGGTGCCGCGCAGCCGGCCCAGCGCCGCGCCGACGGTGAGGACCAGCAGCAGCGCGCTGGTGGGGCGGACCAGCCGGGCGCTGCGGTCCAGCAGCCAGCCGGCCCCGTCGCCGCCGCGGGCCCGGTGGCGGGTCAGGGACGCCGCGTTGGCATAGCCGCCGACCAGGAAGAAGACCGGCATCACCTGGGCCAGCCAGGTGAGTGGGTACGCCCACGGCAGGTCGGCGAGCGCGGAGTGCCCGGTCGGCCGGCCGGCCGGGTCCCGGCCGATCACGGTGACGCCCCAGTGGCCGGCGACGACCATGGTGATCGCGAGCGCGCGGAGCAGGTCGACGTAGCGTTCCCGCCCTGCCGGCGTGCGCTCCGCGAGCTGGCCCAGGCGGCGCATGGGCTCAGGCTATGCCAGTGCGGTGCGACCGGTGGTGATAACGGATCGGCCGCCGGGTCTTGAAGTCGACGCGCTCCTGCCGTAGAAATTCTTCAACAGCAACAGGCAAACTGAAGAGAATCAACGTGCCTCGACCGGCGGACGCCACCGGATGTCAGCGGCGATCCGCCCCACCCGAACCGAGGAGAGCTGATGAACAGGCGTGAGATCCTGCGGCGTACCGCCGCCGCCGGCCTGCTGGCCACCCCCGCGGCGGGCCTGCTCGCCGGCTGCGCCACCGGCGGTGGCGACGACAAGGCCGACGGCGGCACCTACCAGGGCACCAAGAGTGAGCAGAACCCCCTCGGGGTCAAGGAGGACGCGCCACTCGAGGTGGTGATCTTCAACGGCGGCTTCGGCGAGGAGTACGCCAAGGCCCACGAGGCCATGTACAAGGAGAAGTACCCGAAGGCGGAGATCAAGCACTCGGCCACGCAGGAGATCAGCAAGACCCTCCAGCCGCGCTTCGTCGACGGCACTCCGCCGGACGTGGTCAACAACTCCGGCGCCGGCCAGATCGACTTCAACGGCCTGGTATCGCAGAACGCCCTCGCCGACCTCGGTGAGCTGCTCGCCGCCCCGAGCCTCGACATCCCCGGCAAGACCGTCAAGGACACCCTGCTGCCCGGCGCGGTCGAGGTCGGCTCGTACGACGGCAAGTTCCTGGTGTTCAACTACACCTACACCGTCTACGGCATCTGGCACTCCACCAAGCTGTTCGGCGAGCGCAACTGGTCGTACGGGAAGACCTGGGACGACCACATCGCACTGTGCAAGCAGATCAAGGCCGCCGGGATCGCCCCCTGGACGTACGCCGGCCTGCACCCGCGCTACATGAGCTGGCCGCTGATCGCCACCGCGATCAAGTTCGGCGGGCCGTCGGTCGCCACCGCGATCGACAACCTGGAGCCGAACGCCTGGAAGTCCGACGCGATGAAGGCCGCGGCCGACGCCTGGCACCAGATCGTCAAGGACAAGTACATCCTGGAGGGCTCGCCCGGCCTGGACCACAAGCAGTCGCAGACCGCCTGGTGCCAGGGCAAGGCCGCCTTCATCTCCTGCGGTTCCTGGCTGGAGAGCGAGCAGAAGGACGTCACGCCGGCCGGGTTCAACATGACGGTCCAGCCGACGCCGAGCCTGGGCAGCGGCGACAAGCTGCCGTTCGAGGCGGTCCGGGGCACCGCGGGCGAGCCGTTCATGGTGCCGGCGAAGGCGAAGAACGTCGCCGGTGGCCTGGAGTACTTCCGGACCATGCTGTCCAAGAAGGGCGCCCAGGACTTCACCAAGAAGGTCTCCAGCCTCACCGTGGTCGCCGGCGCCACCGACGGCGTCGAGCTGCCGTACGGGCTGAGCACGGTGGTGAAGGCGCTGGACGCGTCCGGCACCAACGGCTTCAACTGGGTCTACAACAACTACTACCGCAAGCTGGAGCGCAACCTCGTCGACGCCGCGTGCGGCGAGTTCTTCAGCGGCCGGATCGGCCCGGCGGAGTTCCTCGACCAGTGCCAGAAGGGCGCCGACTCGATCGCCCAGGACAGCTCGGTCAAGAAGTACAAGCGCACCGCGTGACATCCCGGCCGGTGGGGACCCCCGAGGTCCCCACCGGCCGACCGCCGGGAGTTGGGGCCCACCGTGAAACATGGCAAGTACCCGCTGATCATCACCTTCCTGGTGCCGCCGGTGCTGCTCTACGTCGTCTTCGTCGTATCGCCGTACCTGCAGGCGTTCCAGATCTCCACCACCGACTGGCTCGGCTACTCCGCCGACGCCAACTCCGTCGGGCTGGCCAACTTCCGTGCGCTCTGGCACGACGACTACGTCTGGAACGCGCTGAAGAACAACGCGATCCTGCTGGCCCTGGTGCCGGTGCTGACGATCGTCCTCGGGCTCTTCTTCGCCACCATGCTCAACATGGGCGGGCGCAAGGGCCGGGCCGGGGTGACCGGGGTACGCGGCAGCGCGCTCTACCGCACCGTCTACTTCTTCCCCCAGGTGCTCTCGGTGGTGATCATCGCGCTGCTCTGGAAGGAGGTCTACCACCCCAACAAGGGCCTGCTCACCAGCGCGTTGCACGCGGTGGGGCTCGCCTCGCCCACCTGGCTCGGCGATCCGCGGACCGCCTTCTGGTGCGTGCTGGCCGTGATGGTCTGGAGCAACGTCGGCTTCTACGTGGTGCTCTTCGGCGCCGCGATGTCGGCCGTGCCGAAGGAGATCTACGAGGCGGTGCTGCTCGACGGGGCGTCCCGGCTGACCACCCTGCGCCGGGTCACCCTGCCGCTGCTCTGGGACACCGTCCAGGTCGCCTGGGTCTACCTGGCCATCTTCGCCCTCGACGGGTTCATCCTGGTGCAGCTGATGACCAACGGCGGACCCAACTTCTCCACCGACGTGATCGGCGTGCGGATGTACGACACCGCGTTCGGCAGCGAGACCAAGTTCGGCTACGCCTCGGCGATCGGCGTGGTGATGTTCTTCCTGACCCTGTCGGTGGCGGTGCTGTCCCTGCGCGCCGGCCGACGTGACCGAATCGAGTACTCTTGACCACCCTGGACGAGGCCGCCCCGGTCGCCGCGACGACCGCGCGCTCGGCCGACCGCCCGGTCCGCCGCGAACTCGGCGTCGCCAACGTCTTCTCGCACGGCTTCCTGCTGGTCTGGACCGCGCTGACGGTCCTGCCGCTGGTGTGGATGTTCGTCAGCTCGTTCAAGAGCAACGGCGAGATCCTCGCCGACCCGTGGGGCCTGCCCGAGACGCTGCACTTCGACAACTGGGCCCGGGCCTGGACCGGCGCGCACATCGGCCGGTACTTCCTCAACAGCCTGGTGGTGGTGGCCGGCTCGGTCAGCCTGACCATGCTGATGGGCGCCACCGCCGCGTACGTCTTCGCCCGGTACGAGTTCCGGGGCCGGCAGTTCGTCTACTACCTCTTCGTCGGCGGCCTGATGTTCCCGGTCTTCCTCGCCCTGGTGCCGCTCTTCTTCGTGGTCCGCAACGCCGGGCTCTTCGGCACCTGGACCGGCCTGATCCTGGTGTACGCGGCGTACTCGCTGCCGTTCACGGTCTTCTTCATGACCGCCTTCTTCCGCACCCTGCCGACCTCGGTGGCGGAGGCGGCGCTGGTCGACGGCTGCGGCCACTTCCGGCTCTTCTTCCGGGTGATGCTGCCGATGGCCCGTCCGGGACTGATCAGCGTGGCGATCTTCAACTTCCTCAGCCACTGGAACCAGTTCCTGCTGCCGCAGGTGCTGATGCAGGGCGACGAGTCGAAGTGGGTGCTCGCCCAGGGGCTCTTCGCGCTCTCGGTCAGCCAGGGTTACGCCGGCGACTACGCTCGGCTGTTCGCCGGCCTCACCATCGCGGTGCTGCCCGTGCTCGCCGTCTACGTGGCCTTCCAGCGGCAGGTCCAGTCCGGTCTGACCGCCGGTCAGCTCAAGTGACTCCTGTCCGATACTGATCAGCACGGCCCGGCCCGCCGACTTGACCGGTAGGAAAAGTCCTACCTATGGTGGGCGCATGACCGTGACCCATGTGCAGCTGCTCTCCGTGCCCGTCAGCGACCAGGACCGGGCCCGTGACTTCTACGTCGACGTCCTCGGTTTCGACCTGGTCCGGGACAACCCGATGGGCCCCGGGCAGCGCTGGGTGCAGGTGGCCCCGAAGGGCGCCGCCACCGGTCTCACCCTGGTCACCTGGTTCCCGACCATGCCGCCCGGCTCGCTCAAGGGCCTGGTGCTGGAGACCGACGACCTCGACGGCGACGTGGCCGCCCTGCGCGACCGGGGCGTCGTCTTCGCCGAGGACGGCATCCAGGTCGCCCCGTGGGGGCGCTACGCCACCTTCGACGACCCGGACGGCAACGGCATCGTGCTCCAGTCCACCCGTGTCTGAGGCCGACGTCTTCGCGGCGCTGGCCAACCCCACCCGCCGCGAGGTGCTCCGGCTGCTGCGCGAGCGCGGCGAGCAGCCGGTGCAGCGGCTCGCCAACCACTTCGACATGCGCCGGCCCAGCCTGTCCGAGCACCTGCGGGTGCTCAAGGACGCCGGCCTGGTGACCGAACGACCCGTCGGCCGGCAGCGGCTCTACGCGTTGCGCCCGGAGCCGCTGCGCGAGGTGGCCGACTGGCTCACCCCGTACGAGCGGTTCTGGCGGGCGAAGCTGGCCGAGCTGCGCGACGTCCTCGACGGGATGCCCGATGACTGAGCCGACCACGACGATCCGGGTCGATGAGTTCCTGCCGCACCCGCCGGCGAAGGTGTGGCGGGTGCTGACCGAGCCCGACCTGCTCGCCCGCTGGCTGATGCCGAACGACGTCGTGCCGGTCGTCGGGCACCGGTTCACCTTCCGTACCGAGCCGCGGCCGGCCCAGGGCTTCGACGGCGTGGTGCACTGCGAGGTGCTGGAGGTGGATCCGCCGCGCCGGCTGCGCTGGGCCTGGCGCGGTGGGTCGCTCGACACCGAGGTGAGCTGGACCCTGGCCCCGGAGGGGCGCGGCACCCGGCTCTTCCTGGAGCACAGCGGCTTCGACCCCGACGACCCGGTGCAGCAGCGCACGGCCACCCTGCTCGGCGGCGGCTGGCGCTCGCACGTCTGGCGCCGGCTGGCGGAAATCCTCGCCACCACCTGACACCACCGCGCCGCCCCAGGGGCCAGGGCCGGCTCAGTCGGTGGCGGGGACCAGCAGGGCGTGCAGGGCGACGGGATCGGTCACCTCGGGCAGTTCCCGGGCGGCGAGCCAGGCCGCCCCGGCCGCCCCGTCGCCGGCCGGGCGCACCGGGGCGTCCGGCCAGTGCCGGTGCGCCTCGGCGCGGACCGCCGCCGCCAGCGGGGTGTCCCCGGTGAGCAGCCCACCGCCGAGCACGATCGGCGTGACCGCGCCGGCCGGCCGGATCCGCCCGGCGCTGTCGACCAGGTGCGCGGCGGCCCGTTCGATCAGCGCGACGGCCTCCGGCTCGCCCTCGACGGCGGCGGCCACCACCAGCGGCGCGAGCCGGGCCAGTTCGACCGGGGGCCGCCGGGTCACCGCCTGGATGAGCGCGTCGACGGTGTCCCTGGGGCGGGCCGCCACCTCGGCGGTGCCGAGCAGTTCGGTGAGCAGCCGGCGGCCCAGCGGGCCGGGCGTCCCGGCGCTGTCCAGGGTCGCCAGCAGCCGGCGGACCGCCTCCCGGCCCAGCCAGAAGCCGGAGCCGGCGTCGCCCAGCAGCCAGCCGTGACCGTCGGCGACCCGGTCCAGTCGCAGGTCGCGTACCTGGGCGGCGATCGCGCCGGTGCCGGCGATCAGCACGGTGCCGTCCGGGGCGGCGGTGCCCGAGGCGTACGCGACGAGGGCATCGCCGTGCACCGCGTACGGGCAGCGCAGGCCGGCCTCGGCCCAGGCCCGGTCGAAGGCGGCCCGCCCCGCCGGGTCGGCCAGCAGGCGGGCGGCGCCGGCGAGGCCGATCGTGCCGGCGCGTACCCGGGTCGGATCGACCCCGGCGAGCGCGCCGCGCAGCGCGGTCAGCAGCTCGGCGGCGGCGCGTTCGGCGCCGTGGCTGGTCGGATTGCCGCCGCCGGCCCGGCCGGTGCCCAGGCGTTCGCCGGCCAGGGTCAGCGCGGTCGCGCGGGTGGACGTACCTCCGACGTCGAGACCGACCACGACGGTGTCGGACATGCTCACGGGCCTCCCGGTGCGGCGGTACGGGTGGGATTCATGCTGGTCCGACCCGGGCCCGCAAGGCAAGATCGGCGGTCGGCGGGGCCGGTGTGCGCCAGGTAACAGTTTGAAAACTTCGCCCACGCTATTGACACGGAGGGGCCTTCAGTAAGAACTTTTACCACTAACAGTAAACACTCCTTTCCGAAAGGCGCTCCGATGGTGGATCATGAGGTGGACACTTCCGCGGGGACCGCGGTGGTCGACGCCGACACGGTCGACCGGCGGGGCGCCGACGGGGTGCTGGCCAGAGTCCGGGCCGGCGCCGGAGAGCTGACGGGGGCGTTGCGTCGGGTCGCCGAGCACGTGCTCAGCGACCCGGAGGCGGCCGCTCGGGCCACCATCGTCGAGCTGGCCGAGCGCAGCGGCACCTCGCCGGCCACCATCACCCGGTTCTGCCGCGCCATGGGCTTCGACGGCTACGCCGACCTGCGGCTCGGCATCGCCTCCGAGACCGGGCGGGCCCGGTCGGCCGGGTGGACCGTCGACATCGGACGCGAGATCCAGCCCAGTGACCCCCTGGAGCGGGTGCTCGACCAGATCATGGCCGCCGACACCCGCGCCATGCACGACACCGCCACGCTGCTCGACCTCGCCGAGGTGGAACGAGCCGCGGTGGCCATCGCCGGGGCGTCCCGGGTGAACATCTTCGGTGCCAGTGGCAGCGCCCTGGTCGGCGAGGAGATGCAGTTCAGCCTGCACCGCATCGGCGTGGCCGCCTGGGCCTGGAGCGACGTGCACGAGGGGCTGGCCAGCGCGGCGCTGCTCGGTGTCGGCGACGTCGCGCTCGGCATCTCGCACACCGGGCAGACCCGGGAGACCATCGAGATGCTCGCCGAGGCCGGCAGCCGGGGCGCGACCACCGTGGCGCTGACCGGCTTCCCGCGCTCGCCGCTGGCCGAGCTGGCCGACATCGTGCTGGTCACCGCCAGCCAGGCCACCACCTTCCGCCCGGACGCGCTCTCCGCCCGGCACCCGCAGCTCGTCGTGCTCGACCTGCTCTACATCGCCGTGGCGCAGCGCACCCACGACCGCGCCCACGCGGCCTTCCGGCGTACCGCCCAGGCCGTCGACGGGCACAAGGCCGCGAAGGGGGCCGCCTCATGATCAGCGCACAGGGGTACGCCGAGGCCGTCCGCCCGGTGCTCGACCGGGTGGTCGACTCGCAGACCGAGGCGATCGGCCAGGCCGCCGACCTGATCGTGGCCAGCCTGCGGGCCGGCGGAGTGCTCCAGGCCTTCGGCGCCGGGCACTCCGAGGCGTTCGCCGCGGAGCTCGTCGCCCGGGCCGGCGGGCTGGTCCCTACCAACCGGCTCTCCCTGCACGACCTGGTGCTGCACGGCGACGCGCCCCGCGACCTGCTCGCCGACCCGAAGCTGGAGCGCGACCCGGCCGTCGCCCACCAGCTGTACGCCCTCGCCGACCCGCACCCGGCCGACGTCTTCGTGGTCGCCTCCCAGTCCGGCATCAACGGCTCGGTCGTCGAGCTGGCGTTGCTGGTCAAGTCGGGCGGCCACCCCCTGATCGCGGTCACCTCGGTCGCCCACACCGCACGGGTGGCCCCGCGCCACCCGTCCGGCCACCGGCTCGCCGATCTCGCCGACGTCGTGCTGGACAACGGCGCGCCGTACGGCGACGCACTGCTGCCGCTCGAGGGCGGCGGCGCGGTCTGTGCGGTCTCCTCGGTCACCACCGCGCTGCTGGCGCAGCTGTTGACCGCGGAGGTCGTACGACGGTTCCACCAGGCCGGAGAGGTCCCCCCTATCTACCTCTCCGCCAACGTCCCCGGTGGGGACGAGCACAACCTCGCCCTCGAGTCGCGGTACGCCGGGCGTCTCCGGCGAACCGCCTGACCCGACACACAAGGAGAGACGACGATGTCGATTACCCCCGAGAACCCCGGCGATCTCAGCCGCCGGACCCTGCTGCGGCGCGCCGCCGCGGCGGGCCTTCTGGTCACCCCGGCCGCCGGCCTGCTCAGCGCCTGCGCCGGCAGCGAGCCGGAGAAGTCCGACAACGGCGGCACGGCGAAGAGCAAGGACAACCCGTTCGGCGTGAAGGACGGCAGCGCCGTCAAGGTGGTCGTCTTCAACGGCGGACTGGGCGACCAGTGGGCCAAGGAAGACAAGACCATCTTCAACGCCAAGCACCCGAACATCACGGTCAACATGTCTTCCACCCAGAAGATCAAGACCGAAGAGCAGCCGAAGATGGCGACGCAGCCCAGCGACCTCGTCATGAACTCGGGCGCCGACAGCATGGACCGCGCCACGCTGATCAACGAGGGCGCCATCGAGCCGCTCGACGACCTGCTCACCGCGCCCGCCTGGGACGGCGAGGGCACCGTGGCCGACTCGCTGCTGCCCGGCACCGTCTCCGACGGCACGCAGAACGGCAAGTTCTACGTGGTGAACATCGCCTTCACCGTCTGGGGCAACTGGTACAACGCGGCCAGGTTCAAGCAGGAGGGCTGGGAGGCGCCGAAGACCTGGGACGAGTTCTTCGTCCTGGCGCCGAAGATCAAGGCCAAGGGCATGGCGCCGTACGTCCACGACGCTGTGCACGGCTACTACCCGCGCTGGGCCCTGATGGCCAGCATCTGGAAGTCCGCCGGCAAGCAGGTCGTCGTCGACATCGACAACCTGAAGGACGGCGCCTGGAAGGCCGACGGCGTCCTCAAGGCGCTCGAGCCGTGGGAGAAGCTGGTCAAGGACAAGCTGCTCCTGCCGGGCAAGCTCGACCACACCCAGTCGCAGCAGGCCTTCCTCGACGGCAAGGCGGCGTTCATCCAGGTCGGCACCTGGCTGAAGAACGAGATGGCCGCCACCATCCCGCCGGGCTTCGAGATGACGCTCTCGGACTACTGGAGCAACCCGGGCGACAAGGCCGCCAAGGACGTGTTCGCCTCCTCCGGTGAGGGCTTCGTGGTCCCGAGCAAGGCCCCCAACAAGGAGGCCGCCAAGGAGTTCCTGCGGGCGATCCTGTCCAAGGCCGGTTCGGCGAAGTTCGCCGAGCTGACCAAGTCGCTGGCCTCCACCAAGGGCTCCGGCGACAACGTGCAGGACTCCGCGCTCTCCAGCGCGAACACCCTGATGAAGAACGGGACCTCGGACCTCATCTCGGTCAAGTTCCCGGACTTCTACGCCGACCTGGACAAGGAGAGCCAGAACCTCTCCGAGGAGCTGATGGCCGGCCGGCTCACGGCCCAGCAGTTCGTCGACAAGATGCAGGCGGCCGCCGACAAGGTCGCCAAGGACTCGTCGATCAAGAAGCAGACCCGCACCGCCTGATCCGACGGAGAGAGTGAGTCCAATGCGGCACGGAGTCGCGCGTTTCGTCACGGGCTTCCTGGCCCTGCCCGTCGCGCTGTACCTGTTCTACGTGGTGTGGCCGTTCGCGCAGGCGGCGGGATACTCGCTGACCGACTGGGGAGGGTACTCGGATTCCCAGCGCTTCGTCGGGCTGGACAACTACGTCCGGCTGTTCTCCGACGAGCTGATCAGGAAGGCGTTCTGGCACAACGTCTTCTTCCTGGTCACCGTGCCGCTGTTCACCATCGCGCTGGCCCTGTTCCTCGCGTTCCTGCTCAACGTGGGCGGACGCGAGGACAGGGCCGGCATCCGCGGGGTGTTCGGGTCGAGCATCTACAAGGTCATCTTCTTCTTCCCGCAGGTGCTGTCGCTGGTGGTCATCGCCGTCATGTGGCAGCAGATCTACCGGACCGACCAGCAGGGCCTGATCAACGGCCTGCTGACCAAGGTCGGCCTGGTCGACCCGCAGAACCCGATCGCCTTCACCGCCGACCCGGAGCCCTTCCTCGGCGTCCCGGCGGTGCTGTGGTGGCTGCTGCTCATCGCGGTCTGGAGCGGTGCCGGTTTCTACATGGTGCTCTTCTCGGCGGCCATGCAGTCGATCCCGAAGGACATCTACGAGGCGGCCCTCCTCGACGGCGCCGGCCGCTTCCACACCTTCTTCCGGGTCACCCTGCCCCTGCTCCGGGACACCATCTCGGTCGCCTGGGTCTACCTGGGCTTCATCGCCCTGGACATGTACGCCCTGGTCTTCGTCATGACGCCGAGCCAGGGCGGCCCGAACCACGCCAGCGAGATCTTCGCTTCGGTGATCCAGTTCAACGCGTTCCAGAAGGGCCAGTTCGGCTACGCCTGCGCGATCGCCGTGGCGCTGGCCATCTTCACCATCCTGCTGGCCGCCCTCCAGCTGAGGATTACCCGCCGTGAGCGGATCGAGTTCTGAGGAGGCCTGGACGATGAGCACGGTGACCCACACCTCCGGTCAGCGGCGACCCGATGCGGTGCCGCCGGCCGGTCCGGCAGCGAGCCGGCGGGCGGAAGCCGCCGCCAAGAGCGTCGGCGGCCGGATATTCAACGGCTTCTCGCACCTGTTCCTCGCGGTCTGGGCGATCATGGTGATCTACCCGCTGCTCTGGGTGGTGATGTCCGCACTCAAGACCGACTCCGAGGTGATCCGCGAGCCGCTGTCGCTGTTCCCCAAGTCGCTGCAGTGGGACAACTTCGCCCGGGCCTGGACGGCCGGGATCGACAGCTTCTTCCTGAACACGCTGCTGGTGCTCGTCTTCAGCGTGACCCTGACGATGCTGCTGGGCTCGATGGCGGCGTACGCGCTGGCCCGCTACGAGTTCCGGGGCAACCGGCTGATCTACTGGATGTTCCTGTCCGGGCTGACCCTGCCGATCTACCTCGCCGCGGTGCCACTGTTCAAGGGCGTCTACAACATGAACGTGGTGTTCCCGCTGCTCGGCCCGAACAAGCACCTCACGCTGATCCTGGTCTACGTGGCCTGGTCGATGTCGTTCACCGTTTTCTTCATGCATTCGTTCTTCCGGACGCTGCCCAACTCGATCGCCGAGGCGGCCCAGGTCGACGGGGCCTCGCACACCCGGGCCTTCTTCAGCGTCATGCTGCCGATGGCCAAGCCGGGCCTGATCAGCATCGGCATCTTCAATGTGCTGGGCCAGTGGAACCAGTGGTACCTGCCGACCCTGCTCATGCAGTCGGTCGCCGGCGAGCCGAAGCACCAGGTGATCGCCCAGGGGCTGATCGAGCTGTCGGTCAACCAGGGCTACAAGTCCGACTGGTCGGGGCTGTTCGCCGGCGTCACCATGGCGATGCTGCCGGTGCTCATCGTCTACATCGTCTTCCAGCGCCAGGTGCAGTCCGGCCTCACCGCCGGCGTCAGCAAGTAACCCCGCCCCACCTCCGGTCTCGACGCACTTCCCGGAAGTCGACGCACTTTCCCGGAAAGAGTGGCTATCCCGCCGCGGATAGCCACTCTTTCCGTGAAAGAGGGGCCGTGCCGGGGGTCATGGGTGCCAGGAGCGCCAGAGGGCGGCGTAGGGGCCGTCGGCGTTGACCAGGTCGTGGTGGCTGCCGATCTCGGTGATCCGGCCGTCGGACAGCACGGCGACCCGGTCGGCGTCGTGCGCGGTGTTGAGCCGGTGCGCGATCGCGATGACGGTGCGCCCGGTGAGCACGGCCGCGAGGGCCCGCTCGGTCCGCCGGGCGGTGGTCGGGTCGAGGGCGGCGGTCGCCTCGTCGAGGATCAGCGTGTGCGGGTCGGCGAGCACCAGCCGGGCGAGGGCGAGCTGCTGGGCCTCGGCCGCGCCGAGTTGCCGGGCCCCGTCGCCGAGCGGGGTGTCCAGGCCGTCGGGGAGCGCGGCGTACCAGTCGGCGCCGACGGTGCGCAGCGCGGAGCGCATCTGCTCGTCGGTGGCGTCCGGCGCGGCGAAGGCGAGGTTGTCGCGTACCGAGCCGATGAAGACGTGGTGTTCCTGGGTCACCAGGGCGATCCGGCGGCGGCGCTCGGCCGGGTCGAGGTCGGTGACCGGGCAGCCGCCGATGCTGACCACGCCCTGGCGGGGCGCGTCGATCCCGGCCAGCAGCCGGGCCAGGGTGGACTTCCCGGCCCCCGACGGGCCGACGACGGCCAGCCGCTCGCCGGGCCGGACCTCCAGGTCGATGCCGTGCAGCACGTCGTGGCCGGCGGCGTAGGAGAAGCGGGCCCCACGTACGACGAGTCGCTCATCACGAGGGCTGCGCGCGGTGCCGGGCGCCTCCGGCGGCACCAGGCCGACACCGAGCACCCGGGCGAACGAGGCGAAGCCCCGCTGCGCCTGCTCTGTCCACAGCAACAGCCGGTCCAGCGGTTCGATGGCCTGTTGCAGGTAGAGCGCGGCGGCCACCACCGCGCCCAGCGAGACGTCCCCCCGGGACAGCAGGTACCCGCCGACGAGCAGCGCCGCGGCGACCGGCAGCGGATAGCTGGCCTCCACCACGCTGAAGAAGACCGTCCGCAGCCCGAGCGTCGCGCGCCGCGCGGCCCACAGCCGGGCGATCCGCGTGGTGCCGCGGGCGATCCGCTCGTCGGCGAGGCGGAACGCCTCGACGGTGCGGGTGCCCTCGGCGGTGCTGGTCAGCGTCTCGGTCAGCGCGGCGGCGGCCGCGCCCTCGGCCAGGTACGCGGGGCTGGCCCGGCGCAGGTACCAGCGGGTCGCCGCCCCGATCGACGGCAGCCCGGCCAGCGCCGCCAGGCCGAGCAGCGGGTGCAGCAGGAAGACCGCCCCGAACAGCAGCGCCAACTGCACCGAGGCGATGACCATGGTGGGCACCACGTCGCGGACGGTGGTGCCGACGGTGGACACGTCGACCGAGCTGCGGGTGGCCAGTTCCCCGGAGCCGGCCCGCTCGACGACGGAGACGGGCAGCTCGAGCGTGCGGTGGACGAAGTCCTCGCGCAGCTCCGCCACGGCCCGCTCCCCGAACCGATGGCCCGCGTACTGGGCGTACCGGGAGAGCACCGCCTGCACCAGGACCGCCCCGCCGATCGCCAGCGCCAGCCGGTCGACGGTGGCCACCCCGGCACCCCCGGTGACCCGGTCGACGATGCGGCCCAGCAGCCACGGCGGGGCGAGCCCGGCGACCGCGGCGGCGCTGTGCAGCGCCAGCACGCCCAGGACGGCGCGCCGGTGCCGGCCGATCAGGTCGCGCAGCGCCCGGCGTACGGTGCCGCGGTCGGCCACCGGCAGTCGGCTCACCGGAGGGCACTCTCGGAGTCGGTGGGCCGGTCGACGTCCGGGTCGGCGCTGTCCCGGGCCACCAGCCGCCGGTAGTCGGGATCCCGGTCGAGCAGGTCGGCGTGGCCGCCGGTGCCGACGATCCGGCCGCCCTGCAGGTGGGCGACCGTGTCGGCCCGGCCGAGCAGCAGCGGCGACGTGGCCAGCACGAGGGTGGTCCGGCCGGCCCGCGCGGCCCGCAGCCGATCGGCGATCCGCGCCTCGGTGTGCGCGTCCACGGCGGAGGTCGGGTCGACGAGGATGAGCACCTCCGGCTCGGCGAGCAGCGCCCGGGCCAGGCGCACCCGTTGGCGCTGGCCGCCGGAGAGCGTACGGGCCCGGGCGTCGAGCGGGGTGTCGAGCCCGTCCGGCAGCGCCTCGGCCACGTCCTCGGCGGACGCGGCGCGCAGCGCCGCCACCACCGGCTCGTCGTCGGTCCCCGGCCCGCCCCGGTCGTCCTCGCCCGGTCGGGGGCGCAGGACGTCGCGCAGCGTCCCGGCGAACAGGTACGAGTCGTGGTCGGCGACCAGGATCCGGGCCCGGACCTCGTCCAGCGCGATCCCGGTCAGCGGCACACCACCCCAGGTGACGTCGGAGGCGACGTACCGGCCGAGCCGGTCGGCGAGCGCCAGCGCCTCGGCCGGGTCGTCCGCGGCGACCCCGGTCAGCCGCCCGGCGCGCACGGTCAGCCCGGTCACCGGATCGTGCAGGTCGGCGGGACCACCGGGCGCGGGCACCGCCTCCGACCGGCGGGCCGCCGGCACCCGACCCCGCTCACCGGGCGCGGTCCGGGGGCCGCCGACGTCGTCCGGGACCAGGTCGAGCAGGGCGACGATCCGGCGGGCGGCGACCCGGCCGCGGATCAGTTCGTGGCTGCCCTCCAGCAGGAACCAGACCGGCACGACGAGGGTCGCCACGTATCCGTAGACGGCGACCAGCTCGCCGATGCTGATCTCGCCGGTGACCGCCATCCGGGCCGCCAGCCACACCACCGCCGCGAGGAACAGCCCGGGGATCGCGACCGTTGCCGCGTCGATCCAGCTGTTGACGGCGCCGACCCGGTAGCCCTCGGCGAGCAGGTCCCGGGAGCGGGCGGCGTACCGGCGGGCGAACAGGTCCCGGCCGCCGACCCCGGCGAGGACGCGCAACCCGGCGACGATGTCGCCGGAGCGGGCGGTGAGGGCGCCCTGCTGCTGCCGGTAGACCGACTCGGCGCGGTCGAGGCGGCGCAGCAGCGGCCCGACCACCAGCCCGACCGCCGGCACGCCCACCAGCACGCAGAGGGCGAGGAAGGGGGAGATCGACCAGAGCACCACGGCGATGACCGCGTAGGCGACGACCGCGCCCACCCCCGGGCCGGTCAGCGTCAGCACCTGCGCCGTCCAGTCGATGTCGGAGCCGCCGACGGTGGCCACCTCGCCCGCGGCGACCCGGCGCGGCAGCACCGCGCCGATCCGGGACAGCTGCCGCAGCACGACGGCGGCCGAGCGGGCCTTGGCGTCCTCCCGGATGAAGGTCATCGTGCGGTGCCGCATGATGCCCAGGTAGGACAGGCCCACCCCCGCGACGACGATCGCCGCGACCCAGAGCCACAGGGCGCGGTTGTCGTGGGCGCGCAACCCGTCGTCGACCGCGCGGGCGATCAACCAGGGCCGCACCGACAGCCCGACCATCCAGGCCGTGCCGAGCAGGCTGCCGCGCAGCACCCGCCAGGGCTGGCAGCGGACCAGCCACCACATGTAGCGCAACGGCCCCCTAATGTCCGGAGTGCCGGGCTCGGAATGGGGGATCTGCGGGGGCACCCGCCCACGCTACCGACCGGCGCGATGATCCACCGACCCGTCCGTCGGCGTCCCGGCCCGCACCGCCGGCCCTGTCCGGCCGGCCGGGGCGGGTCTCGCCGGAAGCCGGGGGCGGCGGCGCGGGCGGGCGGATCGGTCGGTGTCACACGGGCGAGGCAGAATCGCATCCGTGCTGGTGGCGGTGGTGGCGGACGAGCGGGGCGGGGGAGTCCTCCAGCCCCTCGACGCCCATGGGCGTCCCGCCGGCGCGGCCGGCGCCGTCGCCGACCTCGCCGCCGCGGTCGCCGCGCGGGAGGCCGCCGAGCACCCGCGCTGGGTCTGGGCCTCGGGTGTCGCGCTCTATCCCGCGCTGCTGCGCGCCGGGGTGCGGGTGGAGCGCTGCCACGACGTCGAGCTGACCGAGGCCCTGCTGCTCGGCCACGCCGGCCGCTGGGGCGAGCCGCGCTCGCTCGCCGCCGCGCACGCCCGGCTCACCGGGGCGGCCGTGCCGCCCGACCCGCCGCCCCGGCCGCCCGCGCCGCCCGGGCACGGCCAGGTCGCGCTCTTCGACGCCGTCCCCGGGCCGCCGGGCCCGGGCATCGAAGCCCTGGTCGAGGTGTACGCCGACCAGCTCGCCCGGATCGCGGCCACGCAGCACCCGGGCCGGTTCCGGCTGCTGGTCGCCGCCGAGTCGGCCGGCGCGCTGATCGCGGTGGAGATGGGCGCCGCCGGCCTGCCCTGGCGCGTCGACGTGCACGACGCGATCCTCGACGAGCTGCTCGGCGAGGCGTCCCCGGTCGGCGGGCCGCCCCGCCGGCTCGCCGAGCTGGCCGCCCGGATCGCCGACGCCTTCGGCGTACGTCAGGTGCACGCCGACTCCCCGGCGGAGCTGCTGCGGGCGTTCGCCCGGGCCGGGGTGGAGCTGCCCAACACCCGGGCCTGGGTGCTGCGCGGCGTCGACCACCCGGCGGTGCCGCTGGTCCTGGAATACAAGGAGCTCTACCGGATCTGGACGGCGCACGGCCGGGCCTGGCGGGACGCCTGGGTCTCCGACGGCCGCTTCCAGCCGGAGTACGTCCCCGGTGGGGTGGTCTCCGGCCGGTGGGCCACCCGGGGTGGTGGCGCGTTGCAGATCCCCAAGGTGATCCGGCGGGCGGTGGTGGCCGATCCGGGCTGGCGGTTGGTGGTCGCCGACGCCGGTCAGCTGGAGCCCCGGGTGCTCGCGGCGGTCTCCGGCGACGCCCGGCTGGCCGCGGCCGGCGGGGCGGGCGACCTCTACGCGGCCCTGGCCCAGGACGCCTTCGCCGGTGACCGGGCGCGGGCCAAGGTGGCCCTGCTCGGGGCGATGTACGGCCAGACCGGCGGGTCGGCCGTGCCCGCGCTGGCGGTGCTCAAGCGCAGCTACCCGACCGCGTTCGGCTACGTGGAGGCGGCGGCCCGCACCGGCGAGGCGGGCGGCCTGGTCCGCTCCTGGCTCGGGCGCACCTGCCCGCCCGGCACGGCGGGGTTCGTCGACGGCGACGAGGCGGGCGTCGACCCGGACGTCGGCGCCGACCCGCAGTCCCCGCGTGCCCGGGCGGCCCGGTCCCGGGGGCGGTTCACCCGCAACTTCGTCATCCAGGCCACCGCCGCCGAGTGGGCCTCGACGCTGCTCGCCACGCTCCGGGGCGAGCTGGCCGGCACCGCCGCCGAGCTGGTGTTCTTCCAGCACGACGAGGTGATGGTGCACTGCCCGGCCGAGCAGGCCGAGGCGGTCGCCGCCGCGGTCGGCCGGTCCGGCGAGCGGGCCTCGGCGCTGCTGTTCGGGGACACTCCGGTCCGGTTCCCGCTGGATCTGTCCATCGTCGACTGCTACGCCGACGCGGCATAGCGCACAATTTTCCTATTTGCCCCGCTACCCGGCGCCGGGGGCGCTCGTTGGGTCCGGTGTGCGCAACGGGCCGGGCAGCTCTGCTCGGTCCGTCTTCACGACGGAGGTGGCGCAGCTGAACCGGATCGCAGGGATGATCATCGCAGCGGGCGGGGGACGCCGGATCGGCGGACCCGAGGCGCTGCTGCACCAGAGTGGCACGCCCCTGGTGAACCAGATGATCGACACGATGACCGAGGCGGGCTGCGAGCAGATCGTGGTGGTTCTGGGCGCGGCCGCCGACCAGGTGCGGGAGACCGCCGACCTGAGCCGCGTCACGGTGGTGGTCAACCGTGCCTGGGGCACCGGGGTCGGCTCCTCGATCCGGGCCGGCCTGGCCGCGCTCGCCGACGAGGGGGTCGAGGCGGTGGTGGTCGTCCCGGTGGACATGCCGGGCCTCACGCCCGCCGCGGTACGCCGGGTGGCCGCGCTGCCGTACCCGGACGTGCTGGTCTGCGCCACCTACGACGGGCTGCGCGGCTACCCGATGCTCTTCGGCCGGCGGCACTGGTCCGGCATCGCGACCCTGGCCAGCGCCGACGTCGGCGCCCGGCCGTACCTGCTGGCGCACAAGGACCAGATCGTCGACATCGCGTGCGATTCGGTGGCCGACGGCAGCCGGGTCGACACGCCGGAGCTGATGGCGCTCTACGGCCTGACCGTCCCGCCGCAGCGCGTCGGCGTCTGAGCCGTCCCCGGTACCCGGCACGCCGCCCGCTGCGACCGGTGCTGGTGGCCCCGTCGGCCAGTCTGGTCCTGGTGCCGCGATCCGGAGTGGATCACACGACGGGTGGCACCATCGTTCGGTCCAGGTCGAACAGGGCGGCGGCGCCGTCCCAGCACACCGCGCGCAACCAGTCGTCGCCCAGGTCGAGCCGGGCCAACCCGGCCAGTTGCTCGGCGTACGGGTAGGGGATGTTCGGGAAGTCGCTGCCCAGCAGCACCTTGCCGGCCAGCCCCAGCTCGCGCAGCCGGGGCAGCTCACCGGCGGGGAAGGGCACGAACCGGTCGAAGAACGGGGTGAACGCCATGGTGGTGTCGAGCCGCACCCGCTCGTACCGGTCCGCGAGGTCGAGGAAGGCGGCGTAGTCGGGCGCGCCGAGGTGGGCCACGATCGCGCTCAGCTGCGGATGCCGGGCCAGCAGGGCCGCGAAGCCCGCCGGCCCGGTGTGCGTGGTGCCGACCGGGGCGTGCCCGGCGTGCACCACCACCGGCACGGCCGCGTCGGCCAGCAGCCCCCACACCTTGTCCAGCGCCGGGTCGGTCGGTGCGAACCCGCCGACCTGGACGTGCACCTTGAACACCCGGGCGCCGCCGTCCAGCGCCTCGGCGACGTACCGGGGCGCGTCCGGCTCGGGGAAGAAGGTCGCCGAGGGCAGGCACTCCGGCGTGGCCCGGGCGAAGTCCAGCGTCCACCGGTTCAGCTCCGCCGCCATGCCGGGCCGGTGCGGGTACGCCAGCGCGCTGAACGCCCGTACGCCCATCCGCCGCAGGTGCGCCACCCGGTCGTCGTCGCTCCACCGGTACCGGATCGGCCACTCGGTGCCCACCAGCGGCCCGGCCGCGTCGAAGTACGCCCACACCCGGCGCAGCAGCCGGGGCGGCAGGAAGTGCACGTGCACGTCGGCCAGCCCGGGAATGCCCAGGTACCGGCAGAACGCCGGAACGTCGTCGTCGTCGGCCGGCACCGGCCCGCTGGTGGTCACACCTCGATATTGAACCGGTGCAGCACCGACGGCGCCACCAGCCCGACCGCGGCGAGCACGGAGAGCACGGTCAGCGCGGTGCGCAGCACGATCACCTCGGCCTTGCTGCCGGTCCGCAGGGCGATGCCGTTCGGCAGGCCGACCATCAGCCACATCCGCCGTTTGATCGGGATGGGCCACAGGATCGGCACCCCGGCCTTGGTGATCATGTCGCCGAGGATGTGCACGAAGCAGCCCACCCCGACGGCCAGGCCGATCATCGGATAGCCCCGGTCGCCGGGCAGGTTGGCGAAGGTGAACCAGGCGGCGGCGGCCGAGGCCAGCGTGACGATGACCCAGCCGGCGCGCTCGGCCCACTCGTCGAAGAGCCCGCGCAGGGCCAGACCGATCATGAAGAACAGGATGCCCACCACGGCCCACTTGCCGTACGCCGCGCAGAGCGCGGTGGTGCCCCAGCCGACGAGGACGGTGAACGGCAGGGTGTGGGTCAGCGTCCGGTGGCCGTTGCTGCGGCGCGGGTCCCGGCTCAACTTGGTGGCGTAGTAGACGCCGAGCGAGATCTTCTCCATCACCTCGGCGATGAAGAGCGAGAAGACCCCGAAGGTGCGGGCCACCGTCGCGCCGCCCTGGTTGCGGGTGACCTTGCCGGAGAGGTCGAGGTCGGGGAAGAGCGCCCCGCCGGCGCAGACCGCGGTGCCGACGGCCAGCGCCAGCGGCGACTGGTGGTAGTCGGCGAACTGGTCCAGCGCCCACGAGCCGGTCAGCCACACCGCCGCGCCGGACAGCGCGTGGGATGGTCCCATCATGTCGCGTCGCCCTCCCCAGGTTCTTGATCGACAAAACTACGCCACTGTGCCAGAGCCGCCGCCGAGGGGGCAATCACCCGGACGGTCCACAGGGGAGGGCGTCAGGCGGTGGGCCGGAAGCTCTGCCGGATCATCAGGAAGTATGTCGCGTTGACCTGCCAGTCGAACTCTTCTGTCAACCATGAGACGGTGTAGGCCCGGCCCGCCGCGACCGCCACGATCAACCGGGCGGTGTGCACCTGCACGCCGGCGGCGTTGAGCCAGGAGCACTCCCACAGCGCCCCGCCCCGGAACATGTCCAGCCGGGAGATGTCCACCCGGCGGTAGCCGGGCAGCGCCCCGTCGCCGGTCAACCGTCGCTCCTCGGCCCGCCAGTGGGCGACCGGGTCCGCCGGCGCGACGCCGGGGGCCACGCTGAGCACCCGTCCACCGCCCGGCTCCCGGAAGCAGGTCACCGTGCCGTCGGTGAAGCGCAGCCAGCGGGCCGGGGCGGCGATCCGGAAGCCGGTCGCGTCCTCGTACCAGGTCCACCCGGCAACCAGCGCGGGCTCGCCGGTCGGCGGGGGCACGGAGGGGACCGGGGTGGCGTCCGCCGGGGCGGGCGTGCCGCACGGAAAGGCGACGGGCCGGACGGCGGTCGCGCCCCCGCCGCCGCCTGGGGAGGGCGACGCCCGGTCGCCGCCGCCGCGCAGCGCCGCCGTGACCCCGGCGCCGACCAGCAGCGTGCTCGCCACGGCCACCGCGACCAGCCCCTGCCGCCGGCGGCGCGTGCCCCCCCGGCTACCCGGGACGACCGGGGCGGGTGCGGCGGCGGTCCACGGCACGACGGCGTCCCCCGGTGTCGGCGGGCTCGCCGCCCGCTCGCCCCCGCCCCCGGCTGGCGCGTCCGTCGGCGTCGGGGCGTCCGCCGGTGTCAGTGCGCCGCCCGCCGCCGGGCGGCCGGCCTCCCACGACGCGGGCGGCGCGGCGGCCGGGACGCCATCGGCGGCGGCGAGCGCCGCCCGCAGCAGCCGTTCCGCCTCGACCGCGGTCGGCCGTCGCCACGGGTCGCGCTGCAACAGCCCCTCCAGCACCGGCCGGAGCGGCCCGGCCCGGCGGACCGGGTCGGGCGGCTCGGTGGCCAGCGCGCTCAGCGTCGCCATCGCGGTGGGCCGGGCGTACGGGGACTGGCCCTCCACGGCCGCGTACAACGTCGCGCCCAGCGACCACAGGTCGGTGCGCGGGTCGGAGACGCCCTCCCGGGCCCGTTCTGGGGCGACGAACTGCGGTGAGCCGAACACCAGGCCCGGGCCGGTCATCAAGCCGTCCCCACCGTCGAAGGTGGCCAGCCCGAAGTCGGTGAGCATCACCCGTCCGTCGTCGGCGACCAGCACGTTGTGTGGCTTGACGTCGCGGTGCAGCACCCCGGCGGCGTGCGCGGCGCGCAGCGCGGCCAGCACCGCCAGCCCGATCCCCGCGACCCGCCCCGGCTCCAGCGGTCCCTCGGTGGTGAGGATCTGCTGCACCGAGCGGGACGGCACGTACTCCATCACGATCCACGGGCTGTCCCGGTCGTGCACGACGTCGTAGAGCCGGACCACGTTGGGGTGGTTCAGCCGGGCCGCGGTCCGCGCCTCGCGCAGCGTCCGCAGTCGCAGCTCGTCCCGTTCGGCCTCGTCGAGCCAGTTGGGCGGGACGACCTCCTTGACCGCGACGTCCCGGTGCAGCATCTCGTCGCGGGCCAGCCAGACCCGGCCCATCCCGCCGCTGCCGACCAGCTCGAGCAGCCGGTACCGCCCGGCGACCAGCAGTTGCTGCACGACGCTCCCCCTCGGCTACCCCCGAATACACGATATCCAGCGGCCTGCGGTTTCTCATCCACAGCGCGGTCCGGTCCGGGGGTGCCGTCAGGTCGGTGAGACCACCTCGGTGACCCGGCCGCGGAAGCTCTGCCGCACCACGGTGAGCTGCCCGGTCGCCGCGGCCCAGTCGTCATCCGCCGTGCTCCAGCCGAGCAACCACCCGCTGGCCTCGTCGCCGGGCAGCAGCCGCAGCGCGTGCTGCCGTTCGCCGAACGGGGCCGTCCAGCGGCACTCCCACTGCGCACCCCGGCCGGTGGCCGCGCCGATCCGCACCTTGGCGTAGTTCGGCAGCGTGCCGGCGTCGACCAGCCGGCGCTCCTGAGACCGCAGCCAGGCGACCGGGTCGGGATGCTCGGCGGTGACCGGCTCGACGCTGAGGGTGCGCCGACTGGACGGGTCCCGGAAGCAGGCGACCCCGTTCTCGGTGAAGCGGAGCCAGCCGACCGGCACCGTGACCCGCCAGCCCTCCTCCACGTGCCAGGTCCAGCCGGCGGGTGGGCGGAAGCCGCCGTCGGCGGTGCCGGGCCGGGCGACGATGGGCTCGCCGACCGGGTGGGGCCGCAGGCAGGGGAAGGGCGGGGGGTTCGGCGGATGGCCGCCGTCCGGCGGCGGCGGCCGGCCCGGTTCGCGGCCGTACGGTCGGTCCGGCCCGCCGTCCTCAGTGGAGGCGGAGCCGCCGGTCGGTGTGGCGGTCGGCGAGCCGTCCGCCTCGTCGTCGACGATCGCGAAGGCGGTGCCGATCCCGGTGGCCGCCGCCACGCCCAGCGCCGTCACCACCAGCGCCACCCGGCGCGGGGTGAGCCGCAGCCAGCCCAGGACGCGCGCGAGCACGGCGCCGAGGTCGACCCGCGGGGCCGGCCGGTCACCGGCCGCCGTGGCGGACTGGCCGGCGCGGGTGGCCGCGCCCTGCGCTTCGCCGGACCCGGCCGGACTCTCCTCGGCGGCGGGCAGCGCGGCGCCGGAGCGGCCCGGCGGGGCGTACGGCGACGACCGGCCACCGGACGATCCCGTGCCGCCACCGCCACCGCCGGCTCCGGACCGGTCCGGCAGGCCGGGCCAGGGCGGCGGTGGAGTCACGATGGTCGCCGAGCGGGCGACGGAGTGCACCACGGTGGGCGGCTCGGCGGCGGGCGGGGCCGGCGGGTGCGCGGCGGCCGCGATCAGTCGGTCGGCCTCGTCGTGGCGGATCCGTCGGCGCGGGTCCCGGCGCAGCAGCCCCTCCAGCGCCGGCCCCAGCGGGCCGGCGTGCGGCGCCGGGTCGGGCGGCTCGGTGGCCAGCGCCGCCAGGGTCGCCATCGCGGTGCTGCGGGCGTACGGCGAGCGCCCCTCGACGGCGGCGTGCAGGGTGGCGCCGAGCGACCACAGGTCCGCCTCCACGCTGGACACGCCCTCGGCGGCGCGTTCCGGGGCGACGAACTGCGGCGAGCCGAGGATCATCCCGGGCCGGGTCGTCAACCCGTCGCCACCGTCGAAGGTGGCCAGCCCGAAGTCGGTGAGCATCACCCGCCCGTCGTGGGCCATCAGCACGTTCTGCGGCTTGACGTCGCGGTGCAGCACCCCGGCGTCGTGCGCGGCGCGCAGCGCGGCCAGCAGCGCCCGCCCGATGCCGGCCGCGCGCACCGGGTCGACCGGGCCGGTGTCCTCCAGGACGGCCTGCAACGTCCGGGAGGGGACGTACTCCATCACGATCCACGGGTGGTCGTCGACCTGGACCACGTCGTAGACCCGGACCACGTTGGGGTGGTTGAGCCGGGCCGCGGTGCGCGCCTCGCGCAGCGTCCGCAGCCGCAGCTCGTCGCGCTCCGCCTCGGCCAGCCAGTGTGGCGGGACGACCTCCTTGACCGCCACCTCGCGGTGCAGGATCTCGTCCCGGGACCGCCAGACGCGGCCCATCCCGCCCCGGCCCACCAGTTCCACCAGGCGGTACCGGCCGGCGATCACTTCCTGCTGCACGGTTCTCCTCACCGTTGGCCGACGTACACCGTAGCCAATGGATCGGGGGAGACCTATCCGTCGTCGGGACCGGGCCGTTCAGCAGGCCGTCCCGTCCATCGCCAGCAGGTTGCCCTCCGGAATGGCGATCCGCGCTCGCCCGCCGGCCAGCAGCGCGGCGGCCCGCCGCGCCTGGAAGGCGCCGTGCTCCCGTTGGGCGGCGGCGTAGCTGCCCGCGGTGCGGGCCGCGATGGTCGCCCAGCCGTACCGCCGGCTGACCATGGTGCGGGCGCGGCGGGCCACCCGGCGGGCGAAGACCTCGTCCCGCAGGAGCTGGTCCACCGCGCCGGCGAGGGCGTCCGGGTCGCTGTGCGGGAAGGTCACCCCGGTGACACCGGGCTCGACGATCTCGGCCAGCCCGCCGGTGCTGGCCACCGCCAGCGGCGCGCCGGCCGCCGCGGCTTCGAGGGCCACCATGCCGAACGGCTCGTAGAGGCTCGGCACCACGGTCGCGTCGGTGGCGGCCAGCACCGCCGGGAGCTGGGTGGCGTCCATGAAGCCGGCGAAGCGGACGGTGTCGCCCAGGTCGAGCCGCCGCGTCTGGTCCACCAACTCCTCCCGGTACGGCCCGTCGCCGGCGATCACCACCCGCAACCCGGGGTGTCGCCGGCGCAGGTGTGGCACCGCGTGCACCAGGTGCTGGACGCCCTTCTCGTAGACCAGCCGGCCGGCGTAGCCGACCAGGGGGCCGTCCCCGGCGAACCGGGCGCGGGCCGAGGCGACCGCCCGGGGGCGGGCGTGCCAGACCCGGTCGTCGACGCCGTTGGGCACCACGTCGACCCGTCCGGCCGGCACCTCGAAGAGCCGGCTGACCTGCTCGCGCATGTAACCCGAGCAGGCGATCACCCGGGCGGAGGCATTGCTGAGCCAGTGCTCGACGCCGTGGATGGTGCGGTTCATCTCCTCCGGCAGCCAGCCCTGGTGCCGGCCGGCCTCGGTGGCGTGGATGGTGGTGACCAGGGGCAGGTCGAGGTGCTCGGCGAGGGTGATCGCGGTGTGTGCGACGAGCCAGTCGTGGGCGTGGACCACGTCGTAGTCGCCGGACTCGGCGGCGCGCAGCGCGGTGCGGGTCAGCGTGTGGTTGAAGGCCATCGTCCAGGCCAGCAGGGAGCCGGTGGCCAGCGGGAAGGTCACCGGGTCCTCGGCGGCGCGCAGCACGCGCACGCCGTCGGCGTACTCCTCCAGGGGCGCGCCCTCGGCGTGCCGGGTGACGACGGTGACCTCGTGCCCGGCGGCGGCCAGGGCCACCGACAGCGCGTGCACGTGCCGGCCCAGTCCACCGACGAGCACGGGCGGGTATTCCCAGGAGAGAATCAGCACCCGTTGGTGCCGGGCGGGGTGGATGTCGATCACGTCGGCGTCAGGTGACATGAAGCCCCCTTTGAGTTGTCCCCCGTACGTGCGGCGGAAGGCACCCCACCGGGTGCCCGCCGTCTCGCCTGGGTCGGGGCCCATCCTGCCGATCGCTGGATAACCAGCGGAGACGCCGTCGTTGCCGGGATGTAACGCCTGTTTAGCGCAGCCGGCGGACCCGCAGCAGCTCGGCCACCGACCACGCCTGGAACGGGCAGCCGGTCGCGGCGTGCGGCGGGGCGCCGTCGGCCGTCTCACTCACCGATCCTAGGCCATAATCGCCCAAATGGCCCTCAAGTCCGACCAAAAGGTCATCGGTGGGCAGACCGGCCTTCCGGTACGCGTCGACGAACGGTCCGATCAGCCACGGCCAGACGGTCCCCTGGTGGTAGGCGGTGTCCCGCTCGGCCGGCCCGCCCCGGTGCCGGGCCGCGAAGTCCGGGGAGTCGGGGGAGAGGCTGCGCGGGCCGAGCGGGGTGAACAGCCCGGCCGCCACCCGGCGCAGCACCGCCGGGTCCGGCTCCAGCGGGGCGTACGGCAGGGACCAGGCCAGCAGCTGGTTGGGGCGCAGCAGGTCGTCGTCGTGGTACGCCGCCCCGCCCAGCGGATAGGCCGGCGCCGGCGCGTCCACCACGTCGTGCAGCCAGCCGGCCGGCGACGGGAACCGCTTGCCGAACGCCTCCCGGGCCCGGGCGTGCAGCCGCCACAGCTCGGCCGCGTCCCGGCCGGCCAGCTCGGTCAGCTCGGCCAGGCCGGCCAGGCCGTTGACCCAGAGCGCGTTGACCTCGACCGGCTTGCCGGTGCGCGGCGTCACCGGCACTCCGTAGACCCGCGCGTCCATCCAGGTCAGCGCGGTGCCCGGAATGCCGCCCTGGGTGAGCAGGCCGTCGGCCGGGTCGACCGCGATGCCGTACCGGGTGCCGGCCAGGTGCGCCTCGACCACCGCGTGCAGCGCCGGCAGCAGTTCGTCGCCCAGGTCGGTGTCGCCGGTGAGCGTGACGTGCCGGCTCACCGCGTGCAGGAACCACAGCGTCGCGTCGACGGTGTTGTACTCCACCCGGCCGGTGTCGGCGGTGTTCGCCAGCATCCCCTCCGACAGCGTGGCCCCGTACGAGCGCAGCAGCGCCCGCCCCTCGTCGGCCCGCCCGGTGCACAGGAACAGTCCCTCGTACGAGGTCATCGTGTCCCGTGACCAGGCCCCGAACCAGGGGTAGCCGGCCACCACGTCGGGCCCGGCGGACGTGCGCACCACGAACGCGTCCGCGGCCAGGGTGAGGGTGGCCTCGACCGGGTCGGCCGGCTTCGCCGCCGCCACCACCGCCCGGTGCCGTCGGCGGGCCGCCGCGACCACCTCGGTCGCCGACGGCGGCTCGTCAGCGAGGTCACCGGCCCAGGCCAGCACCGACACCGTGTCGCCGGGGCGGTCCAGCGCGCCGGCGAAGCGGCCCGCGTACCAGAGGTCCTCCTCCGGGTGCAGCCCGCGCGCGGCCTCCTCGCGGTGGTGCACGCCGAGCCACCACTGCCCCTCGGGCGTCCAGTCCGGCCCGGCCAGCCGGAACGAGCCCTCCACCACCGCGCCGCCGTCGACCGGCTCCATCCGGGGCGCCGGGCCGTCCGCGCGGCGCTCGCCGTGCGCGTCCCGCCAGGTGCAGGCCGCCGAGAGCTCCAGCCGGACCGGGCCGCCGGCGACCAGCCGGTGCACCACCGCCACGCCGGGGCGGCCGTGGGTCATCGCCAGCTCCCGCTCGATCACCACGTCGCCGATCCGCCAGCGCCAGCGCGGCAGCCCGTCGACCAGCTCGAAGCGCTCCAGCAGCTCGAAGCCGCGCGGGTCGACCACGCCCGAGGACCACTCGTGCGCGCCGAGTCGCACCCGCGCCCCGGAGGGCAGGGTCACCGCCGGGTCGAGGCTCACCAGTCCCACCCGGCGGGACGCCGGCGTCTCGCCGGCCACCACCAGCAGGCCGTGGTAGCGCCGGGTGCGCAACCCGCTGACCGTGCCCATCGCGTACCCGCCCAGGCCGTCGGTGACCAGCCACTCCCGGGTCGCCCCGCCGGCCAGTTCGCCGCAGACCTGCGGACCGAAACCGATCTCGATCAACTACTTTCCTCCTGCGGCCGCGAGGTGTGACGCGCCACGACGACAATGGCCCTTGTGGTGAAGTACCCGGGCGGCGTCGAAGATGTGCACGTGTTCACCGACTCCTCGCCCTCCGACGCACCGTCCCCCGACGCCGAGCGGCTCCGGCTGGCCCAGGCCGACGCCCGGGAGCAGGACTGGCGCGCATGGGGTCCCTATCTGTCCGAGCGGGCGTGGGGGACGGTACGGGAGGACTACAGCGAGCACGGTACGGCGTGGGACTACTTCCCCCACGACCACGCGCGGTCCAGAGCCTACCGGTGGAACGAGGACGGCATGGCGGGCGTCTGCGACGACCGGCAGACCTTCTGCTTCTCCCTCGCGCTGTGGAACGGTGTCGACCCGATCCTCAAGGAGCGGATGTTCGGCCTCGGCGGCGACGGCGGCAACCACGGCGAGGACGTCAAGGAGTACTGGTGGTACGAGGACTCCACGCCCACCCACTCCTGGATGCGCTGGCGCTACCACTACCCACAGGCCGCCTTCCCCTACGACGAGCTGGTCGCGGTCAACGCGCTGCGCGCGCGGGACGAGACCGAGTACGAGCTGGTCGACACCGGGATCTTCGACGACGACCGGTACTGGGCGGTGACCGTCGACTACGCCAAGGCGTCCCCGACCGACATGTGCATCCTCGTCACGGTCGCCAACCGGGGCGACGAGGCGGCCACCCTGCACGTGCTGCCGCACCTGTTCTTCCGCAACACCTGGGCCTGGGGGCTGCCCGGCGCCGATCGGGTCCCCCGGCTGGTCGGCGAGGGCTCCCGGCTGGTCGGTGAGCACTGGGTGCTGGGCCAGGTCCTGCTGGAGGGCGACGGCGCGCCGACCCCGCTGCTCTGCGACAACGACACCAACGCCGAGCGGCTCTGGGGGCTGCCGGGGCGGTCGCCGTACCCGAAGGACGGCATCAACGACCACGTCGTGACCGGCGCCGCCACGGTCAACCCGGCGCGGGAGGGGACCAAGGGGGCGCTGCACTACGTCCTCGACGTGCCCGCCGGCGGCCAGCGGCAGATCCGGCTGCGGCTGACCCGCACCGCCCCGCCGCCCGGCACCTCCCCGCCGCCCCCGGCGGACCTGCGCGACGGCTTCGACGCCGTGCTCTGGGCCCGCCGGGCCGAGGCCAACCGGTTCTTCGCCGGGGTCATCCCGGCGGCGGCCAGCGCCGACGAGGCCCTGATCGCCCGGCAGGCGATCGCCGGGCTGATGTGGGGCAAGCAGTTCTACCACTTCGACGTCAAGCGGTGGCTGGAGGGCGATCCCGGCTCCGCGCCGCCGCCGGCCGGTCGCCGGCACGGGCGCAACAGCGCCTGGTGGCACATGAACAGCTTCGACGTGTTCTCCATGCCCGACCCCTGGGAGTACCCCTGGTACGCCGCCTGGGACCTGGCCTTCCACTGCGTCAGCATCGCCCGGGTCGACCCGGGCTTCGCCAAGGACCAGCTGCTGCTCCTGCTCCGCGAGTGGTACCTGCACCCCAACGGGCAGATCCCGGCGTACGAGTGGGCGTTCGGCGACGTCAACCCGCCGGTGCACGCCTGGGCGGCGCTGAAGGTGTTCGAGATCGACGGCGGGCGTGACCACGAGTTCCTGGCCCGGGTGATGCACAAGCTGCTGCTCAACTTCACCTGGTGGGTCAACCGCAAGGACACCGGTGGCAACAACGTCTTCGAGGGCGGCTTCCTCGGGCTGGACAACGTCGGCCCGTTCGACCGGTCCGCCGCGCTGCCGGTGGCCGGGGTGCTGGAGCAGTCCGACGGCACCGGCTGGATGGCGATGTACGCGCTCAACCTGCTGGACATGGCCATCGTGCTGGCCGAGCACGACCACGCCTACGTCGACACCGCCACCAAGTTCTTCGAGCACTTCGCGTACATCGCGGCGGCCGCGTACTCGCAGGGGCTCTGGGACGAGGAGGACGCCTTCTTCTACGACGTGCTGCGGCTCGCCGACGGCAGCCAGGTGCCGCTGCGGGTGCGTTCGGTGGTCGGGCTGCTGCCGCTGGCCGCCACCACCCGGCTCACCGCGCGTACCCTGCAACGCCTGCCCGAGCTGGGCGCCCGGCTGCGCTGGTTCCTCACCCACCGCCCCGAGTACGCCGACGTGATCGGCTCCCGCCGGCTCGGCCCGGACGGCCGTCAGCAGCGGCTGCTCTCCATGGTCGGCCCGGAGCAGGTGGTCCGGCTGCTCGCCCGGATGCTGGACCCCGACGAGTTCCTCTCGGACTACGGCCTGCGCACGCTGAGCCGCGCCCACCTGGACAAGCCCTTCTCGGTGACCCTGGGCGGGCAGGAGTTCGCCGTCGGGTACGAGCCGGCCGAGTCGACCAGCGGTTTGTTCGGCGGCAACTCCAACTGGCGGGGCCCGATCTGGATGCCGACCAACTTCCTGCTGATCAGCGCGCTGCGCGACTACGCCGCGTTCTTCGGCGACGACCTCCAGGTGGAGTACCCGACCCGCTCCGGGCGCAAGTGCACCCTGGACGAGATCGCCGACGACCTGTCGGCCCGGCTGATCTCGCTGTTCACCCGGGACGACTGGGGGCGGCGGCCGATCTACGGCGCCGCCCAGCTCTTCCAGACCCACCCCGACTGGCGGGACCTGATCTGCTTCCCGGAGTACTTCCACGGTGACAACGGCGCCGGCCTGGGGGCCTGGCACCAGACCGGGTGGACCGCGCTGGTCGCGGACCTCATCCTCACCCTGCGGCGCTGACCGGCCGGGTGAGAGTCGCCAATCCGTCACCTAACGGTGACCGGGGGTGATCGTCGCTAGCATCGACCGGGTGTCGCCCACCGACGGCCCGGACGCCGAGCCGGCTGGTTCGAACGCGCCGGCCGAGTCCAACGAGCCGGCCGCGCCGAACGAGCCGGCCGAGCCGGCCCGGGTCGTGGCGGCCGCCCGGCAGCTGGCCGAGGCCGAGGGGTGGGCGGCGGTGACCCGCCGCCGGCTGGCCGAGCGGACCGGGATCGACATCGAGACCCTGTACCGCCGCTTCCCCGATCCGGCCGCGCTGGTGGCCGCGGTGGCGCTGCGCGGCTTCGCCGACCTGGCCGCCGCCCTCGCCGCCGCCCGGGAAGCGGCCGGCGACGACGGCGCCTGGCCGGCGGTGGTGACGACGTACCTGGACTTCGCGTACGCCAACCCGGAGGTGTACGACGCCATGCTCGCCCACACCCCGGACCTCACCCTCGGCCGCGACCCGGCGCCCGGCGCGCCCCGCGCCGCCTTCGCCGAACTGCGCGCCGCGCTGACGCCGTTGGCCGTCGGCCGCGACCCCGACGCGCTCGCCGAGATCGGCTGGGCCCTCCTGCACGGCACGGTCATGCTGACCCGGGGCGGCCGGCTGCGACCGGAGACGCAGGAGCAGCGGGAGGAGTTGATCGCGGCCGGGCTGTTCGCCGCGCCCTGACCGACGGGGTCGCGTGTCGGGGGCCACGCGGCGGTGTAACCCGGATGACCGTCGCCGGCGGCGCGCAGTAGCGTGTCCCGGAGCCAGACCGGGAGGGAAACCGATGGAACAGCGCCGGGACGCGGCGGTGCTCGTCTTCGACGCCGACGACACGCTCTGGGAGAACAACGTCGTCTTCGAGCGGGTGATCGACGACTTCCTGGACTGGCTGGAGCACCCGACGCTGGACCGGGCGCAGATCCGGGCGGTGCTGGACGACATCGAACGCGCCAACGCGGTGGCCCACGGTTACGGCAGCAAGGTCTTCCTGCGCAGCCTCGGCGAGTGCCTGGAGCGGCTGCGCGAGCGGCCCGCCACCGAGCGGGAGCGCCGGGAGATCGACGAACTGGCCGCCGCGCTCGTCGCCCACCAGGTGGAGCTGATGCCCGGCGTCGCCGACACGCTGGACGCCCTCGCCGGCCGGTACGACCTGCTGCTGCTGACCAAGGGCGACCGGGAGGAGCAGCAGCGCAAGCTCGACGCCTGCGGGCTGCTGCACCACTTCGACGCCGCGCACATCGTGATGGAGAAGGACGTCGACACCTACCGCTGGCTGGCCCGGGAGCACGGCTTCGACCCGGCCCGCGCCTGGATGATCGGCAACTCTCCGAAGTCCGACATCCTGCCCGCCCGGGCCGCGGGCATGAACGCGGTGTTCATCCCGAACGACAACACCTGGGTGCTGGAGCACGACGAACTCGATCCGGCCGACGAGGGTGTGCTACGCCTCAAGGAGTTCACCGACCTGCTTCGGTACTTCTGAGCCCGCGCGGGCCGGTAATGTCCGGTAGGTGCCCCTGACGTTCCCCTCGCACCTGGCGCCGGTGCTGCCGCTCAAGCTGTGGCGACCGCGCTGGTTCGACGGGGTCGCGCTGGCCACCGGCGCGGTGTCGCCGGACGTCGCCTACCTGTTCACCGGCACCGGGATCGAGCTGGGCGGGCACACCCACACCGCGGGCGGGGTGCTCTGGTGGGGTCTGCCCGTCGCGCTGGCCTACGCCTGGATCGTCCGCCGCACGGTGGCCGGGATCGCGGTGCACCTGCCCGGCGACCGGCTCTTCGCCTGGCGGGATCACGCCGCCCTCGGCGCGGTCCGGCACCCCTGGCAGGTCACGGTCTGCTCGGCGCTGATCGGCGCGGCCAGTCACGTGCTCTGGGACCGGGCCACGCACACCGAGCGCTGGCTGCGCCTGGTCGGGATCGAGGACTTCCACGGGCACACCGGCATGTACTGGTGGTTCTTCTCGGACCTGGTCAGCACCGCCGTCGGCGGCGTCGTGGTGGTCGCCCTGGCGCTGCGGGCGGCCCGCCGGGGTGAGATCTTCCAAGGGGTACGACCGCCCGCGCCGCCGACGCGGCCCGCCGTCTTCTGGGCAGTGGCCCTGCCGGTCACCGCCGCCGGGGCGACGGTGCTGCCGCTGCTGCCGGCCGCCACCGTGCCCGCTCCCGCCGGGGTCCGACTGCTGCACCTGGCGGCCCTCGCGCTCATCGCCGGCGCCGCCGCGGCGGGAGCGCTCTCCGTCGGGCCGACGGACCCTGGCCGGACGGGTCGCTTCGAGGAGAAACAGCGTCAACCCGGGTAGCCGCGTTACGCGGACATGCCGCATTTCCTGATTGGTATCAATCACATTCGGCGGAGCCCCGGAATGCTTGTCCGAGCGGCGGCCGGATGCCTAACCTGGGCGCGCGTTCACGGCTCTTCGGGGTGAGTCGGGAACGCACCGAAGTCCGGTAGTTGGGCACCGTGGAGCTGAGTGCAGGCGGGCCGGCTCGCCGTGCTGAGCCCGGCGTGGGCGGCGTGCCACGCCCGCCGTGCTCGCAGCGGCGATTCCGCTACCACACCGGACGGCTGGTGGTCAGGGCCGGGGAGTTGCGGACCCGGTCCTGACCCGCCACCAGAACTGTTTAGCGCCGATCCCTCTTCTCCACCGGAAAGAGAAAGCGTCGCGAGCCTCTCCCGCGTTACATCGACCCGCCGAAATTGTGCGACGAGATCCGTCACCATTTCCGGGACACCGGGAAGACGGCCGGGATGCGATCATCTGGCGAATGGAACCAACTCCTATCGCCGGTGGCCCCGTCGGGACGACGACGGGCCGGGCGAAGCCGATCCCGCCGCCCAACCGGGCCTCCCGGTTGACCACCCTGCCCGCCGCGACCACGCAGGTGGTCGTCGTGACCGGCGACGGCTACAGCACCACCTACGCCACCTTGGAGACGTTCCACAAGGTCAACGGCCACTGGGTGGCGGTGTCGGCGCCGCTGCCGGCCCGGATCGGCTCGAAGGGCTTCAGCGACAACCACCTGGAGGGCGTGCCGAACACCCCCACCGGGGTCTACTCGTTCGGCCCGACCATGTACGGCATCGGCGCGAATCCCGGCGTGCGCTACCCCTACCACCAGGTCGTGCAGTACGACTGGTGGAACGAGAACCCGGACTCGCCCGCGTACAACACGTTCCAGCACACCACCACCAACCCGGGTGGTTGGAGCGAGGCGCTGTGGACCGAGAAGCCGGCGTACACGCACTTCGCGGTGATCACGTACAACATGTCGCCGAACGTGGCCGCGCCCGTTCCCGGGAAGGGCAGCGGGATCTTCCTGCACGAGTACAGCACCTCCGGCGGCAACGCCACGGCGGGCTGCGTGAGCATGTCCCACGCCAACCTGGTCTCGGTGTTGAAGTGGCTCGACCCGGCCCGCTCGCCGCGCATCGTCATGTGCCCGGTGCAGAACCTGGGCCGTTACTAGCCAGTTCCGGATCCACCAGGAGCCTCCGGCCGAACGGCCGGAGGCTCCTTCCGTTCTCCGTGCAGCGTCGTCGCGAAGTAGCCGCAAGATAGCAGCGCGCATATCGACGCTTCCTAGCCTCCACCCGACGTGTCTGTCGAGGACCGGAGGGTAATGATGAAGGGACGATCACGAGGTCCCCTTGTCGGGGGACTGGTGCTGGCCCTGGTGGCCACGCTGGGCGGGATGGAGGCCCTGCCTGGCCGACAACCCGACCAGCGGTTGGCGGATGCCGACCTGACGGCGGGCGCCCCGGAGGACGATGGTCTGTTCTCCAAGCTGGGTAACGCGGCACGCGACATGGTCGACGGTGGGCCGCGCAAGGCCCGGCCGGAGGCGGTCAGCGCCGGCCTGGCGGTGAACGAGAAGCCGCCGCCGGCGAAGAACTGGCCGCCGCAGAAGCGGGTCAAGGAGCTGACCGGCAAGCGGACCGCCAACGGCAAGGTCTATCAGCTCGCGGACGGTCGGACGCAGGCCGAGATCTCGATGGTGCCGCTGCACTACAGGGACGCCAAGGGCAAGTTCCAGACCATCGACACCACCATCCGCCCGGCCAGGGACAAGGGGTACGTCCAGGGCAACCGGACCAACACCTTCACCAGCCTCTTCGGTGACAGCTCCGACGAGCTGGCCCGCTTCGAGAAGGACGGCCGGAGCATCGAGCTGGGCCTGGCCGGCGCTGCCAAGAGCGTCACGCCGAAGGTTTCCGGCTCCACGGTCACCTACCCGGGCCTCGCCGGCGGCGCCGACGTCGTCTACGACGTCACCTCCACCGCGCTCAAGGAGAAGATCGTTCTGCACCGCGCCCCGACCGGGCCGGTGTCGTACACCTTCACCCTGGACACCGCCGGACTGACGGCGCAGCAGCGCCAGGACGGCTCGATCGCGTTCGTTCCGCGCGGCGGCGGCGAGCCGGCGTTCGTGATGCCGGCGCCGTTCATGTACGACGCGAAGGACGACAAGGCCTCTCCGCACGGCAAGGTGTGGAGCGACAAGGTCACCCAGCGGGTGCAGCAGATGTACGGGCAGACCAGCGTCACGGTGTCCGCGGACGCCGGCTGGCTGGCCGACCCGGCCCGCGTCTATCCGGTGGTGATCGACCCGACCATCAAGATCCAGCCAGTGCCGACCGACGCCCAGGACACCCAGATCTACCAGGGTGCGGCGACGACCCCACACGGCAACACGTACCAGCTGGGGGTCGGCACGGACAGCAGCTACTCGTGGCGGTCGCTGGTCAAGTTCCCCCTCGACCCGAAGATCGTTCCGCAGAACACCGCGATCGACGACGCCCGCCTGGAGATGTACTACGACCAGTCGCTGTACACCTGGCAGTACGACGTCCTGATGGAGGCGCGGCGGGTCATCGCCCCCTGGGACGAGACCACCGCCACCTGGGCGTCCATGAACACCAACATGACGACGACCGCCGCCGGCAACCTCGTGCAACTCGACGACGGTGACACCGGCACGTCGGTGAGCGGCACCTGGAACTACTCCACCAACGCCGAGCTGACCCCGCTGGCGGTGAAGACCGACTACCGGTACAACGACGACCTGGTCACCGGGAACACCCACACCTGGACCCCGACCATCACGGAGACGGGCGACTACAAGGTCGAGGTGCACTACGTCGGGGAAAGCGACCGGGCCAACCCCACCCCGTACAACGTCATCCACGCCACCGGTACCGCGACCCCCTCGGTCAACCAGACCACGCCGGTGGCGCGCGGCAGCTGGGCCTCGCTCGGCACGTACCGCTTCAACGCCGGCACCGCCGGCAGGGTGGTGCTCAAGGACGTCGCGGGCAAGTCCGTGATCGCCGACGCGGTGCGCTTCACCCGCTGGGGCGTGGCGAACAAGCCCCGCGCCATCTCCAGCGCCTGGAGCTCCTTTGCCGTCCGGGACGTGGTGCAGCAGTGGCTCACCGGTACGCCCAACCACGGCTTCATGATCAAGGCCGTGGACGAGGTCACCAAGAAGCGTGGCGGCGCCATCTTCGAGGGCTCCGAGTACAACTACATGAACGACCGGCGGGACTACAACCTGCCGAAGCTGGTCGTCACCTACGGCCGGCCCGGTGTGGCCGTGAGCCCGCCGACCACGGTCACCTCCACCGGCGCGGTCCTGACCTGGCCAGCGTATGTCGACCCGTCGACAAGCCCGGACGACGACGTCGTCGAGTACCAGGTGCACCGCAGCCTGGAGCAGGTGTTCGCCCCGTCGGCGACGACGCTGATCGCGCCGGTCTCGTCAGCCACCCGGACGTACCAGGACACCACGGCGGTCCCGACGCCGGCGGCCGAGACCGACCCGATGAAGCGCAAGTTCTACTACTACATGGTCGCGGCGAAGACCAGGGACGGGCAGGTCATCGCCGGCCCCACCCAGCCGGTGATGCTGCCGAAGGCCGGTCAGATCACCCGGATCTACCGCACGGCGGCGACCAACTCGACCGGCACCGACGGTGTCATCGACACCACGCTGGCGAACGGCACCACCATGAAGGACACCAACGTCGACGTCTACGACGGTGACCCGTACGTGGCGGTGGGCAACAACTCGGATCCCGCCACCGGGTACGGCGACACCCGTGGCCTGGTCAAGTTTCCCACCCTCAGCGGAATCCCCACCGACGCGCAGGTGGTGGACGCGGATCTGCGGATGTGGAACACCTACCTGTATCCGGGCACCGACCAGGACGAGTACGTCGACGTCTACCGGTTGAAGAACTCGTTCGACGAGAAGACCGCGACGTGGAACCGCCGCAACGCGACTGCCCTCTGGACGACCGCCGGCGGCGAGTACGACACCTCCTGGAAAGCGAGCTTCAACGGCTTCACCAACGACCCGGAGTGGGAGAGCTGGGACGTCACGACCGCGGTGAAGGGCTGGCACACCGCCCCGGAAACCAACTACGGCTTCCTGCTGCGCCAGCGTGACGAGGTCAACCAGACGGCGCGGGCGATGATGCTGTCGTCCGAGGCGAAGGAGCCGCTGCTGCGGCCGACGCTGGAGGTGACCTACCTCGAGCAGACCGCCGAGTCGACGTACTACGCGGCCTCGACGCCGCAGACGCTGACGCCGAACGCCACGTACACCCTCCCGGTGACCGTGTCGAATCCGACGCTGGCGCCCTGGAACACCACCGACTGGGAGCTGTCCTACGACTGGAAGCGGTACGGCGCCTCCGGTGTCCTCGAGGACCTTCCCGACGACAGCTACGAGCTGCGTACGCCGCTGCCGGCGAACGTGCTGGCCGGCCGCACGGTCGACATCACCGCCCAGGTGAAGACCCCGCCGTCGTCCACCGACGGCAACAAGCGCACCGAGTACGTGCTCAGCTGGGACCTGCGCAGCAAGCTCGACGGCCGGAAGCTGTCGGACACCGGCCCGATCAAGGGTCTGCCGCAGAACGTGGCGGTGGAGGAGCCGACCTCTGACCAGCTCGGCCTGGAGAAGTTCTACTCGTACGCGGGCAAGAACACCGGCGCCGGCGGCACGCTGATGAACAACCTGTACGCCGGCAACACCGTCTGGTCGTACAACGCGATCAACAACCCGTCGCGTGGCCTGTCGACGTTCGTCCGGATGTCCTACAACTCGCTGGACACCACCGACTCGGTCGCCGGTTTCGGCTGGTCGCTGCAGGCGTCGTCGATGATGCGCCTGGGCACCCCGCTGGACTTCCACCCCAACCCGAACCCGACGAAGGTCACCCTGACCGACGGCGACGGCACCAGCCACTGGTTCACCTGGGACGCGGCCACCTCCGAGTGGAAGAGCCCCAAGGGGGTCAACCTCTACCTGCAGAAGAACAGCCCGGTCGACTGCAAGCCCAACGTGCAGGAGCGCAAGGCCTGGGTGCTGACCAAGCCGGACCGCACGCAGTTCTTCTACGACTGCGAGGGCTTCCTCTCCAGCACGGTCGACAACAACGGCAACGAGATGCTCTTCACCTACGAGGAGCGCAAGAGCAACAACAAGCCGACCAAGTTCCTCAAGTACATCACCGACCCGACCGGCCGGATCACCCTGACCCTGGACTACTACGCCAAGGGCCAGACCTACGACTACATCAACGACACCACCTGGGCCCGGGTGTCCGGTGCGACCAACCTGACCAACCCGAAGATCATCGACCACGTCTCGCAGATCACCGACGTCTCGGGACGCAAGCTCACCTTCACCTACACGGACAAGGGTCTGCTCGGTGAGCTGATCGACGGCGCCGGCTCCACCAACGGCGCGCCGAAGACGTTCAAGTTCCGCTACGACATGACGCAGGGGAACAAGAACGTCAAGCTGGTCAAGGTCACCGACCCGCGGGCCAGCGCCACCGGCCAGGCCTACTCCACCGACCTGGTCTACAACTACCCGCAGGCCGGCGACGACCCGAAGTGGCACTGGCGGACCAAGTCCTACACCGACCGGCTCGGCCACCCGACGACCTTCGGCTACGTCGACCCGGATGCCACCAACAACATCCAGACGACGGT
This sequence comes from Micromonospora sp. L32, assembly GCF_052068055.1. Taxonomy (NCBI): domain Bacteria; kingdom Bacillati; phylum Actinomycetota; class Actinomycetes; order Micromonosporales; family Micromonosporaceae; genus Micromonospora; species Micromonospora sp. L32. Next base: position 470,081 of record NZ_JBQHDD010000005.1, on the reverse strand, counting down.
CACCGACGCGGAGAACCACGCCACCACCTACCTGATGGACGGCTACGGACGGTCCATCCAGACCACCAACGCCAAGAACGAGGTCACCAAGCTCGGCTGGGACGACGATCACAACGTCACCCGGCTCGAGGAGGCCAACACCGCCGTCTCCACCTGGGAGTACGACACCAAGACCGGTTACCCGACGGTGGTGAAGGACGCCGAGGCGGTCAAGAACGGCTGGCCGGGCACGGTGCTGACCTACCAGCGCCAGCTCAACGGCTACGTCGCCGAGGTGCTCACCAAGACCAGCTCGGAGGGTCGCAAGTGGAGCTTCGCGTACACCGCCGAGGGTGACATCGAGTCGGTCACCGATCCGCTGGGCAACACCACGGCGACCGCCGGCGACTACACCAGCACCAACACCTACGACGAGTGGGGCCAGCTCCTCACCGCCAAGGACGCCAGGGGCAACATCACCCAGTACGGCCCCTTCCACGTCAGTGGCTACCCGACGACCATCAAGGACGCCGGCGACGGGTTGTCGTACTTCACGTACGACGCTCGGGGCAACGTCACCGAGGTCAAGAACGGCAAGGACGCCAAGGTCACCCAGGCGTACGACACCTTCGGCCGCCCGACCACCAAGGTCGAGCCGGTGGACGCGGCCAACGGCCGATTCATCACCACCACGGCCCCGGAGTACGACCCGAACGACAACATCACGAAGGCGTACGCGGCCAACGGGACGGCGTCGACGTCGGTCTACGACCGGGCGGACCAGGTCCTCGAGACGCTGGCCCCGAAGGACGAGACGACCGACCCGGAGCGGAAGACCACCACGACGTACGACAAGGTCGGCAACGTCCTGACCGTCACGGAGCCGCAGGGCAACCTGACCGCGACGGTCGGCGACTTCACGACGACCACGAAGTACGACGTGATCTACCAGCCGATCGAGGTCAGCAACGGTCTCGGCCAGAAGGTCAGCACGGAGTACGACAACGTCGGCAACGTCAAGGTCCTCTACGACGCCAAGAAGAACGCCAGCGCCGCGGACGACTTCACCACGAAGTTCGACTACGACTGGAACCACCGGGTCGTCAAGACCACGGACGCGCTCGGCAAGTTCACCACCGCCCGCTACGACAAGGACGGCCTGACGGTCGGCAGCACCGACGCGGACGGCAATGAGTCGCTGGCGAAGTACGACCCCCGCGGCGCGCTGGTGGAGTCGAAGGTGCCGCACAGCAAGGACGGCGCCGGCACCATCACCTACCGCACCACGAAGTACGAGTACGACCAGGTCGGCAACGCGACGAAGGTGATCAGCCCGCGCGGTGTGAACACCGACGACGCCGTCGACGCCGACGACTTCGCCACCCAGAAGGTGTACGACAAGCTCAACCGGGTCGCGGAGGAGTGGTCGGCCTACGACAAGGACGACAGCCGCTACAACACGCCCAACAAGACCATCTACACGTACGACTCGGTGGGCAACCTGGAGAAGGTCAGTGCGCCGCCGTCGGACGGGCAGACGGTCCGCAACGACACCACCTACACGTACTACGACAACGGGTGGACCAAGACCACGTCCGACCCGTGGGACATCACCACGTCGTACGACTACAACGACCTGGGCCAGCAGACCAAGACCACGCTGACCTCGGCCGGCGGGTCGCAGTCCCGGACGATGACCTGGGACTACTTCCCGTCGGGCAACCAGAGGGGTAGGTCGGAGGACGGCCTGCCGGTCGGCAAGGACGTGGTCCTGGTCGACAACTCCGACACCCACAACACCGCCACCCAGGGCACCTGGACGAGCGGCGCCGCCACCGGCGCGTACGGCTACGACGTCGGCACGGCGCCGGCGGGCAGCGGGTCCGCGCAGTTCAACTGGCAGCTGACCATCCCGCGGGACGGCAACTACGAGGTGTTCGTCCGGCACCCGCAGGTGACCGGTGCCGCCACGGACGCGAAGTTCACCGTCACCCACAGCGGTGGCAGCGTCACCAGGACGGTGAACCAGACGCAGAACGCCGGCGCCTGGGTGAGCCTGGGCAGCTATGCCTTTACCGAGGACGGTGTCCAGAAGGTCACCGTCACCGACCAGGCGACAGGCAAGGTGCTCGCCGACGCGGTCAAGCTGGTGCGGGACAACGCCGCCGACGTCGACAACGAGAAGAAGGAGTTCACCTACCGGTACAACCCGAACGGGATGATGGCCGAGGTCAAGGACCTCAGCCCGGGCGCGCAGATCGACCGGTACGAGATCGGGTACGACGACCTCAACCAGATCGACTCGGTCAAGGAGTTCGTCGGGACGGCGACGACGCCGAAGAACACCACGTCGCTGACGTACGACCCGAACGGCAACCCGCTCACCTCGACCCACGACCTGACCTGGTCGAAGATCGAGTACGACGAGCGGGACATGGTCGCCAAGGTGACCAACGCCGACTCGGCGACCGCCGGTAACCAGCAGATCTCGACGTTCACCTACACCGCCCGTGGGCAGATGCTCAAGCAGGCCAAGCCCAACGGCAACACGGTGGACTTCGAGTACTACCTGGACGGCGCCACGAAGCGTCAGCTGGAGAAGACCTCCGGCGGGGCGACGGTCGCCGAACACAACCTGGAGTACTCGGCCAACGGGCACCCGTCCCGGGACGTTATGAAGTTGATGAACGCCGACAACTCGGCGGACCACATCGACAACACGTACGTCTTCTCCTACGACCCGCAGGACCGCATCAGCCGGCTCGACAAGACCGGTGACAGCAGCTCGGTGGAGTCGTACACCTACGACGCCAACAGCAACACGGTGGCGCAGACGATCGAGGGCGCGACCAGCACCAGCAAGTACGACCGGAACCGGCTGCACTCCACCACCTCCGGTGGGGTGACGTCGACGTACAACTACGACCCGTTGGGTCGCCTCGACACCATGTCGATCGGTGGTCAGCGGGCGCAGAAGTACTACTACGACGGGTTCGACCGGACGGCGAAGACCACCGCGGGTATCGGTGCGACGGCGAAGTCGACGACCTACGTGTACGACCCGTTCGACCGGACGGTGTCGCAGACGACGGGTTCGAAGACGACGGCGTTCACGTACCTGGGGATGGACAACCAGGTGCTGCGGGAAGAGGTCGAAGGTAAGGCGACCAAGTCCTACCAGTACGCGCCGTGGGGTCAGCAGCTAACCCAGATCAAGCACAAGGACGACGGCAGTCGGGAGTACTCGCAGTTCATCTACCGCCCGCGTGGCGACGTCGTCGGTATCACGAAGGAGGACGGCAAGACCCGAGCGACGTACGGCTACACGGCGTACGGCAAGGACGACGAGTCGCAGTTCACCGGTGTGGACAAGCCGGGTGCGCAGGCCGAGGGTGAGGAGCCGTACAACGCGTTCCGGTTCAACGCCTCCCGCTGGGACGCCGGCTCTGGCACGTACGACATGGGGTTCCGTAACTACGACCCGGGCCTGAACCGGTTCCTGACGCGGGATTCCTACGGCGGCGCCATGGCCGACATGGGGTTGGCGACGGATCCGTTCACCGGTAACCGGTACGCGTTCGCTGGTGGTAACCCGGTCAGCTTCGTGGAGTTGGACGGGCACCTGTTCGGGATGTCGTGGTCGGACGTCGGCCACGCCGCCCTGGACGTGGCGGGCATGGTGCCGGTGATCGGTGAGGTCGCCGACGTCGCCAACGGCATCTGGTACCTCGCCGAGGGCAACTACGTCGACGCGGCCATGTCCATGGCTTCCGCTATCCCGCTGGCCGGGAACGCGGTGGCCGCGGCGAAGCTCGCCAAGACCGGTAAGAAGATCGCCGACGGCATCGACACGACCAACGACACCCGCAAGGCCGCCGAAGCGGGCACCGCCGGAGCCAAGGGAACATCACCCACCGGCACGCCGCAACCCAAGCCCGCCGACAACCCCACCGCCCCGAAGAAGCCGGAATGCAACAGCTTTGTACCCGGCACAAAGGTGCTTTTGGCGAACGGAGATACCAAGCGGATCGAAGATCTCAAGGTCGGGGATCAGGTTGCCGCTGAAGATGTAGAGTCACGCTCCCTGCAGCGTCGTCCCATCACGAAGCTGATCACCGGGAATGGCATCAAGCACCTTTACACCATCGCCGTGGATGTCGACGGCCGAGCGGGCTCGAAGGTCGAGACGATCACCGCGACGGGCGGCCACCGGATCTGGCTTCCGGACGCAGGCGCATGGGTAGCGGTTGATAAGCTCAACGTTGGCGATTGGATGCAATCGGCGTCGGGCGCCTGGGTGCAGATTGTTTCAATCAAGCACTTCAGCCGTCATCAGCGGGTGCACAACCTCACGGTTGATGGCGTCCACACCTACTACGTCGTCGCCGGTGGCACTCCGCTACTGGTGCACAACGATGGTGAAGACCTGTGCGAGATTGCCCGCGAGGAGGCGCGTGACAGCGACACTAACAACACGGCCGTCTCCGCCGCGCGGGACACCTACACCGGGGAGGTTTTCACTGGTGAGAGTGGGGCGCTGCCCAGCTACGTCAATCCGGACCTCCGGCCTCGCCTTGAGGCGGCCCAGGACATGCAGGCCAGTGGCCACCATGTGGAGCCCTGGGACCCGGGCACGTGTGCGGAGTTCCATGCCTGCAACGAGGCTATGAACAACGGAGCCAAATTGGACGAGATTGAATACGGTACCGTCCGTAAGGATACCCTCGAAGGTTTCCCGTCCTGCGGATGGTGCCGAATCATCCTGGGCGGCCCGGGCGGTGCGCGTGACAGGACACGGCTGTGACGGAGGCTGGCGAGCATCTTGATCTGAGTGAGCTCCTGACGCGTAGCGGATGGCATCCGGGTCGTCGAGTCGACGTTGAAGACGTGCTGTCGGTATGGAGGCAAGGAGGCTATAGGGCCTCCAGTGCTGCCGTAGAGTTTGTCCAGGAGTTCAACGGGCTTGAGTTGGCGTATCCTCGGTATTTTCCCGAAGATGGCGTTGATGGCCTTTCGCTTGATGCAGTCTCTGGCACCAGGGGGATCAGTCAATCCTTGGTGAGAGAGTACGAGGAGAGGGTTCATGAGGAGCTATGTCCCGTAGGTAGGGCGGCATCGGGCCACATGACTCTTGTGATAGGTCCGTCTGGAAAGGTGTACGCAGGGTACGACAAGTACCTCGCTGTGTTCGGGGAAAACTGGCGAGAGGCGTTGAGTAATATAATCAATCGGGTTCAGCCACCTCGAATTCCTTGACAACGCTAATCTCGCCGAGGACGCGCAAAATGGTGACCGGAAGGAATGATTGAGCTGAATCGCGACTCGTAGCGAGCTACGGTAAGAAATGGAAGGGGCCCCATCGGATTCGTTTCCGGTGGGGCCCTCGTTTTCTTGAGCGGCGGGAAGCCGTACAACGCGTTCCGGTTCGACGCCTCCCGCTGGGACGCCGGCTCTGGCACGTACGACATGGGGTTCCGTAACTACGACCCGGGCCTGAACCGGTTCCTGACGCGGGATTCCTACGGCGGCGCCATGGCCGACATGGGGTTGGCGACGGATCCGTTCACCGGTAACCGGTACGCGTTCGCTGGTGGTAACCCGGTCAGCTTCGTGGAGTTGGACGGGCACCTGTTCGGGATGTCGTGGTCGGACGTCGGCCACGCCGCCCTGGACGTGGCGGGCATGGTCCCGGTGATCGGCGAGGTTGCCGACGTTGCCAACGGCATCTGGTACCTCGCCGAGGGCAACTACGTCGACGCGGCGATGTCGATGGCTTCCGCTATCCCGCTCGCGGGTAACGCGGTGGCCGCGGCCAAGCTGGCCAAGACCGGTAAGAAGATCGTGACTTCTATGACTTTGACCGACGGTGGGGCGAGGGCGAACTGGCGTCGATGCGCAACGGCAGCGGGGAGGAGTACAACATCGTCTTTACTGCGGATGGCGCTTTCATTCGGGGCACCTACAGCGACTCGCCGATGCACATGCACACCGGGGGTCGGCTCTGGCCCGGTCTCCTTGACGGGCTGCCGGCACAGTTCGAGCCGTTGGTACGCGAGCCCGCCTTCTGCTACGAGGACGGGACCATGGAAGCCACCTTCCTATTGTGGCGGAGCGTCACTGACGATCGCTGGCACGCCGGCAACGAGATCGACTTCTCGCCAGCGGACGAGGAGGAGGTCGACCCGGACGGATCCTGGCTGCTCGACATCCTCTGCGACGAGATCGTGGACGAGTACATCCAGCACGCCCAGGAGGTTTACGAGGTTGACCTCGACAGGGGTGCGGTCGAGCACATCGTCGCGCTGCGCCCTCTCACTGACGCTGTGGTTCGCGTGCTGAACCCTGACGGGCGGATGGCCGACCTGCGAGAGAGGGCGGCGGAGTTGGACTACCCGGTCGAATCGCCTGACCCCTTGCGCACCGAAACCCAGCTCATCTAGGTGCTTTGTCCATGGACGTTGGTGACAGGGCTGGGATCTTGAAATAGGTGAGGACCTCCGGGTGAGGTGGAGCGGGCATTGGGATACGAGGATAGTCGCGGCGAGTCCAGCCTGGCGGAGAGCCTGCCGCCAGGCTGGCTCCTGGGGCGTATCGTTGCGCAAACCCGACATGGTCAGGCGGAACCGGCGCTCCTACGTCTGCGTGAGGTGCTTTCTGTCGCAGTTCAGCTCGAAGCTGAAGGTAAGACGGAGCTGGACACATGGCGGCGGCGCCTTCCATCCTGGTTCGTAGATGCCAGTGAGGCTGTCGCGGACGACTCTGATGAGTCGCCTGTGGACGGGAGTGAGCTGGAGGATGACGCGTGGCCACTTGAGTCGTGGGCTGCGTGGTTTGACCGAACGGAAGATCCGGATGGTCTATCACGGTGTTGGCGGTGGTGGCATGCAGAGGCACGTGGGAACAGAATCGAAATCCTGCTCTGCGTAGATGGGTTCCCGTGTCCAGTTGACAGCCTCAGATGGGTTGTACAAGCGGCTGGTGCCACCTTCGTCGGCGACCTTGAGGCAACTGATGTGGAGACGCTGGCGGCGCGGGGAAGGCAGCCGCGACTGACGCTCTGGTCCAGCTGCTGAGCAGTGTCGCCAGCGACGGGGTCCGGACTCCGGAGTGCGACATGTGTCGTGCTTCGGTGTCCGGGCTCCGTGTTGTTGCATCAACGTGTACTCCTTCAGACGCCCAGTCGTAAGTTGGGTCATGCAACGTCGAGTTCACCGGTGTGGACAAGCCGGGTGCGCAGGCTGAGGGTGAGGAGCCGTACAACGCGTTCCGGTTACCGATTTCGCTTGGGACGCCGTCGTCCATTCCGCCCCCGATTCAGTTTATGTGTGCGTTCAGCACTCCATCGACGGTCCGGTGGTGGTCGACCTGCACGAAGGAGATTCCCCGGAGTTGGCGATCGAAGGGGCTCGAGAGGTCCTGTCCAGGTCGGTCGACCTCGCCACGCGAATCTGCCGGCAGGGCGCCGAGCGATCTATCGAGATTGAGGACGATGTGCCTGCCCTCCGAGGCAGCTTGGGAGAAGTGATCGACGGAAGTGACCCGGACGGGCCACCCTTTGAGACGGAGGTCGTTGATCATCTGGTCCTGGCTACCGAGGTGCTGGACTTCGTGGCTGCTCCGGACGAGTTGGATGAGTTGCAGGAGGTATTCGAGCGTGCCGAGGAGTTGGCGGAAGCTGCGAGGGAGATGGGAGAGAGAGACTTCCCGGGTGGTGAGTGGGAGGTCGTGGATTTTGTCGGCTTGGAGAATGAAGCCAGGCATGCTGATCTCGCCGAACTGCGGAGCGCCCAGCAGGGCGGGCGTGATCCGAACCCTGCCAGCCTGCTTGCCCGCAGTGAGTCTTTTGCTCGGCAATACGCTGATGTGATCGAGAAATGCTATTCGGATGAAGATGCGGGCCGCTCGTAAAGAGGGCTGATCTAAGCGGCGCCCGTCCCCCGGTGGGGACGGGCACCGCCTCGCGGGCAAGCATCCGCGTTTCTGGCGGTCAGGCCGTGATCGGGTAGTCCAGCTCCGCCGCCCGCTCCCGCAGATCCGCCAGTCGCTTCTGCGGATTGAGCGCCTGGATGACCTCATCGGTCAGGGGCTGCAGCGCGAGGATCTGCTCGACCACGGCTTTGTCCAGCTCGGTGTCGTAGACCGACCAGGCGTACTCCAGGTACTCCTCGGCGGCGCCGTCGCACAGGATGTCGAGCAGCCAGGCCCCGTCGGGATCAGTCTCCTCGTCGTCGGCGGGGGAGAGGTCGATCCCCTCGCCGGCGTGCCACCGGTCGTCCCCGGAGCGCCGCCAGAGCACGAACGTGGCGTTGAGCGCGCCGTCCTCGTAACAGAACGTGGGCTCGTGCACCAGCGGCGCGAACTGTGGGGGCAACCCCTCCAGCAGGCCGGGCCACAGCTGGCCGCCGGTGTAGTTGTGCATGGGGGAATCGTGGTAGACGCCGCGGATGAAAGCACCGTCGGCGGTGAAGACGATGTCGTACTCCTCGCCGCTGCCGTTGCGCATGGACGCCGCTTCGCTCTCGCCCCGTCTGCGGCTGTAGTCGTAGTAGACGCCGTCGACGATGGAGTCGAGCATCGCCAGGGCTCGGGAGCGGTCGCGGACCACATCGATTGGTGGCAGCTTGGCAGCAGTGTCGTAGACGGTCACCCGGCAAGGCTACGAGTCGGCGCTGGACCTGAGGTTGTGGTCGGTTGCTGAGCAGTACCTGCCGGTGATCGACGGGCCCGGACGCCGAGTGCGACGGGTGTTCTGCCCACTACGTCCGCTGGCCGTCGCCAGGAAGCCGGCGGCCGAGTCGGCAGGAGTGGCGCGACGGATGCGGCGAAAACTTCCTGCTCCGCCGATCGGATGAAGCGGGCCCCACCGAAGGTCAGCGGGGCTTGATCGAGTGGATCACCAGACCGGCCGAACGTAGATCGTGACACACTGGAGTCGCACGCCCCTCGCCCGTCCGGCTGCTTGGCGGACGACCTCCTCCGGTGTGGACTGATCTGGACCGCTCCCGTCGTTGTTTCAACCTGGCAACATTGGGGTAGTTCACTGATTGGCAACCGAGCAGGCGTGCGGCGATGACGATCACACCATGTGACCACGCGCCGGGAGCGCTCTCCGCTACCTTTTCGTTACGGTGACACACCGTCTGCGGCCATTGATATTCGTCACCTTCCGTTGCCCGATTTCTCCCTTGTTGCGCCGGCAACCGTCCACCTAACCTGGGCGCGCTCGGGTTCAACGGGGGAGCGGCGATGAAACTGCAGATTCGGCTTCTGGGCAGCATGGAGCTGCGCGTGGACGACCAGGTCGTCACGCCGGGCGCGGCCAAGCGGCAAGCCGTCCTCGCCGGCCTGGCAATGGAGGCGAACCAGTCGGTCTCGTTGCAGCGGCTGGCCGACATGGTGTGGGCCGACATCCCACCAGCCTCCGCGGTGGCGAATCTGCGTTCCCACGCCGCCGGCCTGCGCCGGGAGCTGGGCGACCGATTGGTCGCCCGGCCCAACGCGTACCAGCTGCGGTTGTCGCCGCACGAGCTGGACGTCACCGAGTTCCACCGGCTGGCGGGAGAAGGGCGGGCACTGCTCGCCACGGCCGATCCAGCTGGCGCCGTCACCACTCTCACCGCCGCGCTCGCACACTGGCGCGGGGCTTCGGGTGACGGCCTGCCTCGTGGCACCGTGCTGGACAGCCGGTGGGCGAGCCTCGACGAGCAGCGGCTCCAGGTATTCGAGGAACTCGCCGAGGCGCGGCTCGCCGCCGGCGAGCACGGTCAGCTCCTGCCCCAGCTACGCGTACACCTTGCCGCGCACCCGCTGCGCGAGCGTGCCTGGGGGCAGCTCATGCTCGCTCTCTACCGCTGCGGGGACGTCCCGGCGGCACTGACGGTGTATCGGGACGCCCGGGCCATATTGGACGAGGAGCTCGGCATCGAGCCGGGCGAGGAGCTGGCCAACCTGCACCGCGCGATGCTGGACCGGGCTTCGGAGCTGGCGTACACCCCGCCGGCCGTCCCGGTCACGACGACGACCCTGCCGGTCGCTCCGCCCCCGGCGCCGCCGGGCGACGCGCCGACGCCTGCGCCGTGGCCCGGCGGGAGCGTCGGCTGGACCGTCCCCCGAGAGCTGCCGGCGGACCTGGTCACCTTCGTCGGCCGCGCCCGGGAGACCGCCGAGGTGGTCACGGCTCTCGGCGGTACGGCGCCGGCAACGGTGGTGGTCACCGGCGCCTTCGGCAGCGGCAAGACCGCCCTGGCGGTACGCGCCGCGCACACCGTCGCGAACGCCTTCCCGGACGGGCAGGTCTTCGTCGACCTCGGCCACCAGCGTTCAGTGAGCCCGGGTGAGGTGCTGGCGCGGGTGCTGCGCGCGCTCGGAGTCGCCCCCGCCGACGTACCGGAGAACACCGACGAGCGGGCCGGCTGGTTCCGGTCGATGGTCGCCGGTCGCCGGCTGCTGCTGGTCGTCGACGGCGTCACCCGGGCCGCCCAGGTGCGACCGCTGCTCCCGGCCGGACCCGGTCCGGCCCTCCTGGTGGTCGGCCAGACCCGACTGAGCAGCCTGGACGGGGTACGGCGGGTGACGCTGCGCCCGCTGGGCGCCGCCGAGGCGCGTAACCTGCTCGGCACGCTCGCCGGCCCGCAGCGGCTTCTCGCCGACGCGACGGCCACCGCCGAACTGGTACGCCTCTGCGCCGGTTCGGTGCTCGCCCTGCGCATCGCCGGCATGCGCCTGGCGGCCCGCCCGGGCAGGTCGGTGGAGGCCCTGATCGGCCAGCTCGCCGACGGGCGGGAGCAGTTGGACCTGCTGGACTACGAGGACCTGTCGGTGCGGGCCAGCCTTGCGGCCGTCGTCGCCGCTGTGCGTGCCGAGGACGAGGTGGCCGGGCAGCTCCTGGTGCTGCTCGGCGCGGCGCCCGACGCCCCGCTCCAGCCCGACCGGGCGGCCCGGCAGCTCGGCGTCTCCGCCTCCCGGCTGCGTCGCGCCCTGGACGATCTGGTCGACGCGCACCTGGTCCATCGCGACGAGCCCGGCCGGTACCGGCTGCCGGGGCTGGTCCGGGAGTACGCCGCGGAACTGACCGCGGCGCGGCCCGTCGCGGCGCATCCGTTGACCGGTTGGCGGGTGGATCCGCTGGCCGCCTGACAGGTTGCCGATCGGAGTGCCAGCCACCGACGATCTCGCTCTGGCGGACTGTAGCGGGCGGTGACCCCGAGCCCTGACTCGTCAGCGCATTACCGCCCTGCAAACCGACGGGTCCAGTGCGGGGCCGGCCCGGTCGGACGGCGCCTGTGTCAGGAAGCCGAGCCGCGGACGATGGCCACCGCCACCCGGCAGAACTCGTCCATGTCCGGGTTGAACCCGGCCGCGATGTCCGGGTGCAGCCCGGCGCGGGTCTCGTCGAGCAGCCGCTGGCAGACCTGCTCGATCGGCTCGCCCGCGTAGCTGGCCCGGACCCGTTCGGTGGCCGCCTGCAGGGCCGAGGTCAGCTGATCCTCCAGCGCGCCGCGCAGCTTCTCCTGCACGGGATCAAGCGCGCTCGGATCGAGCGTGACATGTGGCTCCGACATCGGCGCTCCCTTCGTCGGCGTCCGCGGTACCCCACCGCGGTCGTCGGTCAAACCCCGGCCGGTACGGCGGCCACCCGGACCTGGTACGAGAAGTCCTCCGCGGGCTCCTCCGCGTACGACAGCCGCCGGATCTGCCGGTCGTCGTCGTAGAGCGCGACGTCGACCAGGACACCGAGATGGGCCAGCCCGATGTTGGCGACCCGCTTCTTGTCCTGGAGCACCGCGCACACCCCGCCGAGCAGGGTGCTGGCGTCCGAGGTGCGGTGCCCGGGCGGGCAGCGCAGGATCAGGTCGACCTCGACGGGCCCGGCCAGCGGCGTCCAGCCGGTGCGCTGGGCCGCGGCGCAGGCCGCCTGGAGCAGGGCGCGGACCCTCGTCGCCTGCCGGTGTCCGGCGGCGAAGATGGACAGCGCCTCGGTCTTGACCGGTGGCAGGCCGCTCACCTCGAACGTCAGGGCGAGAGCGCGGGTGTCCTGCACGACGGCACCTCCTCGTGGGGACGATCCTGCCCAACCGGTGGACCGGCGGAGGGAAGTTCGCGCGAGAACCAACCGTTCGGGCGGGCTGGGGTCGGCCGGAGGCGTATCGACTTCGACGGCGACGCGCTGGCTGGTGAAGCTCACCTGACGCTAGTCGACCCGGCGGGCGCGGGGTAGCCCCACCGCGCCCACCTGCTGGGAAAGCCCGAAGGTCAGGCCGGCCGACGCGGGGCGAAGGCGCAGAACTCGTTGCCCTCCGGGTCGGCGAGCACCCACCAGCCGACCGTCTCGTCGGGCTCGCGCAGCAGCGTCGCCCCGGCGGCGATCAGGGCGGTGGCGTCCGGGCCGGTCAGGTCGACGTCCCAGTGCACCCGGTTCTTGACCCGCTTGCGCTCCGGCACCGGGTCGAAGACCCAGTAGTCCCAGGGGAAGCCGGTTGCGCCGACCACCGAGGCGTGGCCCTCCGCCGTGGTCTTCACCCGGCCGCCCACCACGCCCGCCCACCAGGTGGCCTGGGCGGTCGGGTCGGCGCTGTCCACCACCATCTCGAACGGCCCGGACCGCCTGCCCTCGCGAGGCGCGAACGCGCAGAACTGGTTGCCCTCCGGGTCGGCGAGCACCCACCAGCTGATCTCGGCGTCGGGTTCCCGTACCAGCCGGGCGCCCGCGGCCAGCAGTGCCGCCGGGCCGGCGTCGGCCAGTCGCAGGTCGAGGTGGACCCGGGTCTTGCCGGTACGCGGCTCGGGCACCCGGTTGACCCAGATCGACTCCGGCCCGGCCCCGCCCGGCCGCGGGTCGACCCGGAAGTCACCGTCGCCGGTGTCGACCACCTCGCCATCGAGGATCCGGGCCCAGAACCCGGCCAGCGAGCGGGGGTCGGCGGCGTCCATGCAGAGGTCCTTGAAGCGCGCGATCATCCGGTCATCATGCCCGCCCACCCCGACAACAGGCCGCCCCGCCGCACTGCTGCGAGCCGCCCCGCCCACCTCATGATCCCCGGTTTGCGGCGTGTTGCGGTCTTACGCGAGCGGGACACCGCGACACGCCGCAAACCGTGACTCGCGAGCCGTCACCCGCGTGCCGCGAGCCGTGACCGGCGAGCCGCGAACCGCGAGCCCCGAGCCGCGACCAGGCGAGGCACGAGCCGCAAAACCGCGAGCTGTGACATCCGACCCGCGGCGCGGCGAGCCGTGGCCCGTGAGCCGCAAACGGGGCAGGTCAGCGGCGGCCGCGTTTGACCTCCTGGAAGGCCGGCATCCGCAGCAGCGGCAGCAGCGAGTCCCAGATGGTCAGCGCGTCGTCGAGGTCGGGCACCTCGGTCAGGATCGGCCCGTGGATGCCGCGCTCTGCGCCCGGCACCATCAGCACCGGCGCGCCGATGTCCGGGCCCGCCGACGCGTACGCGAGGGCGTGCGACTCGCGTACCGCCTCGTCCCAGCGCTCGTCGTCGAGGGCCGGCGCCGCCTCGCCCAGCCCGGCCGCGTCGACGGCCGCGGTCACGATCGACGCGGCGAGCGGGTTGCCCGCGTCGTGGCTGCGCGCGCCGAGTTCGGCGTAGAAGCGGGCGACGTCCTCGGGACGGCCCTGGGCGCGCAGCGCCTCGACCAGCCGCAGCGCCCGGCTCGACGCGGTCAGCACGTCGGCGAACTGCGGCGGGACGTTGCCCTCGTTGAGGATCGCCAGGCTGAACGCCCGCCACTCGACGCTGAGCCCCCGGGCCTCGGCGACCCGCACCAGCCAGCGCGAGGTTCGCCAGGTCCACGGGCAGGCGGGGTCGAAGAAGAAGGTCGCATCCATCGGCCGAGCCTACGGCGGGGCTGATCGACCCGCACCGCGTGATCTCCGGCACACCCGCGCGGGCAATGCGCGTCGTCACGCTGAGGTTTCGCGCCGTCGCGGGTCGGGCACTGTGGGCGCACGAAACGCCCGGACTTGGCGCGATTCCGCCGCCCACCGTCCCGGCCGTCTCGCCGTGCGCCGGGGCACGGGCCTTCCCCCGGTCTCTCGCCGAAGAAAGGGGGAGGGCGATGACGACAGACCCCGAAGCGACCCGACATCGGCGCCGTGCGGGCGTCCGGCTCGGGGCGGCGGCCGCCGCGCTGGCGCTGGTCGCGCCACTGGCGGCGTGCGGGTCCGATGGCGGAAGCGGCGGTACGCCCACGATCAACCTGTACTACCCGCCGGAGCAGAACCTCCAGAAGGTGGTCGACGACTGCAACGCCCAGGCACAGGGGCGTTACCGGATCGCCTACCGGGTGCTGCCGCGGCAGGCCGACGACCAGCGGGTGCAGCTGGTCCGTCGGCTGGCCGCGCAGGACCCCGGGATGGACGTGCTCGGCCTCGACGTCACCTGGACCCAGGAGTTCGCCAGCGCCGACTGGATCCGCGAGTGGACCGGCCAGGACAAGGCCGAGGTGGAGCAGGGCACGCTGACCGGCCCGCTGGAGACCGCCCGGTACGAGGGCAAGCTCTACGCCGCCCCGAAGAACACCAATGTGCAGTTGCTCTGGTACCGCAGTGACCTGGTGCCGCAGGCCCCGACCAGCTGGGACGACATGATCAAGGCAGCCCAGGACCTCAAGGGACAGGGCAAGCCGTACCAGGTGCTCACCATGGGCGCCCAGTACGAGGGACTGGTCGTCCTCTACAACACCCTGGCCGAGAGCGCCGGCGGGAAGATCCTCAGCGACGACGGCAAGCAGGCCGTGATGGACGACGGGACGGTCAAGGCGCTCGACCAGCTCAAGCGCTTCGCCACGTCGGGCGTGGCCTCGCCGTCGTTCAGCAACGCCACCGAGGACCCGGTACGGCTGGAGTTCCAGGCCGGCGGTGGCGCCTTCCAGGTCAACTGGCCCTTCGTCTACCCGGCCTTGCAGGAGGCGGACCCGGAGCTGGCCAAGAAGGTCAAGTGGGCCCGGGTGCCGGGCATCGACGCCAACACCCCGAGCAAGGTCACCATCGGCGGGGTGAACATGGCGGTCAGCGCCTACTCGAAGCACCCGACGGAGTCCTTCGAGGCGGCCAGGTGCATCCGCAACGAGAAGAACCAGAAGTTCTCCGCCATCAACGACGGCGTGCCGCCGACCATCGAGAAGGTCTACGACGACCCGGAGATGGCCGAGGCGTACCCGATGAAGGAGACCATCCTCGACGAGCTCAAGGAGCCGGCGGTCCGACCGCTGACCCCGGCGTACCAGAGCATCTCCACGGTGATGTCGGCGATCCTGTCGCCGCCGTCGGCGATCCAGCCGGAACGGACGGCCGACGAGCTGCGCGACGCGATCTCCGACGCCCTCCAGTCCAAGGGGGTCCTGCCGTGACCGAGCGAACCCAGCGCCGCCGGCCGACCGGTGGCGGCGACCGTCCGGAGGTGACGGCATGAGCATCAACGCCACTCCCACCGGGGCGGAGGTCGCGGCCGAGGCCGAGCGGCCCACCGGCCGGCACGCGGCGGTGCCCGCCCAGCGGGCCGGCCGCCGGGCGAAGACCCCGCTGAGCGAGAACAAGAAGGCCGAGCGCCGGCTGGGCTGGCTGCTCTGCGCCCCGGCCGCGCTGGTCATGCTGCTGGTGACCGCCTACCCGATCATCTACTCGGTCTGGCTGTCGCTGCAGCGCTTCGACCTGCGCTTCCCGGACCAGCGCGAGTTCATCGGGCTGGAGAACTACGTCACCGTGCTGACCAACGAGTTCTGGTGGACCGCGTTCGGCGTCACCATGCTGATCACGGTGGTCACCGTCGCGGTCGAGCTGGTGCTCGGCATGGGACTGGCGCTGATCATGCACCGGACGCTGGTCGGCCGGGGCATCGTCCGCACCGCGGCGCTGATCCCGTACGGCATTGTCACGGTGGTCGCCGCCTTCTCCTGGCGGTACGCCTGGACGCCCGGCACCGGTTACCTGGCCAACCTCTTCGACGGCAGCGCGCCGCTGACCGAGCGGGCCAGCTCGCTGGCGATCATCATGCTGGCCGAGATCTGGAAGACCACCCCGTTCATGGCCCTGCTGCTGATGGCCGGGCTGGCGCTGGTCCCGGAGGACCTGCTCAAGGCCGCCTCCACCGACGGGGCGACCGCCTGGCAGCGGTTCACCAAGGTGATGCTGCCGGTGATGAAGCCGGCGATCCTGGTCGCGCTGCTGTTCCGCACCCTGGACGCGTTCCGGGTCTTCGACAACATCTTCGTGCTGACGGCGGGCGGCAACGAGACCTCCTCGGTGTCGATGCTCGCCTACAACAACCTGATCCGGGGCCTCAACCTCGGCATCGGTTCGACGATGTCGGTGCTGATCTTCCTCACCGTGGCGATCATCGCCTTCGTCTTCGTGAAGCTGTTCGGTACCGCTGCCCCCGGCAGCGACGACGGGGAGAGGCGCTGACATGGCCGAAACCACCACCCGGGCGAAGCTGCGCTGGGGTCTGCTGGACGTCATCGTCGTCGTCTTCGCGCTGATCCCGGTGCTCTGGATCGCCTCGCTGTCGTTCAAGACCCCGGCAACCCTCACCGACGGGAAGTTCATCCCCCGCGAGTGGACGCTGGACAACTACCGGACGATCTTTGACACCGACCAGTTCGTCCGGGCGCTGGTCAACTCCATCGGCATCGCGCTGATCGCCACGCTGATCGCGGTGGTGCTCGGGGCGATGGCCGCGTACGCGATCTCGCGGCTGGACTTCCCCGGCAAGAAGCTGCTGGTCGGCGTCTCCCTGCTGATCGCGATGTTCCCGCAGGTGTCGCTGGTGTCGCCGCTGTTCGAGATCGAGCGGCAGCTCGGCCTCTTCGACACCTGGCCGGGCCTGATCCTGCCGTACATCACCTTCGCGCTGCCGCTGGCGATCTACACGCTGTCGGCGTTCTTCAAGCAGATCCCGTGGGACCTGGAGAAGGCGGCGAAGATGGACGGCGCCACCCAGGGCCAGGCGTTCCGGCGGGTGATCGCCCCGCTGGCCGCGCCGGGCCTGTTCACCACGGCGATCCTGGTCTTCATCTTCTGCTGGAACGACTTCCTCTTCGCGATCACGCTCACCTCCACCGAGCGGGCCCGCACGGTGCCGGTGGCGCTGTCGTTCTTCACCGGCGAGTCGCAGTTCGAGGATCCCACCGGGGCGATCTGCGCCGCCGCCGTGGTGATCACCATTCCGATCATCCTGTTCGTGCTCTTCTTCCAGCGCCGCATCGTCTCCGGACTGACCTCCGGCGCAGTCAAGGGATAGGTGGTAGTCGTGGCTGACATCGTGCTCGACAAGGTGAGCAAGCGGTTCCCGGACGGGACCGTGGCGGTGCAGGACGTCGATCTGGAGATCGCCGACGGCGAGTTCGTCATCCTGGTCGGCCCCTCCGGCTGCGGGAAGTCCACCACCCTCAACATGATCGCCGGGTTGGAGGACATCAGCTCCGGTGAGCTGCGCATCGCCGGGCAGCGGGTGAACGACAAGGCGCCCCGGGACCGGGACATCGCGATGGTGTTCCAGTCGTACGCGCTCTACCCGAACATGACCGTCCGGGAGAACATGGCCTTCCCGCTGCGGCTGCAGAAGCTGGACAAGGAGACCATCAACCAGAAGGTGGAGGAGGCGGCCAAGGTCCTGGAGCTGACCGCGCTGCTGGACCGCAAGCCGGCCAACCTCTCCGGCGGCCAGCGCCAGCGGGTGGCGATGGGTCGGGCCATCGTCCGCCAGCCCAAGGCGTTCCTGATGGACGAGCCGCTGTCCAATCTGGACGCCAAGCTGCGGGTGCAGATGCGCACCGTGGTGTCCCGGCTGCAGAAGCAGCTCGGCACCACCACCGTCTACGTCACCCACGACCAGACCGAGGCGATGACCCTCGGCGACCGAGTGGTGATCATGCGGGGCGGCGCGGTGCAGCAGGTCGGCCCGCCGCAGGAGCTCTACGACCACCCCCGCAACCTCTTCGTCGCCGGTTTCATCGGCTCCCCGTCGATGAACTTCCTGCACGCGGCGGTCTCCGACGGCACCCTGCGGACCGCGCTCGGCGACGTGCCGATCGGCGACCGGCTCCGCCGGCAGCTCGAAGGGGCCGACGCTCCCCGCGAACTGATCCTCGGCATCCGTCCCGAGCACTTCGAGGACGCCGAGCTGGTGGACGACGAGACCCGCCGCCGGGGCATGGAGTTCGAGGCGCCGGTGGACATCGTCGAGTCGATGGGCTCGGACAAGTACGTCTACTTCACCGTCGAGGGGGAGCGGGCCAGCGCCGCCGAGCTGGAGGAGTTGGCCGCCGACGCCGGCGCCGCCGACTTCACCGGTACCGGGGCCAGCCTGGTCACTCGCCTGTCGGCCGAGTCCCCGGTGACGGAGGGCACGAGCCGCCGGGTCTGGTTCAACCTGGAGAAGATCCACCTGTTCGACCCGTCCAGCGGGCGCAACCTGACCCTGCACGAGGGCCGGGCCGCGGGCGCGCTGGCCGACTGACGGTCGTCGCCGAGGGGCCGGTGGATGTCGTACCCCCGGCCCCTCTCGCGTTGCCGCCCCGGCCGCGGCCCCCCATTCTGCGGCTCAGTCTGGGGCACCTTCCCAGCCTCGGTATCGTCACCGATCGTCACACCGCCTTCGCCGCCCGACACCCAAGCCGCACGCTTTGCTCTGCTGCCGCCCCGGCAACAGTTACCGTCCGTCCCTGTCGCCGGGAGGGCAGCAGAGCAAAGCGTGCGAGGCGAGGGTGGCGAGGCAGGGAAGGCGTTCCGCATCCTGGCAGGTCACGGAGGTGGCGCGTGTCTCGGCGGCGGCGCCGGTTGCAGGTGGAGGTCAGCCCGATTACGGACCGTGACGATGCGGGTCGCGCGGAGCCGAGGTCACCAGGAGTGATGAAGGGGCAGGCCGAGGAAGTCGGCGTACCCGGTGAGGGCCGCCTCGACCCGGCCGCGCATCGAGTCGTCGAACGGGGTCAGCTGCCGCACGATCACGCTGACCCGGGCCCGGCCGATGGTGCGCTTCCAGGTGCCGACTACCCGGCCGCCGCGCACGATCGTGGACTGGAAGACGCCGTTGCCGCCGGGGACCACGGCCTGCCGATGCGCCGGGTCGAGCATCAGCGTGCGGTCCTTGTAGCCGAGCAGGTACTCGTCGAACCCCGGCAGCGCCAACACGTCGTCGGGCGCGGTGCGGGGCGCGTCGAGCAGGGCCGCGTCGAGCACGGCCGGCACCCCGTCCACCTCCACCGTGGCCAGGTCGTCGCCGGCCACCGCGATGCCCCGCCGGGTGTCCGTCGCGGTCAGCCCGGTCCACCCGGCGAAGTCCTGTCGAGTGGTCGGCCCGTGGGACCGGAAGTACCGCAGCGCCAGCAGGCCGAGCGCCTCGTCGCGTTCGGGACGGCGCGGCTCGGGCGCCCACTCGTCGAGCAGGGCGAACGTCTGCTCTGTCCCGACGTGCGGGGCGATGCAGGTGACGCCGCGCTGGCTCGCGTACCAGAGCAGGTGGTAGCCGCGCTGGCCGGACGGGTCGAGGCCGGCGGCGGTCAGGGTGGCCAGGCACTCGGCGCGGGTGAGCCGGCCGCCGCCGGCCAGCGCCGCCCCGAGCACGTCGGCCGCCCGGTCGGCGTCGGCCTCGGTGAGGCCGAGCGCGGCCCGGCGGGCCGCCGCGCCGCTCAGCGCCCGCACGCCGGTCACCTCGAGCATCCAGCGGGCGTCCCGCGGGGGTACGAGGTGCACGGTGCCCCGCATCGGCCAGGTCCGCAACGCCTCCCGGCGTTCCAGCGCCGCCCGCACGTCCGCCACCGTCCACCCGGGCAGCCGGGTGCCCAGCGACCACAGACCACTCGCCGCGTCCTGCGCCTGCATCGCGCCGAACCACTCGACCACGCCCGCGACGTCCCGCGGCCGGCCGCCCGGGTGCTCCCGCAACAGCAGGCTGGTCATCCGTAACGCCAACGCCTCGCCGCCGGTCAACCGCACAGTGCCGCCCTTCGCCCGGAAACGACGGTCAGCCTAGGCGGCAGCACCGACACCGATCCGGACACGCCGCCGGGCGGGCGGGCCGTGGCCCACCCGCCCGACGTCCACGATCATCGACCGTGGCGACCGCGGTCAGCGCCGTCGGCGTGCCGGCTCCGGCACGTCCGCGTCGACCCGCTCGCGGCGGACCTGCGCGTCGATCGGCTCATCCTCGACGATCTCGTCCTTGGTCAGCCGGACCCGCTCGACCGGCACCTGGTCCTTGCTGACCACCGGCCGCTCGGCGCGCAGCTCCATCTCACGCTGCTCGTCGCGGATGTCCGGCCGGACGTCGCCGCGGTTCGCCGCGGTGATCGGCTCGCGCACCACCCGTACCTCGTCGTGCTCGACCGGCACCGTGGTGTGCACGTCCTCGGTCACCACGTGCTTGCTCAGCCGGGCCTTGCCCGCCGGCTCGCTCTGGGTACCGACCCGCAGCCGCTCCTCGGACCGGGTCATCTCCGGCGCGCCGGGCCGCCGCTGCGGCTGCTCCTGCTGCTGCTGGAGCTGGTAGTGCCGGTAGAGCTGGGCGAGCTGGTCCGCGCCGAGCGGCGCCTCGGTGCCCGACTCGACGGCGGGCGCGCTGCGCACGGTCGCCTTGTCGTACGGCACCCGCAGGCGACCCTCGGCCATCCCGGCCCCGGCCAGCGGCGCCATGGACTCGTGGTGGCCCATCACGCCGGTCTTCACGCTGACCCAGGTGGCCTCGCCGGCGGGATCGGCCCAGACCTGGGCCACAGTGCCGATCTTGGCGCCCGAGCGGTCCTGGACGTCCTGCCCGTACAGCGAGCGGACCTGCTGTTCGGTGAATCGCATCGTTCGTCCTTCCTCTCGTGGGTCACGACCTGGCTACCCGGCCCGTCCAGAGCGCATTCGTGGGGACGTCCGTGGATAGCAGCAGCGGGAGGAGAGGTGGCGGAGGGGACGCATAAGTGTCGGGACATCGGGGATGCGCCGTCCGGGACCGTAGCGAAGAATGCGAGGTATGAGATGACCGCGTCAAGTGAGCCCGCCCCGCGCGCCCGCCCCGCCGGAGGTACCCCGGCCAAGACCAGTGCCGCCGCCACCTTCGCCCTGGTGTTCGGCGTGGCGGCGCTGTTCAGCGTGCTGACCGCCATCCTCGCCTGGATCGGTCTGCTGCTCGGGATCATCGGGGTGATCCTGGGGATCGTCGGGCTGAAGATGAGCCGCCGCCCGGGGGTGACCGGGCGGGGGGTGGCGATCGGTGGGCTGGTGCTCAGCGTGCTCGCGGTGCTGCTCGGTTTGGCCCTCGCGGCCGGGATCAGCACCTTCGTCAACGACGAGGGTGCGGTGAACCGCCTCCAGCAACAGGTCGACGACCTGCGCGACCGGCTCGACGACTGAGCCGGACGCGGTCCGCCGACCCGGTGCGCAGCTCCCCAGCTGACACGGGCCCTGATCGCGCTACGCCCGCTCTCGCGGGCGGAGCGCGATCCCCCGTTCAGGTCCATCGGGCGTCGGCGATGTCCCGGGCCGCCGGCACCCGTGCGACCAGGATCCCGGTCGGCGAGACCGGCGGGCACCGCCCGGCAGGGAACTTGCGCAAATCTTGAGCCGGCTACGTCCCGGCGCCGGGAGGGTGGACGCGGCCGAGGAAGTCGCGCATCAGGGACACCACCTCGTCGAGGTGGGTCTCCAGCAGCCAGTGGCCGCCGTCGAGCAGGTGCAGCTCCGCGTCCGGCAGGTCGCGCAGGTACGCGCGGGCGGCCCCCTCGGGCATGTACCCGTCGTGCGGCCCCCAGACGATCAGCGTGGGCGGCCGGTGCTCCCGCAGGTACGCCTGCTGACGCGGGAACCAGTCGACGGTGCTCCGCTGGTCGGCGAGCAGGTGCACGAGGTGGTCGGGGCCCGGCGGCCGGCCCACCTGAGCCCAGGAGAGCGTCCACAGGTCGGGGCTGATCCGCTCGGCGATCTCGCCGGGCACCTCGCCCAGGAACTCGGCGCGGAACCCGCTCTCCGAGACGTGCTCGGCCACCTCGGCCAGCGCCTGCGGGCTGGGGTCGGCCCACATCTTCTTCAGCGGCGCGTACTTCGGTCCATGCTGGTCCTCGTAGATGTCGCCGTTCTGGATGACCAGTGCCGCGACCCGTTCCGGCGCGCTCATCGCCAGTCGCAGCCCGAACTGGGAGCCGTAGTCCTGCAGGTAGATGGCGTAGCGGCGCAACCCGAGGACGTCGGTGAACCGGCGCAGGAAGTCGGCGTACCCGTCGAAGGTGTAGGCGAACGGCGCCGCGTCGGCCCGGGTGTAGCCGAAGCCCGGCAGGTCGGGGGCGAGCAGCCGCCAGCGGTCGCCGAGCGCCGGCATCAGGTTGCGGAACTGAAACGACGACGACGGGTAGCCGTGGGGCAGCAGCACCACCGGGGCGTCCACCGGCCCGGCTTCCCGGTAGAACGTGCGGATGCCGTCGACGTCGACGACCCGGTGCGCCACGGCAACGCCTCCCATGGCCCCGCCCTACCCGCCCCCGACCCGGACAAACCCCGCCCCCGGCGGGCCGACCGCGGGAGGGCCGCCCCGGATGGCCCGGATCCCAGAATTCCGTGCCGCTGGCGCCGCCCGGTTCAGCGCCGGTCGGCGGCGACCAGCTCGCGGGCGGCGGGCGCCACCTCGGCAGCGAATCGGCGCAGGTCGTCGGGGTCGTCGCTGCCGAGGATGAAGACGCTGACGCCGTCGCTCAGCGCCAGGTCCGCCAGTTCCTCGGCCCACTGCTCCGCGGGTCCGTCCAGCGGGCCGCGACCGACCGCGCCGAACCGTCCGGTGATGTTGAGCAGCCGCCGGACGTCCCGGGGCGACCGGCCGGCCTGCTGGGCCGCGTCGTCGATGATCCGGTTGCCGGTGGCCAGGTCGCCGGGTTGCAGGTAGCCCAGCGACGGGAGCCAACCGTCGGCCCGCCGACCGGTGAGCGCGAGCATCCGGGGTTTGTAGGCGCCCAGCCAGATCGGCACCGGATGGGCGGGGGCCGGGCCGCGCTTGGCGCCGTGCACCCGGTGGAACTCGCCGTCGACCCGCACGCCGCCGCGCGCGCCGGCGTCCCACAGTTGGCGGATGACGTCGATGGCCTCCGCCAGGGCCCGCACCCCCTGCGCGGGGGTGAGCCGACGGCCGCCCATCGCCTCGATGGCGTCCCAGAACGCGCCCGCCCCCAGGCCCAGCCGGACCCGGCCGCCGCTGAGCAGGTCGAGGCTCGCCACGCTGCGCGCGAGGACCGCCGGCGGGCGCAGCGGAAGGTTCGTCACGTTCGCCGACAGGCCGACCGTGCTGGTCCGCGCGGCGACGTAGCTCAGCAGCGTCCAGGTGTCGAGCAGCTTCGGCTGGTACGGGTGGTCCTGAAAGGTGACCAGGTCCAGCCCGATCTGCTCGGCCAGGACGGCGAGGGCGACGGTGCCCGCCGGGTCGTCGCTCGCCGGTGTGGTGAACGATCCGAAGAGCAGCGGGTGACCGTAGTCGCTCATCGCCGGTCGGCCTCCGGGTAGGGCGGGCACGAGGGCCGGCGCGTTCCGATGCTCATCCGCCTCTCCTTCCCGTCGCGGCCGCGGGCAGTCCATCGACCGCGTGCCGGATTGCCGGCGTCGACCAGGGCAGGCTCCGCGCGGCCGCTCGATCTTGCAGTTTGACACCGCATGTGACGGGTAGTCGCGGGAGCTGATCCGAACCGAGGAGGGACGTGCCGATGGACGGCCAGGTCAAGGTAGCGGTGGTCTACTACAGCGCGACCGGCATCACCTACCAGATGGCGCAGGCGGCCTGCGAGGCCGCCGGCGAGGCCGGCGCCGAGGTGCGCCTGCGCAAGGTACGCGAGCTGGCGCCCGACGAGGCGATCCGCTCCAACTCGGGCTGGCAGGCCCATCACCTGGAGACGCAGGACGTCCCCGAGGCCCAGCTCGACGACCTGTCCTGGGCTGACGTGGTCATCTTCGGCTCACCCACCCGCTACGGCATGATCGCCGCCCAGCTCAAGCAGTTCATCGACACCACCGGCCCGCTCTGGTCGCAGGGCGCCCTGGTGGACAAGGTCTACAGCGCCTTCACCTCCACCGCGACCTCGAACGGTGGGCAGGAGTCCACGCTGTTGTCCCTGTTCACGACCTTCTACCACTGGGGCGGCCTGGTGGTGACCCCCGGCTACACCGACCCGAGCCAGTTCGCCGCGGGCAACCCGTACGGCGCCTCGCACACCAGCAACAACGGGGAGACCGCCCCGGACCACCTGGCGCTCGGCGCCACCGCCCTGACCGCCAAGCGGGCGGTGCGCATCAGCGCCGCGGTCAAGCGCGGCCTGGCCGCGGGCTGACGTACGGGGCGACCGGCGGCCCGGGCGGGGGCTCTCGGCCCGTCCGGTCCACCGGTCGCCGCAACCCCTACCCGCGATCGGCCGGTCCATGCGCGGTCAGCGCCGGACGGGCCAGCAGGTGCCCGAGCAGGTCCGCCAGGACGGCCAGCCCGTCCCGGCTGAGCACCGACTCCGGGTGGAACTGCACCCCGGCGAAACCGGGGCCGCGCAGCGCGTGCACCGCCCCGTCGGCCGGGTCGCGGGACAGCTCCACCGGCCCGTACCGGGTGCCGAGCCGGTCGCGGTCGGCCAGGGCGGTGAAGGTGGAGTAGAAGCCCACCCGCCGGGACGTGCCGAAGACCGGGACGTCCCGCTGCAGTCCCTGGTACGGCGCCTCCCGCCGGTGCAGGGGCAACCCCAGCAGGCCGGCGAGCAGCTGGTGGCCGAGGCAGACCGCCAGCGTGGGCAGGCCGGCGGCGAGCCGGTCGGCCAGCAGCGCCCGCAGCGCCGCCATCTTCGGCTCGGTGATCGCGCCCGGGTCGCCCGGGCCGGGCCCCACCACCACTAGGTCGTACCCGTCGAGCGGGGCGGCCCGTTGCCACGGCCGGACGTCCACGGCGAGACCCAGGGCCCCGAGCTGGTGGGCGAGCATCCCGGTGAAGGTGTCCTCGCCGTCTACGATCAGCGCCCGCCGACCGGCCAGCCCCGCCAGCGTGGTCGCCCCGGGCACCCGTTGGTCGAGCCAGAACCGGGCCAGCGGCGTGTTCCGCGCGGCGAGCACCGCCCGCACCTCGGGGTCCTCGGCGAGCCGTACCGCCCGGGCGGGGTCGACGGCCGCCGCCTGCGGAGCCAGCCCCAGGGCGGCGAGCACTCCGGCCGCCTTGGCGTGCGTCTCGGCGACCTCGCCGGCGGCGGTGGAGTGCCGCACCAGGGTCGCCCCGACCGGCACCCGCAGCTCACCTGCGGGGGAGATCTCCGCCGTCCGGATCAGGATCGGCGCGTCCAGCGTCTGCCGGCCCTCGCCGTCGCGCCCGAGCAGGGCCAGCACGCCGGAGTAGTAGCGCCGCCCGGAGCGCTCGTGCCGGGCGATCACCCGGCAGGCGTTCTCCATCGGACTGCCGGTGACCGTCGGGGCGAACATCGTCTCCCGCAGCACCTCCCGGACGTCCTTCGAGCCGCGCCCGGCGAGCAGGTACTCCGTGTGCGCGAGGTGCGCCATCTCCTTCAGGTACGGCCCGACCACCTGGCCGCCGTGCTCGGCGACCGTGGCCATCATCTTCAGCTCCTCGTCGAGCACCATGTACAGCTCCTCGACCTCCTTGGGGTCGCGGAGGAAGCGCAGCAGGGCGGCGCGGTCCGGGGTCGCACCGGCGTGCCGGAAGGTGCCGCTGATCGGGTTCATCATCACCAGCCCGTCG
This sequence comes from Micromonospora sp. L32, assembly GCF_052068055.1. NCBI lineage: Bacteria > Bacillati > Actinomycetota > Actinomycetes > Micromonosporales > Micromonosporaceae > Micromonospora > Micromonospora sp. L32. Next base: position 444,408 of record NZ_JBQHDD010000005.1, on the reverse strand, counting down.
TCGACGCTGACGTGCCGCTCCGGGCTCGCGCCGACCAGGATCCGGTGCCCGGTGTGCACCAGGAACGTCCAGTACGCGCCCCGCTCGCCGAGCAGCAGCCGGCGCAGCGCCACCAGTCCCGCCCGCAGCGGCGACCCCTGCACCGTCGCCCGCAGGGTGCGGTGGATGACGAAGTTGGCGCCCTCGCCGCGGCCGATCTCCTGGGCCAGCACCCGCTCGACGGTGTCGGCGTACTCCTCGTCGGCGACGTCGAACGCGACGCCCGTGGTGACCACCGGGGCCTGCGGGAGCGCGGCGAGCGCGTCGGCCAGGGCGATCCGTGCGTGCCCGGCTATCTCCAGGTACTCCAGCGGCGTGCCGTCGTCGACGCACTGGAAGCCCCGCTCGGCGATCTGCCGGTACGGCACCAGGGCCAGCGTGCGCGGGCCGGCCGCCCCGTCCGGCAGCGGCAGGTCGGCGAGCCGGTCGGCGGTGCGGACCGTACCCGTGAAGAGGTCGAGGTGCGCGGCGCCCTCGCGACGGACGAGCGCGAACGGGCCGGGGTCGGCGTCGTGCGCGAGGGCGGCGAGCAGGTCGTGCGGGCGGTTCATTCGGTGTCTCCTCCGGGCCGTCGGCGCCGCCCGTCGGGGCGGCCCGGGAGCCGGGGGAGAGACCGGCGGCCGCCTCGTCGGGCGGCCGCGTGGAAAGCTACGCGCGGAAGGTGGCCGCCGGGTCGGCGGGCCACCAGCAGGACAGGTGCGCGAGCATGTCGACCACCCTACGCGGCCCCCGCCGGGCGCGGAAGCCGTCCGAGGTACGCGTCGCGCGCCCGCCCGCGATCGAGGCTTCGCCGGGCCGGTCGGCGGGTACCGTGACCGGCGATGAACATTCTCGCTCTCGACCTCGGCACCTCCTCGGTACGCGGGCTCGTGCTCGACGCCGACGCGGGCCCGCGGCCGGGTGCGCTGGCGCGGCGCAAGGTTCACGTGAGCATCGGCGACCGCGGCTCGGGCACCCTCGATCCCGTGCAGTACCTGGCCTGCCTGGTCGAGTGCCTGGACGAGCTCGCCGGCGCCGGGCACCTGCGCGACGTGCACCTGGTCGCGGTCTCGGCGCAGTGGCACTCGGTGGTGCCGCTCGACCCCGCGGGTGCGCCGCTCGGGCCGGTCCTGACCTGGCTGGACACCCGCGCCATGGCGGCCCCCGGCAACGCCGGCCCGGCCGATCCGGACGCCTACCACGAACGGACCGGTGGGTGGTGGCACCGCGGCTACTGGCCGCTCCGGCTGCCCTGGCTGCGGGCGCGGTGCGGCAGCCGGATCGCCCGGTTCGTCGGCCTGGCCGAGTACGTCCTCGGCCAGCTGCTCGACACCGCGCCGATGTCGGTCTCCATGGCCTCCGGCACGGGACTGCTCGACCTGCGCACGCTGGCCTGGGACGCCGAGGCCTGCGAGCTGGCCGGGGTCCGCCCGGGCGAGCTGCCCGAGCTGGCGCCGACGGGGTGGAACGGGCGACTGCGCGCGGAGCACGCCGGTCGGTGGCCGCAGCTGGCCGGCGTGGCCTGGTCCGTCCCGGTCGGTGACGGGGCCGCCTCCAACGTGGGTTCCGGTTGTGTGGACGGGCGGCGCGCGGCGGTGACCGTGGGCACCTCCGCGGCGGTCCGGCTGCTGCATCGGCTGCCGGCCGGTGAGCCGCTGCCGCCGCTGCCCGAGGAACTCTGGCGCTACCGGGTGGACCACGAGTACGTGGTGACCGGGGCGGCCTACTCCTGCGGCGGCAACCTCTACACCTGGGCCAAGCGGGAGCTGCGGCTGCCCGAGGGCCCGGAGCTGTCGGCCGCGCTGGCGCGGGTGCCGCCGGACGGTGGCGAGGTGACGGCCGACCCCCGCCTGGGCGGCGACCGGCCACCCGGCTTCGCTCCGGCCGGTGCCGGCGAGCTGCGCGGGGTCGGCTTCGCCACCACCGGGGTGGAGATCCTGGCCGGACTGATGGCCGGCCTGTGCCGGATGGTCGCCGACGATCTGGCCGTGCTGGAGTCCACCGTCGAGACGCCGATGGAGGTGGTGCTGGGTGGGGGAGCGATGGCGGCCTCCGCCTGGTGGCGCTCGGCGTTCGCCACGGCGCTGGCGCCCCGCCCGGTGCGGCACCGTGCCGAGCCGGAGATCGGGGCGATCGGCGCGGCGCTGGTGGCGCTGGGCCGGGTGGCCGAGGCGGGGCGGCTGGCGATGACCGACCCGCCCGACGAGGGACGCGCTCCGGAGCGCTCCGGCGCCGCTTCCTGACCGGAGCTGTGCCACGCCCCGTTGACACAGCTCGCGGGCCTGGTTGGATGGACCCCGCTCCCTGACGCGGGGGAGGCGGGGGACCGAGGAGGCAGGTGTGGGCGCAGGTCCCGACCCGAGGCAGGGCGAGCGGGGTGGTCGGAGCCGGGGGACCGTCCGGGTCGTACCCCACCGGCGGCGCTCGCCGTTCCGGCTGCGCGACTGGCGGATGCGCACCAAGCTCGCCACCGTGCTGGTCATCCCGTCGGTGGCCTTCCTGGTGCTGGCCGGCGTGCAGACCGCGGCGCTGGTCGGGCAGACCACCGCGCTGAGCGACTTCGCCCGGCAGGTCGGCATCGGCCGGCAGATAGCCACCGTGGTGGACCGGCTCCAGCAGGAGCGGGACCGCTCCGCGGGGGAGCTGGCCGAGCTGCGCCGGGCCGGGAGCGAGGCCGACCGGGACGCGGCGGTCAGCGCGCTGCGGCCGTTGCAGGCGGCCACCGACCAGGCCGTCAGCGAGCTGCGCGGGGCCGCGCAGCCGCTGGCCGACGCCGACGCGTCCTGGCGGGTGGCGTACGGCGAGGCCCTGGAGGCGTACGACCAGGTGGTCTACATCCGGGCCGCGGTGCCGCCGGCGGTGCTCAACAGCGACACCATCCTGAGCAACTACCACCGGGCCATCGAGGCGCTGCTCAACCTGCTGGCGGAGCCCTCGCCGGGGGAGCAGCAGCCCGTGCTCACCGACGCCGTGCTGCGGTACGTGCAGCTCGCCCGGGTCAAGGAGCTGTCGTCGCGGATCCGCGGGCAGCTCTACGCCGCCGCCCGGGCCGGCCGCTACGACCTGGACGACCAGGTGACCCTCACCGACCTGCGGGCGCAGCAGCTGGCCGCGCTCGGCGCGTTCCGGGTCGCCGCCACCAACGATCAGGTTCGGCTCTACGACCGGACCTCGGTCGACCCGGCGTTCGTCGCGGCGATGAAGCTGGAGGAGAAGAGTCTGCCCACCGGCGGTGCCCGCGCGGAGGTGCTGCCCGCGCCGCAGTGGTGGGCCGCCAGCGAGCAGCGCCAGGAGCTGCTGCGCCAGCTGGAGGCGCGGGTGCTGGACGACGCGGTGACCCGGGCCGACACGGTCAGCGGCGACCGGCTGCGCACCACCCTGCTGGTGGTCGGCGGCATCGTGGTGGTGCTCGGGCTCGCCGTGCTGCTCGCCCTGCTCATCGGCCGGTCCATCGCCAACTCTATGCAGCGCCTGCGTGGGCAGGCCCTGCGGATCGCCCAGGTCGAGCTGCCGGACGCGCTGGACCGGCTCCGCTCGGTGCAGGGCGGCGTGCCCACCATCGACGTGCCGCCCCCGGTCGTCCGTTCCTCCGACGAGATCGGCGAGCTGGCCGAGGCGTTCGTCGCGGTGCACCGCAGCGCGGTCAGCGTCGCGGTGGAGCAGGCGGAGACCCGGCGCACCGTCAACGCGATGTTCGTCAACCTGGCCCGACGCAGCCAGGTGCTGGTGGAGCGGCAGCTGGAGCTGCTCGACGACCTGGAACGGGAGGAGGCCGACCCGGACCAGCTGGAGAACCTGTTCAAGCTGGACCACCTGGCCGCCCGGATGCGCCGTAACGACGAGAGCCTGCTGGTGCTGGCCGGCACCGAGTCCACCCGGCGGTGGAACCGCCCGGTCGGTCTCGGGGCGGTGCTGCTGGCCGCCAGCGCCGAGATCGAGCAGTACCAGCGGGTCCGCCGCGAGTCGGTGGCCGACCTGTACGTGGTCGGGCACGCCGTCGGCGAACTGGTGCACCTGTTGGCCGAGCTGCTGGAGAACGCCACCGCCTTCTCCCGGCCCGACACCGTGGTCCGGGTGGGCGCCCGGGCCGAGGGCGGCGGCGCGGTGGTGGAGATCGTCGACCAGGGGTTGGGGATGAGCCCGGCGGCGCTGGAACAGGCCAACATCGTGCTGGCCTCCCCGCCGGCCGCCGACGTGGCCGCCTCGGAGCGGATGGGCCTGTTCGTGGTCAGCCACCTCGCCGCCCGGCACGGCATCCGGGTCCGCCTCAGCGGCGGCGCCCAGGGCCTGCTCGCCCGGATCGAGCTGCCCACCGCGCTGCTGGCCGCCGCGCCCCCGGCGGAGCTGGACGGGCCGGTCTCACCGCGGATGCTGACCACGGCGGTGGCCGGCGCGACCCGGCCCGGCGGGCCGCGACGGCCGGCCGGTGCGCCGGCGCCGACGGAGCTGCCGGTGGCCGGCCGTCGTCCCGACCCGGCTCCGGTGGTGCCCGTGCAGGGGCGGCCGGTGCCGGTCCGCGCCGAGGACGTGCTGTCGCCGGCCGCGGGCGCCCCGGCCGCCGGCGGCGGCTGGTGGTCCCGCCAGGGGCCGGCATCGTCCGCCGCGGTGCCGGCCGGTGATGTGACGCCCGCGCCGCCCGCGACGCCTGTCATCGGGGGCACCAACGAACGGGGCCTGCCGGTGCGGGTGCCGATGGCTCAGCTCTCCGCGGTCACCGAGCCGGCCCGTCCGGAGGTTGCCACCACACGGGACGACCCGGACCCGGAGGCGGTTGGTGGCATGCTGTCGCGGCTGTACAGCGGGGTCCGCCGGGCCGAAGCCGAGGAGACCCGGGAGATAATCTTGCCGCCGTCGGGTGGGCACAGCGAAGGGGGACGACAGTGACGACGACCTTGAGCCAGGAGGCGCGGGACCTTAGCTGGCTGGTCAACGCGTTCGCGGAGCGGGTGCCGGGGGTGGCCCACGCCGTGGTGGTCTCCTCCGACGGGCTGCTGGTCGCGATCTCGGCGCACCTGCCCCGCGACCACGCCGACAAGCTCGCCGCGGTGACCTCCGGCCTGATGAGCATCACCGCGGGAGCGGCCCAGATGTTCGACGGCGACATCGTCAAGCAGACGGTCGTCGAGATGGGGCGCGGCTACTTCCTGGTGATGCAGATCCGCGACGGCTCGATCCTCGCCACGCTGGCCGCCTCGGACGCCGACATCGGCGTGGTCGGCTACGAGATGGCCCGGCTCGCCAAGCAGGCCGGTGAGATGCTCACCCCGGCGCTGCGCGCCGAGTTGCAGCAGGCGCTGCCCCGCTGACGACGACCGCTCCCGCCGTACCGGCGGGCCGGTCCCGCCCGGCCGGACCCGCCCGCCCCGGCGGGTCGGAGACCACCGGACCGCCCCCACGCGGTCCGGTGCGCCGGTCCCGGCCGGCGGGTGGCTCAGAGGCCGTTGTCGCTGATCACCTGCCGGTACCAGTGGGCGCTGCGCTTGGGGATGCGGCGCTGGGTGGCGTAGTCCACGTAGACCAGTCCCCAGCGCTCGTCGTAGCCCTCGGCCCACTCGAAGTTGTCCAGCAGCGACCAGACGTGGTAGCTCTCCAGCGGCACGCCGGCGGCGATCGCGCGGTGCGCGGCGGCGAAGTGGTCCCGCAGGAAGGCGATCCGGCCGGCGTCGTCGACGGTGCCGTCGGCGCCCAGGACGTCCGGGCAGGGCAGGCCGTTCTCGGTGACGGTGATCGGGATGGGGCCGTAGTCGCGGGTGACCCGGGTCAGGGTGTCGTACATCCCGTCGGGGTAGATCTGCTGCCACTCCGCCTCGGAGGTGGCCCAGCGCCGCACGGTGCCGCCGTCGGCGGTGACGTAGATCGGGGTGTAGTACTGCACGGCCAGCAGGTCGACCGGGCTGGAGATGATCTCCAGGTCGCCGTCGGCGATGCCCCGGACGAGCCGGCTGTCCCCGCCGAGGTCGGCCAGCACGTCGGCCGGGTACGCACCGGTGAGGACGGAGTCCAGGTACAGCCGGTTCTCGTACCCGTCGTAGAGCCGGGTCGCGGCCGCCGCGGCCGGAGTGTCGTCGGCCGGGTAGCACGGGTGCAGGTTGAACGCCGGCCCGATCCGCGCGGTGGAGCCGGTGGCCCGCAGGGCGCGCACCGCCAGCCCGTGCGCGAGCTGGAGGTGGTGGGCGACCAGGTACGCGGCATCCGGATCCTGCCGGCCCGGGGCGTGGTGGCCCCAGAGGTAGCCGTTCTGCACCACGGTCTTCGGCTCGTTGACGGTCAGCCACACCGGCACCTGGTCACCCAGGCCCCGGAACACGGCGTCGGCGTAGTCGGCGAAGCGGTATGCGGTGTCCCGGTTCTCCCAGCCGCCGGCGTCCTGCAACGACTGGGGCAGGTCCCAGTGGAAGAGGGTGACCATGGGTGCGATGCCGCGCTCGTGCAGGCCGTCGACGAGCCGGCGGTAGAAGTCGAGGCCGCGCTGGTTGGGTCGGCCGGTGCCGTCGGCCTGGATGCGGGGCCAGGAGACGGAGAACCGGTAGCTGCGCAGGTCGAGGTCGCGCATCAGGTCCAGGTCCTCGGACCAGCGGTGGTAGTGGTCCGCGGCCACGTCGCCGGTGTCGCCGTTGCGGGTCCGCCCCGGGGTACGGCTGAAGGTGTCCCAGATCGACTCGCCGCGCCCGTCCTCCTTGGCGGCGCCCTCGATCTGGTAGGCCGAGGTGGCCGCGCCCCAGCCGAAGTCGCGTGGGAAGCGCAGGGTGCCCGCGCCGGTGGTGGCGGTCGGGTCCCTGTCCGGCCGGGTGTCGCAGCCGGCCGTCACGGCGGCGGCCGCGCCGGCCACGGCGGCCCCGACCGGGGAGAGCCCGGCGCTGGCGGTGGCGGAGAGCGCGGCGCGGTGCAGCAGTCGCCGTCGGGTGAGTATCGACATCGGTGTTTCTCCTCAGGGTGCGGGCCACCCCGACGGCCGGGAGCGCTCCCAGCACCGGCATGCGGCGTTCCGGCCGCCTCGGGGCGGACCGCCAGCCTAGAGGGCCGCGCGGAGGCGGCCGGGATGGGGGAAGTGAGATGTGACGGGCGCCGTCAGTCGTCCGACGCGTCGGGCGGGGCGCAGATAGCGAGCGAGGCCGGCCGGGCGGCGTACGCGCCTGTCCCGTCGGCCTCTTTTCCCGTCGACTACGGGGGTTTAGTGTGGGGACGGGGGAGGGCAACCCCCGTCCCCACCTTGGTGCACACACGCACGAGTCGAATTGGCGTCCGCCGTGCGTGTCGCGCGGGAGCCGGGCCACGCGAGTGGCTCTGGTTCCACCTCCCTCCGTCACTGGCGGGTGTCGGCTGGCGACGGTGTCCGGGCTGGCCCGTCGTCAGCCTCTTGGCTTGCACCGCGGCCGGGCGACCACGGTCGTCGAACAATTGCATCTCCGTCGATGGAAGCGCTCCCATCGGCGATGCAGCGACTGTAACGCCCGTCACGGGTTTGTGAAAGCCCCAAAACGAGATCGAAACATCGATCGGTGTCTCACCTGCGGTGTTGTCGTGGGAGCGCTTCCATGGCAGACTGTCGAATCGACGCAGCGGAGCCAGCTCGCGTGAGCGTGGGTCGCCGAGGGCATCCGGATCTCCGGACGGCACCCCGAGGAACCGCCGCCGCCCCACGGGCGGCAGACCGGCGCAGTTCCGCACCGACCACCTTCCCGGGCGCCTCCGTCCCCCCGCGTTCCCTGCTCGCGTGGAGGCGCCTCGCCGGCGGCCCGTCAGGCTCCGGCCCTCATCCGAGGGAGACACCGCGCACATGAGACTCTGGGCAAGACGTCGCCGGACGGCGATGCTCGCCGCCACCGCGCTGGCCATCGGCGGGGTGACCCTGCCGGCCGGCGCCGCGCAGGCCGCCCCCGCCTGCGACGTGGTCTACGCGACCAACGACTGGAACACCGGTTTCACCGCCAACGTCACCGTCAAGAACCTGGGGGACGCACTCACCGGCTGGACGCTCAAGTTCTCCTTCCCGAACAGCTCCCAGCGCGTCACCCAGGGCTGGTCGGCGAAGTGGAGCCAGACCGGCAGCGAGGTCACCGCGACCAACGAGTCGTGGAACGGCAACCTCGGCACCGGCGCGTCGACCACCATCGGGTTCAACGGCGCGTACTCCGGCAGCAACCCGAAGCCCACCGCCTTCACCCTCAACGGAGTCGCCTGCAACGGCACCCCGGCCAACCAGCCGCCGACGGTGTCGCTGGGGCTGCCCACCGGGCCGTTCGAGGCGCCGGCCGACGTGCCGCTCACCGCCACCGCCGGCGACCCGGACGGCACGATCGCCAAGGTCGAGTTCTACCGCAACGGCCTGCTGGTCAACACCGACACCACCGCCCCGTACGGCTACACCCTCGAGGACCTGCCGGCCGGCAGCTACACCGTGCAGGCCAAGGCGTACGACAACGCCAACGGCGTCGCGGTCGCGGAGAAGGCGTTCACCGTCAACCCCGCCTCCGGTCCGGTGCTGGTGGCCACCCCGTCGGCGGTCAGCGTGACCGAGGGCGGCACCGGCACGGTCAACCTGAAGCTCAGCGCCGCGCCCAGCGCCAACGTGCCGGTGACCCTCACCCGCACCGGCGACACCGACGTCGCCGTCACCCCGGCGACCGTCACGCTCACCCCGGCCAACTGGAACACCGGGGTGACGGCCACCGTCGCCGCGGCCGAGGACGCGGACACCCTGGGCGGCACCGCCACCGTCACGGCCTCGGCCACCGGCTTCGCGCCGCTGGCGATCGCCGTCACGGAGATCGACAACGACACCCCGGGCGGGGACAACGCCTACATCAAGCGGTTCCTCGACCAGTACGGCAAGATCAAGAACTCCGGGTACTTCAGCCAGGAGGGCGTGCCGTACCACTCGGTCGAGACGCTGATCGTCGAGGCGCCCGACCACGGCCACGAGACCACCTCGGAGGCGTTCAGCTTCTGGCTCTGGCTGGAGGCGCAGTACGGCCGGGTCACCCAGAACTGGGCCCCGTTCAACAACGCCTGGACAGTCATGGAAAAATATATAATTCCGAATCATTCGGACCAGCCCACCGCCGGCGCGGCGGGCACCGCCCAGTACGCCGCCGAGTACAACCTGCCCAGCCAGTACCCGTCGCAGTTGCAGCCCTCCGTCCCGGTCGGCCAGGACCCGCTGCGCTCGGAACTGCAGAGCACCTACGGCACCGGTGACATCTACGGCATGCACTGGCTGCTGGACGTCGACAACACCTACGGCTTCGGCCGCTGCGGCGACGGCACCACCCGGCCGGCGTACATCAACACCTTCCAGCGGGGCACCCAGGAGTCGGTGTGGGAGACCGTGCCGCAGCCCTCCTGCGACACCTACGCCCACGGCGGCCAGTACGGCTACCTCGACCTGTTCGTCAAGGAGGGCAGCGCCCCCGCGAAGCAGTGGAAGTACACCAACGCCCCGGACGCCGACGCCCGCGCCGTGCAGGCCGCGTACTGGGCGCTGACCTGGGCCAAGGCCCAGGGCCGGGAGGCCGACGTGGCCGCCACCGTGGCGAAGGCCGCCAAGATGGGTGACTACCTGCGCTACGCCATGTTCGACAAGTACTTCAAGAAGATCGGCAACTGCGTCGGGGCCAGCACCTGCCCGGCCGGCAGCGGCCGGGACTCGGCGCACTACCTGATGTCCTGGTACTACGCCTGGGGCGGCGCGTACGACCCCAGCCAGAACTGGTCCTGGCGGATCGGCTCCAGCCACAACCACTTCGGCTACCAGAACCCGTTCGCGGCCTGGGCGCTGACCAGCGTGCCGGAGCTGAAGCCCAAGTCGCCGACCGCGGTCGCCGACTGGCAGAAGAGCTTCGACCGGCAGCTGGAGTTCTACACCTGGCTCCAGTCCGCCGAGGGCGGCATCGCCGGTGGCGCGACCAACAGCTGGGACGGCAGCTACGCCCAGCCGCCGGCCGGCACCGCCACCTTCTACGGCATGTACTACGACGTCGACCCGGTCTACAACGACCCGCCGTCCAACCAGTGGTTCGGCATGCAGGCCTGGTCGATGCAGCGGATCGCCGAGCTGTACCTGCAGACCGGCAACGCCAAGGCCAAGGCGCTGCTGGACAAGTGGGTGCCGTGGGCCATCGCCAACACCACGGTGGGCACCAACTGGTCGATCCCGTCGGACATGAAGTGGACCGGCCAGCCCAACAACTGGGACCCGGCCAACCCGCAGGCGAACACCAACCTGCACGTCGAGGTGACGGTGAAGGGCCAGGACGTCGGCGTCGCCGCCGCCTACGCCCGCACCCTGATCGCGTACGCGGCGAAGTCGGGCAACGTGTCGGCCAAGAACACCGCCAAGGGGCTGCTGGACGCCCTCCACGCGGCCAGCGACGCCAAGGGCGTCTCCACCACCGAGAAGCGTGGCGACTACCGGCGCTTCGACGACGTCTACAACGCCGCCGACGGACAGGGCCTCTACGTCCCGTCCGGCTGGACCGGGAAGATGCCCAACGGCGACGCCATCGCCGCCGGCAAGAGCTTCCTGGACATCCGGTCGTTCTACAAGAACGACCCCGACTGGCCCAAGGTGCAGGCCTACCTCAACGGTGGCGCCGAGCCGACCTTCAACTACCACCGGTTCTGGGCCCAGGCCGACGTCGCCATGGCGTACGCCGACTACGGCAACCTGTTCCCGAACGGGTGAGGTGACCCTCCCGGGTGGGTGGCGCGGCGCCACCCACCCGGGGGCCGACCGGGCCCGGGGGAGCGGACCGCCCGGTCGGCGGGCGGCCCGACTCCCACCGTCGGGCCGGGGGTGGGTCGACGGTTCGGTCGACGCAGCGGATCGGGCGACCCACCCCACCGCCCGCCGCGGCGTGCGTCAGGGAAAAGCCGCGAAAAAAGAGGGCGTCGCGGGATCACACGACGCCGTGCGACGGAGTACCGTGTTTCTCGGAGAGGCCGCTCCCCCCGTGGCGGCCTCTCCCTTAATTTTTCCCCCCGGTTCAGCTTCCGTCCGGGGTGACCGGGTGCCGCAGCCCCGGGTGGCCGGCCGGCAGCGACCGCCGGATCAGCACCCAGCTCACCGTCAGCGCCGCCGCCACCAGCGGCCAGGTCATCGCCGCCCGGGCCACCGTCAGCGCGACCACCTGACCGCCGAGGTACAGCGGCAGGAACACCGCCACCCGCAACGCGTACGTCGCCGCCCAGACCCAGCTGCCCCGCGAGTACGCCCGCAGCAGCGCCCGGTCCCGCCGCCACCGGCCCCGCTGCCGCAGCGCCACCCCGACCACCACCCCGAGCAGCGGCCAGCGCACCACGATGCTGACCACCCAGACCAGCGCGCTGGCCGCGTTGGAGAGAAGCTGCACCAGGAAGAAATCGGCGGCCCGTCCGGTGTAGAGCGCGATCAGCGCGGCGACGCAGACGGCGAGCAGCCCGACCAGCACCGACCTCGGCCGGTCGCCCCGGCGCAGCCGCCACCCGGCCACCGCCGTGCCGACCAGCACGGCCGCCGCCACCCCGCCGGCGATGGACCGCCCGGTCAGCAGCCAGCCGAGGGTGAACGCCACCGGCGGCAGGGTCGCGTCCACCGCACCGCGCCGCCCGCCCAGCAGGTCCGCCAGCGACTCCGGCCGCTCCGCGACCGCCGGCTCCCGTTCCGCCGTACCGCCCACCGTCACCTCCCGTGGTCCGGCCCCAACCTAGCCGGGACGCACCGGTGTCCCGCCGAGCGACCTGCCGGGAGTGCCGCTACGGTGTGCGGGTGCGCGCGACGGCAAGAGGTTGGACCGCGGTCTGGTTGGTCGTACTGGCTCTGGTCCAGGCGGCCGCTCTCATGGTGCTGTGGCGCTTCGCCGTGCACACCGGGACCGGCCAGTGGCTCGACACGGTCGCGTTGACCGGCAACCAGATCGGCCAGGACCGCATCGACGGGCCGGTCAACCGGATCCTCAACGCGATGTCGGTGGTGTCGCTGCTCGCCGCCACCGCCGTGATCGGCTTCATCGCGCTGATCCGTGGCCGCAAGGCGCTCGCCGTCGCGGCCACCCTGCTGATCGCGGGCGCGAACGTCAGCACCCAACTGCTCAAGTACGTCCTCGACCGGCCGGCGCTGGGCATCGACCCCGAACGGGACGCCGCCGGCAACAGCCTGCCCAGCGGGCACGCCACCATCGCCGCCTCGGTGGCGCTGGCGCTGATCCTGGTGCTGCCGCCCAAGGTGCGCCCGCTCGGGGCGTTCCTCGGCGTCGCGTACGCCGCCATCGCCGGCGTGGCCACCCTCTCCGCCGGCTGGCACCGGCCCAGCGACGCCGTGGCAGCGTTCCTCGTGGTCGGCGTCTGGGCCGCGCTGGCCGGGCTGCTCCTGCTGGTCTTCCAACGGGAGCAGGCGCAGGTCTCCGCCGAGGACGCCCACCGGGTCGCCGCGGCCCTGCTCGGGCTGGGCGGCCTGGCGGCCGTCGTCGCCAGCGGGCTGGCCCTGTCCTGGCTGCTCGACCAGCAACAGGTGCCGGTCGACGAGCTGAGCCGCCGTCCGCTCTTCATCGGGTACGCGGGCAGCGCCGCCGGCATCGCCGGCACGATGGCGGTGGTGGCCGCGCTGGTGCTGCTCCCGATGCACCGCCTGGTGCCCCGCTACAAGGGCTGATCAGCGCCGGTACGTCCCGACCATGGTGCCGCTGGCCAGCTCCCGGCCGGCCAGTGCCGCGTGCACGTCGGCGGCCTGCGGGGCGTCGGGCAGGTCGACCGGGCGTTCCAGGGCGTACAGGCGGAAGAAGTAGCGGTGCGCCTCGTCGCCCTTCGGCGGGTGCGGCCCGCCCCACCCGGTGGTGCCGAAGCCGTTGGGCCACTCCCGGCCGCCCTCGGGGACCAGCCCCTCCCCGACTCCGCCGGAGGTCGGGGAGATCCCGGTGACCAGCCAGTGCAGGAACGGGCTCCGCCCGGCGTCCGGGTCCTCGACCAGCAGCAGCAGCTCGGTCGTGGACTCCGGCACGTCGGACCACTGCAACGGCGGTGAGGCGTTCCCGCCGTCTCGCGAGAACCGCCCCGGCAACTGGTCGTGGTCGTTGAACGCGGTGCTGCGCAGCATGATGCCGGCCATCTGTCGCCCGCCCCCTCTCGTCGGCCCGGCGCGTACCCGCGACCGGCCGGCCGAAACCGACGTGGCAGGGTACGAGCACGACGACGGCGGGGGAGGATCGGCCCGGTGGAGACGGTACGGACGGCGTTCCGGGACGAGTGCGCCCGGCTCGACGGGGTGCTGCGCACCCTGACCGAGGCGGACCTGGGCCGCCCGACCCCCTGCCCACCCTGGGCCGTCCGCGACCTCGTCGCCCACGTCAGCACCGGCGCCGGCCGCCTGGTCGACATGCTCGCCGCGCCGGCCCCGCCCCGGGCGGAGGTGGACGCCGCCGGCTACTTCGGCGCGGCGAAGTTCACCCCGGAGGTCGACGCCGCGCGGGTCGACAACGCCCGCCGGGAGGCCCGTCGACCGGCCGACGCGGCGGCGACGGCCGGGGCCTTCACCGCCGCCTGGCGGGGCACCGACTCCGCCGTCGCGGCGCAGCCCGCCGACCGGGTGGTCCGCACCCGGCACGGCGACGCGATGACCCTGTCCGACTTCCTGGTCACCCGGGTGGTGGAGGTCGGCGTGCACGGCCTGGACCTGGCCCGGGCGCTGGACCGGCGGCCGTGGCTGACCCCGACCGCCGCCCAGGTGGTCGCCGACCTGCTCACCGGCGGCCGGCCCGTCCCGGCGCGGCTGGGCTGGGACCCGCTCACCCTGATCCGCAAGACCACCGGGCGGCTGCCGCTCACCGAGGCCGAGCGCGCCGAGATCGCGGCGGCGGATTTCCGCTGGCTCTCCTTCGCCGGCTGACCCGTCCGCCGGCCGGCCGGGTCGCCGGCTCCCCGGCAGGCTCGCGCCCACCGTGCCGGGCAGAGCGGTGGGTCGCCGCGCCGGCAGGGCAGGTGGGTCGCCTGCCGGGCAGGGCAGCGGGTCGCCTACCGGGCAGAGGAGCGGGCCGCCGTGCCGGGCAGGGCAGCGGGTCGCCGTGGACCGGGTCAGTCGCCGGTCCGGGGCGCGGGGATCGCGGCGACCGTGCGGCGCAGGTGCGCCAGGACGATCGGGTCGATGTGCCCCGGCACCAGCCGTTCCTCGAGGTTCTCCCAGCCCGCCCAGGAAGCGAGCGCCGCCTCCAGCGCGGGCCCGGCGACCGTCGCGGGCGCCGCAGCGCCCACCGGGTGGACGGCGGCCGTCAGCCCGGCGCCGCCGACCGGGTGGCCGGCGGCGGCCAGCAGACCGGCCACCTCGTCGGCGAGCGGGCCGGCCAGCTTCAGCAGCGTGGCCGGGTCGGGCTTGCCGAAGAGCATGGTGTGGATGTCGAGCAGCCGGTGCAGCTCCCCGACCGGGTCGAGGTGGTCGTCCACCCGCAGGTCGACCAGGTTGTCACCGGTGCCCGCGTACCCACCGCCGCGCTGGACCACCAGGAGGGCCGCGCTCTGGCGACCACGCCGGTCGCCCCCGGCCTGCTCACCGGCGCGCAGGGCGGCGAGCAGGCGCTGCGGGAACGGCAGCGACTCCCCGGCCAGCCAGCCGTCGCGCACCGCCTCGACGACCTGCGGGCCGGCCAGGATGTTGCCCTGGGTCGCCCAGCCGTCGCCGGCCAGGCCACCGGCCCAGCCGCCGCAGCGCGGGCCGGTCCAGGTGGCGCCGGGGCCGGTGGCGCCGACCACACCGAGCTGCCGGTCGTCCCGGCCCGGATCGGCGGCGACCAGTTGGGCGATCACGTCGGCGGCGGGGGCGCCCGCGCGCAGCAGCGCCAGCCCGTTCGGCCGGTAGGAGAGGTTGGCGTGGGCCTGGCTGGCCACCGCGCCCACCTCGGCCTCGGCCCCCGGCACCAGGGCGCCGGCGGCGAGGAACCTGCTGGCCACGGCGACGCCGTGCAGGCGGCCGTCGGCGGACCGGGCGACGAGGGAGAAGGTCACCGGTGAAGGTTAGCGTCGCCGTGGGGCACCCGGGAGTCCCCGCCGAGCGCGGCGCGCTGGCGCCCGGGACCGGAGTGGCCCACAACACCGACCGGCGATGGCTCACGCCGCCGACCGCAGTGGCCCACACCACCTGCTGGCCGTTGGCCCGGTCCGACCGGCGATGGCCCGGGCCGGTAGAGCAGATCTCGTGCGGGCACCGCCGTCCGTCCCGGCGGGCGCGCGGAACGCGTCGAGTGCCGCGGTGTTCCCGGCTCTTGTTCCCGTGCCGGCGAGCGGGCACGATCGACCGGATGACGAACCGATGGGGCATGACGGTGCCGCTGGGCGGCGTCCCGCTCGCCGACCACGCCGCGGTCTACGCGGCCCTCGACCGGGCCGGGTTCACCGACGTCTGGTCGTCGGAGGTCAACGGCGCCGACGCGTTCACCCCGCTCGCCCTCGCCGCCGCCTGGCAGCCGCGGCTGCGCCTCGGCACCGCGATCGCCCCGGTCTTCACCCGGGGGCCCGGGCTGCTGGCGATGAGCGCCGCCGCGCTCGCCGAGGCCGCCCCGGGGCGCTTCGCGCTGGGCATCGGCGCCTCCTCGCCGGTGCTGGTCGACGACTGGAACGCGATTCCGTTCACCGAGCCGTTCCGGCGCACCCGGGACGTGCTGCGCTTCCTCAGGGCGGCGCTGCGCGGGGAGACGGTGGACGGCGCGTTCGACACCTTCGCCGTACGCCGGTTCACCCTCGAACGCCCGCCGGCGGTGCCGCCGGCGGTGCTGCTGGCGGCGCTGCGCCCCGGGATGCTCCGGCTGGCCGCCGCGGAGGCCGACGGGGTGATCCTCAACTGGCTCGCCGCCGACGACGTGCCGAAGGCCCTCGCCGAGCTGGGCGGACGCGGCCCCGGCTTCGAGGTGGTCGCCCGGATCTTCGTCTGCCCCACCGAGGACGCCGGCTACGCCCGCACCCTCGGCCGGCGGCTGATCACCAGCTACCTGACCGTGCCGGCGTACGCCGAATTCCACCGCTGGCTGGGCCGGGAGAGCGCGCTCGGCCCGATGTGGACGGCCTGGGCCGCCGGGGACCGGCGGGGCGCCGGCGCGGCCGTGCCCGACGAGGTGGTCGACGCGCTGGTGCTGCACGGCTCGCCCGAGCGGTGCCGCGCCGAGGTGCGCCGCTACGCCGAGGCGGGGGTGGACGTGCCGGTGCTCGCGCTGCTGCCCACCCCGGAGCTGACGTCCGGCGGCGCCGCCGCGCTGGGCGACCTGATCGCCCGGCTCGGGCCGGCGGGGGAGGAGCGGGCGTGAACCTGACCGACCGGGTGGCGGTGATCACCGGAGCGGCCGGCGGCATCGGGTCGGCGCTGGCGCGCCGGTTCGCCGCCGAGGGCGCGGCGGCGCTGGTGCTGGCCGACCTGGACGCCAGCGCCACCGGCGCGGTGGCCGAGAGCGTCGGCCCGATCGCCCGGGCCGTCGCCGTGGACGTCACCGACGAGGACCAGGTCCGCGACATGGTCGCCGACACCGAGCGACGGTACGGCCGGATCGACCTGTTCTGCGCCAACGCGGGTGTGGCCACCGGCGGGGGCGTGGAGGCGGCCGACGCGGAGTGGGACCGGTCCTGGCGGGTCAACGTGCTGTCCCACGTGTACGCCGCCCGCGCGGTGCTGCCGGCGATGCTGGCCCGGGGCGAGGGCTACCTGCTGCACACCTGCTCGGCGGCCGGGGTGCTGACCGCGGTGGGCGACGCCCCGTACACCGCCACCAAGCACGCGGCGGTCGGGTTCGCCGAGTGGCTGGCGATCACCTACCGCGACCAGGGCATCCGGGTCAGCGCGCTCTGCCCGCAGGGGGTGGATACGCCGATGCTCGCCGACGGGTTGGCCGCCGGCCACCTCGGCGCCCGGGTGATCGCGGCCTCCGGGGCGGTGCTCACCCCCGACCAGGTGGCCGACGCGGCCATCGCCGGGCTGGCCGAGGAGCGCTTCCTGATCCTGCCGCACCCCGAGGTCGCCGCGTACGCCCTGCGCCGCGCCCAGGACCCCGACGGCTGGCAGGCCGGCCTCCGCAAACTCGTCCGCCGCCTCCGCGCCTGACCGCTTCCCCTCCCGCGCCCTCCCGCCGGCTTGCTCATTGATCAAGAAGTTTGCGTCTCGGCGGGCCGGTTTCCTGACGCAAACCTCTTGATCACCGTGGCCGGAGCCCGCTGGCGGTGCCCGGCTCGCGCATGGGCAGGGGCGCTGGGTGGGGTCAGGGGCGCCAGCGGAGGGGGCCGGGGTGGACCGACCAGAGCAGGCGGCGCCAGCGGGGGCGGGCGGCGCGCAGGGCCGCCACGTACTGCTCGGCGAGCGCCGTCGCCTTGTCGGCGTGGGCCGGGGTGGCGCTACCGGGCGCGAAGGCGACCTGGTTGAGCAGGACGGCCAGCTCGTCCACGTCAGGTCCGTCCACCATGGCCGGTGCGGTGGCGACGGCCGGGCCGTACCCGGCGTATCCGGCGTGGTCGGTCTCGCCGGTCCGGTCGACAATCGCAGGAGCGGTCGGAGGAGCGGTCCGGTCGGCGGTCGTGGTGGCGCGGGCGTCGGCCAAGGTTCGTCGGGCGTGTCGGGCCACCTCCGTGGCGGCCAGGTCGCCGCCGACCGGCCGGCCCGCCAGGCGCAGCGCGTCGGTGACCTCCCGCCAGGCGCCGGCGATCCGCTCGCCGGGGTCGCCTCGTTCCCGGCGGGCCCGGGCCTGCGCCCGGCGCATCCCGGCCAGCGTGGCCAACGCCGCCCCGACCAGCAGCAGCAGGCCGGCGACGGCCACGGCGACCAGCACCGGCGTCGACACGCCCCGGTCACCGGCGGGACCGTCCGCGGCGGCCACCGCCGGCGGGGTCGCGGTGGGCTCCACGGTCGGCTCGGGCACCTCCGACGGGGGCGGGTCGTCCGGCGTCGGCCGGAAGTCCTCCTCCACCGGGCGGGGCTCGGTGTCCGGCCGGGGCAGCGGGTCGAACGGCACCCAGCCGACGCCCGAGAAGAGCACCTCCGGCCAGGCGAACGCGTCGGCGGCCCGGACCGGACCGTCGCCGCGCGACTCGAAACCCACCACCACCCGGGTCGGCAGGCCGGTCAGCCGGCCCAGCACCGCGAACGCCGCCGCGAACTGCTCCGACGTGCCGCGCTGCCCGCCGCCCCCGCGTGGTCCGAAGAGGAAGAAGTTCAAGTTCGGGTACGCGTGCCCGCTCGGCGCGTCCGCCACCACCCGGTAGTGCTCGGCGAGGAACTGCTCGATCGCGGCGGCCCGCGCGTACGGGGCACCGTTGTCCTCGGCGAGCTGGCCGGCGAGCTTGCGCAGCGGCTCCGGCGTACCGTCGGCGACCCGCAGCACCCGCGCCACCTCCGCACCGGCCGGCACGTCGGCGGTGGCGAGCAGGTTCGCGTCCGGCCGCTCCCGCGCCGAGGTGACCGTGTACCGCAGTCCCGGGCTCAGCCCTTCCGGGCGGATCAGCGTCCCGGTCGCCGGGTCGTACGCCACCCGCGCCCCGGTGACCTCGCGCGGGGTGGCCACCGCCGGCAGCAGCCGTCCGGTCAGGCCGGCCACGGTGATCTCCTGCTGGACGGTCTCCACCGGCCCGGTGTGGGATGTCGTGGCGGGCAGGATCCGCCCCGCGTTGCGGTACGTCGCGCCGACCCGCCAGGTCACCCCGTCGTAGTCGCTGAGCACCGCCAGCCGGATCCGGCTCTCGGCCCCGGCCGGCGCCCGGGTGGTCACGTCCAGCAGCTCCTGCTCCGGGTTGAGCGCCCAGCCGGAGATCCGGATCAGCGGGTTCTCGTCCAGCGACTCCACCCGCGGCGGCTCCACGTAGCGGCGCGGGTCCACCGGCCGGTCGTCGACCCGGGCGGCCAGCAGCGGCCCGAGCAGGGCGGCCAGCCCCACCACCACCGCCAGGCCGAGCGCGGTGCCCGCCACCAGCCGGGCCCGCACGGCCGCCCGGACCGACGGGGCCAGCCCGGCCGTCGGGTCGGCCGCCCCCGGCGCGCCCCGCCGGTCGGAGGCGGCCAGCCCCAGCGCGACCGCGCCGGCGAAGGCCACCGACGGCCAGGTCGCCGGGTCCGCGTTCGGCCCCACCACGTAGAGCGCGCCGGCGTAGAGCAGCGTCGGCGGCAGGAAGCCGAGCAGGGTCCGGCCGGCGCGCAGCGCCACCTCCGCGCCGGTCAGCCCGGCCAGCCAGGCCGCCACCAGGGGCACCAGCACGGTGTCCGGCGCCGGCTCGACCGGGATCATCGCGGTGAGCAGGCGGGGGATGCCGTTGCGGGCCGCGTCGGCGACGATCGGCCCGAAACTGCCCGGCAGGTCGGCGTGCCGGGCGGCCAGGTGCAGCGAGAACGCCGTCCAGCCGGCCATTGCGGCCACCGACACCGGCGCCACCAGCCAGGAGGGCAGCCGCCGGGCGGCCACGCTGACCAGCACCGAGCCGACCGCCGCGCCGAGCATCAGCCGGGTCAGCAGGTCGTCGGCGTACACCCGACCGAGCACCACCCCGGCCAGCGCGGTCATCACGACCAGCGCCACCGGCACCGGCACCGCGCGCAGCCCCCGCCGTACCGTCGCGCCCCGACCGTCGTCCGGCGGCGCCGCCGAACCGGACGCGGCCGGGCGCGCCTGCGTCGTCACCACCGGCGGACCCCGTCCCACTCGGCGGCGAACCCGGCGCCGTCGGCCACGTCCAGCACCACCAGGCCCGCCGCGGCGGCCGGCATCGGCCCGTCCGCGCCGAAGACCGCCACCACCACCGACGGGTACGCCCCGCGCAGCGCGCCGACCTGCCCCAGGTCAGCCCGGCCGCCCGGCCCGGTGAGAAAGACCAGCGTGTCGCCGGCCCGGTCCTGCCGCAGCCGGCTCGCCGAGGTGTGCAACGTGTCGGCATCGCCGTCGGTCAGCTCCACGGCGGCCAGCCGGTCCAGCGGCGGCTCGCCGGCCCGGTCCTCCCCGGGCGCCACCAGCAGCAGTGCCACCGGCAGGTCCTCCCGGACGGCGGCGGTGACCACCGAGGCGGCGGCCTCGCAGGCGGACTCGAAGGACTCGGCCACCCCGTCCACCCGCTGCGGGTGGGCGCGGGCCCGGTTGTCCAGCAGCACCACGATCCGGGGCAGGCTGGTGTCCACGTTCTCCCGCACCATCAGCTCGCCGACCCGGGCGCTGGTGCGCCAGTGCACCCGGCGCAGCTCGTCGCCGACGACGTACTCGCGCAGCGAGTCGAAGGTGATCGACCCGTGCGGCACGCTGTCCGACCGGCCGTCGAGGCTGCGCCCCGCCCCGGTGGGCACCGCGGTCAGCGGGTGGATCCGCGGGTGCACCCAGACCGGCACCGTTGCACCGTACGGGCGGGAGAGCGCCACCAGCCCCAGTGGATCGCGCCGGGTCACCCGCAGCGGGCCGACCGGCACCACGCCCCGGCGTCGGGTCGGCACCTCGTACCGGACGGTGGTGTCCCGCCCGGGACGCAGCCGCAGCACCGGCACGGGCACCGTCGCCGCGCCGCACCGGTCCTCGGCCAGCAGGTTCGCCGCCCGCAGCCGCCCGGCGTTTCGGACCGTGACCGTCATGTGGGCCGGCTCGCCCCGGGCCACCCGGTCCGGGTCGGCGCTGCGGGAGACCGCCAGGCGGGGCCGCCAGGCGGCGGTCGCCACGGCGTAGCCGACCGCCACCGCGGCCGCCGCGCCGAGCAGCGCCAATTCCGGGTACGCGAAGCGGAAGCCGACGCCGAGCAGCAGCACGGCGGCGACGAGCAGCCCGACGCCGCGGGCGGTGATCCCCATCGACGTACGGCCGTCAGCTGTTCGCCGGGGCCGGCTGGCCCGACGGCAGCGGCACCGGCACCGACGCGATCGCCTGGCGCAGCACCTCGGCGGGGGTCGCCCCGCGCACCTGCGCGTCCGGGGTGAGCAGCAGCCGGTGCGCGAAGACCGGCTCGGCGAGGGTCTTCAGGTCCTCCGGCATGATCCAGCCCCGGCCGTCGATCAGCGCGTACGCGCACGCCGCGCGGGTCAACGCGATCACGCCCCGGGGGCTGACCCCGACCCGTACCTGCGGATGGTTGCGGGTCGCGGCGGCCAACCGGACCGCGTACGCGTAGAGCGGCTCGGCGATGTGCACCCGGCGGGCCATCCGGACCATCTCCCCGACGGTGGCGGTGTCGGTGACCGCGCTGAGCGAGTCGGGGGAGCGGACCGTCGCGCCGCGCAGCACCTCCACCTCGACCGCCTCGTCCGGGTAGCCCACCGACAGCTTCACCAGGAAGCGGTCCAGCTGCGCCTCCGGCAACCGGTAGGTGCCGTCCATCTCGACGGGGTTCTGCGTGGCCACCACCAGGAAGGGCTGCGGCACCGGATGCCGGACGCCGTCCACGGTGACCGTGCGCTCCTCCATCACCTCCAGCAGCGCCGACTGGGTCTTCGGCGAGGCCCGGTTGATCTCGTCGGCGATGACGATGTTGGCGAAGACCGGCCCCGGGTGGAACTCGAAGCCCCGGGTGGCCTGGTTGAAGATGGTCACCCCGGAGACGTCCGAGGGGAGCAGGTCCGGGGTGAACTGGATGCGGCGCCACTCACCCTTGACCGTCGCGGCGATCGCCCGGGCCAGGGTCGTCTTGCCGACGCCGGGCACGTCCTCCAGCAGGACGTGCCCCTGCGCGAACAGCGCGGTCAGCGCCAGCCGTACCACCTGCGGTTTGCCCAGCACGACCGCGTTGACGTTCTCCGCCAGCCGGGCGGCGAGGGCGGCGAAGCCCTGCACCTCCGGGTGGGTGAGCGGTTCCTGGGTGCTGTTCACGGTGGTGGTGCTCCTCGACTGGCTGGTGCGGCGTCAGCAGGTGGGCAGGACGTTGATGTTGTCGCCACCCTCCAGGTTGAGCCACGCCCACGGGATGTAGTTGCGTCCGGAGTACTCGACCTGCACCCACCAGGTGCTGCGCTTGTTGTCGTTGTAGATGTAGGCGTAGACCTCTTCGCCCGACTTCTTGCAGTACGCCTTGAGTCGGGTGCCGGGCCTGGCCCAACCGACCTGCCTGTTGTTGTCCTGCCGGGGCACGGAGAAGACCTCGTTGCCGTTGCGGCCGGCCACGTCGTTGTCGCAGTAGCTCGCCTCCGGTCCGGACGCGCCGTTGTTGCAGGTGGCGACGCCGTACAGCGGGTCGGTGGTCTGCGCCCGGTTCGCGGTGCCCTTGCCGGCCGCGTTGCTCGCCGTGACCGTGAACGTGTAGGCCGTACCCGGCGTCAGGCCGGGCATCGTGATGCTGGAACAGGGGCCGGACCTCGCCGCCTCACCGGCGGTGCTCAGCGAGCAGGTGGCCTGCCCGCCGCCCGCGTCGACCGTGAAGGTGACGGTCGCCGCGGTGGCGGTCGCCGACGAGCCGGTCACCGTCACCCGGGGCGCCGCGACCGTCCGCGCAGTGGTGCTGGCCTCCGGGCCGGGGCCGGCCTCGTTGACCGCCTTCACCTTCACCGTCACGCTCTGCCCGTCGCTCAGCCCGGACTCGATCTTCTGCGTGTCGGTCACCTCGCTGACCTTGCCTCCGACGTCGACCAGGTACTTCGTCACCGGGCGGCCGTTGTCCAGCGCCGACGACCACTGCACGGCGACGGTGCCGCGCTGGTCGGCGACCGTGGTCGCCCGCAACTCGGCCGGCTGCCCCGGCGGGGCGAACGGCACCACCGTGTTGCTCACCGGCGAGGCCGCCGAACCGGCGCCCTTGTCGTTGACGGACACCACGGTGAAGGCGTACTGGGTGCCGTACTCCAGCTCACCGGCCGGCACCACCAGCTCCGTCTTCGCCGACTCGCCGGCCGGGGCGTTCGTGCCGGCCGAGGTCGCGGTCACCGCGTACTTCGCGATGGTGTTGCCCTGCCCGTTCGCGGCCGGCCACTTCACCAGCACCGTGCCGTCCGGCCGGGCCTCGGCGGTCACGCCGGCCGGCGGGTCCGGCACCGCCGCCGTCGGGGTGACCGGGTTGCTCCGCCGGGCCGGGCCGGCGCCCTTGGCGTTCACCGCGTGCACCGCGAACGTGTACGACTCGCCGTTGGTCAGGCCGGTGATCTCCACCGCCCGCTGGTTGGCGCCCACCTCGTGCTTCTGGCCGCCGCCCTCCACCACGTACCTGGTGATCTCGGCGCCGTTCGCGGCCGCCGGCTTCCAGCTCACCCGGGCCTGCGCGTTGCCGGCGGACGCGGTGACGCTGCGCGGCGCGCTCGGCTTGCCCACCTTCGGCTTCTTCGGCGGAGGCGGTGGCGGGGGAACCGGCGGCGGGTCACCGCCGAGCACGTCGTTGGCGTACTTGTTGACCTCGCGTACCTGGTGCTTGTCGTCGACCACGCGAGCGGTCGACGAGTCGGGCGCGTTGATGAACAGGTGGTTCTCCCGCACGTCCAGCTCCAGCGGGCCGGTCATCCCCTTGCCCCGGATGGTGTCGACCAGCTTGCCGGCGCCGTCGAACGCGTAGACCGTCCCACTGGCCTCGTCGGCGCAGTAGAACCGGCCGGCCCAGGCCACCGCCGCGTTGAGCCGGTCACCGCTGCCCGGCACGGTGAACTGGCGTACCTCGCTGCCGTCGGCCACCACGTGCACCCGCCGCTCGCCGCCCACCGTGACCGGCACGGCCGGGCCGCTGGTCCGGGCCGGCAGCGTGCCCGCGGACGACATGGCCAGCGGGGTGCGCACCGTCTCGCCGGCGCGGACGGTGACCAGCGACGCCGAGGTGCGGTCCAGCACCGCCACGCCGTCGTCCAGCGTGGACACCACCAGCTCGTGGCTCGGCTCCGCGACCGTGTACGTCTCGACCTGCTTCGGGCTGAGGCCGCCGCCATCAGTGGGGGCGGCGGGCAGCTCCGCCGCGGTGACCGCCGAGACGGTGCCCTCGCTGGGGATCGCGATCCAGAGCCGGCCCTTGCCGTCGAACGCGCCGCCGGTGATGCCCGGCGGGTAGCGCACCGGCTCACCCACCGGGGTCAGCGAGCGCGGGTCCAGCTGCCGGACGATGCCCTGCACGGCGTCGACGACGAACGCCGCGTCCTCGTGCAGCACGACGTTGACCCCGAGGCCGGGCGTGGTCCGGGTGGTCGCGGTGATCTGGAGGGTGGCCAGGTCCAGCGAGCTGACCTGGCCGGTGTTCAGGTCGCGCAGGATGAGCAGCCGATCGGTCTGGGTGACCTGCATCGGGTGCCGCCGCGCGCCGGGGATCTCCATCCGGGTGTCGACCCGCGCGGTGACGCCGTTGACCCGGGCCATCTCGCTGCGCGCCGCGCTCCACAACCAGCTGCTGGCGTCGTAGTTGGCCACCGCGTTGTCGGCGGCGCCCAGCCCGAGCACCGTCAGCCCCATCGCCGCCAGCAGCGCACCCACCGTGCCGATGGTGACCAGCCCGCCGCGCATCCGGGAGCGGCGTGGCGGTGCGGCGGTGTCGGTCACGGTGCTCCGCCCCGGGTCGTCGATGGTGGCCACGTCCGGCTGCCTCCCCGTCTGGCTGTCCAGGTGGCGCGCCGTGTCCCCGGCGACCCTCCCCTGAGCCGTGGGACATCATATGGGCCGCGCCGGCACCGGGGAACCCGCTGGGTCCCCCTGTGGACACCCAGCGTGTGCGCCGTGGACGGTCGGTCAACCCGCCGGCGTCCGCCGCTCCCGGTCCGTGCAGACCTGTCCCGACGTGGCGAAGGCGTCCGTGGAGTACACCGCCAGCACCGTGAAGCAGTAGTCCACCGTGGAGCTGAGCCCGTTCACGGTGTAGGTCGTCTGTCCCGGGTCGACGGTGGCCATCACGCCGAGCGCCTTACCGGCGCGCCCGCCGGCGACCATGATCGGCACCCCGCCACCCGCCGGGTCGGACCAGGTGATCGTGACGCTCGTCCCGTCGTCGCGCAGCTTCAGGCCGGTGGGCGGGGCGCCGGTTGCCTTCGCCGCCCCCGGTGTGCCCCTGGTCGGCGCAGGCGGCACGCCGGGCTCGTCGCGGTCCAACGCCACCGCGCCGACGACCCCCGCGACCCCCAGCACCACGACGCCCGCCACGACGGCCAGCACCACGCGACCCCGCCCGCGCCGCTCCGGCGGCGCCTCGACCGGGTACGCCGGCGGCGGCTGGTACACCGGCGGATACATCGTCTCCTGGCGCGGCTGCTCGACGGGGGCGTCGGCCTCCTCCTGCACCACCTGCGGCGGCATGTCGTACGCGACCAGCGGCTCGTCGACGAGTTCCAGCGGCCCGTCGGTGTCGGTCTGGCTGCTGCCGTCGTCGTCCTCGGCCGGCTCGTCGCGGCTCGGGGCGGTGGTCAGCGGCTGCGGCGGCGCGACGCTGCTCCACGGGGGCGCGGTCAGCCCCCACGGTGGCGCGCTGACCGGTGGGGTGCTCACCGGCGTGGAGCTCACCGGGTGGTGCGGTGCCGGCGGCCTGCTGGCCACGGGCGGCATCGACGGACGGTGCACCTGGAGGGCCGGCGGGGTGCTGACGGGGTGGTTCGATGCTGGTGGGGTGCCGACGGGTTGGTTCGGTGCCGGCGGGGTGCTGACCGGGTAGGCGGGCGCCGGCGGGGTGCTAACCGGGTAGGAGGGTGCGGGCGCGGCGCTTGTCACGGGGGGCGCGCTGAGGTGGTGGGCCGGCGGGGTGACCGCATGGTGCTGGGTTGGCGGGGCGCTCACCGGGTTGGCCGGGGTGCCGGGCGCGGGGGCCGCACTGACGGGGTGGGTCGGCGGGGCGACCGGACGGTGCGGTGGTTGCGGGGCGCTGATCGGGTGCGTGGGCGCCGGGACCGGCGGCGCGCTGATCGGTGGCACGGGTGCCGGCGGGACCGGCGGTGCAGGCAGCGGCGTGACCGGTGGTCCGGGTGGTGCGCTGACCGGCGGTGCGGGTGGCGTGCTGACCGGCGGGATGGGGGCCGCACTCACCGGCCGCACGGGGACCGGGGGAGCGCTGACCGGGTGCACGGTGGCCGGGTGCGCGGAGACCGGTGGTGCGTTGACGACCGGCGGTGCGGGTACTGGTCGGGCGGTCGTGGGCGGTGGGGGCACCGGGGGTGCGCTCACCGGCGGGCCGCTGACGGGCTGGGATGCCCCGGCGTGCGGCGGCGCGCTGACCGGGCCGGGGCTGACCGGTCGGGAGTTGACGGGCGGGGTGCTGACCGGGGCGTTCGTCGGTCGGGTCGTCGCCCGGGTCGTTCCCGCCTGGCGCTGGGCCTCCTCGCGCAGGAGCGGATCTATCTGCTGGACCTGGATGGTCGGCCGGTCCCAGCCGTGCGCCTTCGGGACCGTCGGCCGCGGGACCTCCGTGCCGGCCGGCTCCGTCGATCTGTCAAGCGGCGTGACCGGTGACGGATGCGACGGGGTGGCACCGGTGGTCACCGGACTCGGCGTGGTGCCTCCGGTGGTCACCGGCGTACCCGTGGCGGGCCGGTGGTCCGGCGGAAGTGGCGTCGGCGCCGCGTCGACCGGCGGCGCCGGAACCGTCGGAGTCCGGCTCGGCACCTGGGGTGCCGGTGGCACGATCGCGGGCGCCGTCATCGGGCCGGGCGGTACCTGTGCCCGCGGAGGGACCGGGGGTGGTGGCACCGCCGTCCGGGCCGGCGCGGGCTGCGGAGCCGGCGGCGTTGCGGCGGCCGGCCCGGGCGCCGGCGGCAGGGGCGACGTGGCGGCGGGTCCGGACCGCGCATCCGCCGGCGCGATCGGGGGCACGGCCGGGGCCCGCAGGTGCGGCGGCGCCCACGGTGACGTGTTGGGGGCGGCGGCGTCGACGTGCGCGGGTGGCCCGGGTCGGGGCGGAATGGGAGCGGGTACCACGGGTGGCTGCGGGGTCGGCCGGGCGGGCGGATGCGGCGCGGGCGGGGCCGACCGGGGCACCGGCACCTGGGGTGCCGGCGGCACGGAGAACTGCCCGTGCGGCGCGTGCGGAAGCTGCGAGGCCGCGACGGGCGGCGGTGGCGCGGGTGGTGCCGGCGCGGGCGGCACCCGGCGTGCGGGCGAGGCCTGCGGTGGTGCGGAGACCTGTTGAGCGAGGGGCGGCGCCTGGGGCGCCGGCGGTACGGTCCGCTGCGGGGGCACCGGCGCCGTGGGTTGCTGCCGCACCGGCGGTACGACCGGCCTCTGCTGCGGCATGCCGGTCGTGGGCGCGGAGAACGCGCCGCCCGTGCTCGGCGCGGTGCTCGGCGGTCCGGCCTGCCGAACGGCGGGCGGCCCGGAGTGCCGGAGCGGAACCGGTCCGGGCTGCGGAGCCGGCCCGGGCTGCGGGGCGACGGGCGGGGGCATCGCCGGTGCCGCGCCGCCGAGGTACTGCCGGGCCGCCCGTACCGCGGGGTGGTGCTCACCGAGCACGGCGGGCCCGGCGGTGGCCACCCGGGTGTAGTTGCGGCGGGCCTCGTGCCGGTTGCCGAGCTCCTCGGCCACCGACCCCAGATCGAAGGAGATGGCCAGCATCAGCGGCTCGCTGCCGGTCCACCGGCGCTCGCCTGCCGCGTACGCCTCCTCCAGCACCCGCCGGGCGGCGGTCGGGTCGTCGGCCTCGCGGTGCATCCGTGCCAGCAGGTGGGCGGTGCCCAGCACCTCCGGGTGGTCCTCGCCGTACGCCGGCCGGACCGAGGCGATCGTGTCGGCCAGCAGCCGGCGGGCGGCGGGCAGATCACCGGCGGAACGGAGGGCGAGCGCCCGCTGCTGGGCGGCGACGAGGGGGGAGGGTTGTGACACGTGAGCAATGCTGCCGGTAGACGGTGCCCGGACGCTACCCGCCGGACGGCACGCCCCCGCCGATCCTGGCCGCCCCATGCCTCTGACCTGGGCAGATGTCGCGACATTGCACCGGGCCGGCGGCGATGTGCATGATCCATCTCGGCCGTGTACAGTAATGCCCCGTGCGGCCCACCAGGGGCGGCTGACCGGCGGGAGAGCCGGCGACGCCGACAGGGTAGGCTGGACGAGTAGGTCCGGGTGGCGGAATGGCAGACGCGCTAGCTTGAGGTGCTAGTGCCCGTATAGGGCGTGGGGGTTCAAGTCCCCCCTCGGACACGACCCATAACCCCACGGTGCGCGCTGAGATCAGCTTCAGCGCGCACCGTTTGCGTTTCTGGCTGGTACGTGAGTCGGAGGCCGAGCTGACGCTTGACCTCGGCCTTGTCAGCGGGGTCTGCGTCGCGGAGCACGGTTCGGCTCCGGCGTCGAGGGCTGCTCGGTTGCGCTCAAGCTTGGCGTCGCAGTCGGCGATGGTTGCCCGGGCTGCGGTGCCAAGGGCGGGTAGATCATCAGTGGCCGGGGCGTTAGCCACAGCGCTGATCGTTCGTTCGATGCGGTCCGGCGCGGAGGCGGAGGCCAGCCAGGTGTCGAGCGGGTCGGTGAGGGCGTCCTCCCGCAGGTAGACGTTGTTCTTTGTCCGCCCCGACGGCAGACCATGGCACCCCAACGCCGTCACCCAACGCTTCCGCCGCCTCGTCAAACAAGCCGGGCTGCCACCCATCCGACTGCACGACCTGTGCCACGGCGCCGCCACCCTCGCCCTCGACGCCGGCGTCGACATCAAAGTCGTCTCCGACCAACTCGGGCACTCCACCACCACACTCACCCGAGACACCTACCAGAGCGTGGTCAAACGCCTGCACCGCTAGGCGGCCGTCGCCGTCGCCGACAAGATCGCCACCAAACGGCGGCGCGGCGCGTGACGAGGTTCTCCTACTGGACGCAGGCGGCGACACCGCCTGATCGACTGTCGGGCCACACACCCACGGATCCGAGGAGGAGTTCTTCGCCCGGCTACGCGAGGCAGGGGTGCTGGTCCGACTGACGCAGCAGCACCGATCCTCGCAACATCACCGGGTACGCGCTGGCGCTTCCCGGCGCACGCACTCCCGGCAGGCAGCCGGTGTACTTCGGCGGGGGCCGGTTGGCGCCCGACATGACCCGCCGGTCAGGGCTGGTACTGGCTGCGGGTGCGGGGCAGCCACTGGGGATGGTGGTCCCGCATGTAGCGGATCAGTCCCTCGCGTAGGTCGCAGCGCAGGTCCCAGGCGCTGGCGCCGTCCGCGGCCGAGGCCTGCACCTGGATGACCACGGTCTGCGGGGTGGCGTCGACCATCTGGAGCACCCACTGGTCTCGGTCCCACAGCGGTGAGGACTCGACCAGTCGGCGTGCCTCCCGGCGCAGGTCGTCCAGGTCGGCGGTGTGGTCGACATGGATTTGGATCTTGCCGACCACCCTCGACTCGTTCCGGGTCCAGTTTTGGAACGGCCGCTCAGCTTGATCTTTAACCCCGAGGGTCCTGTGGGGACCCCGATCGATCACGGAAACAGCCCTTGGTTGATGATCTTCTTGTCTAGGGAAGAGCATCAATAACCAAGGGCTGTTCTGGTGACCAGTGTGCATGACCGTCGTCCGGCTGATGCCGTCGGGGAGCTGGACAGGTTCCGGCGAGAGT
This sequence comes from Micromonospora sp. L32, assembly GCF_052068055.1. Lineage (NCBI taxonomy): Bacteria > Bacillati > Actinomycetota > Actinomycetes > Micromonosporales > Micromonosporaceae > Micromonospora > Micromonospora sp. L32. Next base: position 415,025 of record NZ_JBQHDD010000005.1, on the reverse strand, counting down.
TCTATGACTGTTTGACTGCTCGGGCTGATGCGTTGTTCGACCTGACGGACGCGGTGTTGTGCGCCGATGGGCCGGTCCGGTCGTTGGTGGAGTTGTCGCTGGTAGGTGAGCACCGTCGGGGTCACGGGGCGTTGTATGACGCCCTCGCCTGCGGGCGGCTGGACATCGACCGGTTGCGCACCTGCCTCGCGGCGGTGCCGTTGCCACGGGCGGCTGATGGCCGTCTTGTTCTGGCGGTGGACGTCACCTGCTGGCTGCGGCCGGACGCGCACACCTCACCGCAGCGGATCCTGTGTCACACCTACGGCCGCGGCAAGGACCAGCACATCCCGGTCCCCGGTTGGCCGTATTCGATGATCGTGGCGTTGGAGTCGGGCCGAAGTTCGTGGACGGCGCCGTTGGACGCGCAGCGGCTGGCGCCTGGTGATGACGCGGCCACGGTCACCGCTGGGCAGCTGCGAGACATCGTGGGGCGGCTGATCGCGGCCGGGCAGTGGCGGCCCGGGGACCTGGAGATCCTGGTCGTGGCCGACGCCGGCTACGACGCGCCCCGGCTGGCATTCCTCCTGCGTGATCTGCCCGTGCAGGTCCTCGCGCGGATGCGCTCGGACCGGGTACTGCGCCGGGCCGTGCCACCTCGGCAGCCCGGGACGATCGGCCGGCCACCCCGCCACGGCGGCGAGTTCATCTTCGGTGATCCCGCCACGTGGGGTGAGCCGAACGCGGCCACCGTTGCCGACACCCGCCTCTACGGCACGGCGTGGGCCCGCGCCTGGGACCGGCTGCACCCCCGGCTGACCCACCGCAACGCCTGGATCGACGCGGCGAAGGCGCTGCCGGTCATCGAGGGAACCGTCATCCGCCTGGAAGTCGACCACCTGCCCAGCGGCGCGACCCCGAAACCGGTCTGGCTGTGGTGGTCCGGCATCGACGCCACCAGCGCTGATGTCGACCGACTCTGGCAGACGTTCCTGCGCCGCTTCGACATCGAACACACGTTCCGCCTGTTCAAACAGACCCTCGGCTGGACCTGCCCGAAGATCCGCACCCCGCAGGCCGCCGACCGCTGGACCTGGATGATCCTCGCCGCCCACACGCAGCTTCGCCTGGCCCGCGCCCTGGCCGCCGACCTGCGCCGGCCCTGGGAGAAACCCGCGCCACCGCAGCGTCTCTCGCCCGCCCGCGTCCGCCGAGGGTTTCGGCACCTGCGCGCGAAGGCCACCTGTCCGGCCGGCGCGCCCAAACCCTCCCGACCAGGACCGGGACGACCACCCGGCCGCCGCAACAACCACCCCACCCCGCGCTACGACGTCCACGCCGCGACCACCACGAACGCCAAGAAACCGGCCGCAAAGAAGCCGAAGTCCGTCAATCCCCGTCCACGCCGCACAGGTTAAAGATCAAGCTCAGTGAAGTACGTGGTCGGCAGGATGAGTACCCGGTCGTCCCAGAGCCGGATCACCACGTTGGTCAGCTTCACCTCCTCGACCCGGCCCCATTCGCCGTCCACTACCAGCACGTCGCCGACGTGCATCCCGTCGGCGAAGGCTATCTGGATGCCGGCGAACGCGTTGCCGAGCGCGGTTCGGGCGGAGAGGCCGATCACCGCGCCGATCACGCCGGCCGAGGTCAGAATGGAGATGCCGGCGAGGCGTACCGGCCGGAAGGTGATCAGGATCAGGCCGATCGCGACGACGGTAACCACGGCGACGGTGAGCCGCCGCACGGGGCGGATCTGGGTCCGGGCCCGCCGGATCCGCCGGCTGGTGACCAGATCGCTGGGCAGCTTGGCGAACGCGACCGTTTCGACAACATTCAATGTCCGGATCACCAGCCACGCGCTGAGGGCGATCAGGACCAGCAGGGCGGTGTGCCGCAGATAACGCTGCCACTCGGCCGGTCCGGGCGGCAGTGCGTAGTACAGCGCCCCGACCAGCAGGGCCGCGGCCGCCGGGCGGCGGCAGGCGTGCCGCAGCGGCTCCAGCAGCCACTTGTAGCGGCCACGGGCAGCCCGGCGGATCAGCACGCCGGTGACCAGGTCCACGACCACGGCCGCCGCCAGCGCAGCCAACACGATCAACGCGGTACGCATCAGAAGCCGTTCACCGTGATCCCGATGCCGCCTCTCCTGAGCTCGACCGCACTCCCCGCTTCAGGGTGTCATCGGATCCGGTGGCGAGCGGCGGATATCGGGAATGCCAGACGGCCGTGACGGACGTCCGGCGACACGCCACTGCTTGAGCCGGTTGAAGCAGCGCTCCACGACGTTGCGCTGCTTGTAGATCACCTTGTCAAGGCCGGTGGCCGCCCCGCCGGCGTGCAGGCAGGGTGGGCCGCCACGGACGAGACCTACGACGAGCCCGGCTACCGGTGAGGAGCACCGATGACCCACAGTGAACAGCGCCGCCCGGAACTCGTCGTCGGACTGGTGGCGACCCCGCCGGACCACCCGGCCCGGGTGGCCGCGCGGCTCACCGCCGAGCTGGCCGGCCGGCTCTCCGAGCGGGTGGACGCCGGCGTGCGGTGGACCGTCCGGAAGGCTGGGGTGAGGTGGCGCCGCGCCGCGACGGCGGCGTTGAGGCGCTGCTCGACGATCTTGCCCAACGGCGCATCGACGATCGGTGGGACGTCGCGATCTGCCTGACCGACCTGCCGCTGCACACCGAGCGGGTGCCGCTGGTCGCGCAGACCTCCGCCCGGCGCCGAGTCGCGATGGTGTCCCTGCCCGCGCTGGGCCTGGGCCAGCTGCGTGCAGCCCGCGCGGCCGTTCCGGATCTGGTGAGCCGACTACTCACCGACGCTTCGGACTGCATTGCCGGAGAAGACAGCCACGACGGTTGCTGCCATCCGTGGAAGCCCGGCGTCCGCTGTATGACTTTTCGACTACGTCGAGCGGCACGTCGTCCGGCACGTCGACGGAATCGCTGAACGGGGCGTTCATTCCTCCGCCCGGCGCGGCGGCGGCGCAGATCAGGTGGTGGCGGCCGACTTGCGGTCGGCCGGTACGGGGTGGGCGGCGGATCGGGCCGCCCACCCGGGCATCGGGTCAGTAGCGACGCAGGATGCGCTTGTCCGCGTCCAGGCCGCGGTCCAGCTTGATCACGATGAACTCGTTGTTGTCCGCCTGTCCGGCCGTCCGGCCCGCGGAGAACGGGAAGTTGTTGTCGTTGAGGACGGCCAGCGTGCGGTCGTCGAGGATCACCACGTCCTCGATGGTCTGGAACGGGAACGTGAAGGTGCCTTCGAACCCGCCGACGTGCCGCGGGTTGGCGATGTTCATCAGGTCGGCGACCAACGTCTTGTCGAGGCGGCCGTCTTGGTCCCGGTCGCGCTTGTCGGCGAGGTAGATCTTCTTGACCTTCGCCGTGGCGCCCTGGCCGTTGTCCCGCTCGATGATCAGGAGACGGTCGCGGTCGACCATGATCGTGTCACCGATCGAGTGGTTGGGAGCGTCGAGCGCGTAGGTCCAGCGCCGAGCGGTGTATGCGTTCGTCTTGACGTCGAACTCGTTGAGCCGCAGGGTGCCCGCCGGGTCGCCGGCGACCGTACCCTCGAGCAGCGGGTAGAGCGTGCCGCCGTCGGGCGACTGGGCCATGCCCTCGAAGCCCTTGCTGCTGGCGAGGTTGGCCGGGGTCGTGCCGCGGGTCGGGTTCTCGGGAGCGAACACGCCCGGCAGCGGCGCCGGCGCCTGCAGTAGGCGGCCTGCCCGGTCGAAGTGCAGCAGGTACGGGCCGAATTCGTCACCGATCCAGTACGTGCCGTCGGCCGTCCGGGTGATCGATTCGACGTCGAAGTCGGCGCCGGTCAGCACGCGGTCGGCGCGGGTGAGCGGGAATGGCACCTTGCCGTACGGGTCGGTCAAGTTGATGCCACCGACCACGTCGACGGCGCCGTTGGTGAAGTCGGGCGCGACCCGCTGGACACGCAGCAGGAAGTCGGCACTGTTGGCCTTGTTGCCGAAGCCGTTGTCGGACAGCACGTCGAAGGTGCCGTCGGTGTTGCGGAGGACGCCACTGAACCCCTGGATCGGTTGCTCGGCGAACGGCGGGATGATGCCGTTGATGGGGGCAGTGCCGAGCGACGAGCCGGACGGTTCGCTGCCGGGAACGAAGGTCGTTGCCGGCAGTGCGGCGAACTTTTGCAACTCGGCCCGGTCCCACGTGCTCCGCTCGGCTGCGGACGCGGCGCCCGGCAGCGTCAGGGTCAGGGCGGCCATGGCCGCACTCAGGCCCACCCGCTTGCTTAGTGCCATCGATCCTCATCTCTTCAAGATTGGCCAGGTGTGTCTCGGTCGTGATCCGATGGCAAGGTAGAGGGGCGCAGTGAATTCGGATTGGCCAAAGGGGAATGCGCGTCCAAACCGTGTGATGACCCTTCTTGGCGACCTCGGCTTCGCACGCGACCTAGCGTCTGCGCCGTCATGGACGCGTCCTGAGGCCAGCCCGGGCCGAGGGCGACGCCCACAGGCCCTGGGCATGCTCGGCGCCGGCAAGGTGGGCACGGTGCTCGCGCGGCTCGCACTGGCGGCGGGCTGCGGGGCGCTCGTCGCCGGTTCGGGCGACCCGGCGAGGATCGCCCACCGCACTGACCAGGACTTCCTGCTCGGTGACCTCTTCGGCAACTCCGACGTGGTCACCTATCGCTGCTTTCGAGACGGCTAGGATTACAGCTCGCCGGTGGAACTGAGCCAACCTCCTTGTCCGCCGGGGCAGCCTCACCGCTTTGCGGCGGCCCGGTGTTAAAGCCCCAATCCTCGTCGCCGGCACCATGACAGCCCTCGGCGAAGCGCCGTTCGTCGACGTTCCAGCACCCGTCTCGGCGCGCTGCGCCAAAGTCGCCGAGGTCAGGGGAACTGCCGACGGGCCAATACGCGCGGTGATCGAGGCCGAGGCCGACCGGCGCGACGCACCGGCGTACGCATGGTCGGGGCCGACGAGCGATGGGAGCTGCTGACAGGGCTGAGCCCTGCCCGGGTGAGCCCACCGGCACGGTACGGCCGTGTCGTCACTGGTTGCCGCGCTGCGCGCCGCCTGGGTCGGCGGCCGGGTTCTCGTCCGCCGGCGAGGTGCCGCCCGACGAGATCCCGGCGACGCCCATCGGGGACTGGAACTGCTCGTCGGGCTTGGCCGGGTCGGCGTGGAGCTGGTCCGGTGCGCCGGGTCCGGGGTCGGCACCGCCGGCGTGTTCGTCGAGTTCGTTGGGCGGGGAGGGATCAACCGGGTTCGTCATGCGGACCAGGTACCACCACGGGAGCCGGCGAAACTCGACCACGGGATGGAGGTCGGGTCATCCGGGGCGGGACGGCCCGACACTGCGGGATCGGCCGACCCGGGCATTCGAGCTGGACCTCGGTGAGCCGGAGGCGTTGGGGGTGGGTTGCCTCGGAGATCAGCAAGATCATCGGGCATACGCCGGGCGCGACTGATGCCGACTAGGGGCTATCAACCGCGTAGGGCAGGGGAAGAACTCGCTCGGGTCAGGCGGCCAATCCGTCCGATTGGAGTTGATCAGGAGAACGCCGGAGGGGTTCAGGGTTCGAGTACCTGGCGTCCACTCAGTGGCAGGTCAGCCGTCCTGAGTGGGGCGGTTGTGTGGCCGGCCGGTCGACCTGGGAAATCGGAATGTGATCTTGATGCGGCCCTCATGGTTTCGCTGTGCCATTTCGATCATGGAGAATCCGACGGAGACTGCGGTCAGTATGGCCAGTGCGGTCAGCGCTTGGAGGTTGGCGGTGGCGGGCGTCAGTGCTGTCACTACCAAGGTCTGAGCGATCCGTGGCGGGTCAACGTGACGTGACAGCCGCCAGCGGAACCCCTGGTCCGCCAGCAGGTAGATAATGACGCCGCCGAAGAGGGCGAAGTGCGGGAGCAGGTAGACAGGGGCCCCGTCGAGCAGACCTTGGCTGCCCAGCACGGACATCGTCTTGCCCAGCCCGAGCGCGACCAGCACGACCCCGGCGACCATCGGCAGATGCAGAAGCGCGTAGGCGTCGGCGGCAAGTCTCGAGCGTCGTGCCGGTTCGCTGGCGGCCAGGGCCGGCTCGCCGTGGACCGCGGTTGTGCTGAAGTAGATCCACCAGAGTGCGGCGAGCAGCGCCGTGCCGAGACCGGCCGCGACGATGATCTGGGCGGAGATCGGTGTGTACACGGCGGCTGTGCCCATCGAGATGACCGCCTGACCGAGCGCGATGATGATGATCAGGCTGTACCGGTCGGCCCAGTGCTTCGCAGACCAGGCCGGCGGCAAGTGGGGCCCGACCAGTCTGTTGCCGACCAGGTCCACGGCGATGGCGGCGAGCCATAGCCCGGCACGGACCGGCGTCAGCAGCCGGACGTCGCCCGCCGGCTGCGGGATCAACGCGGCAGCCAGCAGAATGACCAGCGCGAGCATCGTCGGCACCGCGCTGCGCGCCACGCTGGCCCGCTGCGTGGGGGCCTGCCGGACGACGACAGTCCAGGATGTGCCGAGGAACAGCAGCCGGATCAGGGCGTAGCAGGCCACGAAGACAAGGGGCCCAGACAGACCACCGACGGCATCGTTGAATGCCTGCGGGCTGGCCAAGGTGATGAACGTGGTGAGTGCGACGACCAGCACCATCACCAGGCGCACCACGGGGTGCTCCGAGCGGACCCCGATACCCAGCCAGGTGTAGACGCACCAGGCGAGCCAGAGCACAACCAGCACCAGCAGCCCGCGCACCACCCCCCGCCAGGTCGGATCGCCGGACATAACAGCGGTAACCTGCAGGAACGCGTATACGAAGACCAGATCGAAGAAGAGTTCCTTCGGCGTCACACCGCCCTGCTTCAGCACGGGCTGAATCTCAGCGTGCAGTTGGCGGTGCCGGTGCCGGAAGACAGTCGCGTCGGCCAGCGCCATCGCGCCCACCGCGGCGGTGAGCAGGCCCACCTGGACCAGCACAGGAAGCTGAAGCGCGATCGGTGCGAGTGACCCGACGAGGATGACTCCGAGGACGGGTGACCGGCCCAGCAGGCGCAGCGTACGCAGCTCGAACAGAATCAGCCCGACAAGGTAGAGGATCACCCCGCCGTAGAGCACCAGCAGTCCCATCCTCCCGATCGGCATCTCCGACGCCAGCCGCAGCTCGTAGAGCGCGGTGTGCAGGCCGAGAGCGACGAGGACGAGGCCGGCCGTCATGAGCAGGTGCAGGAAGCTGTACGCGTCGCGTCCAAGAACGGTTCGCCGGGCCTCCGACACCCCTGCCATCGCCTGCTCCGCCGCGAACCTGGCGATGTCGAAGTAGGTCCACCACAGCGCCCCGGCAAGGACCACACCGAGCAGCGTGCCGGCCAACACCTGAACAGTGAGAGGTTGGGCCACTGCCGCCCCTTGGCTCAGGCCAATCGAAATGATCGCCTCGCCGAAACCGATCAAAATGATCAAACTGTGCCGCTCGGCCCAGTACGAGATGGACTTGATGTGCCAGCTGGCGCTGCCCAGCAGTAGCGTCCCGGCGTAATCGGCGACGATCACGCAGGCCACCAGCGTGAAGCGGACCCATTCGCGGGTCACCTCGCCGTGGACATGATCGGGAAGGATGGCGGCAGCGAGCAGCGCCAGCGAGCCCGCCAACCTCGCGGGCCAGGCTTTCCGAAGATTTCGCCGGGTTCCCGGTTCCACCACTCCGGCGGCGGTAGCGACGAAGAGAGGGCCATTGCGTGCAATCACGTAGCAAACCGCGAACACAACAGGCCCGTTGAGCCCACCTTCGCGGTCGACGAAGGCTTCCCGGGCCGTCAGAGCCATCACGAACAGCGTCGCGCTGATGCCAAATATGAACAACGGCATGACGCCCCGGTCCAGTCGGACCACGTTGCCGAGCCAGGCATAGGCCGCCCAGCAACCCCACAGCAGCACGAGCAGCAGCAGACCCCGAGGAACGCCCGCCGGATTGAACTGCTCGACCGCCAGCCCGGTGACGTTCAAAAACGCGAAAACGAAGATCAGGTCCAGGAACAGCTCCAGCCGAGTGACGCTGCCCTCCCCACGCGCCACCCGGACCGGACCGAAGCCTCCCACCGCCTCACTCTGTCAACCAGCCGACCCCGCAACAGGCGATCCGCCCAAGTCGCCCGCTGCGCCCGCCCGCACTCCCCGCGCCAGACGAATCTCACCGAACCGGGATGCCGCCGCGGTCCGCGACGGCCGGCTCATCGCCCGCCCGTCGTTTTCCAGCTCCAGGCCGTCCGCAAAGCCCGCACCGCCGGCACCCCCCCCACTGCACCTGACCACCACGAGATGGGTCAGTCCATCCTTGCTCCGCCACGCGTCACTCCTGCCCAAAGTTTCCGCGAGGCATCGGCGTGCAGGCTTGCGGAGGGCCTCAACCTGCGCCTCGTCTGCTTGTGTTGCCACCTGAGCGGAATTCTCACTCGCCGGACCGCTGTCCTTCACATGATCTTCAGGAGCCAGGCGGTCGGACTGTCGACGCTGTCGGGACTACTTCGTCTCGATCAAAGCAGGTGTGGCAGTGGCGGACGCATCCCCCATCAGCCGGCGACGGTTCCTGACCCTCGCGGGCGGTACCGCCGGCATGGTTGCCGTGAGCCAACTGGTCGCGGAGCTTCCTGCGGCGTACGCGGACGAACTGGACCCGGCGCCGTTCACCCTCGGGGTCGCGTCCGGCGAGCCGGACCACGAGAGCGTCGTGCTGTGGACGCGGCTGGCGCCGGATCCACTGAACGCGGTTGACGGCGGGATGTCGGCGTATCCCGTTCAGGTCGCCTGGGAGGTGGCCCGCGACCCGCAGTTCCGTCACGTGGTCCAGTCGGGTGAGGTGACGGCGGCCCCGGGGACGGCGCACACCGTGCACGTGGTCGTGGGCGACCTGGCCCCCGACCGTTGGTACTGGTACCGCTTCCGCGCCGACGAGGTGTACAGCCGCACCGGACGTACCCGGACCATGCCGCCACCCGGCGCCAAGTCCGACCACATGCGGTTCGCCTTCGTCTCCTGCCAGTCCTGGGTCGGCGGTCCCTACCCGGCCTACCGGGACCTGGCCGCACAGGACCTCGACTTCGTCGTCCACCTCGGCGACTACATCTACGAGACCACCAACGGCAGCCTCACCGAGTTTCGCCGGCTGCACGCGCTCTACAAGACCTCCCCGGACCTGCGCGCCGCCCACGCCCGGTTCCCGTTCGTCCTGACCTGGGACGACCACGAGGTGCAGAACAACTACGCAGGCTCCATTCCGCCCGGCCCGGCCGACGGCCGGCCCTTCCTGGAGCGACGCGCCAACGGCTACCAGGCCTACTACGAGCACCTGCCGCTCCGCCCCGAGCAGCGCCCCACCGGGCCTGACATGCTCATGTACCGCCGGGTCAACTTCGGCCGGCTGGCCCAGTTCAGCGTGCTCGACACCCGGCAGTACCGCAGCGACCAGGCGCTGGGGGACGGGCGTAAGGAACCGACCGGCGAGGTCTTCGATCCGACCCGCACCATGACCGGCCCGGAGCAGGAGCGGTGGCTGCTCGACGGGCTGAGCCGGTCGAAGGCACGCTGGAACGTCATCGCCCAGCAGACCATCATGGCCGCTTTCGACTACGACCTCGGGCCCGGGCAGATCGTCAACCTGGACCAGTGGGACGGGTATCCGCCGGCGCGGTCCCGCATTCTCGACTTCATCGCCACGCGGCAGGTCTCGAATCCCATCGTCCTCAGCGGGGACTGGCACACCCACTGGGTCAACGACCTGAAGACCGACTTCACCGACCCGGGCTCGAAGACGGTCGCCACCGAGTTCGTCGGCACGTCGATCTCCTCCGGCGCCGGGTGGGACGCCGACGTCCGGGCCGGCCTCGCGGCCAACCCGCACGTCAAGTTCTACAACGGCAGCTATCGCGGTTACGTGATCTGCGACGTCACCGAGCAGCGCTGGCGGACCGACCTGCGCATCGTGTTGAACGCCCGAGACGCCGCCTCGCCGGCCTACACCATCGCCGCGTTCGAGGTGCTCGGCGGCGCACCGGGAGCGCACCGGATTGACGCCGGCGACGGCATCATCGCCCGGGTCACCGACGCAGCCACGGGCGCCGCCCTGCCCAACGTGCAGGTGACGGTGACCGCGACGGACGACATCCCGCCGGTGGCGAGCACCACGGACCCGTCGGGCGAAGTGCTCGCCTTCGCCCCGCCCGGCAGGTACACCGTCGCCGTGAACGGGGTCGGCTACGAGCCGGTCAGCCATCCCGTGACTGTCATCGAAGGCGTGCCGACAAAGCTCGACCTGCCGCTGCACCGGGCCGCGACCAGGGCCGGCGCCGGTCGGACGATCCCCGGACCCCAGTCCCAGGCCGGCACGGCCGACCTGGTGCTCGGCAACGACCTGATGGCGCTGGCCGTCTCGGCCGGCACCGACGACCCGCAACTGTCCGGAGTCACCGTCGGCAAGCCACTGGACCTGGCTGCGGTCGGACACCTCGACCAGCTCGACTGGATCAACCTGCCGTACGCCTCGGCGACGCAGCCCCGCGGCGGCAACGCCTGGCAGCAGCGCACCGTCCGGTCCACCACCGTGGAGGTGCTCTCCGCCGGCGGCTCGGCGGCGACCGTACGAGCCACGGGCGCCAGCACCGCCGTGCCCGACCTGCGGGTCGTCACGACCTACACCATCCAACCGAACGAGCCATGGGTGACGGCGGAGAGCGCCTTCACCAACCTCGGCACGGCGCCGCGCACCTTCTGGACCGGCGACGCGCTCGACCACGACGGCGCCGGCCAACGCAGCGGCGTCCCGGGGCACGGAACCATCACCAGTGGCACCCCGGCCGACTACCCGCCCACCGCGCCCTGGCTCGGAATGACCGGCTCGGACCGGCAGACCTACGGACTGCTCTACGAGGACACGAGCTTCGTCGCGTACGCCGCCTACAACTGGGTGATGAGCCAGCGGCAGGTGACCCTCGCGCCGGGCGAGACATTCACGCTGCGGCGCCGGATCGCGGCCGTCGACTGCGGCGACGGCGCTGACCCGTTCGCGGTGCTCGACCGACTCTGACGGTTCGACGTGGGCGGGCAGCGGAGAACTGCCCGCCCGTGCTCGTCGACCCGCCATGAATGCCTCGACCACCTGCCCGTAGTCGGTGAGGCCTACCTGCGGGACCGCTTGCGTCCAGACCGAGCCCGTGATCGCAGACCGTCTCGAACAGTGGCCGAAATGGCCGAGCCGCGAAGTCGGGGCGCACGCGCAAAGCCAGCAGCAGGCGCCAGCCCGGGTCCAGCGCCCGGGCGAAGACTGGATTCGACAGCGCCGACCAGTCAGGTTCCAGAATGCTCTCTCTTGTGGTGGCCGTACTCGCCCTGCTCGGCGGCATGACATGGCTTGTCATGAGTCAGCCGGGTGCGGGCAATCCTGTGCTCAATCGACCGCTGATCGCGACGGGGCTGCTGTTCTGCGTGATCACCGCCGGTCTTCACGCTCATCGCGGCGGTCGTGACCTGGCCGTGACCAGGTGAACTTTCTCCGAGAACACTCGACCCTCCCGCGGCGCGGACCCTAACCTGACGATTCGGAGAACACCGGGTAACGGAAGGTAACGCGATGACCGCCACCACGGTCGACATCAAAACCAGACCCGACGGCACCCTCGTCATCCACCCCTACGGCGTCCTCGACGCCGCGGACGCCCTCGGGCTGCGCCGCACACTGGTCCAGGCCATCCGGCACACGCGGCCTCTGCGCCTGGTCATGGACCTCGCCGACGTTCAGGACCTCGACCCGATCAACCTCGGTACTCTTGCGGCCGCCTGCCACCTCGGTGACGACCACAAGGTCGCCGTCTACCTCGATCACTCCTCCGCGTCCCTCGCGGACCTGCTGGCAGCCGCAGGCGTTCCCCGGAACCGCCTGCGGCACATCACCTGACTTCGAGCATGAGTTGCCTCGACAACGCCGGAACGTGCCGGTAAGGGTGGCGTGCGCCCGCCTCGGTCTTCACCGCGGCGACCTGCCACACCACCGGCACGACGTGCGGCGGCATTCCACCGGTCCCGTCAGCAGCGAGCGGGTCCGGGGCCAGGCGGGTCCACAGTACGACGCCGTCGGGGAGCGGATCCCCGGAGGCGACCCCGAGCGTGAACGGTTCATCGGTGAAGTCGGGCTCTGCCCACCAGGTGCGGACGAGAAGCCGGCGATGGCCGCGGCAACACCTGCTCCTGCCGCGCCTGTCAGTCCCAGGAGTGCGCGCCGGCTGGCTGATCCTGGTCGTGACCACGTCTGGTTCCGGCTAACGGGCAGTGGGCCCAGCCTTCACCCGGCTCGGGGTGTCGCGGGCGGAGGCGGTGCAGCTGTTCCGTCACCGACCAGCCGCCCGTCAGGCACCACAGGGCGATGACCGGGTCGCAGATGGCGCAGCCGTGCGACGAGCCGGGCACGAACGGGATGATTGGGGCTCCCTCAGGTGGTGGAGGACATCCCAGGCGGTGTGCAGCAGCCAGCCGACGCCGATCCATGTCCAGGACCTCAGCCCCCGCCATGCGACGTAGACCATCAGGGCGACGAAGGGGAATTCCCATGCCCCGACACCACCGCCGCTGAGGTACGCCGCTCCGGCACCGCCCACCATGACCGCGTTGACGTGGCGTCGGTGCGGCTCGCGGATCAGCGCGTTGAGGCCCACGTACAGGGCGCCGATGAGCAGGGGCACGAGAATCGTCATGGCGGTCGAATCTAGGGCCGAGTCGGTGCCCCTGACAGGGGGCGGCGAGCCGACAGTCGACGGATTCGCGCCAGGATGTTCCCATGCACGATGTGGTGGTACTCGCCTACGACGGCGTCGTCCCGTTCGACCTGTCCGTGCCGGTGGAGGTGTTCGGTCGGGTGCGCCTGGCCGACGGCCGTCCGGCCTACCGGGTCCGCGTCTGTGCGGCCACGGCCGAGGTACGCGCCGGCGCGGTCGGCCTTCGGGCGCCGCACGATCTCACTGCGCTGGCCGAAGCCGGCACGGTAGTCGTACCGGGAATGGCCGACCTCGACGAGGCGGTGGACGTCGGGATACTGGAAGCTCTTTCCGCCACTGCGGCCCGGCTGGTGTCGATCTGCACCGGGGCTTTTCTGTTGGCCGCCGCCGGGCGGCTCGACGGTCGCCGGGCCACCACCCACTGGGCCGCCGCGGCCGAGCTCGCCCGCCGCTGTCCCGACGTCACCGTCGACCCCGACGTGCTGTTCGTCGAGGATGGACCCGTGCTCACCTCCGCGGGCGCGGCGGCCGGACTCGACCTGTGCCTGCACATCGTGCGCAGCGACCACGGCGCCGCGGTCGCGGCCGAGACCGCGCGGAGCTGTGTCATGCCGCTGGAGCGCGCGGGCGGCCAGGCGCAGTTCATCGCGCACGAGCCGCCCCCGCCGGCCGAGAACGGTCTGCAACCGCTGTTGGCCTGGCTGACCGACAATCTGCATCGTCCGCTCACTCTGGCCGACATCGCCGCGCACGCCGCGATGAGCACCCGATCCCTCAGCCGGCATTTCCGAGACCAGACCGGCACCACGCCGCTGCGGTGGCTGAACCGGCAGCGGATCCGCCGCGCGCAGCAACTGCTGGAACGCACCGACCAGCCAGTGGAACGAATCGGGACGCTCGTCGGCTTCCCCTCACCGACGGCCTTCCGCGAGTCCTTCCGCCAGGTCGTCGGCGTACCGCCCCGCGTCTACCGCGCCGCGTTCCCACCCGCCGAGCGGCGACAATCGCGGGTCGCGCAAGGCAAGGTCACGACCCGCCGTCTATGACGGTCTCGGATGGAGAGCGCCGCGGCTTCTGGTGAATGCGGGTGAACGGTGCAACGTTCCTGATACAACGAGCGGTTCGCTCCCGGCTCCGCGATGGTGCGCTGGCGTACCGAGCCGAGGAAGCGGTGGTACAGCGGTAAGGGCGGGGTGGCGAGGTCACGGCTCGCGGCCGCCAGGCAGGAGCCAAGGCAAACAGCCAGATTGGTTCGTGCCCTCCGACGGTCGTGTCCGGATAGGGCCAACCGCGCTCACGGTACCGGTCCGGCAGTGGGTCACCGCCGTGGCGGCGCTCGCCACCGTATGGCTGGTGTGCGCCTGCTGCGGGTTCGCCGTGGTCCTCGACGAGAATGATGACTTGCTCTGCTTCGCCGCCCGCGACAGCGAGGTACTTCCACTGCCGCCAACGCTGCACCTGAGGTCAGCCGACAATTGCGCCGACGGCGGCAGCAGCGGCAACTGCACGGCGGTTTGTGGTGACGGCCACCAACGGAGCCACCCGCGCGGCGATGGTAGCCCAACTCGTCGACCACCTGCGCCGCCTCGGGTGGCCCCTGCTGCTGCAGCACTCCGTCTATCACGGCTGCCGCGAGACCGGCGGAATCCTGCCGTGGACACCACACTACCTGTGGCTGTACGCCGACGCCGAGCCCATGCCGGCACGGCCGGCAACCCCTCCCGAGGCAGTCATCGTCTACATCGGCCACGTTGGGAAAGAAGACATCCCTCTTAGGTCACGCGACGGCAGCGGCCTCACTCCTTTCACGACCGGGCGCCGGGCTTGATCCGGTTGTTGTGACACTGCGTAGCGCCGCAGTCGGCGGCATGAGAATGCCCGATGCCGGCCCCTCGACGCAGCGAAGCGAAGCACCCGGATGCCGGGCGACGTCGCGCGAGGGAGCGAGGACTCAGCGGGCGGGCACCGGCTCGGACGACGGCCGCCACCCTCGCCTGATCAGCCCGTAGACCCACGAGTCAGAGACCTCGCCGTTCACGACGCAGTCTTCGCGCAACGTCCCTTCACGCACGAACCCGAGCTTCTCCAGCACGCGGGCAGATGCCACGTTGCGTGTATCGGTCTCCGCCTGGACGCGATTCAGGTCCAGCGTGTCGAATGCCCACCGCAACAAAGCGCGCACGGCCTCCGTCGCGTAGCCGTGGCCCCACGCTGCATCGTCGAAGCAGTAGCCCAGCGATGCGCTGCGGTAGTCCGGATTCCAACGGGTCAGGCTGCACCAGCCGATGAACGCCCCGTCGGAGTCACGATCCACGGCAAGCCGCGCCCCGGTGCCCCCCTCTGCCATCTGCCGGCAAGCCGTGATGAACCGCTCAGAGCGGACGCGTTCGCTCCACGGTGGCGCGTCCCAGTAGCGCAGCACGTAGGCGTTGCTGTGCAGCGCGAAGAGGTCGTTCGCATCCGCGTCGTCGAAGGGACGCAGTCTAAGGCGAGGGGTGTGCAGCGTGGGGGTGGGCAGCGCCATGGGCGTCATGTTCCCTCCTGATTGGTGGCCGATCAACCAGACATCCGGTCCCGGCCACTCGCAATGGGTTTTCCCGGCGGGCGGAAGGACGCACGCTCATCGGCACGTCCGGATGTATGCACCCCGGGCGATCACCTTCGTGGCCGGTATCGGGCCGGCCCTGACCTTCGTTCGCGCCCGGTCATGAGCGACCGCGCGCGGACCGCCGCGTGATGCAGTCCGGGGCAAGGCCACCTTGCCTCTCGCTCCGGCTCAGGCCCACGGCGGCGGCTGATAGCAGGACGAACGAGAAATCCCTGTGAGTTCTGCGGTCCAGCGCAATGCCGATCTTGACGCGACGAGCGATTTCCCCGCGGCTGATGCCCAGCCCTCTGGGTGATGAGCCGTTCGGGGCCAAGGGGCACGGGGTCGTTGAAGATGACCGAAACCTGGACGGGCCAGGGGCTTTCGGGAGGGGACGGGGCGAGCAGTTCACAGGATGAGTCGAACCGGTTGCGCCGGTCGATCAACGGGTCGAGAAGGACGCGGGCGACAAGGGAAGAGGAGTTGCCGGAGTAGCCCTCCAGCAGGATCGGATCCAGGTACCGGACCGGGACGCGATCGTGAACGGTGGTTTTGCTGGTGCGGTCGCAGGAAACGCAGGCGACCAGGAGCCAGATGTCGAGGAGTTTGCCGGCGGCATTGACGCGGAACTTCCCGTCGCCGGTGCTGGCGAGGCCGTAATGGCAGTGGACGCAGCGGAACGCGAGCAGGGGAAGGAGCGTGCGCCGAACGGTCTGGGACAGCACGATATGAGGACGCGTAGACATGATCTCTCTTAAGACCTGACGAAAGGCATGGGAAAAGAGCCGACGGCGACGTCGGCGACCGATGCACGGGGAAGGTGTCAGGTCTAAAGAGCAGGCGGCGTCACGCGGGGTGAAGTCCTCTTGTGAGTGGGTCGGAGAAGAAGATCCAGTTAGAAGGTAAGGCGGGAGGGGCTGGCAAGGCCACCCAATTTTTCCTGGTGCCGAACACTGAGGGGCGAAGTCAGCGAGCTGGGCGTCGACCACGCGCCGGTCGCCGCCGCGGCCCCTTTCTGCCGTATTCCGGCCGCCCCCCGGGTGGGACTTGTTCCCTCCCGCTGGCCTTCACCCTGGCAATGAGAGTGCGGCTGGTCGTCATCGCGGCAGGTCCCGCCCCCAACCGGGAGAACTCCTTCGAGTGAGTAGTCACTGGCCGGTCTCCGGGCGGCGCGTGCGGACACCGTCGCCTGACGTGGCTGTCTCCGGCCCCCGCGGTCAGTCGTCGATCGCCTGGTAGACAGCGGTCCAGAAGTCGTGCCACATCGGCAGCCTCTGGTCGCCCGCGTGCGCCCGCTGCATGATGAAGATCGTCGTCATGTCCTCGGCGGGATCGTTGCACCAGGCGGTGCCGTAGTAGCCGGGCCATCCGTAGCTCCCGACCGATGGGCCGAGGTGCGTGCGGGTGCGGACCGACATCCCGAAACCCCAGCCCATGGTGTCGAAGTACCCAGGCCAGAACCCGGAGACCGCCTTCTGGGTCGGGGTCAGGTGGTCGCTGGTCATCAGGGTCACCGACGGCCGCGAGAGCACCCGCTCGCCGCGGTAGGGGCTGCCCGCGAGCAGAGCCGTGGCGAAGGCAAGGTAGTCGTCGGCGGTCGAGACGAGCCCGCCGCCACCTGATTCGAACGCCGGTGGCCGACTCCACTGCCCGTCGGGGACGTCTTCGACGACCGGCTCGCCGGTGGCGGTATTGTCGCGCCGCCGACCGGGCGCAACGCGAATCGACGAGGCGCGGTGTGCCGAATCAAGTCTCGAGCGGACTACGCAGCCGGCTGATCAGTAGTGGGCGAGGATCTGCGTGACAGGGTGGCCGAGAAGGGTGGCCACGTCGGCGAGTTCCTGGGCATCGAGTTCGTACTTCGCGCGAGTCGGGTTCATGGCGCACACCTCGAATCGCGCGAAGCCGACCGGCCAGTCGAAGCGGAGTGTGACCAGTGAGACGACCGCAGCGCAGCACGGCACCGTCGTATCCAGGTTGTCGAAACTCTCGCCGCTCTCCTCGATCAGATCGTAGAACCACTCGATATCGATCTCCCCGACGCAGCGCGAGCACGTGATCCGCGTGGTGTTCTCGCCGGCGTCGATCAGAGTGACTTTGTCGTAGAAATCGTGGTCGACATGCTCGACGTCGTCGTCAGGACCGGAAAATAGCCGAGCGACGTAGGCCACGGCCGCGGCAGCGGCCTCGGGGGTGGGCTGCCAGTTCAGGTCCGTCGGGATCAGGCGGATGTATCCATCACTCACGGCAGTCAGGATGCCTTGCCTGATGCCCTCATCAACGCCCGGGCTCGAGATCGCACTGTTCCTGGACTTCCTTCGGGCACTGCGAAGGCATGAGCTGGTGCTAAGCCAGCGGGACGAATGCCGTTCCGAATGGAACACCCGCCACCTCCACGCCGTCCGCGAGCGCACCGGCAGCCGCGGCTGAGCCTATGGGGATACGCACATACCGCGCTCGGGTGTCCCTCGCCGACTCTTAGCGTCCTGTCGTCGGCAAGACCGCGCGCCGAGCGCAGGCGCACGCCCGTCACGCACCGCGACGCTCGGTTGGCGGCATGAGCGAGCGCTCGTCCAGCCCAGCGCCGGCGCCGCATCCGGCGCTCGTCTTATGGATAGCCGGGCTGCGGAGATGAGCCGGCATACCGCGGCCAGCCACTGGACGGATGTCGGCGAGAATCTCCACGTGCGTCATCTGAGTCGGGATCAGCTCTCCGCTTCACCGCTGCCCGCCGGCCCCTTGGCCGAGGCGTGGAGCACCTACCTGACGTGCTGGGCGCAAGGGCGGCGCCGTGACGCCTTGGCCAGCGCTAGCCAATTCGTTGACCTCCTGTCTGCCGCAGGGCTCGGCCCCTGCGCGGCTTTCGCCCGGTGGGTGTGCGCGATGCTGTTCGACAGCAGTGACTGGTGGGCCGGACAGTGGGGCGGCGGCATGATCCTGCGCAATGCCCGCTGGGAACGGCCAGCGGAGCTGGCGTTGACCGTCCACCCGATCGTCGTTCGGGTCCTCCTGCCCTACCTGATCGACGGGCTGCACGAACAGGACGGCCCACACCTGCGCTGGATGTATCAGTTCGCAGTCGGCCAGAGCTACCGGCTCCCTCCCCGCGAACGGCACCAGATGACGGCCGCCATCGAAGCCCGGTGCGGGCTCGCGGCACCACCGATCGCGTTACTGCAACACGCCGCCGACGACCCTAGAGCCCGTCGCATGCTGCGGGACGCGGAGACCGACTGACCCACGCCAGGCCATCGCCGCAGCAGCGACCAGCACGCCGGAAGCGCGCCTGTTCGTCTCCCTGCCCCCGGCACACCCGCACAGCCCGCGACCCCCCGCGCGAGTCGCGGCATGAGCGTGCGCTGGGCCAGCGGGTCAGAGGTGTGAGCGCCTTCTATCGGAGCTCGAGTTTGGGTGCGGGTAGTCGATCGTCTCCGAAGGAGAAGAGGCGCCGCAGCTCCAGGCGCAGTTGTTCGATCTCGTGGTTGTCTAGGTGGAGCCTGACCGGGTACGTCGCCGACCGTGTTCCCCAGGTTCGGGCCGCTTCGTCGGTCAGCTGTAGGCGTAGCGTCCGCCGGGTCAGCATGAGCGCGACCAGCCCTTGGAAGACCGGTACGTGGTGCTCGGTGAGCAGGCAGTAGCCGTCGTCGTCGCCGGGGTCGTACTCGTCATGCGCTGGGTCGAATGCCTGAAACTCCAGGATGCGGGGCCGGTCGTCGAGGTCGCGGCCGGCCAGAGCCACGCACAGGACGGCGCCCTCGTCGCGCATCGACAGTTCCGACGCGGTGAAGCCGGTCCGGGCCCGGCGTAACAGCGCCGCGGTGAGCCGCCGTATCGGCCCGGGGGCCTCACCCGGGCCGTAGGGCCGGCCGCTGTCGACCTCGATGATGTGCTGGACGTGTTCGACGGCCATGTCGAGCATGCTGTAGGTCAGCTCGGTGACCCCGTTCGGCCCGACGAACCGTAGGGCAACGTCACCGGCCGTGGTCGGTCCGTGCTGTTGCCACCAGCCAGCCAACGGCGCCGCCAGGACCGACAGATCGCGCATCTCGTCGGCGGTGAACCTCACGACGTCGCCAACGCGATCGATCTCGATACCGTTGGCAGCAACGGCCCTGGCCGCGGCGACCAGCATTCCCCCCGGGTCCACGGTCTGACCACGGACGACCAGGCTTACCCCGAATCCCACCGGCACGCGACGAAGCGTAGACGTCGGTCACGTACCGCATCAGCCCACGGCCGAAGGAGACCACCCAGACCAGCCGATCAAGCAACGGTGGCAGCGACGTGCATGAACGCGGCAGATCCGCGACCAGATCACCGCCGCTCAACCATTTCCCGATGGCGGTATCGCCCTCCAGCTTGCGTTCGTGGTCGGGCCCCGCCGCGCCTGGCCGAACTTCTGGAAGGCCACGATCGACTCGCTCGGCTCAATCTTGGGGCGTGACGCCGGTGCCCGCGAGTGGAACGCACGCGACGGCCGCATCACAGACCTCGGGCTGCACTGCGTCATCGACCCCTCCGCGGGCAACCAGGTCACCATCGCGATCCGAGCCTGCACCGTCGGCAATCAAGCGGTCCGCTGACGCGACGGCGACGCCGCCGCACGACCCGGCTCGACGCAGGATCAACGGTCAGCGCAGACCGATGCCGTGACGCCACAGGCACGGGCCCGGCTCACGGTGCGCGGCATGTCAGGGCGGCATCAGGACTTGGAGTCGGCCCTACTGGTAGGGCATGTATCTGACCGTCCTCGGCTACCGCGGCCAGAGGGACCGCTCCTACGGCAAGCGCATCAGCCTCACGCCCGACGGAACCAGATGGCCTGGGTCTGTAGCCGGTGCTCACGGGCAGAATAGTGGCGTGCCAGTCGTCCCGCCGTCCTCGGGGACATCACGACGCAGGATGTTGATGCCACCGTCAACGCGGCGAACAAGGCTATGAACGGAGGCGGCGGTGTGAATGGCGCCATCCATGGCCGCGGAGGCTCGGCGAGGGGACCTCTCGACCAGACCTGGGCGATGCTGCGTGCGTTGCTCGCCGGATCGTAATTTGCACCCGGACCCACCTCGACGCCGCGTCGCGTCGATGATCGGAGACACTTTCACCGTGCGAAACGACCTCGACCAGATCGAAGCGGCGTTCGTCGGCACGCCACTGGCCGGCCTGCCGATCGGGCACGGCCCGTCGGGCACTGTCCTCGTCGCCGACATCGACCCCAATCGCCTGCACGAGGCCTGGCAGGCTGCCGACGCACTGGTGCCGGTCATCGGACGCCGGCCCGTCATGGTCACCGACGACTTCGACGACACGCTGAGGATCCGGCCCGAGCCCGAGCCGGGTCCGTCGGAGTCGGAGCTGCGCGCGTTCGCCGAGGCGGCCGAGTCTTCCGAACCCTGGCTGGCCTACCGCCACTACAGCGAGGACGACGAGGTCGACGAGGGCGGGGTCGAGTACTACGCGCGTGGCATGGCCGGCGTCGACCTGGACCTGACGGCCCTGGTGTCGGATGTGGCGCTGCCGACTCCGCGCCAGGCGCTGGAGCGGGCGCTGTACGATCGGCTGCTCGCCGACGCCGACCTGTACGCCCGGGTGCTTGGCAGCGTGCGGTTCGTGACACAGACCGACTACTGGTACACGCCTGACAGCGTCCTGCTCATGTTGCTGCCCACCAGCGACGTCCGCAGCTCGGGGTACTGGGTGGACTTCTTCGGTGCGCTCACCCGGGAGTACCAGTGGACGCTCGCCAAGGTGTTGGCGCAGTGGCGCCACCGGTGGGACGCCCGCCTGGTCGCGTCGTGGGGCACCATGCTGCAGTTCCAGGTGGGTCGTCGGCCGGCACCGGGTGACGAGGCATGGAACGCGGCCGGCCAGCTCAAGGCGCTCGCCCCGAACCTCGACCTGAGCCGGTGGGAGGTCGCCGTTGCCTTGCCCGCCGGTGACGCGTGGTTCGTGCACAACCGGCCCTGACAAACTCGACCAGACCGTAACCCCCCGAGCTCGGCCATCGCCTGCCGACTGAGCCGCTCCTTGAGGTCGTGGCCCCAACTCGGCCGAGCCGCCCCCTCATCGGCGAAGCCGCGAGCGCTGGCTATGTCCTGGAGGCCATGTACGCGGCCAGGATGTAGTTGGGGTGCCGGTCGAGGTTCTTGCGGGCCCGGTCGTAGCGCATGGTGGTTCGCGGGGCGGCGTGGCGGGCGGCGATCTGCACGTCGCGCAGGCTGACACCGGCGCCGAGCATGGTCGTCACGAACGTGTGGCGCAGCATGTGGGGATGCATCCTCGGCATTCGGATCCCTGCGGCCTGGGTCCGGTGCTTGAGCCGGCGGGTGGCGGCGTGCCGGTCCATCCGCACGCCGACGGTGTTGCGCAGGATCGGTCCGCTGGTGCGGTCGTCGACGGCCTTGTCGTAGCTCGGCCGCAGCCGGTGGCAGCGGGACGAGCACGCCCTTGCCACCCGCGGACGACGGGCGGCGGCGCGAGCCCATGGTCGCGGATCATCCACCGCGACTCGACCTGTCACAGGGCGGCGTCCACCGCGTCCGAGGCGCTGATCGTCCCGCAACGGGACGTGTCGATCGTTCGCCTGAGAGAGGTTGCGCAGCCTCGCGTTGATGCACCTCATCCTCCTCATGCACACGATTCGACAGATCTCGGGTGCGGAAAGGTCAGGAACGGGACGGCGCTCCACCGGGCTACGTGATCGGGTTGCCCGGCCGGGCGTCGGTCAGGATGGCCGAGCGTGGTTCGGACAGTCGTCGCCGTAGGTCGGCGGCACGGAGCGAGTCGATCGCCATCACGGAAACGCTGGTGGCGGTCAGGATAGTCAGCGCCAGCAGCGGCGACAGCGGGCTGGTCACCAGCGCGAGGACCATCACGAACAGGATTCCGACAACGCGGACCCAGCGGACCTCGCGCTGGACACGCCACCAGAATGCCTGGTTGGCAAGAAGATAGACGATTGTCCCGGCGAAGAGGATGGCGTGTCCCAACGGGGTACGCGCCGGTCCTGACGGTTCGCTCAGCACGTCGAGAATCTCACGCAGGCCGACGGCGAGCAGCATCAGCCCGGCAATCATCGGCAGGTGGAGGTAGGCGTACGCGTCGCGGGCCAGCGCCGCCCGCTGATCGCCAGTGCGGGCTTGCAAGGTGCGCTCTCCGACAACGGCGTCGGTGTCGAAGTACGCCCACCAGAGCGTGGCCAGCAGGACCATGCTGGTGACGATGGCACCGACGACCGACCACGAGATGGGGCGGCCGGAAACCGCCACTCCCGTTGAGATGATCGATTCTCCCAGTGCAATGAGGATGATCAGGGCATACCGGTCGCTCCAGTGTCTGGCCGAACTCACGCACCAGAACCGCAGGACGAGGTAGCCGCCGGCGAGGTCGACGACGATGGCTGCCAGCCAGAGGCTCGCCACCAACTGCCCCAGCACCTCCGGAGCGTCCGGTCGCGCGGACGTCAGGGCGGCGACCATCAGCAGGACGAGCGCCGTCAAGGTCGGGACGCTCGCCCGCAGCACGTGTGCGGGTGGCGCCCGGTCCGGGCGGCCAACAAGCCGGAGCGCGGCCAGGTGCAGTAAGCGGAGGGCGATGTAGCAGGCGACGACGACCGTCGGCCCGGGCAGGCCGTCCGGCACGTGATCGAACGCCTGCGGGATGGCGATACCGATGGTCAGGGCCAGCGCCACGACCAGCAGGACACTCAACCGGACGGGGATGGACTCGCTGCGCAGGACGTTTCCTACCTGCGTGTAGCGGGACCAGGCGATCCACAGCAGGGTGAGCACTGCCAGTGCCTGGGCGACCCCCGGCCCGGTGGGATGCCGGCTCGTCAACACCGTGACCTGGATGAACGTATAGACGACCACCAGATCCAGGAACAGCTCCTTCGGCGTGACCCCGGTGCCGGTGGTCCGGTCGGCCGCCCCCGCCACCCGTTCGTGCAGCGCGCGGTGCCGCCGACGGAAGACGGTGAGGTCAGCCAGGACCATACTGGCGAGAAGGGCGGCAAGCAGCCCTACGGCACCCACCGCCGGCAGGTGGACCGCGACCGGCACCGCGGCACCCACCAGAACGACCCCCAGCAACGGGCTCCGACCCAGCAGGCGAATGGTGCGGTACTCGAGAGCCACCATGCCAAGCAGGTACAGAAGGACACCTCCGTAAAGGACCAGCGTGCCCAGCTCGTCCCACCTGGCTGCGTCGGCGGGCTCGACCGAACTCAAGGCACGTTTGAGCCCCAGCGCGAACAGGGCGAGGCCGACAATCATCGGAAGGTGCAGGATCGTGTACACGTCGCGGCCGAGTCGTGACCTGGCGGATGCCGGCTGCTGCTCCAGTGCCCGCTCGGCGGCGAATCCGGCGATGTCGAAGTAGCGCCACCAGAGCACGGCCACCACGATGAGGCCCAGCGCCGAACCCCCGATGACCGACCAGGTGATCGGGGGATCACCGATCAGGCCGCGGCTGGTGCCGATCGAGATGATCGTCTCGCCCAGCGCGATGAGCATGACCAGCCGGTGCCGCTCTGCCCAGTGCGGCACGGAGGCGATTCGAACGCCACCCATGCCGATCGCTCGTACGCCGATGAAATCGACAGCGGCTGCGGCGAAGAATAGGGCCAGCCGGACAGTCTCACCGTCGATGCCCGAGGGTAGGAGACGAGGAAGTAGCGCGCCGCACAGCAGCAGAACCGCGCCGCCGGCAAAGGGCAACCACCTGCCGAGGACGGACGCTCGGATCGGCTGCTCGCCTGATCCGGCGTACGTCAGGATCAGCAGTGCAACGAGCCGGGCAAGCAAGAAGGCGACGACGAAGATCAGCGGCCCGAACAGGCCTCCCGGCCGGTCGGTGAAGGTCACCGGCGCGGCGATGCCGATCAACAGGATCGTCGCGGCCACGCCGAACATGACCAGCCGAATGATTCCCCGGTCTACCCTGACGAGATTGCCGAGCAACGCATATGAGCTCCAGCATCTCCACAGCAGCAGGATCACCAAGACGCCTTGGAACACGCCCTCGACTCGGAAGTTCTCCGCCATGAGGTTCGTCGCAGCGAGGAATGCGTACACGAAGACCAGGTCGAGGAACAGTTCCAACTTGGTGACGCCGGCAGCCCCGGTGGAGAAGTGAAGGTTCCCGAGGACTCGCGCAAGGCGCTGGTGCCGCTGCCGCACCGGCCGCCTCCTGCTCACCTTTCCCACTCTGCCAACCGCCGGCTGACCGGATGGCGGGTTTGGCAAGTCCGTCCAGCACACACCTTCGAGCGCGCCCGCATCGACGCCCAGGTACGCGACCTGTCTACCACCCGCGACCGACTCGATTCGATCATCAGCGCCGCGCGCGAACGGAGCCGGCCCGCACCACCGAACCTGACTGGGGGTTCTACCTCGCCAACCGAATCCCAGTCCGCATGACAGGACTACGCAGACCGGGTTGACCGAAGTCATCAATTGGCGCGACGGCCAGCAAGCGACGGCCGATGCTCACCTGCCGGTTGCACATCCATGAGGCGATCCGGTGATACCGCCCTGACGGGCGTTACATTCCCGCCATTGCGGGTGCGCCTCAGTCCCGGTGCGGCCCCGCGATTTCGCCCGACCCGCGGGCGATCAGCCGGGTCGGCACGAGGTGGGTCCTCGGCTGCCACTGCTCCCCGTCGAGGCGGCGGAAGATCAGGGAGGCGGCGACCCGGCCCATCTCGGACGGGTTCTGCGCGACGACGGTGACGCCCGGCTGGAGCAGGTCGGCAAGGGGGAAGTCGTCGAAGCCGACGAGGGCGACTTGCTGCTGCCGGCCGAGTTGCTGCAGCGCCCGGATGGCGCCGATGGTGACGAGGTTCTGCGAGGTGAAGAGGGCGGTCGGCGGGGACTCGCGGGTCAGCAGCCGGCGGGCCGCCTCCTCGGAGTCGCGCTCGGTGTGCAGGTCGTGGACGATGTTCGCGGCATCGGGCCGGATGCCGTGGTCGCTGAGCGCCTCCTTGAAACCCCGGAAGCGCTGCCGGGCGGTGGAGATCGTCTGGAGGTCGCCGAGGTAGGCGATGTCCCGGTGGCCGTGCCGGACCAGGTGGTGGGCAGCGGCGGCGGCGCCGTCGTGGTTGTCGGTGAGGACGGCGTCGACGGGCAGCCCGACCGGGGGCCGGTCGACGAACACCACGGGGGTGCCGGCGTTGACGTCGCCCATCAGGTAGCTCTGGTTGTCGCTTGCCGGCACCACCACCAGGGCGTCGGCCTGCCGCATGGTGAACGCCCGGACCAGGTCGCGCTCCCGCTCGGGGCTCTCGTCGACGCTTCCGGCGAAGATCAGCACCTCCCGTTCGCGGGCGGCGTCCTCCAGCGCCCGGTGCAGCGCCGAGGAGAAGGGGTTGGCCAGGTCCTCGAGGACGGCGGCGATCGCCGCGCTGCGGCCGCCAGCGCGCCGCAGGCTGCTGGCGGTGAAGTTCGGACGGTAGTCGAGCTGCGTGATCGCCCGCTGCACGGCCGTGATCTTGGACGGGGAGACTCCCGGTTCGCCGTTGACCACCCGGGAGGCAGTCTTCGTGCTCACGCCAGCGAGCAGGGCGACGTCCCGTAGCGTGGGCCGAGCCCGGGCAATCGTCGAATTGGAAACCGCACCGTCCATGAGCGCTCCTAGCGGAGGCGACGCCGGGGACCGCGGTACCTGCCGCGGCCCCCGGACTGCTGATGATCGGGTCCCAGGTTATCGCCACACGGACCGCAGCGGCCGGACGGTGAGTGACCGCACCAGCACCTCCCCACCCTCGGCGAAGAGCCGCGTCTGGTCGCTGCCCGGCGCGGGGAAGATCTGGTCGGTGATGGTGGTCTGACCCGCCCCGCCGAACACCTCGACGGAGGAGCGGTCCAGGTAGATCGTCATGCGCACCCGGTCGCCATCGACGGAGAGCGGGCCGGAGTGCACGCCGGGGAAGAGCGGGCTGAACCCGACGTCGCCGGACCGGGTCCGGTCGACGTAGAGGCGCCGCGCGGCGGCGTCGTACCCGATCACGGTCCGCTCGCCGTCTCCGCCGCGTACGTGCAGGCCGAACCGGTCGGCGTCGCGGAGTTCGAACTCGGCCTCGATCTCCAGCACGGTCCCGTCGGCGGCTGCCGGCAGGTCCCGCACGCCGGGTCCGACGACGGCGTCGCGCAGGGCGTACGCGCCGCCGGCCCCGCGGAGCCGGCGGATCTGGCTGACCGGTCGCTGGACGAGCTGCACCTCCCCGTCGATCGTGGCGAGCCCGAACTCCCGGGGCAGCGCCATCGCGCCACGCCACGGGGAGGTGGGGATGCCGCCGGCGTACTGCCAGTTGTTCATCCACCCGACGAGCACCCGCTCGCCGCCCGGGACGCCGTTGTACGAGATCGCGGCATAGTAGTCCTTGCCGTAGTCGACCCAGTCGTAGCGCTCCAGTTCGCTGCCGGCCGGCCGGTCGGCGAACATGACGTGGTCGACGAGGATGTGGCCCCAGCCGCCGGAGTTGAAGTCGTTGATCTCCAGGTGGGCCCGCCGGCCGGCCAGGTCACGGACGTCCCAGGCGACCCAGTCGAGGCGTTCGCTGTCCTTGCCGGTGGCGGTGCGGACCACGTCGTCCTCGACGACCAGGTTGACCGCGGTCTCCACCGACCGAGGCAGCACCGGTTCGTCGGTCGCGATCAGGTGGTCGACCAGGAGGTGCCCCCAGCCGCCGGTGTTCTCGTCGACGATGCGCAGCTGGGCGCTGCGGCCCCGGTACTCGGCCACGTCCCAGCTGCGCCAGTTCACGAAGCCGGAGAAGTTCCCGGTGCCGGTGCGGACCACCTCGCCGTCGACGAGCAGTTCCACCACCGTCCGCGCGCTCGCATCGACGTGACCGCCGGCGCCGACGAGCACGCTGAGGTGGTTCCGGTCGATAGGGAACGCCGGCGAGGTGAGCGTCCCGGTCGTCGTGTCGGCCTCGTAGAAGGTGGTGAGCAGTTTGTCGCCCACGTGCCCGCGTTCCGAGCGGGCGGGACCCACCACCGGCGTCCGGCCGCGCAGCCCGTCAGTCGCCGTCCAGCCCGCCTGCTCGTACGTTTGGCCGTCGGGCAGCTCGAAGTCGAGCACGGTCTCGGCGCCCTCGGGCACGAACTCGGTGGTCGCGCCGGGCAGGTGCGGGTGCGCGCCACCGCCGACGAGGAGGTTCAGGAAGTCCTGGTCGAGGGTGAACTCGGGGGAGATCATCCGCCCTTTCGGGGTGTCGAAGCCGAGGAAGCTGTTCACCAGGGAACGGCCGCGGAAGCCGCTGACCAGCTGCTGGCCGGGGACCGTCCCCGGGTAGGGGGCGGTGCCGAAAGGCCCGGGGGCCAGCGTCGGGTCGTTCTCGATCGTCCAGCCGGCGTAGTCGCCGTCAAAGTCGGCGAAGAGTGTTCCGGCCGGGGGCTCCGGCTCGCCGGTCACCATGTTGTCCGCGGTGAAGGTGGTCCCGTCCCAGTCGCCGACGAAGTACTGAGCGCCCGACCCGCCGGCCACTGACCCCGGGTTCAGGTTGACCACCAGCACCCACTTGGTGCTCTGCGGGTCGCCGTCGACCGGCACCTCGAACAGGTCCGGCACCTCCCAGACCCCGCCGGTGGCGTTGGCCGGGCCGAAGTCGCTCAGGTAGGTCCACGCCTTGAGGTCGGCGGAGCGGTAGAAGCGAACCTTGTGCTCGGTGGCCAGCACGATCGCCATGACCCAGTAGCCGGCCTCGGCGTCCCAGAAGACCTTCGGGTCGCGGAACTCCCGCGACCCGAGGTCGAGCACAGGGTTCCCGGCGTACTTCGTCCACGTCCGGCCGTGGTCGATGCTGTAGGCCAGCGACTGGGCCTGGATGCCGGTAGCCGGGTAGGCGCTGGTGTAGACGGCGACCATCGCCGGCACGCCAGGGCGGCCGAAGCCCGAGGTGTTCCGCTCGTCGACGACGATCGACCCGGAGAAGATGTGCTCGTCGGCCGAGTAGGGGAGCGCGACCGGCAGCTCCTCCCAGTGGAACAGATCGCGGCTGACCGCGTGGCCCCACGACATGTTGCCCCACTGCGCACCCTCGGGGTTGTGTTGGTAGAAGAGGTGCCATTCGCCCTGGTACCAGACCAGCCCGTTCGGGTCGTTCATCCAGTTCCGCTCGGGACTGAAGTGGATCTGCGGGCGGTACGGCTCGTCCCTCGTGCCGCCGGTCGCACCGCTGGCGGTGGCGCCGGGCATCGCCGCCACCACGGCCGCGGCCGCGCATGCGGCCAACCATCGTCGGATTCTCATCCACATCCTCCGTCCGTCATGGACGCCGGCCGTCCGGCCGGCGGTGGGCGCCCGGGTCCCCGCGCTGGACACCGTCAGTGGTGGGGCGCCGGGTGCAGCGATCCTGCGGCTGCTTGACATCGATGTCAACAGCGCGGGTACGACTGCGAGCAGCAACTGGAAAAGTCGTTGTCATGCCATTGACATCTTCGGGTACGTCACTGGAAACTGCGCTGACATCGTTGTCAACACTGCTTCCCGGCAGGGCGCCGGGGACGGTTCCGAGGGAGAAGACATGATCCAGCGCATTGGCCGTCGCCCTACGGCGCTGCTGGTCGCCGCCGCGGCGGCGACCAGCATGGTCGTCAGCGGTTGCGGCGGCTCCGGTGACGAAGGAACCGGCGGCGGCGCCCCGACCGTGGCCGTCTCGCTGATCACCAAGAACTCCACGAACCCGTTCTTCGTGACCATGCAGCAGGGTGCGAAGAAGGCCGCCGACGCCGAGGGCGTCAAGCTCACCGTCGCCGCGGGCAAGGAGGACGGCGACGAGGCCGGCCAGGTGCAGGCCATCGAGGACGCGATCGCCCGGGGGGACGAAGGCATTCTGATCACCCCGAACGGTCCCGGGGTGAACCCCGCTATCAAGAAGGCCCGTGACGCCGGGCTCTACGTGATCGCCCTGGACACCCCGCCCGACCCGGCCGACACCGTGGACATCACGTTCGCCACCGACAACTTCAAGGCGGGTGAACTCGTCGGCAAGTGGACGGCGGCCCAGCTCGCTGGCAAGCCGGCGACCATCGCGCTGCTGGATCTGTTCAACGACAAGGTCGTCTCCGTCGACTACAACCGGGACCAGGGCTTCCTGGCCGGGATGGGCATCGACACCGCCGACAAGAAGAAGAACGGCGACGAGGCGAAGACCGGCAACTACTCCGGCGGCACCTACACCATCGCCTGCAACGAGCCGACCCAGGGCGCCGAGGACGGCGGTCGCACCGCCATGGAGAACTGCCTGACCAGGAACCCCGACATCAACGTCGTCTACACCATTAACGAGCCGGCCGCGGTCGGCGCGTACAAGGCGCTGCAGGCGGCGGGCAAGACCCAGGGCGTCCTGGTCGTCTCCGTCGACGGCGGCTGCGACGGCGTACGGCATGTCAAGGACGGCGTCATCGGCGCCACCTCACAGCAGTACCCGCTGAAGATGGCCGAACTCGGCGTGCAGGCCATCAAGAAAATTGCGAACGACGGTGAGAAGCCGCAGGTCACCGGTGGCCTCGACTTCTTCGACACCGGCGTCACCCTGGTCACCGACAAGCCGGCCACCGGGGTCGAGAGCATCACCAGCGCCGACGCCACCGGGCGCTGCTGGGGCTGAGTCCACCGCTGTCCCGGTCGAGGCGCCCGGGAACTCGCATCCCGCGCCCTCGACCGGGCAGTCGTCCGCCTCCGTCGACCACCCCAGGGAGCAGCCCGTGACCACGACCACTCCACCAACCAGCGCAGCGCAGCAGTTCGCGCTGCGCCGGCACTCACCGCTGCAACGCGTTCAGCACCTGCTGCACGCCCACCCCGCGATCAGCCCGTTCCTCGTGCTGGTTATCGCGTTCGTCGTCTTCTCCACCCTCAACCCCCGCTTCGCCGCGCCGAACTCCCTGTCGCTCGTCCTGCAGCAGGTGGCCGTGATCGGCGCGCTCGCCGTCGGGCAGACACTCATCATCCTCACCGCGGGGATCGACCTGTCGGTCGGCGCGATCGCCATCCTGGCGATGATGCTCTCGGCGAAACTGGCCGAGGGGCAGGGGCTGCCGGGCGTACTCGCCGTTCTGCTCGCCATCGCTGTGGGCGCCGCGGCGGGCGCGCTCAACGGCGGGCTGGTGACCCGGCTGAAGCTGCCGCCCTTCATCGTCACCCTGGGCACGCTCAGCGTCTTCACCTCCATCGGGCTGCTCTACTCCGATGGCCAGAGTGTCCAGGCCACCGATCTGCCGCCCGTGCTCAGCTGGACCGGGGAATCCTTCCCGGTGGGCGAGTTCCGGATCACCTTCGGCGTCGTCGCGGTCGTGCTCATCTACCTGGTGGTGGGCTACGCCCTGGCCAAGACCGCCTGGGGCCGGCACGTCTACGCGGTCGGCGACGACAAGGAGGCCGCGCGGCTCGCTGGCATCCGGGTCGACCGGGTGCTGCTGAGCGTGTACCTGGTGGCGGGAGCCATCTACGGCATCACCGCCTGGATCCTCATCGGACGGGCGGGCGCGGCCAGCCCGAACGCCATCACCGACGCCAACCTGGAAAGCATCACGGCTGTGGTGATCGGCGGCACCAGCCTCTTCGGCGGCCGGGGAGTGCTGCTTGGCACTCTCCTCGGCGCGCTGATCGTCGGGTTCTTCCGCAGCGGCCTCTCCCTCGCCGGCGTCGACGACCAGTACCGGGTGCTCGCCGTGGGCCTGTTGGTGATCCTCGCCGTGGCCGTCGACCAGTGGATCAGAAAGGTGCGAGCATGACCGCCACCACGCACAGCCCAGGCAGCCGCCCGCCCGCGGCAGAACCGGCGCAGCGTACGCCAGTGCTCTCGGCCCGCGGGTTGGTGAAGACCTTCGGCAAGGTCGTCGGGCTGGACGGGGTCGACCTCGACCTCTATCCCGGCGAGGTGCTCGCCGTGATCGGCGACAACGGCGCCGGCAAGTCGACGCTGATCAAGTGCCTCACCGGCGCGCTAAGCCCGGACGCTGGAGAGCTGTTCCTGGAGGGCCGGCCGGTGCACTTCAAGCGCCCGCAGGATGCCCGGGACGCCGGTATCGAGACGGTCTACCAAACCCTGGCCGTCGCCCCGGCGCTGGACATCGCGAGCAACCTCTTCCTTGGACGGGAGAAGCGCCGCCGCGGACCGCTCGGCTCCGTCTTCCGGATGCTCGACCAGCAGGGCATGCGCCGCGAGGCCGCCCAAGCCCTCGCCGACCTCGGCATCGGCACCCTGCAGAACGTCGCGCAGGCGGTCGAGACGCTCTCCGGAGGCCAGCGGCAGGCCGTCTCGGTGGCGCGGGCCGCCGCCTTCGGCAGCAAGGTGATCGTGCTCGACGAGCCGACCGCCGCGCTCGGGGTCAAGGAGTCCAACCAGGTGCTCAGACTGATCGAGGAACTGCGGTCCCGCACACTCCCGGTGATCCTCATCAGCCACAACATGCCGCACGTGTTCGAGGTCGCCGACCGCATCCACATCCAACGACTGGGTCGCTGCGCCGGCGTGGTCAGCCCGTCGTCGCACACCATGGCCGAGGCGGTGGCAATCATGACCGGTGCCACCACCCTCGAACAGACTCCCGGCCACGCAACGAGCTGATCCACGGCCCGGCACAGCATCGATGCCATCCAGAAAGGAGAGACGTGATCACCGTCGTGGGTGAGACCCTCGTGGATCTGATCGAGGAGACAGCGGGGACGATGGCGGCGTACCCCGGGGGAAGCCCCGCGAACGTGGCCACCGCTCTGGCCCGACTCGGTCAGCCCACCACCCTGCTGACCCAGATCGGGCACGACGCCCACGGGCGGATGCTCCGCGCCTACATCGAGCGCAACGGCGTACGCCTAAGCCAGCAGTCGATCCTGAACCTCGCGCAGACAAGCGTGGCGACGACGCACCTGAATCCCAAGGGCCAGGCCACCTACGACTTCAACATCGAATGGCAAGCCTTCCCTGGGCAGATGGTCGAGGATGCGCACGGCGATTGCCTGCACACCGGATCGCTCGCCACGGTCCTACAGCCGGGAGCCGACGACGTGCTGGCACTGGTGCGGCGGGCACGCCCGTCGACGATGATCAGCTTCGATCCGAACTGCCGTCCCTCAGTGACCGGCGACCCGATCGGCGCCCGAGGAAGAATCGACGCCTTTGTCAGTTTGAGCGACGTCGTCAAGGTCAGCGGCGACGATCTGGACTGGATCTACCCGGGCCGCCCCTACCAGGAGGCGGGGCGGAGGTGGCTGGCCCTCGGCGCACACGTTGTGGTCGTCACGCTCGGCGAGCTGGGTGCATGGGCGGCGACCCGCCGGCACGAAGTCGAAGTTGCGGCGCACCATACAGATGTGGTGGACACCGTCGGGGCGGGGGACGCCTTCACCGCCGGGATGCTCGCCGCGCTCAGCGAGGCCGACCTGCTGAAGGCGGAACGGCGCAGCACACTCGCCGCCGCTGACCGCGCCGTCCTCACCGAAGTGGTCGAGTTCGCCGCCGAGGTAGCGGCACGCACATGCGCTCGTCGCGGCGCCAACCCTCCCGTCCGCGCCGAATTGAGCGTCCCTCGAGCAGAAGTCAGCCTGGGAATGCTTCGTACACGACGGGGTGCAGAAATCGATTGAGGCAGTCGGCTACCAGGCCCACGACGCCGACGGCGTGGAACACCACACAATGGCCCTCGACGGCTTGCATCAAAGTGACGAACGCCGCCGGCCGGATCGGCTGTGTCGGTGTCTTCATGCCCCAAGACCGGTGGCCCACCAGCGATCCGAAGGGCGGACGGTGGGTCGTCAACGGCTAATGGCGCGGATGACGTCGGCCTGGGACCTCACCGATAGGCGAAGAGGAATGCGTCCTCGATGTTTTGGCCGGGAGGTGCAGCATCTCGGCCTCGACGGTGAAGCCGGCGGCGTCCAGCCAGGCTGTGACCCAGCCCGGTGGGCGGCGGTGCACGTAGACGTTCATCGGGTAGCCGCCGTAGCCCTCCGTCTTGAGCCGGCTGCCGTCGCCGGCGTGGAAGCCGAGCAGCATGACCCCGCCGGGCCGCAGCACTCGGTGGAACTCGGCGAACACCCTGGGTACTCGTCGTCGGGGATGTGGATCAGGGAGAACCAGGCGAGCAGGCCGGTCAGGGTATCGTCGGCCAGTTCGGGGCCCGTCATGGAGCCGACCTCAGAACGGCTCCATCGCGGCAGCCACCGCAGCTTGGACCTGTGGTGGACGGGGCGACGGTGCTGACCATGTCGGCCTGAGCCCGGGTGGCCGACTGCGGGGTGGGCGCGCCGATCACCAGGCGCAGGGCGCGTAGTCCTTCAGGAAGCAGCCGTACAGGTCTTCGCCCTGTTCGCCGCGGACGATCGGGTCGTAGACCCGGGCCGCGCCGTCGACGAGGTCCAGCGGGGCGTGGAAGCCGGCGTCCGCCAGCCGCATCTTCGTCGGGTGGGGTCGCTCGTCGGTGATCCAGCCGGTGTCGACGCTGGTCATGAGGATGCCGTCGGCCAGCATCTCCTGGGCGCTGGTCCGGGTCAGCATGTTCAGCGCGGCCTTGGCCATGTTGGTGTGCGGGTGGCCCGGCCCCTTGTAGCCGCGGGCGAACTGGCCCTCCATCGCTGACACGTTCACCACGTATTTGCGGCGGGCGGTCGCTGCGGCCATCGCCGGTCGCAGCCGGCTGACCAGCACGAACGGCGCGGTCACGTTGCACAGCTGCACTTCGAGCAGTTCGACCGGGTTCACCTCGTGCACCCGCTGCACCCAGCTGTTGACGGGGTCGAGGTCCGGCACCAGACCGCCGGCGTCGATGGCGGTGGCTGCCGCGATCCGTTCCGGCGAGGCGGAGCCGCTGGTCAGCGCCAGTGCGGTGAGCGCGTGCGCGGTGATCGCCGGCTGCGGTGGGGCGTTCAGGCTGCCGGCCGGGTCGCTCCGGCCGGTCGGTTTGGCGAACGTGATCATCTCCGGCAGCGGGCCGTCCGGCAGGGCCGCCGCCTCTGCGGCGACGAGCTGCGCGTACGCCCCGGGCGTGCGGCGGACGGTCTGCGCCGCGTTGTTGATCAGGATGTCGAGGGGTCCCTGGCCACTGACCGAGTCAGCGAGGGCGATCACCTGGGCGGGGTCGCGCAGGTCGATCCCGACGATCCGCAGGCGGTGCAGCCAGTCCGCGCTGTCGGGCATCGCGGCGAATCGGCGGACCGCGTCGTGCGGAAACCGCGTGGTCACCGTGGTGTGCGCGCCGTCGCGCAGCAGCCGCAGCGCGATGTACATGCCGATCTTCGCCCGGCCGCCGGTGAGCAGCGCGCGCCGGCCGGTCAGGTCGGTGCGGGCGTTCCGGCGCTCCCGGTTGAGCGCGGCGCAGGGCGGGCAGAGCTGATGATAGAAGGCGTCCACCTCGCGGTAGCGCTGCTTGCAGACGTAGCAGCCGCGCGGATTGTGCAGGAAGCCGGCCGTGGTACCGACGGTGGGGGAGGCGAGCGGGATGCCCTGGGTCTCGTCGTCGATCCGGCCAGGGGCGCCGGTGGCGGTGGCCGCCGTCACCGCGCGGTCGGCCGCCGCGATGGCATCCCGCCGTTCCTCGCGTCGCCGCTGCTTGATCACCTTGTAGAGCTTCGCGGTGGCCCGTTGCACCCGCACCACGTCGGGGTGATCGGGAGGCAGGTCCTCCAACGCCTCAAAGACGCTGAGACAGGTCTCCAGTCGGCCGCGGTCAATGCCGTATTGACCGTTTTCTGTAATTTTGTCCGCCGTCATGCCGCCGCTGTCTCATCCCGTTCCCTGCGCCGGATCTATCCGGCCCACCCCAAGTCCGACCCGGAACTGTACGCACCGCACGGCCTTCGACGCATCCCGCGTCAGATCATCAGCCCAATTACCGTCGAGGCCAACCTCGCTCGGGTCTACCGAGCCTTGCATCTCCAGCCACGCCGAACTCGGGACGACCATGGGCAGGCCAGCCAGCGGGCACCGTTTGCGTTTCAGCCCGGGGTCCGCGTCGCCGGCACACCTCGGCCTTGTCGGCCAGGTCGGCGTCGCGGAGCACGGCGGCGATGTCGCCGAGTGCGGTCACCAGGGCCCTGATCTCTGCTCGGCTCATCCGGCGGGGTGGTGCCCGCGTTCGCGCATAGATCTGCTTCCGCGCGAGCGCGTTCCGCCTGGTTCTGCGCGATCCAGTCGGTGACCACAGCCGGGTCCGCTCCGGCGTTGAGGGCGGCGCGGTAGCGCTCCAACTCCGGCGGTCTGCGACCCTGGCGGCCGCGACCACGTGAACGCCGCATCGGCGCCGAACGCCAGCCCGCACCACGGGAACGGGCCCCGGCGTTCAACGTCCAGCATTTCCAACCTCGATCCGAGAACGAGACCGGCTATCCGTAGGGATTGGCCGGCGCGTTCACCTGTCGCCAGGACTCGACATCGAGGTAGGGAATCTCCTCGTTGTTGACCGGGTCGCGGCCGATACGCTGGCTGTACCGGCCGGTGACCTCGACCCAGGTGTCGTCGGCCAGGCCGGCAGGCGCATCGCCGGTCATGCCGACCTTGACCGGCCGGCCGTCCGCCGCGCAACACGACATGATCATCCGAGCGAGGATCGGCTCGCCGCCGGGGCCGGGGGTGATGAAGCCGGTGAACTGGACGCGGCGGTCGCCGAGCGACCGGCCCTTGTCGAACAGGGCCAGGGCGGCATAGTCGATGACCGAGATCGGCGCGGGATCACCGGCGGGCAGCGGGGAATAGTCGTAGTTCTGCTCGGCGGTGAGCGCGGTGCCGGACTGGCCGGCGGCGTACGAGCCGAGCGCGGGCGGGCTGACCAGCAGGAGCCCGAGGACGGGCAGGAGGAGCAGCCAGGCGACGCGCGGCCCGTGATGGCCGTGGTGTCCATGGTCGTCGTGCCCGGGTGCGGTGGCCGCAGCGGAACCCACCGCGCCGTCAGGATCAGCCGGGGCGGGTGGCTGCTGCTCGTCGGCTGCGCCGGATGTGGCGGCGGCCGCGGGTCGCAGTTCGTACCAGAGGGTCATCACGGCGGTGATGATCAGCAGCAGGCTGGCGCCGATGAGGAAGGGGCGAAGTCCCTCCTTGACGTAGCGCAGATGCAGGTCGGTGAGGCTGGCCCGGAGGACCGCGCCGCCGAAGAGGATCATGATGCAGGCCTGGGCTTGGCGGTTCACAGCAGCACCGCCCCGGTGCCGACGGCGACCGCGACCGCGACCGTGAAGGTGGCGGGGGCGAACCGGGCGGCGAAGCGGCGGCCGAAGACTCCGGCCTGCATGGAGATGAGTTTGAGGTCGACCATGGGACCCACCACGAGGAAGACGAGCCGGGAGGTGAGGGAGAACTGCGACAGCGAGGCGGCGACGAACGCGTCTGCCTCCGAACAGATGGATAGCAGGACGGCCAGCACGGCAAGTGCCAGCACGGAGAGCACCGGCTGGTCGGCGAGGGTCTGCAGCCACCGTTCAGGTACCAGGACGTTGATGCTGGCCGCCGCCATCGCGCCAACGACGAGGAAGCCCCCGGCGTGGACCACGTCGTGCCGGACGGCGGACCAGAACGCCTCGCCCCGTCGAAGGCCGTCAAGCTCGGGCCGGCGTGGTAGCCGGATCCAGTCCGCGCGTCCCAGGCGTAGCCACAACCAGCCCATCAACATGGCGACGACCAGGCTGGCGACGGCGCGGGCAGGGACCATCTCGGGGTTGTTGGGGAAGGCGACCGCGGTGGCGACGAGCACGATCGGGTTGATCGCCGGCGCGGCGAGCAGGAAGGCCAGCGCCGCCGCGGGGGTGACCCCACGGCGGATCAGGGACCCGGCGATCGGCACGGCGCCGCACTCACATCCGGGCAGGACGACACCGGCGGCGCTGGCCACCGGCACGGCGAGGGCCGGATGCTTCGGCAGGGCACGCGCCCAGAAGGACCGCGGTACGAACACCGCGATCACGGCCGACAGCAGCACGCCGAACACCAGGAACGGGACCGCCTGCACCATCACCGACACGAATACCGTGGTCCAGGTCGCCAGGGACGGCGCGGACAGCAGGCCGGCGAGTGGGTCCCGCAGGACGATCAGGAGGATCAGCAGCGCGGCGAGCACCTCGACGCTGCTGATCCGGTCGGCGATCACCGCCCGCACGGCGGCACCGCGGGAATGCGGCGACTCGTGGCTGACCGGAGGTTCGCCGGGCGGCTCTTCACCTGATGGGGCGATGCGCTCGGGAGCAGTCACACCGATTCCGTTCCGGTCTGTACAGCGTCAGCGAATGGCAGCAGGGGCCGACTCCGGACACCTTCCGGGCTGCTGGTGCGGATGAGTGTATAGAGGAGTGCCGTTCGTCGGGTGACTGTCGGCATTCCGGTTCAAGCGTGCGGCCGTGGCGCGGCGGTAGGGCGAGCAACGGGCCGGCCTTCGACCGCCACGACAGTTCGACCGGCCCGACCGGCGCTGCCCGCTACCATGAACGCCGCGACGAGCCGCAGTGCGACAGGGACAGTTCGAACCGGCGGACCGTCCCCGGTGCTGCCGTGACCGCACGGCGTGCCGTCGACGAGAGGGGTCCAGGCGGTGGTCAAGTCGATCCCCGGCGCTGCTCGCAACACCCGGCAGCGCGGCGAGGTCATCACGCTGCTCGAGGAGTCCGACGAGTTCCGCAGCGCGCAACGCCTGCACGCGCAGCTGCGCGACCGGGGTGCCGGGGTGGGTCTCACCACCGTCTACCGCACCCTGCAGACCCTCGTGGACGCCGGTGAGGTGGACATGATGCGCCTGCCGTCGGGTGAGCAGATGTTCCGCCGGTGCAGCCGCAGCCACCATCACCACCTCGTCTGCCGGCACTGCGGACGTACGGTGGAGATCGTCGGCCCTGCCGTGGAGTCCTGGGCGAGCCGGACAGCCGCCCAGCACGGATTCACCGCCGTCGACCACACGCTCGAGATCATGGGTACGTGCGCGAACTGCACCACCCGATAGGTCAGAGCCCACCGCTGGTCAGGCCCACCAACCTCCAGCGAACACGCCCCGTGCCATTGACGCCACCGAGCGTGCGTGATGTGCTCATGACGCGACGCTAACGACAACCGTGATCGTTACCGTCTAGGAGGAGGAGCATGTCTCTCACCGTGCCACCGAGCCTGTTGCAGGCCGCCGAGTCGGGCCCCGTCGATGACGAGGCCTTCGTGTCCTGCGTTCGCGATTCGCTGCCGTACGCCTGGCAGGTCGTCAGCCGGGTCGTGGCGGACCTGGGGTCGTCCGACGCCGAGTTCGCCGACAACGTCGTCCCACCGCCGAGCGAGGCCGAGCGGGGTCAGCTCCTGCGTGCCCTGGCCAGCGACGCCATCCGGGCCGGCCTGGAGCGCCACTTCGGCGTCAAGCTGGCCTTCCAGAACTGCCACCGCGTCGCGGCGTTCCGTCCCTCCGCCGTCGACTCCGACACCTACCGCCGCTTCGTCTCCGTCCGTGGTCAGCTGCTCAACCAGTCTCCCGAGCTGCGTGACTGCTGACCCGGTGACCGCCCGGCGAGCAGGCCGGAACGTGGACGTCCATCTGTTCCTGCTCGCCGGGCACCGCCCGGGCGCAACCCAGGCCACGGCTCTCGCCGACGCCCACCGGTACGGCCGCGCCGCCGAAGCCGCCGGGTACGCCGGGGTGTGGATAGCCGAGCACCACTTCATCTCCTACGGCGTGTGTCCCTCGGCGGTCACTTTCGCCGCGCACCTGCTCGGCGCCACCCGGACCATCACGGTCGGCACCGCCGCCTGCATCCTGTCCAATCGCCACCCCGTCGCCCTCGGTGAAGAGGCGGTGCTGCTCGACGAGCTGTCCGGCGGCCGGTTCCGCCTCGGTGTCGGCCGGGGCGGCCCGTGGGTGGACCTGGAGGTCTTCGGCACCGGCCTGGACCGCTTCCACACCGGCTTCCACGACGCACTGGAGCTTCTTAACCGATGGTTGTCCGGCGCACCGACGGTGGCCGGCAACGATCGATTCCCCTTCCGGCCGGTGCAGGTGGTGCCACGGCCCACCCGGCGGATACCGGTGTGGGTCGCGGCGACCTCGCCGCCGACGGTGGAGCTCGCGGCCCGGTACGGCATGCCGCTGCTGCTCGGCCTGCACGCCGACCTCGCCGAGAAAGCGAGCCAGCTCGACCATTACGCACGGGTGGCCGCCGCGCACGGCCACGATGGCCGGCGTGTCGGCCATGCCAGCGCCCATCTGGCACACGTCGAGGACGACGACGGGCGGGCCGCCGACGCCGTCCGCGCCGGACTCCCGGCGCTGCTGGCCGGGACCGGCGAGTACGTCCGCCTGGACGGCGCCCCGGCGGGCCGACGAGACCTGGCCGCCTATGTGGAACGCCTCATCGCCATCCATCCCGTCGGCTCGCCCCGCCGCTGCAGGGACGCGTTGGACGAGGCCGCCGCCCTGCCCGGCGTGCGGCACCTGCTGCTGCTGGTGGAAGGCGTCGGTGGTCGCGATCGTACGCTCGACACGATTCATCGCCTCGCCGCGGACGTGCTCGACTGACGACACAACGGCGATTTGCCGCCGGAACGGCCGTGCGAGGCGTTACAGTGCCGTACGTGGAAACGATTACCGTTAACGTTGTCAGGTGGGTGCGGTGAAGGTCGCGTTCGTCGGCAAGGGCGGCAGCGGGAAAACCACCCTGGCCGCGCTGCTCGCCCGCCACCTCACCGAGCAGGGGCGGCCGGTGCTGGCCATCGACGCCGACATCAACCAACACCTCGCAGCGGCCCTCGGCGGACCGGTGGGTAGCGCCGAGACGGCGAGCCCGCTCGGCGAGCGCCTGCCGCTGATCAAGGAATACCTCCGCGGCCGTAATCCCCGCATCGGCAGCGCCGCCGAGATGGTGAAGACCACCCCGCCGGGAACCGGCTCGCGCCTGCTGCGTGTGGTCGAGAACAACCCGGTCTACGCGTCGTGCGTCCGGACCGTGAATGGCGTGCGGCTGGCGGTGACCGGCGAGTTCACCGCCGAGGACCTCGGCGTCGCCTGCTACCACTCCAAGGTCGGCGCGGTCGAGCTGCTGCTCAACCACATGCTCGACGGCCCGGGCGAGTACGTGGTGGTGGACATGACCGCCGGCGCCGACTCGTTCGCCTCGGGGCTGTTCACCCGTTTCGACCGCACCTTCCTGGTCTGCGAGCCGACCGTGCGTAGCATCGGCGTCTACCGCCAGTACGCCGGATACGCCCGCGACTACGGCGTGGCGCTGTCGGTCGTCGGCAACAAGGTCGAGGATGCCACCGATGTCGAGTTCCTCCGCGAGCACGTCGGCCAGGACCTCCTCACCTGGGTGAGCCGCTCGACCTACGTGCGACGAGCCGAACGGGGCACGGTGGGGCCGCTGGACGAACTCGAAGCAGCCAACCGAGCCGTGCTGGGGCAGCTGACGGATGCCGTCGACCGCACGGCCCAGGACTGGGAAGCCTTCACCCGCTGGGCCCACGAGTTCCACCGACGCAACGCCGCAGCATGGGCCAACGAACGCGCCGGAGCCGACCTCACCACTCAGATCGACCCCGACTTCCGAATGGGTGCGCAAACCTTCAACCTGCCGACCGCCGTCACCGCCTGACCGGCGGTGGCGGGCCGCGCCGAGCGTCCGCGCCACCGAACCACCGAGGACGGCCATACCGATACGTGCCCCAGCCGCGGTCCACGCGGCCAGCCGCCTCATCGCGTACATCGCCGGT
Organism: Micromonospora sp. L32; assembly: GCF_052068055.1. Classification (NCBI taxonomy): domain Bacteria; kingdom Bacillati; phylum Actinomycetota; class Actinomycetes; order Micromonosporales; family Micromonosporaceae; genus Micromonospora; species Micromonospora sp. L32. The sequence continues at coordinate 374,074 of NZ_JBQHDD010000005.1, read as the reverse complement.
CCGTTGTCACTGTCGCCGCCGCGCCCCGACCGCGCGGGTAACCCGCCGGCGGTCGGGGCAGGCGTGCGCCCGGATCCGGTGCCGCGGTCGTGCGGGCGCGTCGGCTCTCTTGACCGCCAACTTGCTGCTTTACTATGGTACTAGTAAAGCAGCAAGGGGCTACCGTGTTCGTCTTCCGGCTCGACACCCACTCCGGCGTGCCGCCGTACCTGCAACTCGTCCAGCAGGTCCGCCAGGCGGTGCTGCTGGGCTTTCTCCAACCCGGTGACCGCCTCCCGCTCATCCGCGAGGTGGTCGAGGACCTGGCGATCAATCCGAACACCGTCGCCAAGGCGTACCGGCAGATGGAGCAGGAGAACCTGGTCACCGGCCGGCCCGGCCAGGGCACGTTCGTCAATGAACAGCAGTCGGCCGCGATGTCGGCATCGACGTACACGTCGCTGCGCCGCGGCCTGGCGACCTGGTTGCGCCGCGCCTACGCGGCCGGCCTCGACGAGCAGGCGGTCAACGCGCTTTTTACTTCCGTCCACCAGCAGACGAGGAATGAGGACGTGGCGTGACAGGGACCGAGTTCGCGCTGCGCACCGACGGTGTGGGCAAGCGGTACCGGAGGGGCTGGGCGCTGCGCGACTGCACCCTGGCCCTGCCGGCGGGCGGCGTGATCGCCCTGGTCGGGCCGAACGGCGCGGGCAAGACCACGCTGCTGCGCCTGGTCGTCGGGTTGCTGGCACCGAGCACCGGCACGGTGGAGGTCCTCGGCCACGACGTCACCGCCAGCACCCCGCAAACTCTGTCCCGGGTCGGGTTCCTGGCCCAGGACCACCCGCTGTACAAGCGCTTCACCGTCGCCGAGATGCTCCGCTTCGGCCGGGCCTGCAACCTGCGGTTCGACCAGGGGCTGGCCGAGCGCCGGCTGGCGAAGCTGGGCATCCCGCTCGACCGCAGGGCCGGTACGCTCTCCGGCGGGCAGCAGGCCCAGGTCGCGTTGGCTCTGGCCCTGGCGAAGCGGCCGGACCTGCTTGTCCTCGACGAGCCGGTGGCCAGCCTCGACCCGCTGGCCCGGCACGAGTTCCTGCAGGTCCTCATGGGCGCGGTGGCCGAAGGCGGGGTGACCGTCCTGTTCTCCTCCCACGTCGTGCACGAGCTGGAGCGCGTTTGCGACCACCTGGTCGTGCTCAACCACGGCCGGGTCACGCTCACCGGTGACATCGACACCCTCCTCGCCGAGCACCGGCTGCTCGTCGGCCCGCGCACGGCCACCGACCTCGACCGGGCCGGCGCCGTCGTGGAGGCCGTCCACAGCGACCGGCACACGACCCTGCTGGTACGCGACGGCGCGATCCCGGCCGCGCCTGGGTGGCAGGCCCAGCCGGTCGCGCTGGAGGACCTGGTGCTGGCGTACCTGCGCCGGCCGTCCGAGCCGAGCGCCGCGGTCACGTCGGGGGTGGCGGCATGACGTGGTTGATCTGGCGCCAGCACCGGACCGAGGTCTGCGTCCTGGGTTTGCTTGTCGGCATGTTCGGCATTGCCCTGCTCGTGCTCGGGACGCAGGCCCACGACCTGTTCCCCGGCGGTCCCGCCCGGTGTGCGGGAGAGGCCGGTATCAACGAGGCCTGCGCGGCATCCTTCCGCCGGCTCGACGAGGAGTACGGGTACGTCGAGAACCTCCTGGCGGGCTTCTATCTGGTCCCCGTCGTCATCGGTGCGTTCCTCGGTGCGCCGCTGCTCGCGCGCGAACTGGAGGACGGCACCTGGCAGCTCGCCTGGACGCAGGCCGTGCCGCGGATGCGCTGGCTGGCGGCCAAGCTCGCGGCACTGGCCGGCGTCACCGTCACGCTCACCGGGATGTTCACCGCGGTGCTCACCTGGTTCCGTCAGCCATTCGACGCGTGGGAAGGGCGGTTCCAGTACGACGCCTTCGACCTGGAGGGACTTGTTCCGGTGGCGTACGCGCTGTTCGCGTTCGGCGTCGCCACCGCCGCGGGGGCGATCCTGCGGCGCAGCCTGCCCGCGTTCGGCGTCGCGTTCGGGGCGTTCCTCGCCGCCCGGATGCCGGTGGCGCTGTTGGCCCGTCCCGCGTACGCCACGCCGCTCACCACCATGGAGCCGGTCCCCGTCGGCGGCTCGAAGGACCAGGCGGGGCACCGGCCCGTGCCCAGCTTCGCTGACTGGATGATCGAACACGGCTACGCAGACGCCACCGGGCGCAGGCTGAGCTGGACCGAGTACTACGAGCTGGAGGGCGCCGCCAACCGGGCCGGCACCAACCTCAACCAGTTCCTGCACGCGCGGGGCATCCAGCAGTTCGGGGTCTACCACCCGGCCGACCGGTTCTGGACGTTCCAGCTCATCGAGGCGGCCCTGTTCATCGCCGTCGCGGCGGTCCTGATCGGTGTGGTGGTGTGGCGGGTACGGCGCCGTATGATCTAGTGCCCTGACCACAAACGTTCACGGTGTTGGTTGACACGCTGTTCGGCTTGTCGGCCGGGCGGCGTGTCGACGTTCACGCTGTGGGGTCGAGGGTTCGTTCGTACTCGGCGGGACTGCGGTAGCCGAGGGCGGAGTGGCGACGGCGGTGGTTGTAGAAGGCGATCCAGCGGAAGATGTCGCGTCGGGCGTCGGCCTCGCTGTTCCAGCGTCGATGGTCGACGGCGAGTTCGCGTTTGAGGGTGGCGAAGAACGCCTCCGCGAGTGCGTTGTCGAACGATGAGCCGATGCGGCCCCTGGAGCGGCGTACGCCGTGGCGGTGGCAGGCGTCGGCGAAACCGGCGCTGCCGTACTGGGCGCCGCGGTCGCGGTGGAAGATCACGCCGTGGACCCGGCCACCGCGGGCGGCGACGGCCGCGTCGAGCGCGTTGATGACGAGGTCGGTACGCATGTGGGTGTTCAGTGACCAGCCGATCAGCCGGCGGGTGGCGATGTCGATGACGGTGGCCAGGTAGAGGAACCGGTCACCGACCCGCAGGTAGGTGATGTCGCCGCACCAGCGCTGGTCGGGTGCGGTCGCGGTGAAGTCGCGGCCGAGCAGATCCGCCACCGCCGGCGCCGCCGGGTCCGATCGTGGTGCGCTTGCCCCGGCTAGGTGGCGACCCACGACGGCACGCTGGCTCATGATCCGCTCCACCCGCTTACGGTTGACCCGCACACCTTGATCACGCAGCTCGGCGGTGACCCGCGGCGAGCCGTAGGTGCCGCCCGACGCGGCGTGCACCGCCGTGATCTGCGCGGCCAGGACATCCTCGGCGGCGGCCCGCGCCACCCGGGTCGGCTCGGCGGCGATCCACCGGTAGAACCCCGAGCGGGACACCGCCAACAGCCGGCACAGCCGCTTGACGCCGTAGGCGGCGCGGTGGGCGGAGATGAACCGAAAGCGGCTGGTCACCGATCCATCTCCTTGGCGAAATAGGCGGCTGCCTTGCGCAGGATCTCCTTCTCGACCTGCAACTCGGCGACCTGCCGACGCAGTCGGGCGATCTCGGCGTCCTTGTCCGCCACCGACAACCCGCCACCAGCCGGCACCGGGACCGAACCCGACGTCTGATGCTCGTGCTTGCGGACCCCAGTTCCGCAGCGTCTCATGGCTCATACCCAACTCGCGCGCGACCTCGTTGATCGGCCGCCCGCACGAGCGCACCAGGTCAACCGCGTCGCGCCGGAACTCTTGCGTGTACTTCGATGGACGCCCCAACGGGGACACCCCTTCATCTGGACTCAAGATCCAGTTCTCAGGGTGTCCACATCTGCGGGGGAAGCCCAGCCCTACGGTGCGCGGGCACCTGCGCCGTGTGGCCGAGGACAGCGGTGTGGGCGTCAGTGGCGGTTGCTACCCGGCCCCGGGTACGGCTCGGCGAGGTGGTTCCAGTGGCAGCAGATGGTGGCCGAGCCGTCAACGACGACCGGATTCAGTCTTCAGGCGCCGCCGAAATGAGCACCTCGCGCGGCCCGGGTGAGAGTCCTTGCCATGCCAGGGAGCCGAGTTCGGTGCCGGCGGTGTGGAAGGCGAGGAACCAATCGGCAGCGTGAGCAAGGCTGTTGGTGAGCAGGCGGCTCTCGGGTGAGGGGTCGACCGGGAGGAACCGCACGACCTTGGCCATCCGCGCCGGCGACGGTGACGCTCCACTGGTCGGCCTGCCGCTGATCTGCATCGGGCGTGCTTTCTGGCTGGGCAGTGCCGCCCGGTCCCCGCTGCCGGCCCGCATGCCCTCGCGAAGCGCGGGCGAGGTGGCGCGTTGGCCGAAGACGAGGCGTACGACGGACCCTGGGATGGCTCAGGTCCGTGTGTGGTTGGTTAGCATGCCCGGCGATGATGTTTCTTCTTCGCTCCCTGCGGCTACGCCGCGCCGCCCGTAAGCATTTCGGCTGGCAGAAGCTGCGCCCCACCCAGATGCGCGCGATGCGCACGCTACTGGCCGGCCGCGACGCGCTGGTCGTGCTGCCCACCGGGGGCGGGAAGTCTGCTGTGTACCAGGTCCCCGCCACGCTGCTGCGCGGCCCCACGGTGGTGATCTCACCGCTGCTGGCATTGCAGCAGGATCAGGTCGGCAACCTCAACGACCGGGACGATCCGGCGTTGCGGGCGGTTCGGATCAGTTCAGCGGAGAGCCCGAGCAAGCAGGCGGCGGCGCTGGCCGAGCTGCGCTCGGGTGCTGCGAAGTTCCTGTTCATCACGCCGGAGCAGCTCAGTTCGCCGGAGCGGCTGGCCGAGGTCCGCGCGCTGCGTCCGGCGCTGGTGGCGGTTGACGAGGCGCACTGCATCTCGTCGTGGGGCCACGATTTCCGCCCTGACTACCTCACTCTCGGTCACCTTATCCGCGGCCTGGGCCGCCCGCCGGTGGTGGCGCTGACCGCCACGGCCTCGCCGCCGGTGCGCGAGGAGATCACCGCGCGGCTCGGCATGCGTAAGCCGCGGCTGGTTCTATCCGGTTTGGACCGTTCGAACCTATTCGTCGCCGCCGTGCATTGTCCCAGCGAGGACTACCGCTGGCGGAGACTGCTTACCCTGCTCAAGGAGGCCGACCCGCCCGGTATCGTGTACGTGCCGACCCGGCGTGCCGCCGAGGACCTCGCGCAACGGCTGTCCGACGCGGGTTATCCCGCGCAGGCATACCACGGCGGCATGGCGGCCGGGGTGCGTCGCCGTCGTCACCAGGATTTCCTCGCCGACCGGGTGCCGATCATGGTTGCCACCTCGGCGTTCGGCATGGGCATCGACAAGCGAAATATCCGTTGGGTAGCACACGTGGCGTTGCCCGACTCACCGGACAGCTACCTCCAGGAGATCGGGCGGGCAGGGCGCGACGGTGAGTTGGCCCGGGCGTTGCTGCTCCACCGAGCCGAGGACGTTGCCTTGCAACGCTTCTTCAACGGCGGCGCGCCTGAACTGGGAGAGCTGCGAGCCGTCGCAGCCGCCCTGCATCGCGGCCCGCTCATCCGCACCGCTCTGGCGAAGGTCACCGGCCTGAGCCAGCGCAAGGTCGCCAGCCACATCAGTCTGCTTGAGCAGGTCGGTGCGGTAGCGACGGGGCCCAAGGGTGAACTCAGCGTCGCTCGGTATGCCCCCTTGCCCGACCAGGCGGCTCGGGAGGCGCTGGCCGAGTACGCCCGCTATCAGGCCGGGCAGCGTTCGCGTACCGACATGATGCGGCGCTTCGCCGAGAGCCCCGGCTGCCGGATGCAATCGCTGCTGGGCTACTTCGGAGAGCAGTTGAGCCGCCCCTGCGGGCACTGCGACAACTGCCACGGCGGCACCTCAGAGGTGCTCCCGGAAGACGGGCCGTACCCACTGCACAGCATCGTGCGGCACGCCAAATGGGGATCAGGCATGGTCCTCGGGTACGAAAAGGACCGCATGACCGTGCTCTTCGACGACGTAGGCTACAAGACCCTGTCAGTCTCCGTCGTGCAAGCGCAAGGCCTGCTGGCACTCGCCGCGGATGGCCGCTAACCCCTCTTCGCCCGCCGCGCCGATGCCACGGCCATCAGTCTGGTACGTCCTGTGTCGCGGGGCGGCGCATGCGCCGGGCGAATCGGCTCCTCGGGGTGTTCGCCACGGCCTATCCCTCCGATTGTCATGATCGTTATCTCGCCTGGACCTGGCGTGCCACGTCTCGGCTGCCGGGGCCGCCTACGGGGGCAACTGACGGTGTCAGCGAGAGTGCCGGGTTGCCGGCTGCACCGACTGCCACCTTCAGGCATCCGGCCTGCGCGCTCAACGCCATCACAGGGCGTAGGCGCTGTTCGGGCGAAACGGGCGGGACCCCGGGGGACGGGGGACGGGATCCCGCCCGCACCGAGGTCGCGCAGCCCGGCCTCTTAATGAACAGGCGCCGAGGAACAGGGTGCTGTTACGGAAAGCCGCCAACGCGCGCAACGAGACGAAGGGCCGTCGCCGGTCGGGGCGTCGTTCTCCCACAGCCCGTCCTGCTGTGCCACCCGCGCACGTCCGCCTACCAGAGCGGGCGGTGCTCCCAGGCAGCCCGCAGCGATGTCGCCGTCCCTCCCGCGAGAGGCCCAGTTCAGGACGTTCTCCGAGCCGGGGTTGCGCACTTTAGTGGCAGCCGGACGTCCCGGTCGGCCTCAGGCTCTGGGCGCCGCCACGGCGGCTTGGGCATCGACGATTCCCCAGCCGTAGATCGGCGTGTAGACACCACGCAGGCCGAGCGGGGTGCGAGCGGTCGACATCAGTACCGAGTACACGTTGTCGAGGCGGCGCTGCTGGGCGAAGAGCAGGGCTGCCACCCCCGACACGTAGGGCGTGGCCATCGACGTGCCGGCGTAGGCGTCGTAGTTGCCCTGCCCGCAGGTGTCCGAGCCGGTACCTAGCGGGACGCTGGACCACACGTCGTCGTCGCAGTTGACGAGGCCAGCACCGCCGGGGGCGGCGATCGCCCTGAGGTCAGCTTTCACGCCGAGGTTGGAGTACCACGCCTTCACCTCGTTGCGGTCCGTGGCGGCGACGCAGAGGGCGCCGGCTTCCCACGCTGGGGTGTCGCAGAGCGGTGCCGTCTCGTTGCCGGCGGCGGCGATGACGGCCACGCCCTTCGCGTGCGCGTAGGTGATCGCCTGCGTCGCGGCCGACTCCAGCCCAGTGAGGGTGAGCGCCTGGGAACCCGGCAGCGCGCCGAGACTGAGGTTGATCACCTTCGCGCCGTGGTCGGCTGCGTAGCGGATACCCGCGGCGATGTCGGCGAAGCTGCCACTGCCCGCCTCCAGCACCTTGATCGGCATGATCTTCGCGTCGGGGGCAACGCCCGCGATGCCGACCCCGTTGCCGGTGGCCGCGGCCGCGATGCCCGCTACATGCGTGCCGTGCTCGTCGCCGGCGTCGGGCTTGCCGTTGGGGCCCCGCCAGTCGCCGTTGCCGCAGGAAGTCGCACCGCAGTCGACGAAGGTGGCGCCGGGAACGAGCTTGGATGTCATATCCGGGTGGTTGAGGTCGACGCCGGTGTCGACAACCGCGATCACCACACCGGCTCCCGTGCTGGTCGCCCAGGCCTGTTCGGCGTGGACCTGCCGCAGGCCCCACTGCTTGTCGTACAACGGATCATTGCCAGCCGCCTGGGCGGGCGTCGCGGCGACGGCCACGAGGACAGTGGCCAGCGTGGTGCCGGCGAGTAACTGCGTGATCGACATGAGACCTCTCCTCAGGATGCAACGGCGCTTCATCTGTAGATCGATGATCATGTGCGAAACGCAACAGCGAAGGCAGCTGATCACCGCCAGGCGACACCTCAAGCCGGGCAATCCGTACGAGCTGATGTAGCCGGCCGGGTCATGTTGCGGCAGTCCTTGAGTGCCCACACCCGGTCGGGGCCGTGCTTGCTCAACGCAGTAACGCCAGGTGGTCTTTGCTGGTGGAGCCTTATGACCGAGGGGGATGCGGCCGATCGGTAGGCAGATCCCAGTCGGGCGCTGACACGCTCCTCTTAATCCATACCGGCCGGTCCTTCACGTCCTGCAGGCCGCAGATTGCTCGGTGCGTTGCTGATGTTGGTCATCGGGCGGCAGGGTCATGCGCCTCCGTCCGGCGGTTGGCCCGGCCGAGACACGCGCCGGTGGGCGCGCATCGTTCGCTCCTTGGCCTCCGCAATCCCGATGCGAAAGAGGGCGGACTGGAGGGCGATGCCAGCATCGGCTTCGTGGGCGGGCGGGGTGATGGCGCTGTAGTTCGATGCGTCGGCGACTCGCGCCCTGGCGGATGGGCGGGTTGTCATGGGAGAGGTCCTCCGAGAGTTGGTCGTGCGCCGGTTGCTCCGGCGGGCATGAAGAAGCGGCCGGTGCCGTCGGGCACCGGCCGCTGGTTGAGCAGGGCGGGCGTTACATCTTTGCGGTTGTCATGTCTCTCGGCAGCCTCGACATGGGCGAGCGCTGCTTGATGGCGGGGGTTGCTGCTGTGCCTTCGCGTGAACCAGCAATGCTGTGGAGAGCACCTTCTTCACACCGAAGAGGTCTGGTTCGATCCCAGTATCGCCCGCCCATACAATATGGACATTTCGTTCTAGGTGAAGCAGTGTGCGGGGCGCGTGCCCCATGTCTGACTGTTCGGCGGGGGCGGCCGGGGTTGACGAAATCGGGCGTGGGAACCGTCACACCGTGCCAGATTGCGGCCGCGGCGGCGGCGCCGGCCGCGGCGCTGGGAGGCCGGACCTGCGCGCGCGCCACTGGCTCGGGCTGTCGCCGAACCGGTGGCGAAACCATCGGGTGAACGCGCTTGGCGCCGCGAAGCCGAGCAACTCCGATATCTCGGTCATGCTGTAGCGGTCGTTGGCGAGGTAGCGCTCGGCCAGTCCGGCGCGTGTGGAGTCGACGATCGTGGTGAACGTTTCGTCGGCGCGGGACAGGTGCCGGTGGAGGGTGCGCCGGTCGAGGCCCATGGCCCGGGCGACCTCGTCGGCCGAGCACCGGCCGGTCGGCAGCAGGACCTCCACCAGTTCCCGTACCCGGTGCGAGGTGTCCGCGCCGCTCCGCGCGGCCAGCGACCGGAGCGCCTGGGTGGCCTGCGCCCGCCCGTCCTGTTGCGCGGCCGCGTTGCGGGCGTCGAGGTCCCGGGCGTACATGACGAGGCCGGTGAAGTCGTGCCCGAAGTGCAGCCGGTCGCCGAGCAGCCGGGCGTGCGTGTCGACGTCGGCGGGGGCGCCGTGCGAGAAGCACACCGACAGCGGCCGCCAGGTGGGGCCGAGGAAATCCCGGATGATTCCGTACAGCGCCGCCACGGCCAGTTCCTCGCCCTGCCGGGACGGCACGGGCTCGCCTAGCTCCAGCCACAGGCGTACGGTCGCCAGCCCGTTGACCTCGGACAGCCGGATCCGGATCGCCTCGTTGTAGCTGTGTTCGTAGCGCATCAGCAGCCCGAGGGCGCTGCGTAGGTCGGGCTCGTCCCGCAGGACGAGGCTCAGCGGGCCGAGCGTGGAGGGCTGGCGGTACTCGGCGAGCCGCAGGCCGAAGTCCTCATGGCCGGACGCGCGTGCCGACAACTCCAGAAGGCGGGCGACGCGCGTCGCCGGCACCCACTTGTCCGGGATCGCAAGATCGGCCGGATCCAGGTCGATCGAGCGCATCAGCGCGCCGGGGTCCAGCCCGAGGGAGAGCGCCAATTCCAGATAGCCGCTCAGGGACGCGTAGCGGATCGACGGCCTCAATATCACCACAGGCACCACCTGTCCCAAACCGCTAAGAAAGTTGTCCCAGGAAGTAAAGCATGTGATCACCGTCACGCCTACTGTTGCCAGGGTCGCGGGCCGGCGCAGCGGCGCTGGCCAGCGCAAATCGGAAAACTACGGAGGAGTCGATGGTGGCGAAGGCCATTCGCTTCTACCGGGCCGGCGGCCCGGAGGTGATGCAGTGGGAGTCGATCGAGGTTGGCGAACCACGGTCGGGTGAGGTCCGCGTACGGCATCTCGCGGTGGGCCTGAACTTCGCCGACACGTACTTCCGCAGCGGCCTCTACCCGGCTGAACTGCCGGCCGGCATGGGCGTCGAGGCTGCCGGCGTCATCGAGGCGGTCGGTCCGGACGTCACGGGATTCCGGGTCGGCGACCGGGTCACGTACACGGGCAGCCCGCTCGGCGCGTACAGCACCGAACGAGTGATGTCGGTGGCCCCGCTGATCAAGTTGCCGGACGCCATCCCGTACGAGACGGCCGCCGCCATGACGATGCGCGGCCTCACGTCCGCGTACCTGCTGCGGCGCATCGCGCCGCTCTCTCCGGGCGACACGGTGCTGCTGCACGCCGCGGCGGGCGGGGTCGGACTCATCTTCACGCAGTGGGCCAGCCTGCTCGGCATCACCGTGATCGGCACGGTCTCCACGGATGAGAAGGCCGAGGTCGCGCGCGCTCACGGGTGTGCCCACACCATCGTCTACCCGCGCGAGAACGTCGCGGCCCGGGTGCGCGAGCTGACCGACGGGGCCGGCGTGCCGGTGGTCTACGACAGCATCGGCCACGCGACGTTCCACCAGTCCCTCGACGCGCTGAAGCGGCGCGGGCTGCTGGTCTGCTTCGGCACCTCGTCCGGCCCGGTGCCGCCGATCGACGCGATGCAGCTGGCGATCAAGGGCTCCCTGTTCGTCACGCGGCCGGCGCTGGCCGACTACATCGCCGACGAGAGTGAGCGGGCGGCGTTGGCCGGCGAGCTCTTCGGCCACGTCTCGTCCGGACGGATCAAGATCCAAATCAATCAGCGGTACGCGCTGGAGGACGCCGTGCAGGCGCACCGCGACCTGGAGGCCGGCCGCAGCATCGGCTCCTCGGTCTTCTCCGTGGAGACCACCGGCAACTGACCTCACCACCCCCGAAGGAGGCACGCATGCAGGGCACCATCGACGACACCGCGCCGGTCGGCGCGTTCACCGCCGGCTCCATCGAGGTCCATCCGTTGACTGTCCACATCGGCGCGGAGCTGCGCAACGTGAGCCTGGCCGACGCGGCGCACGACGCCGACGTCTTCGCCGAGATCAAGGCGCTCCTGCTCCGATACAAGGTGCTGTTCCTGCGCGACCAGGACATCAGCCGGGCGGATCACGTCGCCTTCGCCGAGCGGTTCGGTCCGTTGGAGGACCACCCGGTGGCCGGCAGCGACCCCGACCACCCCGGTCTTGTACGCATCTACAAGGACCTGGACAGCCCCGCGGAGCACTACGAGAACGCGTACCACTGTGACGCGACGTGGCGGGAGGCGCCGCCCATGGGCTGCGTGCTGCGATGCGTCGAGACGCCGCCGGTCGGCGGGGACACCATCTGGGTGAACATGGCCGAGGCCTACCGGCGGCTGCCTGCGGACATGAAGGCCCGCATCGACGGCCTGCGGGCGCGGCACAGCATCGAGGCGTCGTTCGGCGCGAACATGCCGATCGAGCAGCGGCTGGCGCTGCACGAGCGGTTCCCCGACGCGGAGCACCCGGTGGTGCGCACCCACCCGGAGACGGCCGAGAAGGTGCTTTTCGTCAACGCCTTCACCACGCACTTCACCAACTTCCACACCCCGGCGAACGTGCGGTTCGGCTTCGACTACACACCCGGCGGCAGCGAGCTGCTCAACTACCTGATCCGGCAGGCGGCCGTCCCGGAGTACCAGGTGCGCTGGCGCTGGACGAAGAACAGCTTCGCGATCTGGGACAACCGCAGCACCCAGCACTACGCCGTGCAGGACTACTGGCCCGCCGTGCGCAAGATGGAGCGCGCCGGGGTCATCGGCGAGAAGACCTTCTGATCCTTCTGATCACCAACTCGGTTAGGAGACCCCTGTGCACTTCCTCGACGACTCGCTCTTCCCGGAGAACCAGGAGAAGCTCGTCATCACCGCGGCGCCGTACGGGCCCGAGTGGGAGCCGGCCGACTTTCCGGAGGACCTCCCGGTCACCATGGACCAGCACGTCCAGGCCGCGGTGGACTGCTACAACGCCGGCGCCAGTGTGCTGCACATCCACGTACGGGAGCTGAACGGCAAGGGCTCCAAGCGGCTCTCCCAGTTCAACGAACTGCTCGGGCGGCTGCGCGAGGCCGTGCCCGACATGATCCTCCAGATCGGCGGCTCCATCTCCTTCGCCCCGGAGAACGAGGGCGAGGAGGCCAAGTGGCTCGAGGACGAGGCGCGGCACATGCTGGCCAACCTCGACCCGGCGCCGGACCAGGTCACGATCGCTATCAACACCAACCAGATGAACATCGTCGAGTTAATGACCGCCGATGACATCGCCGGCACGTCCATCGAGCGGCCGGCGCTCTACGAGGCGTACCGGAACATGGTCGTGCCGGCCGAGCCCGCCTGGGTGGAGGAGCACCTGCGCCGCCTGCGGGCCGCCGGCATCCAGCCGCACTTCCAGCTCGCCACCGTCGCGCAGCTGGAGACGGTGGAGCGCCTCATCCGCCGCGGCGTCTACACCGGGCCGTTCAACGTGACGTGGGTGGCCATCGGCGGCGGCTTCGACGGCCCCAACCCGTACAACATGATGGAGTTCATCCGCCGGGTGCCCGACGGCGCGTGCCTGACGCTCGAATCCATCATGCGCAACGTCCTGCCGATCAACACCATGGCCATCGCCATGGGCCTGCACACTCGCTGCGGCAACGAGGACAACCTCTGGTACCGCAAGGGCGAGAAGATCGCATCGGTACGGCAGATCGAGCAGCTCGTACGGATCGCGGACGAGCTCGGCCGTCGCGTCGCCGACGGCAAGGAAGCGCGCGACATCTACAAGATCGGCGAGTTCTGGGACAGCGCCGACGAGGCCCTGGCCAAGCTGGGCTTCCCGCCGAACCGCAAGCCGGGCCAGCTCGGCTTCACCTTCCACGCATAGCTCCTCAACACCCCCACCCCCAGTTCATCCCCTGGAGCGACCATGGCTGTGAACGTCAGTGAGGACGTCCCTGTCCCCACCTCCACTCCCGCCCGGATCTCGCGGGTCTTCCCGTGGGTCGTCTTCGCGCTCACCTTCGGGCTGCTGCTGTCGGACTACATGTCGCGGCAGGTCCTGTCGGCCGTGTTCCCTTTCCTCAAGGACGAGTGGGGGCTCACCGACACGCAGCTGGGCAGCCTGACCAGCATCGTGGCCCTCACCGTCGGCATCCTCGCCGTGCCGCTGTCACTGGTCGGCGACCGCTGGGGGCGGGTGAGGTCGGTCATCGTCATGGCGGTGGTCTGGAGCCTCGCCACCATCGGCTGCGCGCTCGCCACCGGTTACGGACAGCTGCTCGCCGCCCGCTTCCTCATCGGCGTGGGCGAGGCCGCGTACGGCAGCGTCGGCCTCGCGGTCGTCCTCGCGGTCTTCGCCGCGCACCGACGGGCGTCGCTCACCGGCGCGTTCATGGCCGGCGGCTCGTTCGGCTCCGTGCTCGGCGTCGCGCTCGGCGGCGTGCTGTCCGTGCAGCTCGGCTGGCGTTGGGCCTTCGCCGTGATGGGCATCTTCGGCCTGACGCTTGCGCTGCTGTACTGGATGCTCATCAGCGAGCGCAAGCTGGCGGCGAACAAGGTCGACGACGACGCCGACACCGGGCCCAAACTGGCCGCCGGGCAGCAGCGCGCCCGCCTGCGTACGCTCTTCTCCACGCCCGCGGTCGTCCTCGCGTACGTCGGCGGCGGCCTCCAGCTCTTCATCGCCGGCTCGCTGTTCGCCTGGCTGCCGAGCTACTTCAACCGAGCGCACGGGATGGCGCCGGACAAGGCCGCCAAGCTCGCCGCGCTGTTCATCCTCGTCATGGGCGCCGGCATGATCGTTTGCGGCGTCGTCACGGACCGGGTCGGGCGGACCCGGCCGATCAGCAAGTGGACCACCGCCATCGCCTTCGCGGCGGTGACGCTCGTCTTCCTCGGCGTGGCCTTCGCGGTGAAGCCGGGCGGGTTGCAGATGCTGCTGCTCGCGGTGGGCTGCTTCTTCGCCGCCGGCACGACGGGGCCCACCGGCGCGATGGTGGCCCGGCTCACCCACGAGTCGATCCGGGCCACCGCGTTCGGCACGTACACCTTGTTCAACAACCTGCTCGGCCTCGCGGCCGGTCCGATCGTGACGGGCATCCTCGCCGACCGGCTGGGCCTGGCGACCGCCATGCGGTACGTCCCGTTCGTGGCCGCGGCGGCGATCGTCTTCCTCATCCTGGGGCGGCGCGCCTACCCGGCCAGCATCGCGCGCCTCGACGCCGCAGGCGGAGGCAAGGCGTGACCTTCGGCTCGGGCACGGTGATCGTCACCGTGCCCGGGCTGCGGGGGGAGGTGGCCGACCACTGGCAGACCCGGCTCGCCGCCGACCTGCCGAACGTGCGGCCCGTCCCGCCGCTCGGCCGCGACAACCCCAGCCTGGTGGACCGCGTGGCCGCCGTCCAAGACGCCGTGAAGTCCGCCGGGGCGCCGGTGATCCTGGTGGCGCACAGCGCCGGCGTCATCGTCACTGTCCACTGGGCCGCCCGCTCCGGCGTACCGGATGGGATTGTGCGCGGCGCGCTGCTCGCCACGCCGCCGGACCTGGCGGCGGAGCTGCCCGCCGAGTACCCGTCCCTGGCCGTGCTCGAGCAGCGGGGTTGGCTGCCGGTCCCGCTGGCGCCGCTGCCGTTCCCCAGCATCGTCGCGGCGAGCGCTGACGACCGCCTCGGCGAACCGGCGCGGGTCCGGGCGCTCGCGGACGCCTGGGGCAGCCGGTACCGCGACCTCGGTGCCGTGGGCCATCTCAATCCCGCGTCCGGCTACGGCCCCTGGCCCGCGGCCGAACCGCTGATCAAGGAACTCGACACCGTGGAGGCACCCCGATGACCCTGAACCTGGCCACGCTGCTCGAGGACAGCGCCCGCCGGCACCCCGACCGCGACGCGGTGGTCCTCGGCGACACCAGGCTGACGTACGCCCAGGTCAACGGCGCCGCGAACCAGGTGGCCGGCCTGCTGGCCAGCCGGGGAATCCGGCCGGGCGACAAGGTAGCGCTGTCCTGCCCCAACCTGCCGTACTTCCCGATCGTCTACTACGGCATCCTCAAGGCCGGCGCGGTGGTCGTACCGCTGAATGTCCTGCTCAAGGGCCGCGAGATCGCCTACCACCTGGCCGACTCGGACGCGAAGGCGTACCTCTGCTTCGAGGGCACCGCCGATCTGCCGATGGGCGCCGAGGGCTTCGCCGGCTTCCAGCAGACCGACGGGTGCGAGCACTTCTTCCTCATCACCGCGGACCCGGGCGCCGCGTCGCCGATCGACCGCGCGCAGACGCTCGGGCGGGCCCTCGCGGGCCAGCCGGCCACCTTCGACACGGTGGACACCGGCGAGACCGACACCGCCGTCATCCTCTACACCAGCGGCACGACCGGCCAGCCGAAGGGCGCCGAGCTGTCGCACGCCAACCTGGTGCTCAACGCGCTCACCTGCAACCGCCTTTTCGGCGCGCTGGCCACCGACCACGAGCGTCACCTCATCACGCTGCCGCTGTTCCACTCGTTCGGGTCGACGGTGCAGATGAACGCCGGCTTCGCGGTCGCGTCGACGCTGGTGCTGCTGCCGCGCTTCGCGGCCGATCAGGCGGTGGCGCTGCTCCAGCGGGAGAAGATCACGTTCTTCGCGGGCGTGCCGACGATGTACTGGGGGCTGCTCGGTGCCCTGACCGAGGACGTCGACGTGGCGGAGATCGCCCGCAACATCCGGGTGGCGGTCTCCGGCGGCGCGTCACTCCCGGTGGAGATCATCAAGCAGTTCAAGGAGCGGTTCGGCGTTCAGATCCTCGAGGGGTACGGCCTCTCGGAGACCTCGCCGGTGGCCACCTTCAGCGACCCCGAGCGGGACCCGCGCCCTGGCTCGATCGGCGTGCCGATCTGGGGGGTCGAGGTCAAGCTGATCGACCCGGAGTGGAAGACGGTCGAGGGCATCGACGAGGTCGGCGAGATCGCCATCCGCGGGCACAACATCATGAAGGGCTACTACAAGCGGCACGGGGCGACCGTCGAGGTGACGCGGGACGGCTGGTTCCGTACCGGCGACCTGGCCCGGCGCGACGAGGACGGCTTCTACTACATCGTCGACCGCGCCAAGGACATGGTCATCCGCGGGGGGTTCAACGTGTACCCCCGCGAGATCGAGGAGGTCATGCTCACCCACCCGGCGGTCTCGCTGGTCGCGGTCATCGGTGTGCCGGACGAGAGCCACGGCGAGGAGGTGAAGGCGTTCGTGATCAAGAAGCCGGGCGCGGAGATCACCGAGGACGAGCTCATCGCCTGGTGCAAGGAGAACATGGCGGCGTACAAGTATCCGCGCATCGTGCAGTTCACCGACGCGCTGCCGATGACCGCCACCGGCAAGATCCTCAAGCGCGAGCTGGCCGGCAGGTGACCACCACCGACGTCAACGTCGACGTCGCCACGCCCACCGCGGGCCGACTCCGTCCGCTCACGCTGGCGCCGGCGCTCGCCGCCGTCGCCGTGGGCCTCGGGGTCGCCGCGGTGGGGCATCGGTTGGTGCCCCAGGTCGGGGTGCTCACCTGGGCCGTCGGCGTGGGAATCGTCGCCACCAACCTGAATCTGCTGCCCCCGGCGGTCAGGCCCGCCCTCGGCCTGTTGACCAGAAAACTGCTCCGGATCGGCGTGACGCTGCTGGGGTTCTCCATCTCGCTCGCGGCCGTGGCCGCGCTCGGCGCGCCGGTCATCGCCGTCGTCGCCGTCACCCTGGTGGCCACGCTGCTGTTCACCGTCTGGCTGGCGCGGCGGCTGCGGGTGGGCGGACCCCGCGGCCTGCTGATCGGCACCGGCGTCGCCATCTGCGGCGCCTCCGCCGTCGCCGCGATGGAGGAGACCGCGGGCGGCGACGAGGAGGACGCGACCGCCGCGATCGCGCTGGTCACCCTGTGCGGCACCGCCGCCATGGTCGCGCTGCCCCTGCTGCGCGGCCCGCTGCACCTGACCGACCTTCAGTTCGGCGTATGGACAGGTGCCAGCGTGCACGAGGTCGGCCAGGTCGTCGCCGCGGCCAGTCCAGCCGGGGCGGCGGTCGTGGCGACCGCGATGGTCGTCAAGCTGACCAGGGTGCTGCTGCTGGCGCCGGTGGTGGCGACCGTGAGCATGATCCGCAGGTCGGCGGCGGCCGGCACCGGCGCCCGCCGGCCACCGCTGGTGCCGCTGTTCGTCCTCGGCTTCCTCGCCTGCGCCGCGCTGCGCAGCACCGGCGCTGTCCCGGTCGCCGTGCTCGGCTGGATCGGCGCGGCCCAGGTGGCCACGCTCGG
This sequence comes from Micromonospora sp. L32, assembly GCF_052068055.1. NCBI lineage: Bacteria > Bacillati > Actinomycetota > Actinomycetes > Micromonosporales > Micromonosporaceae > Micromonospora > Micromonospora sp. L32. Next base: position 356,893 of record NZ_JBQHDD010000005.1, on the reverse strand, counting down.
CGCCGCCCTGTTCGGCATGGGCGCCAGCGTCCACCTCGGCACCCTCGTCCGGCGCAGCGGGCCACCGCTGGCGGTCGCGACCCTATCGACTCTGTTCATCACCGGCATCGGGCTCGCCGCGGCCCTGATCGTCCCTTCGTAGCGATACTCACTGGAGTGAAGATGACGGCGTTCGACCTGTACCGGCTCTCCGACGACCACGAGGCCCTGCGCCAGGCCGTCCGCGCGGTCGCGCTTGACAAGATCGCACCGTACGCCGCCGAGGTCGACGAGACCTCGTCGTTCCCGCAGGCGGCGTACGACGCCCTGGTCGCCACGGACTTCCACGCACCGCACGTCCCAGAGCAGTACGGCGGCGCGGGCGCCGACGCGCTCGCCACCTGCATCGTGGTCGAGGAGGTGGCCCGGGCCTGCGCCTCGTCGTCGCTGATCCCGGCCTGCAACAAGCTCGGCAGCATGCCCCTCATCCTCGGCGGCTCGGACGACCTCAAGCGCCGCTACCTCGAACCGCTGGCGCAGGGGCGGACGACCTTCTCGTACGGGCTGTCGGAACGCGAGGCGGGCAGCGACGTCACCTCGATGCGCACCCGCGCCACGCCCGACGGCGACGGCTGGGTCCTCAACGGGCAGAAGTCCTGGATCACCAACGCGGGCGTCTCGGAGTTCTACACGGTGCTCGCCGTGACCGACCCGGACGGCCGGCGCGGCGCCAACATCAGCGCGTTCGTCGTCGAGAAGACCGACCCTGGGTTCTCCTTCGGGGAGAAGGAGCGCAAGCTCGGGATCAAGGGCTCGCCCACCCGGGAGCTGCTCTTCGAGGACGTGCGGCTGCCCGGCGACCGGATGATCGGCGCGCCCGGCGAGGGCTTGAAGATCGCCCTGAAGACGCTCGACCACACCCGCGTGACGGTCGGCGCGCAGGCGGTCGGCATCGCCCAGGGAGCGCTGGACTGCGCCCTCGCGTACGTCCAGGAGCGCAAGCAGTTCGGCAAGCGGATCGCGGAGTTCCAGGGCCTCCAGTTCATGCTCGCCGACATGGGCATGACGCTGGAGGCGGCGCGGCAGCTCGTCTACGTGGCGGCGGCGAAGTCGGAGCGTGACGACCCCGACCTGGCGTACTTCGGGGCGGCCGCCAAGTGCTACGCGTCGGACGTGGCCATGAAGGTGACCACGGACGCGGTCCAACTCCTCGGCGGGTACGGCTACACGCAGGACTTCCCGGTCGAGCGGATGATGCGCGACGCCAAGATCACTCAGATCTACGAGGGCACCAACCAGATTCAGCGCATCGTCATGGCCCGTCACCTCCTGACTGGAGGACCCGCATGATGGACCAAGCGGCAGCCACCGACCCATTCACCCGGTCAAGGCAGGCGATCCTCCTCGAGGCGCAGGGCCGGTTCGATGACGCCGAGGTGATGTGGCGGGAGATCGTGGCAACGGACGACCGGTTGGCCAGGTTCGCCCGGTACCGGCTCGTCGCCTTGCTGGACCGGTTGGATCGGTTGGCGGACGCCGAGCGGGAGTGGCGCGACGCGATAGCCGCGGGCGACTCGTTCGCCCGTGTCTACCTCGCCGTCCTCCTGGAGCGGCTGGGCCGGCTGGCCGAGGCGGAACAGCAGTGGCGGGAGGCGGCAGCCGCTGGTGATCGACGCGCGCGGTCGCGGCTCGCGGACCTGTGGCAGCGGCGCGCCCAACTCGTCGAGATGCCAAATCTGCCGGGACAGTAGCGACCGCACGGCCGCCGGAGCAGCCCGCAAACCGTGAACCCGGCGGCCGTCACCGTTGTCTACTCCACCACGGTCACGGTCAGGGCACCTGCTGCGGCGAACCCGGCCACGGTCAGCGGTCCGGCCAGCCGTCCGCCGTCCTTGAGGGCTTCGGGCATCATCGCGGTGGCCAGCACGGTCAGCACGGCCCCAGCGGCGAACGCCTTCAGGTACTCGCCCTCGGCTGTGGGTGCGCCCCGCTGCATGGATCCTTTCTGCCAGGATGGCGGCCATGTTCGACGGGGAGTTGGCGATCCAAGGGTACGAGCTGCCGGACGGCGCGCGGCTTGTCGACGGCACTGTGCTGCTTGATCGGCCCGGGTTCTGGCCGGTGTATCTGGCCTACATGGGCGGGGCGGTATATGACACGTCGGCGGCATTCGACGTACCCGAGTCCGCACGTTCCGACATGGAGCGGACGCTGCTGGACCGGGCGCAGTGGCCGGTGTTGTCGGTGCGGCTGGCACCGGCGCATAGCAAGTGGTGGCGGTGGTTACGCATCGTCAATCGCAACATGCCCGACGATGGCGGGCTCGACGTGCTGGTCACTTCGGATCTCGGCGGGTCGGCTGTCCGGATCGCCGGGTTGGGCGAGTTCTACGGGCCGGGGTTGTGCTGGAAAGAACTGTGGGCGCTGGCGGACATGCCCGATCCCGTGCTGAGCCGCGAGCAGCGCCTGTTGCTGGGGTTGCCGTTCGTGGGCGACGGGGTGGTGCCGGCTGATGCCCGTACGGTCGTTGCGGCGGCATTGCGGTCCGTGGGTGCGACGGGCAACGTCGACACGCTCGTCAGTGATCTCGTGGATCCGGCGGAGGGGTGGGGCGCTGGGATGTGGGTGATCCGGCACGGCGTACGGATGTGTCTGGCCCGGCACGCGCTGCGGCACATGCAGGACACGTCGCTGAACGAGCTGCGGGAGGTCGACCTGGCGTTCGGTGCCCGGTTCTTTCGAAGTCGATCGGGTAGCCGGGAGTATCGGCCGCGAGCGGCGGGCCGAACGGTGCCGCGATGGCGGTTCGAGGTGGTCGAGGCCCGGGCGGACGGCGTGGGTCTGCGGCTACTGGGCCGCCTCGACGGTGAGATCCGAGACGGGGAACCGGCGCGGCTGGTGGACGGTGTCGCCGAGGTACCGATCGCCGCGGTTCGGGTCGGGGAGGACCTCGCGACCCGGAATCTGTTCCTGACGATCGACGCGGAAGTGCCGCCGCCGGCGCCAGGCGCGCAGCTGCTTCCTGCGGATTCTCCTTAAGAGACGGGTCCATCGGCGGAGCCGGGCAATCTCTGCCGTCACGTGCCGACGTGCAGACGAAGGGCTGCTGGCCGAGATCCGAGGCCCCACGTTCGGACGGTACTCGTCCCGGCATAGTTCACCGCTGACCGGGATCCACGGCATCCGGATCCGCCGCGGTGAGGTGGGGTTGCCGCCAGCGCACCCGTTAGCGTGGGTAGGCAGTGATGCCGGGCGCCAACCGGCTGAGCAGGCCCGGGGTGGATACTCGGATGCGGTGGTCGGCTGTTTAGCTGATCGTTGTTGCATGATGTTGCTGGTGCCCGCCGATGTGTTGCGCCCCCGCCGCCCAGACGAGCACTTCGCCGACGAGGCCGAAGCGGCCCGCCAGGCCGGGATCGATGTCGCGGTGATCGACCACGACGCCTTCGTTCGCGGGCAGGCGGACGGGACGGCGGTCGGCACGGTGCCCGAGGGTGCGGATGCGGTTTACCGGGGGTGGATGCTGCGAAGTGAGCAGTACGCAGCATTGGTGCGTGCCGTCGCGGGTCGCGGTGTGAGCGTGCGGACCAGCCCCGAGCAGTACCGGCGGGCACATGAGCTTCCTGGTTGGTACTCCGCGCTTGCGGGCCACACTCCGGAGTCGGTCTGGACTTCCGGCGACGATCGCCGCGACTTCCTCCAAGCGTGCGCGGCCCTCGGCGCCGGCCCGGCAGTGCTGCGTGACTACAGCAAGTCGATGAAGCACTATTGGCATGAGGCGTCGTTCATCCCGGACGTGGCTGATCGCGACGCGGCATGGCGGGTGGCCAGCCGGTTTCGGCAGTTGCGTGGTGACGACTACGCCGGCGGCTTTGTGCTGCGCCGGTTCGAGTCGTTCGTCGGGGCGGAGGTGCGGACCTGGTGGGTCGAGGGTTCCTGCCGCTTGGTCACCGCGCACCCGGATACCCCGGAGCACCAGCCAGCCGCGGAGTTCGAACTGACGGCCGTGGAAGCTTCGGTGCGGGCCTTGGACCTGCCGTTCGTGACGGCGGATTTCGCACTGCGTGACGATGGTCGGTGGCGAATCGTCGAGATCGGCGACGGCCAGGTCAGCGACCGGCCACGCAGCACCCCGGCTGCCGACCTGATCGCGGCTCTCAACACCGAGGACCGCTGACCACGTAACAGCGCCACCGGCGGCTCGCCCACCGACCCGGCACTCAATGAGATCCCGTGCAGGGATCTGCCGCCGTCCGGGCGTTCAGTGGGGAAACGCGCGGGGGATGCGTGCGCTGAGCAGTTCGTCGCGGAACGCTTGGATGCGGGTGATGACCTGTCGCCTGCCGATGGTGTTCTCGATGCGGTCGAGGTACAGGCATCGGGCGGCGAGTTTGTCGAGGTCGACGGTGAAGTAGATCGCCATCAGCGGGTTGACGAACAGGTCGCCGCCGCCGGTGCGCCGGGTGAACCGGACGTCGCCGAACGCGCCGCTGGTGGCGGCGGCGATCTGTCCCTGGACGATGCTCGGCCGGTCCGGGGTGGCGGCCTGGGCGTCGGCGACGGCATCCCGGTACAGCGCCGCCTCCGGGCTGGAACCGGGAATGGACAGGGCACCGAGGTAGCCGCCGTGGCGGTCGAGTGCGGCGAGGTTCTCCAGCACCTGGACGTGGTTGACGCCGTCGTAGGCGTCGATGCCGAAGCCGAGACTGGTCACCAGCTTGACCGGCACGTCCAGCGCGGCCACGGCGGCCAGGCTGGTGATGTCCTCCACCGGGGTGCCGAGATCGCTTTCGTCGCCGCGCAGCAGGACATCGGTGCCGCCATCGACCAGCACCACCGCATCGATGTTGAGTTGCTCGACCAGGTACCGGTACGCCGCCCGTAGCGGTTGGACACCCAGCGGCGGAAAGGCGTACACGGTCGACGGCAGCTCCTGAGCCGCCTGCCACCGGGCGAGGGTGCGTTCGGGGAAGTACCAGTCCGGGCTGCCAGTGTTCGGCTGCACCGCCGCGACGTGCTCCGCTACCCACGCGTCCCGGTCGATCAACTCGAGCTCGGAGAAGGACAGGCTGGCCAGGTGCACCTGTGCGCCGCCGCGCCACAGGGCGAACGCCAAGGGCAGCCCGGCGTACACGTCGAACCCCCCGCCCGCTCCGGCGATGAGGATGCTGCGCGCCGGAGCCAGCGCGGCAAACAGCGGCGGAACGGCCAATGAGAACGCACCGGGATCGGCCGGCAACGCGGCAGGGTTCATCACCGCTCAATGATCAGCCACGCCCGTGCTATCCAAGCCACCGCAGCCCACCGCGACCGGCAACAGCGCGGACTCGTCCGCGGTCAGGTCTGGGCCGCCCTGCGGCACCTGCTCGAACGGCTCGCTGGTAAGCGAGAACGCGTGGCCGTTCTGGTGCTTGAACACCACAGCGTGGAAGGTGCCACCGCCTGGGTTGCCGACGCCGATTCCGGTCGACAGCGGGCCGACGTGAGCCGTCCGAGGCATAGCAACCACATGTGTCAGGTCGCGTCTGGCCCAGATGCCTGCCATGCCGACACGGCTGACTGAAGGACCCGGCGCCGTCAGGCCATTGCGGGGAGGATGATCCGCTCCAGTACCCCGAGCGGGGTCCGCCACTGGTCGGGGTCGTCGTAGTTGCCGGCGGTAATGGCCACGGTGAGGTCCAGGTCGGGCAGGACGAACAGGCGCTGCCCGCCGTTGCCCATGCCGGCTACCAGCCGACGGCCCTCAATGGATTCGATGTACCACTGGTAGCCATACTGCGCGCCCCAGCTGGTCTGCAGGCGTGGCTGGAGCATCGTGCGGATCCAGTCCTCGGGGACGATTTGCTGACCGTCCCAGGCTCCCTCGGCCAGCATCAGCTCGCCGAGCCTGGCCAGGTCGCGGGGCGCGAGTCGCAGCCCGGACGCGGCGGAGGCCACTCCGTCCGCGCCGGTCATCCATCCGAAGTTGTCGATTCCCAGTGGCGCGAACAGGACGGCCTGCCCGTACTGCGGCAGCGACTGCCCGGTGCCATCGGCGATCAGTCGGCCGAGCAGGGCCGTGGCACCGCCGCAGTAGGTCCATCGGGCGCCGGGCGGCTCGATGATCGGCCGCTCCAGAATGTACCGGTACCGGTCCGGCGCCAGCTCCATCGCGATCTCGGCGTTGGCCGGGCTGTTGTACGGGAGATCTTCGCGCCATTCCACGCCCAACGACATCGTCAGCGCGTGCTCGACGGTGAGCCGGGCACGCTGGGGGTCGGCCGCCAGGTCGGGGTACTGCGGGAACCCCCGCAGGAGCGGCTCCGCCGGCGGCGGGACCAGCCCTTCGCCGTGCGCGATGCCGTACAACAGCGCGGTCACGCTCTTGGTGACTGACCGGATGTCGTGCAGCGTCTCGGGCCCGAACTCGACGACGCCCAGCGAGTCGCCCCAGGCGAAGTCCTCGCCGGTTCCGTAGTACTCCAGCAAGGTTTGGCCACCGCGAACTGCCGCGACGGCGTGCAGACCGCTGACCTGGCCAGCTTGGAGTATCTCGCTGAGGCGGGCACGCAACTGCGTCGTCATGGGGCACTCCGAGAGGGCGATGTCGGCCAGCGGAACTGCACGCTCGTTATACCGGAGTTTCCGCTTTGGAGCGGCCCGAGCGGGAGGGGCCAGCCCGGCCCGCCGCAGCTGCCCGCCGCGGCCATGATTCGGTCGCGAGAGACGGCCACCTCTTGGCTCAGCCTCGACGTCGACGTCCAGGACTGTGCCGGCCCGTTTGCGTACCACACCTCGATGAGGTCGCTGTCGCAGTCGCAGGACAGCATGAACTCAAGCATCAGGATCCCTCTTTCCGTCGTCGGCGGGCGTGGCGGAATGTCGGGCATTTGACCTGGTGCCGGGGTCGATCGAGGCGGGCCTTGCAAGAGTTGGGGCGCCGGTTCTGCGAAAAGCCGATGGATATCTGGGCCCGATTCGAAGAGGCAAGGAATCGTGCGTCGTTCGACGCTTACTCGAGGGGTTTCAGCCTTGCGGAGTCACGCTCACATGGCGCAACGGGTCGGCGCCAAGCAGTGATCGAAGTAGCGTGGGCCGGTCCTTACGGCCGGCCCACACCGCTGACGGCCCGGGCGCACTCCGCCGCTGGGAGTCGTCCTTGCAGGAAGGCCGCGAATGCGGCGAGTTCATCCGCCTGCCCGATCCGTCCCACCGGGTGCAGCGCGCCGGCAGCACGGATGGCGCCTCCTTTGCGTTCGGGCCCACGGCGCCGCGCAGTAGTGGGGTGTCAATGCCGCCGCTGATAAGCGTCGGTCCGCAGACTCGTTGCGGGCTGCAGGCGCCGGGCGCCAGGGATTCGCTGATCCCCGGTGCCCTGCCCGCAGAGCTGCTGCGCTGGTCCGGGGCGGCCACCCGCAGCCCGAGGCCTGTCGCGTTCGCCTGGGGGGAGTGGGGGGCGCCTCGTGGCTCTCCGTCACTCACGCTTGACGGCACCACGGTCCTCGATGTTAGGTAGCCCTAACCTAATCGACACGGGGTTGGTGTTGCTGTTCCTCACTGCGCTGAATGCGACCGATGCGGTCACCGAAGGGTTCCTGCCGGCCGCCGCGCGGCTGGGGCTACCGGTCGTGATCCTCACCGACCAACCCGACCCGCACATCGCCGCATACTCGGACCATCCGTACCCTCCCGAGGCGGTGGTCGCCTGCGCGGTCCGGGATGGGCGCGAGGTGATCGACGCGGTGCACCGTGCCGGTCCTGCGACCGGCCTGCTCACCAACAGTGATCACCTCCAGGTGCCCACCGCCCAGGCCGCCCACTTTCTCGGGTTGCCGGGCAAGGACTGGCGAGCCGCGCTGCGCTGCAAGGACAAGGCGCTGACCCGGAGGGCGCTGGCCGACTGCGGGCTCGACCGGACCGCGGCGGCGGTGCTTGCGCCAGGGGAGGGCCCGCCGGCCGCGATGGTGTACCCAGCCGTGGTCAAACCCCGGCAGGGGGTGGCCAGTGAGGACGTATACCTGGTCGTAGATGCCGACGAGTTGGCCACCCGCCTCGAGGAGATCCGCCGTCGGCGTCCGGATGTCGCGCTCGTCGTGGAGGAGTACCTCAGCGGCGAGCTGTACACCTTCGACACGCTCGGCGACGCCGCGGACCTGGCCGTGGTCGGGTCCTGGCAGACCACGCTGGCGTCCCCACCGACGTTCGTGGAGCGGCGGCTGGACTGGTCGCCGGCTCTCGACCCGGCCGTACGGGAGTCGTTGCTGGCGCAGTTGCGCGCGCTCGGCGTGGGGCTGGGCGCCTGCCACACCGAGTTCGTGCTCTGCGACGACCGGCCGCGCATCATCGAGGTCAACTACCGGTTGATCGGCGACCGGATGGATCTCGTCCTCGCCCGGCTGCTGGACGTGCCGCTGTTTGAGCACGTCATCCGACTGCATCTCGGCGAGCCGCTCGACGCCCTGGCGCTGCCCGATCCGGCGGCGGTGCCACGGCACGCCGCCGTGGAGTACGTCTGCGCCGACCGTGCCGGAACTCTGCGCGAGGCGCCCGGCCGCGTCGACCTCACCGTCGGGGAGGTGCGGCTGAGCGCCCGTCCGCTTCGTACCGTGGGTACCAACGCACCGCTGCGCGGCACGAACCGCGACTATCTGGCGGCGGTCGAGGCGATCGGGCCGGACCGGTGCGCGGTCGACGCGGCCATCGCGGAGTTCCGGGCGGCCCACCGCTGGGTGATCGCATGAGCGATCGGTACGAACGGCAGGTCATAGCGCGGGTCCTCGACGCGCTGCTGCGCGAGGACCACCTCGGCCTGAGCAGCCGGGGTCGGATGGCCGGCGAGGGCTGCTGGGAGGTGCCCGACCTGCCGGCGCCGGGCGCGAGCCTGCTCCTCGCGGTACGCCCGGACGGTTTCCTCGCCGATCTGCGGGTCGCCGCCGCGTCGCTGCGGGTGCGCCGCCCCGACGGCGACGTCACGCTCGACCGGTTGTCGGCCGTCCTCGCGGCCCTTTCCCCACCTGATGACGAGGAAGCCGAGGCCGGCTGGGCCGCGTTCACCGACGAATGCCAACGTGATCTCGCCGCCCGCCGGTTGGCGGCCGTCGTCGTCGCGTCACTGCGGCAGGCAGTAGGCGACCAGCTACCGCAGGGCCCGCACGGCAGCCTGCTGGTGGAGGCGCTCGCCGCGCACACCGATCACCCCGTGCACCCGACCAGCCGCTGCCGCCATGGGCTGAGCCATGAGGAACTGCGCGCGTACGCGCCGGAGTTCGCTCCGCGCTTCGCGCTGCGGTGGGCCGCAGTGCCCAGTGCGACCGTGATCGGTACCTTGCCCGACTGGTGGCCCACGCCGGCCATGGTGGGACTAGCCGACGACGCCGGCCCGTTGCTGCCGGTGCACCCGCTGACCGCCGCGCGACTGGACCTGCCGCTGGCACCCGAGCCGTACCTGGACGTCACGCCGACCCTGTCCATGCGCACCGTGGCGGTGCTCGCCGACCCCACCGCGCACCTCAAGCTGCCGCTACCGACGGCTACTCTCGGCGCCCGTAACAGACGCACCATCGCACCCGGCACGCTCGCCGACGGGGCCGCCGCTCAGCGGTTGCTGGAGGAGATTGCCGCGCGGGAGCCGTCCTTCAGCGGGCGGATCCGGCACGCGGACGAGTCCAGCTACGGGCATGCCGGCGACGAGAACCTCGCCTGGCTGCTGCGGCGGTATCCGTCGCATCCCGCTGACGCAACGGTGCTGCCGGTCGCCGCACTCACTGCCGACGGCCCGGCCGGCCCGCTCGCCGCGCTGCTACCGGCCGGCGTCCTGGACGCCTATCTCGACCTGCTCATCGACTGGCACGTCGCGCTCTGGCTGGGCTACGGCGTGGCGCTGGAGGCGCATCAACAGAACATCAGCCTCGTGATCGCCGCCGACGGTGGCGTGTCGCTGCTGTACAAGGACAACGACGCCGCACGCATCGACCTTCCGCGGCTGGCCTCCGCCTTGGGGCAGCCGCTCACCGCGGACGCCTTCGCCGACCGTCGGATCGCCGTCAGTGACCCGATCGAGCTGGCGGACATGTTCACCACCATCACCCTGCACCTGTGCGCGGCGGCACCCCTGTACGCGCTGCGGGAACGCGGCATGGACGTCGCCGATCCGGCGACCGCCCTGAGATCGCGACTGCTGACCGCGCTGGACCGGTGGACAGATCCGGCCGACCCGGGCAGCGTGGCTGCCGCCAGGCTGCTCGTCGAGCACGTCCTGCAAGCCCCGCGACTGCCGATCAAGGCAATGGTCACCGCCGGCACACTGCTTCCCAAGCAGCGCCTGGGCTGCGCCGACATCAACAAGTACTACCGGCGTACCGGACCCAACTACCTGGCCGGGGCGCGGCGGTGACCGTACCTTCAAGCCAGCGGCGTTGTCGCCGCGGGCCGGATCGCCTTCCTGCTCGCGGTCCGACAGCGCCGACCGCGCTCGGCGGTGCAATTGCGACAACGGCCGGCATCCTGCTTTCCGAGGTCGCCTCTCCTGGAGCGGTCATGACGTCAACACCCACGATGGACGGCCCAGTGGTGCTGGCCGACGAGGCCGCCAGCCATACCCTGCTCGGCTGTCTCACCCGCGAAGTCGCCGGTCCCGAGGGGCAACTCGCGCTCACCGACGACGGGCAGATGATGGTCCACCTCCCGTGCCGGGGCGAGTTGCTCCGAGTCCGGGTCGCCCGTCGCTCGGTCGTCGGAGCTCACCGCTTCACGGGCCCGGTGCACCAGCTCACCGCCGAGGGCTGGCAGGCCATCGACACGCCGGCGCTGGCCGCCCTCGTCGCCGCCGAGCTCGAGCGGCGCACGGGAGTGCCCAACGAGGAGTTCATCACCCAGGTCACCATTAGCCGCGACGCTCTCGCCCGGGTACTACGCCAGCGGCCGGTCGACGACCCGCACCGCATCGCGGACCCGGCAATCGCCCGTTACGTCGCCTCGGAACAGGCCCTCGTGTACGGCCACCCGCGCCACCCCGCGCCGAAGTGGCGCACCGGCGACGAGGACGCCTGGGACACCTACGCCCCGGAACTCCGCGCCGCGTTCCCGATGCGCTGGCTCGGCGTGCCACGGGAACTCGTCGAGGAGGACAGCGCCGACGGCGCCGGCTTCGACGCGCACCTGCGGCTCACGCCACCCGAGCTGCCGCCCGGCCACCTCGCGCTGCCGGTTCACCCCTGGCAGTGGCGAATGCTGACCCGTGCCGAGATCGCCCCCCGAGTCGCCCGCGCACTGGCCGACCGCACCCTGGTCGACCTCGGCGAGGCCGGCCCACCCGTCGTGCCGACCGCGAGCGTCCGGACCCTGTACGCCCCGGACGCCGATGTCTTCGTCAAGACCAGCCTGCACGTACGGATCACCAACTGCCTGCGCAAGAACTCCCGCTATGAACTGTCCGGCGCGGTTCACCTGACCCGGCTGCTCGCACCGCTGGCTGCCCGGTGCGCCGCCGGCCTTCCGGACACGTTCGCGCTGCTGCCGGAACCGGCGTACCGCACCGTCGGTCTCGACACCGACACGGCCGAGGCGCTCGGCGTCATCGTGCGCACCGGCCTCCGCCGGCATCTTCAGCCCGGGCAGACGCCCCTGCTGGCCGGCGCGCTGGCCACCGCCGACCTGCGCACGGGCGTCGGCGCGGTGCTGGGTCAGGGCGACCCGGCCGGCTGGTGGCACGCCTACCTGACGCTGCTCGTACCGACCGTGCTGCGACTGTGGGCCGAGCACGGCGTCGTACTCGAACCTCATCTGCAGAACGTGCTCGTCGTCGTCGACGCCACCGGCCGGCCGGTCCGCGTCCTGCTGCGCGACCTCGAAGGCACCAAACTCGTCACCGACCGGCACGCGGCGACGCTCGCCACGCTGCCGCCACAGGTGGCCACCGCCGTCGGCTACGATCCGGAACGCGCCTGGCACCGGGTGGCGTACTGCCTGTTCGTCAACCACCTCACCGAGCTGGCCGGAGCCCTCGCCGACACCCGACCCGGCATCGAGCCGCTGCTGTGGGAGATCGCCCGAGACATCGTCGCCACCACCGCCGCCGACCTCGGCGCGCCACCGCCACTGGATGCTCTGCTGGCCGGCGTACCGCTACCGGCCAAGGCGAACCTGCTGCTGCGCTGGCAACGCCGCGCCGACCGACACTGCGGGTACCTTCCCTTCCCCAACCCGCTCGCCGCTCCACTGGAGCCCCGATGATCACCCCCACCGTGCGCGCCGCCGCCACCGCCGTCGACGGCCCCACGTACCTGTACGACCTGGCCCACCTCGACACCCACCTGGCATCCATCCGCGTCGCCCTGCCCAAGCGGGTCGAGCTGCTGTACGCGATGAAAGCCAACCCCGACGAAAGGCTGCTCGCCGTCATCGCCCAGCACACCACTGGCATCGAGGTCGCCAGCGGCGGCGAACTGGCCCACCTGACCAGCGCCCTGCCCGGCGTTCCGGTCGCGGCGTTCGGCGGCCCGGGCAAGACCGACACGGAGATCAGCGCCGCACTCGCCGCCGGTGTGCACCGCTTCCACGTCGAGAGCCCGCAGGAACTGCACCGCCTCGACGGACTCGCCCGGGCGGCCGGACGCGTCGCGGACGTACTGCTGCGGGTGAACCTGCCCATCACCGCCCGCGATGGCGCGGCCCTGGTCATGGGCGGAGCGCCGTCGCCGTTCGGCATGGACCCCACCGACGCCGACGACTGCGTCCGCCAGATGCACCACCTGCCCGGGCTGCAATTGCGTGGGGTACACGCGCATCTCGCCAGCGGGCTGACCGCCGCCGACGCGGCCGCCACCGCCAACGGGATCGTCGACTGGGCACTGCGCTTCGCCGCCCGAAACGACCCGACCGCCGCCGAGGTCAACGTCGGCGGCGGCATGGCCGTCGACTACACGGAGCCGGACACCCGATTCGACTGGTCGGCCTACGGCAGCGCGCTGCGCCCGCTCCTCGCCGCGCATCCCACGCTCACCCTGCGGATCGAGCCCGGCCGGGCAGTCGCCGCCTACTCCGGCTGGTACGCCACGCGCGTGCTCGACGTGAAACGCAGCCGGGGCGAGTGGTTCGCCGTCGTCGCCGGCGGCACCCACCACCTGCGTACTCCCGCTGCCAAGGGCCACGACCAGCCCTTCGTCGTTCTACCCATCGACGGCGCCAGCCCCGCCACCGACGGCGGCCCGGTCACCGTTGTCGGCCAACTGTGCACGCCCAAGGACGTCCTCGCCCGACGTGCCCCGGTCCGCCTCGCGATCGGCGATGTGGTCGTCTTCGCCATGGCCGGCGCCTACGCCTGGAACATCAGCCACCAGAACTTCCTCATGCACCAGCCGCCCGTGGTGCGATACCTCGACCCGGTCCGGTGAACCGTTGCCGAACGCGAGGCTGTGCGCCTGGCAGGATCGCTTGGGCCTGCTCGAAGGTCGCGTCGTCGATGAGCGCGCTATCCGAGCATCCATGTTGGGTCCGGGCCTCCTTCAGCCCTCGAATCCGCCGGCCATTACCGTTGATCACCTTTCGGGGTCGAGTTGGTGTTCGAGGATGGTCTGGGTGATCGGGGGGCGGTCCCAGAGGGCGAGGAGTTCGTTGGCGATGGCCACGATCGGGAGTGGGTGTCGGTTGCCGTGCGCCTCGATGGCCGCCGCAGACAGGCTGCGCGGGACGGCGCCGGCATCGAGGAGAACGTGCCACTCCTCGGGCCCGAGTTCCAAATACTCCAGCCCGCTCAGCTTGGCGATCTCGAAGGGGTCGGCGAGCGTGCCGGGGTAGGCGGTGAGCGTCCGCAGGCGGGGCAGCCCGGTGATGGGGCTGATGCTGAGCGGCTCACCGTCCCAGACGCCGATGCTCAGGACCTCCAGCCTGGGATGGGCGGCGGCCTGGACGCTTGTCAGGCTCCGGATGTTGACCCTGGCCACGGCCGGCGGCTGGTCCCCGCGGTGGCTGGCGTGCCCGTTGCTGCGCCGGTGCACCACCAGGTCGGTGAGGGAGTCGGCGAGCAGGCTGGCGCCGATGTTCTGCTCGTGGTCGAGCATGATGATCTGCCCCACGTGTCCGCGCGGGCCCGGTGTGAGGTCGACGGCGATCCGGTCGCCGCCGCCGTTGTCGCCGAAGGCGATCCAGCCGGGCGAGCCGACCACCCCCTGCACCGCGGCGTCGGGCGGGGTGACGACCGCCGCTGTTGCCGCGAACCGCCACGGGCACGGACGGGATGGCGCATCGGCGATGTACAGCTCGTCGAGCGGGAAGAGTTCGCAGCCGACCGCACGCGCGACGCGCTCCGCTGCCGCATAGTCGTCACCCCAGTCCTGCCACCGCCCCCGCGTCACCCGGTAGAGCGCCTTGAGCTCGTCGGGCAGCGCAACGCCGAGGCGCGCTTCCGCAGCAGCGATCTCCGCCTCGGTAGCGCCGGTGGCGCCGGGGATCCGCTCGCGGAGCGTCTGCTCCAGCAACGCGGGATCCACAGACAGGGCCGGCACCGCCCCGGGCACCAGATTGGGAGAGCGGCGCCAGGGCTCTGGGACGGCGCCCTCGACCAGGAGGAGCGAACCCGGGTACGGCCCGATGCCGGCCTCTACAGCCGGGCCGAAAGTGAGCAGGTAGAGCACGGTTCGCCCGGTCGCCGACATCTCCACCACGAACGAGATGCTGTCGAGACCAACGTCGGCCAGCGCGCCCTGCACCCGCTCCACCGCGTCGACCTCGTCCTGCATGTCCTCGACCTGGAAGGCTCGACCCGGCGGCGGGAACCGCGGCGGCAGTGGCAGACTCCACGCACGGTGGCCGATCTGTCCCGCCAGGTAGCCGCCGGGGACGGCGAGGCCCTGCGCGTTACCCGCCCGCAAAAGCCTCAGCAGCGGCTCCCAAGTAGCGAAATCATGGATTGAGGGCAACGATGGCCTCCAGCCGCTCAGGGATCGTGGTGAAGGTGAGTATCACGGAACCACCACCCCTTTGGGCGGCTCGCTGTGAGCCACGCGCACCGGCCCTGCACCGCCTGCTGGTCGGGGCGCCCGCGATGCCGGCATCATCATGGTGCTGTTTTCCCCCGGAGCCACCCTGCCCACGAAATAACGGTCGTGCTCCAGGCCGGGGTGCACCTGGCGCTGCTCGCGGCGTTCATCTTCCTCGCCGCGATTCGTTAGCGGCGGGCGTCCGGGGTCCGGCGGGTGCGGTCCTCCGCCGGACCCCGGACGCCCGCCGCTGGCCCTAAGCCGCTAGGACGGTGCCGGCCAGGACCAGGTACACCAAGCAAACGCCCAGCGTCGCCAGGAGCATCAGGGCCGCCTTCGCCCCGGTCGATTGATCACTCCATGTCCACTTAGCGAACCAGGCCGGGCCGTGACGCGCAGCTCGCCCGCGACGGTGCCGTCACCGGCCAGGGCCACGCCCCGGTGGTGGGGTTGTCGTACCACGACGTGCCAGTCAGTCGAAGACACCCCCGGTACCGACAGTCCTCAGAGGACAGCCGTGGCTACCTGACGATGCCCGTGGACCGGCGTGCCGCCTGGCAGGGCCGGGCGGTCGGCCCTCGGTCCCGCCTGGCGGTTCCGGGCACAGCGCGGCGATCCGGGCGGAGCCGACATCCGAGCTCCCTCTTCCGAGCGACCTCCTACATGGATATGCTCCGATACCCCGATGTCTCACGCTGCCCCACCGGGGCCGGGGGTGCGGTGGCTGGCCGGGTGGAGGGCGCATGCGCAGGGCACTGGCGGGTCTGCTGGTGGGAGTCGTCGGTGCCGTCGGGCTGAACGCGGTGCCCGGGGTGGCCTCGGTGGCGTCGGACGACCCGCACATCGCCGGGCCGTTGACGATCCAGAGCGTGCCGAACGGGCGCATGGTCGACGTCGACGGCGGCGAGATGCGGGACGGCCGGAAGATCCAGGAGTGGACGTACAACGGCTCCGGTGCCCAGCAGTGGCGCCTGCGCCGGGCCGGCAGCCATCACCAGATCGAAGCCGTCACCGACCCGGCGTTCTGCCTCGGCCGGGAGCACGACGGCGACCTGGCTCGGGTCGTCCTGCGCCGCTGCGCCGACGGGCTGACCGACTGGGCCTTCCAGGCGCTGGGCGGCGAGCGCTACCGGATCACGAACCCGGCCGGGGATCTGCACCTGCACGTGTGGAACGAGGTGCCGACGAACGGGCGGGAACTGGTGGTGAGCGTCAATGGTGAGACCGGCGCGCAGTGGTACCTCACCGACCTGGCGGTGCCGCGCCGCGCGATGCCCGCCGATCCCCGCTTGGACCAGCTGAGCTTCCTCGTGGCGCACAACGCGATGGCCAACAGCGACGAGGGGTTCTGGGGGCGCTTTCCGAACCAGTCGTACCGGCTGCGCGACCAGCTCTACCACGGCATCCGAGGGCTGCAACTGGACGTGCACGCCTACCGCGGCGACGTGCGGATGTGTCACGGGACGTGCTGGGGCAACGAGCGGACGCTGAGCGACGGACTGCGGGATGTGGTGGGCTTTCTCGACGGAAACCGGGACGCTGTGGTCACCGTCTTCCTCGAGGACTACACGAGCGTGGACGAGCTGCGCTCGGCCGTCGAGCGGGTGCCCGGCCTGCCGGGCCTGCTCTTTCATCCGGGCCGGTCCGGCGTCCGCGACCATGGTTGGCCGCGCATGTCCGACCTGGTGTCGAGCAACCGCCGGCTGCTCATCTTCTCCCAGCGTCCGGGGCGGGACGGCTTCGGCGTGATGTATGACCGGGACTGGACCGCCGAGAACTACTGGTCCCTGGAGGGTGGCGGCGCGCTGGACTGCTACAGCCGGTGGCACGAGGTCCCGCTGCCGAAGGAGGAACCGGGATTCCGGCGGTTGCACGTGATGAACCACTACCGCAACATCCCGACCGAGTGGGCGGCCACCGCCGACAACGGCGCGAAGCTGTCGGACCGGGTGCGGCACATCTGTGGCCCATCGGCGCGACGCAAGCCCAACTACGTCGCGGTGGACTTCTACCAGAAGCCTGAGGGTGGAGCGACCTGGGACCTGATCCGGGAGCTCAACACGTACTGGTGAGCAACGAGGCTCGGCGATCGGGCCCCAGGTGGAGATCTGCGCGGTGATGGTCATCCGTTGCCGGTTCGGGCCCCAGGCTTGATCCAGTCGAAGGTGCGCTCGACCGCGCGCTGCCAGTTGTCCCGCTCCTCGGCCCGGACGGCGTCGTCCATCTGGGGCACCCACCGGGAGGCGAGGTGCCAGTTGCTGCGCAGTCCCTCCAGGTCGGGCCAGTAGCCGACCGCCAGCCCGGCGGCGTACGCGGCGCCGAGGGAGACCGTCTCGGCGACCATCGGGCGCACCACCGGCACCGCGAGCACGTCGGCGACGAACTGCATCAGCAGGTTGTTGGCGGTCATCCCGCCGTCCACCCGCAGCGCCGTCAGCGCCAGGCCGGAGTCGGCGTTCATCGCGTCGACCACCTCGCGGGTCTGCCAGCCGGTGGCCTCCAGCACCGCGCGGGCCAGGTGCCCCTTGGTGATGTACGACGTGAGCCCGACGATCAGCCCGCGCGCCTCGCTGCGCCAGTGCGGCGCGAACAGCCCGGAGAAGGCCGGCACGATGTAGCAGCCCCCGTTGTCGTCCACGGTGCGGGCGAGGGTCTCGATCTCCGGCGCGGTGCTGATCAGCTCCAGCCGGTCGCGGAACCACTGCACCAGGGAGCCGGTGATCGCGATGGAGCCTTCGAGGGCGTAGACCGCCGGCTGGCCGCCGATCTGGTAGCCGACGGTGGTGAGCAGCCCGTGGCTGGAGTGCACCGGTTCCGTGCCGGTGTTGAGCAGCAGGAAGCTGCCCGTGCCGTAGGTGCACTTGGCGTCGCCCGGCGCGAAACAGGTCTGGCCGAACAGGGCGGCCTGCTGGTCGCCGAGCGCCGCCGCGATCCGCACGCCGGGCAGGACGGCGGTCGCGGTGCCGTACACCTCGGACGAGGAGCGGATCTCGGGCAGCATGGCGGCCGGGATGTCGAAGAAGGCCAGCAGGTCCGGGTGCCAAGCGAGCGTGCGCAGGTCCATCAGCATGGTCCGGCTGGCGTTGGTCACGTCGGTCAGGTGCAGACCGCCGTCGGGGCCGCCGGTGAGGTTCCAGATCAACCAGCTCTCCATCGTCCCGAAGAGCACCTCGCCGCGGTCGGCGCGCTCGTAGAGCCCGGGCGTGTGGTCGAGCAGCCAGCGCAGCTTCGGGCCGGAGAAGTACGTGGTCAGGGGCAGCCCGCAGCGCTGCCGGACGTCCTCGGCGCCGGGCGCCTGGGCCAGCTTCTCCACCAGCGCGTCGGTGCGGGTGTCCTGCCAGATGATCGCCGGCGCCACCGGGACGCCGGTGCGTCGGTCCCACACCACCGTGCTCTCCCGCTGGTTGGCGATGCCGATCGCGGCGATCTGGCCGGCGACGATGCCGGCCTCGGCGAGGGCCCTCGGCACCACCTTGCCGACGTTGCGCCAGATCTCCAGCGCGTCGTGTTCCACCCAGCCGGGCCGGGGGAAGTGCTGTTGGTGCTCCCGCTGCGCCACCGAGACGAGGTTGCCCCGGCGGTCGAACACGATGCAGCGGGTCGAGGTGGTGCCCTGGTCGATGGAGACGACGTAGCTGTCAGTCATTCCTCGTCCTCTCTGGCCTGGCGGGGAGCAGGTGGACGGATCACCAGCGTGCGGCGCCGAGATCCCGGGACACTGCGCGGGCGGCGTCGCGGACGTACGCGACGAGCGCCGGGCGGGGTTGGCCCTGCCCGTCGCAGACGCGGTCGACCGGGCCGGAGAGCCCGATCGCGCCCACGACGAGGCCGCCGTAGCCGCGGATGGGTGCGGCGATACCGGCCTCGCCGAGGGTCATCTCCTCGATCTCGGCGCCCCAGCCGTTTTCCCGGATCTTGGTCAGGGCCTGGCTGAGGGTCCGGGCGGTGACCACGGTGCGCCGGGTGTACGGCTCAGGTTCGCCCTGCATGACGGTGTTGGCGGCGCCGACGTCGTAGGCGAGCAGGACCTTGCCGAGCGCGGTGGCGTGCGGGGGGAGCAGGGACCCGACGTCGAGGGTCTGGAGGGTGTCGTCGGGTCGGAAGACGTGGTGGACCACCAGCACCTTGCCGTCCAGCAGGGTGCCGATGCGGACGGCCTCGCCGCTGCGCGCGGCCAGCGGGTCGGCCCAGTTGATCGAGCGTGAGCGCAGTTCGTTGACGTCGAGGTAGCTGGTGCCCAGGTGCAGTAGCGCCGCCCCGAGCTGGTACTTGCCGGAGGTCTTGTCCTGCTCCACGAAGCCGACGTCCTGCAGGGTGCGGACGATGCCGTGCGCGGTGCCTTTGGGCAGGTCGAGGGACCGGGCGATCTCCCCGATGCCGAGCCGGCCGGAGCTGCTGGCGAGCAGGCGGAGGATCGCCGCGGCCCGCGCGATGGACTGCACCTGACCCGGCATGGGCCGGAATGCTAACGGCATTTCGGCCGCCGCAACAGTGTTCGACATTGTCGACCGGGGTTCGTTGACCTGGTCTCGCGGGTTTCCTACGGTTCACCACACGGTGACGTCCGACGCCTCGGCGTAACCGACCGGCCCTCCGCTTCCCCCGAACGGAGAAAGCCGTCACCCCCCACCACCTCTGGAGGCACCCATGGCGCAACGGTTGAAAGTCCCCGGGCTCGTCGGCGAGTTGGCCGCCGAGTTCGCCGGCACCGCGATCCTCATCCTGTTCGGCGTGGGCGTGGTCGCCCAGGTGGCCGCAGCGGGGACCGGAGAGTTCGACAGCATCGCCTGGGCCTGGGGCCTCGGCGTCACGCTCGGCGTGTACGTGGCGGGCCGGATCAGCGGCGCGCACCTCAACCCCGCGGTCACCCTCGCCCTGGCGGTCTTCAAGGGCTTCTCCTGGCGCAAGGTGATGCCGTACGCGCTGGCCCAGACCGCCGGCGCGTTCGTCGCGGCCCTGATCATCCGCTGGAACTACAGCGAGGTGCTGTCCCGGTTCGACCCGGGCCTGACCAGCAAGAGCCAGGGCGTCTTCTCCACCCTGCCGGGCGCCGGTGTGACCGAGTGGGGCGCGCTGCGCGACCAGATCATCGGTACGGCCATCCTGCTGTTCCTCGTCCTGGCGGTCACCGACGCGCGTAACTCGCTGCCCGCCGGCAACCTCGCCCCGCTGATCGTCGGCCTGATCGTGGTGGCGATCGGCATGGCCTTCGCCGTCAACGCCGGCTACGCCATCAACCCCGCCCGCGACTTCGGCCCCCGCCTCGCCTCGTTCCTGACCGGTTACGAAACGGCCTTCCAGGACACCAGCGGATATCCGTACTTCTGGGTGCCCATCGTCGGTCCGCTCGTCGGTGGCGTCATCGGCGCCGGCCTCTACGAGCTGATCATCGGCCGCTTCCTGCCCAGCGAGGACGAGCTGGAGCCGGGCGCCCTGGCCACCGAGAAGGCCGCGGCCGAGGACGAGCTCGCCCGCGTCTGACATCGCCGACCTGAATCCTCACGACGAACACAGAAGGAGACACCCGAATGGCTGACTTCGTCGGCGCGGTCGACCAGGGCACCACCAGCACCCGATTCATGATCTTTGATCACGGCGGCAACGAGGTCGGCCGCCACCAGCTCGAGCACCAGCAGATCCTGCCGCAGGCCGGCTGGGTGGAGCACAACCCCCTCGAGATCTGGGAGCGGACCCAGACGGTCATCCAGACCGCGATGAACGAGCGCGGCCTGACCGCCTCCGACCTGGCCGCGCTCGGCATCACCAACCAGCGCGAGACCACGGTCGTGTGGAACCGCCGCACCGGGCGGCCCTACTACAACGCCATCGTCTGGCAGGACACCCGTACCGACCGGATCGCCTCGGCCCTGGAACGCGACGGCAAGGGCGACATCATCCGGCGCAAGGCCGGCCTTCCGCCGGCGACGTACTTCTCCGGCGGAAAGATCCAGTGGATCCTCGAGAACGTCGACGGGGTCCGGGAGGCCGCCGAACGCGGCGAGGCACTCTTCGGCAACACCGACACGTGGTTGCTGTGGAACCTCACCGGCGGCACGGAGGGCGGGGTGCACGTCACCGACCCCACCAACGCCAGCCGCACGATGCTGATGAACCTGGAGACGCTGGACTGGGACGACGAGCTGCTGTCGTTCTTCGACATCCCCAGGGCCATGCTGCCGCAGATCCGGCCGTCGTCCGACCCGCGCTCGTACGGCAGCACCGTGAACGGCCCGTTCAACGGCCCGGTCCCGCTCACCGGCGACCTGGGCGACCAGCAGGCCGCCACGGTCGGGCAGGTCTGCTTCGCCCCGGGCGAGGCGAAGAACACCTACGGCACGGGAAATTTCATGCTCCTCAACACCGGCACGGAGATCGTACGGTCGGAGGCGGGGCTGCTCACCACGGTGTGCTACCAGTTCGGTGACGACGCCCCGGTGTACGCGCTCGAAGGTTCGATCGCGGTCACCGGCTCGGCCGTGCAGTGGCTGCGCGACCAGCTCAAGATCATCAGTAACGCCGGGCAGAGCGAGATCCTGGCCCGCCAGGTGGCGGACAACGGCGGCGTGTACTTCGTGCCGGCGTTCTCCGGCCTGTTCGCCCCGTACTGGCGCTCCGACGCCCGCGGCGCGATCGTCGGCCTCTCCCGGTTCAACACCGACGCCCACATCGCCCGGGCCACCCTCGAGTCCATCTGTTACCAGAGCCGGGACGTCGCCGAGGCCATGGAGCAGGACTCCGGGGTGCACCTCGAGGTCCTCAAGGTCGACGGCGGCGTCACCGTCAACGACCTGTGCATGCAGCTGCAGGCGGACATCCTCGGCGTGCCGGTGAGCCGGCCGGTGGTCGCCGAGACCACCGCGCTCGGCGCCGCGTACGCCGCCGGCCTCGCCGTCGGCTTCTGGAAGAACACCGACGAGCTGCGCGAGAACTGGAACGAGAGCCACCGCTGGCAGCCCACCTGGTCGCCGGAGCAGCGCGAGACCGGCTACACCCGGTGGAAGAAGGCGGTCCAGCGCACCCTCGACTGGGTCGACGTCGACTGACCGCCGGCCCCACCCCTCAAGGATCCGGGCGGCCGGCGCCCGTCGCCGGCCGCCCCCACCCCTCCCAGGAGAGAGAAGACGGATGCACTCCGCGACACTGTCACCGGCCGCCCGTGAGCGGTCCCTGGCCGCCCTCAGCAGCGGTCAGGAACTGGACGTCCTGGTGATCGGCGGCGGCGTCACCGGCGCCGGCTGCGCTCTCGACGCCGTCACCCGCGGCCTGTCGGTCGGGCTCATCGAGGCCCGCGACTGGGCCAGCGGCACGTCGAGCCGGTCCAGCAAGCTCATCCACGGTGGCCTGCGCTACCTCGAGATGCTGGACTTCGGGCTGGTCCGCGAGGCCCTGCGCGAGCGGGGTCTGCTCCTGCAGCGGCTCGCGCCGCACCTGGTCCGCCCGGTGCCGTTCCTCTACCCGCTGCGCCACCGGGGCTGGGAACGCCTGTATGCCGGCGCCGGCGTGCTGCTCTACGACGCGATGAGCCTCTCCGGCACCCATGCGCGCGGCGTGCCGACCCACCGGCACCTGAGCCGCCGCGGGGCGCTGCGCGCCTGCCCGTCGCTGCGGCCGGAGGCGCTGGTCGGCGCCCTGCAGTACCACGACGCGCAGGTCGACGACGCCCGGCTGGTGACCTGCCTCGTCCGCACCGCCGCCGGGCACGGGGCGCACCCGCTGTCGCGGGCTCGCGTCGTGGGTCTGCTGCGCGAGGGCGCCCGGGTCACCGGCGCGCGGGTGCACGACCTGGAAACCGACCAGGTGTTCGAGGTGCGCGCCCGGCAGGTCATCAACGCCACCGGGGTGTGGACCGACGACACCCAGGCCCTCGTCGGCGAGCGGGGGCAGTTCCAGGTGCGCGCCTCCAAGGGCATCCACCTGGTGGTCCCACGCGACCGGATCCGGTCCAGCACCGGCCTGATCCTGCGTACCGAGTCCAGCGTCCTGTTCGTGATCCCGTGGGGCCGGCACTGGCTGATCGGCACCACCGACACCGACTGGGACCTGGACAAGGCGCATCCGGCGGCGACCAGCCGGGACATCGACTACCTGTTGGAGCACGTCAACGCGGTGCTGGCCACCCCGCTGACCCGCGATGACGTCGAGGGCGTGTACGCCGGCCTGCGCCCGCTGTTGTCCGGGGAGTCCGAGGCGACCGCCAAGCTGTCGCGGGAGCACACCGTGGTCAGCCCGGCGCCCGGGCTCGTGGTGGTGGCCGGCGGCAAGTACACGACGTACCGGGTGATGGCGCGCGACGCGGTCGACGAGGCGGTGCGCGGCTTCGGCGCTGCGGTACCCGCCTCCTGCACCGACCGGATGCCGCTGCTCGGCGCCGAGGGTTACGTCGCCCGGTGGAACCAGCGGCGCCGGCTGGCGCAGCAGTTCGGCATGCACACCGAGCGCGTGGAGCACCTGCTGCGGCGCTACGGCGCCGCCGTCGACGAGGTTCTGGCGCTGCTGCGGGAGGATCCCACGCTCGGTGAGCCGCTCGACGGCGCGGAGGACTACCTGCAGGTGGAGGTCGTCTACGCGGCGTCCGCCGAGGGGGCGCTGCACCTGGAGGACGTGCTCACCCGGCGCACCCACATCTCGATCGAGACCTTCGACCGTGGCCTGCTGGCCGCTCGGCCTGCGGCGACACTGATGGCTCCGGTCCTTGGCTGGGACGACGAGCGGGTCGACCGGGAGGTGGCGCACTACGTCGCGCGCGTCCGGGCCGAGCGGGCCGCGCACGAGCAGCCCGACGACGCGGGCGCCGACGCCGTCCGGCTGGGCACGCCCGACGTGGTGCCGGTGGCGGCCATGGCAGCCTGAGCGGGCTCCGGCGGGTCAGCGGGTCTTGCGTGGTGACCTCTTCGGCGGCCCCGAAGAGGTCACCAAGCACTTGAGCCTCTCCCGCCACGGTGACCGGCAGGACGCATGCCATCTGAGAGCCACACCAAACCGCGGTGGGCAGCCGATGAGAGAGCCATCCCGCCGGTCACCTCGACCACGCCTGGCACGGTCCGCGTCTGCTGGCGCAGGCACTCCGGTCAGGTGTTAGCCATCGGTGCCAGGGCGAACAAGGGCGGCACCGGATCGGCTGCCTGGATCGCGGCAACGACCTGTGCCAGTTGCTGGTAGTCGCCGCCGGCCGCCCTGATGAGGGTGTCCGCATCGGCGTGGTTGCCGAGGTAACACTCGGCGATGGCCCGCAGGAGAAACGCGACGCTGCACAGGTCCGGCGGGTCAACACCCGGCCGAATGTCGAGAAGCAGCGACCGCGCATCCTCCGGCCGCTGGTTGAGCAGATGAGCCAGGCTCATGGCGACACGCGCGGACAACATGTGCGGCTGCACGTGGAAGGCGAGCTGGGCCAGTTCCGAGATCTCCAACACCTCTTGGTGTTCGACCGGCGATCCGTTCACCACTGCGGCGTGCAGGTACCACAACCCGAACTGGACGGTGAGCACCTGCCCGATTGCGGCGGCGGCCATGGGATCGGTGCTGTCGGCGCGAGCCAGCGCCGCGAGCCGCTCGGCGTCGGCGATGAGGTCCCCCGCCGACTGCGCGTGTCCCGTGCTCCAGCGCCGTTGGAAGGCAGCGAGCGCGAGTCGCGGGTCGTTGCCGCCGCGAACCGGGTCTCCGAGACGACCGTCGTCAACCTCCCCTCGGGCAATCGCCCGCAACGTCCTGCTTACCTCCTCCTGGTAGTAGCCCGCCCGTAGCGCGGCGCGGGTGGCTGTTGGCGTCAAGAGCCAGCGAAGCAGGTTGCGGCCGTCACTGCGGGGCGATATCCCGGGAATGAGATTGACCACCCCGAGCAGCGCCGCACAAAGCGCTGCGCCGAGCAGTGCGACGCGTGTCAACGCCGTGCTCGTCAACGCCGTTGCGGTACCGAGCACCGTCGCAGTGCACAGGTTCGCCATCGGGCCACCGAGGTAGAACAGCACCATCCGCAGCGGCAACGCCGTCGCCGACGGCGCCGGCCGGACCGACACCTCGCTCCGCCACCCGGTAAAGGGTGCGATACGGACCGCGATGACCGGCAGCCGCAGCAGCTTCGCCACGACGAGGTGCCCGCACTCGTGCAGGACGACGTGCACCCACAACGACACGCAGGTGAAGCCAACGGCGGCGATCGCACCCGTCACGGACTCGGTGACGAACAGCGCGAACGCCACCGCCTCCAACACCAAGAGGATGGACGCGGCGACCAGCCGTCGGCGGGGGGAGATCACCGGGAGATGGTACGGCCGGACAAGTAGCGGCCCAGGTACTTACCGTACGTACGTCGCACACCGCGACGCCGATCCACGTTCGCGATGCCCGCCCGGCTTCGCCATCCTCTTCTGCCGCTGACAGAGCGCCCGGGATCTTGCGCGCGGCGCGGGGCGGCGAGAGTTTGCGGTCAGAGTTGACGGTAACGGACCCGGCGGGTCTGGCGGCGGTCCGCCGGGTCGACGTCGAGCAGGGTGGCCAGCTCGTGCGCCAGTACCGCCCCCAGCCGGTCGAGGAACGCCGCGGGCTCGTCGGCGGCGTCGGGTCGCTCGGCCACGATCCGGTCCACAATGCCCCTTGCCCGCAGGTCCTGCGCGCGGATGCCCTGCGCGGCGGCGACCTGTGGCGCCCGCTCGACGGTGCGATGGAGGATCGCCGACGCGCCCTCCGGCGGCAGCGGCGAGAGCCAGCCGTGCGCCGCGGCGATGACACGGTCGGCCGGCAGCAGGGCCAAGGCGGCGCCGCCGCTGCCCTGACCCAACAACACGCAGAGGGTCGGCACCGGCAGGGTGACGAGATCGGCAAGGCACTGGGCGATCTCTCCGGCCAGGCCACCCTCCTCGGCCTGTGGCGACAGGGCGGCGCCCGGCGTGTCGACAACGGTGACGACGGGCAGCCCCAACTCTGCGGCGAGCTTGAACCCCCGCCGGACGGCCCGCAGGCCGGCGGGGTCAGGCGGGCTGTCGCGCCGATCGTGTCCGACGACCATGGCGGGGGCTTCCCCGAAGCGGGCCAGCGCCACCATCACACCGGCTCCGGTTTCGCCGCTCTGCGTGCCGTGCAACGGCACGACATCCCGGCCGGCGTGTCTCAGCAGTCGACGGATTCCGGGACGGTCTGCCCGGCGGGATCGCCGGACGGCGTCCCAGGCGGTGCTTTCGCCGGGCGGGTCCTCCACCGGGCTCGGCGGACGGGGGAGACGGCGCGGCGCGCTAAGAGTGGCCAGCGCTCGGTCGGCCAGCGGCGCCACCTGCTCCGGCGCAACGACCGCGTCGATCAGACCGTGTTTGTGGAGGTTCTCGGCAACCTGCACGCCGGCCGGGAACGGCGAGCCGGTCAGCGCCTCGTGTACCTTCGGCCCGAGGAAGCCGATCAGCGCGCCCGGCTCGGCGACTGTCAGGTGCCCGAGGGACCCCCACGACGCGTACACGCCGCCGGTTGTCGGATGTCGTAGATAGACGAGGTATGGCAACCCCGCGGCCTTGTGCGCGGTGATCGCCTGGCTGATCTTCACCATCTGCAGGAACGCGATCGATCCTTCCTGCATCCGGGTGCCGCCGCTCGCGGGCGCGGCAAGCAACGGAATCCCCTCGGCGGTCGCCCGCTCGACGGCCCGGGTGAGCCGCTCGGCCGCCGCGACGCCAATCGAGCCGCCGAGAAATGCGAACTCGCCGGCGATGACGGCGACCCGCCGCCCGCCGAGCCGGCCCGCGCCGGTGATGACCGCCTCGTCGACGCCGGTAGTCCGGCGCGCGGCGGCCAGGGCAGCCGCATAATCGGCGTCGAGCGGGGTCGGATCCGCAACCGCCTCATCCCACGACACCCACGTGCCGGGGTCGATGACCAGTTCGATCAGGTCCCGTGCCGATCTCCTCACACCCGGTCGACCTCCGCGTACGGGCGGCCGCCGGAGAGCCGCGCACAGCCCGGACCGCGGTCGAAGAATGACTCCTCACCGGTGCGCCGGCTCCACAGCGTCGGGCACAGTGCTTCCGAGGCGGCCTCGTCAACCTCGTCGCCAGCCATGATCACACCATAGTCGTCGCGGGCTCCGGCAATGGAGAGAGAGGAAGACCTCGGAAGATTGGTTCTCGTCAAGGGGGTCCCGCGTAGGGGAGTGCCTTCCACGGTCGACCCGTGTCGTCAGTCGACCAGCTCGGCGATCTGGCGCAGCTGCCGTGGGCCGCCCGAAACCAGCAGCGTGGTGATCACGCTCTCGCGCCACCGCTGCAGCTCGTCCTTGATCTTTGCGGTCGGCCCGATCAGCGCGATGTCCTCGACCAGTGCGGTCGGCACGGCGGCGATCGCCTCCTGCTTGTTGCCCGCAAGGTACGCCTCGGTGATGACGTCGCACTCCCGCTCATAGCCGAGACGGGCGATGACGTCCCGGTGGAAGTTGGCCGACTTGGCACCCATGCCGCCGACGTACAGCGCGACGAACGGCCGGATCCGATCGGCCGCCCGCTCCACGTCGTCGTCGACGACGATCGGCACTGTCGCGGCGATCTCGAACTCGTCCGGACCGCGGCGGGCGCCCGGGCGGGCGAAGCCCTCGGCCAGCGCGTTGCGGTAGAAGCCGTCCGCCTTGGGGGAGAAGAACAACGGCAGCCAGCCGTCGGCGATCTCGGCGGCGAGCGCCACGTTCTTCGGCCCTTCGGCGGCAAGGAAGATGGGGATGTCGGTGCGCAGCGGGTGGACGGTGGACTTCAGTGGCTTGCCGAGGCCGGTGCCGACGCGCTGCGGCAGCTGGTAGAAGTCACCGTCGTACTGGACCGGGCCGGTGCGGGCGAGGACGGTGCGGATGATCTCGATGTACTCCCGGGTGCGGGCCAGCGGCCGCGGGTACGGCTGGCCGTACCATCCCTCCACGACCTGCGGGCCGGAGGCGCCGAGCCCGAGGATGAACCGACCGCCGGACAGGTGGTCGAGGGTGAGCGCCGCCATCGCGGCGGCGGTCGGCGTACGGGCCGAGATCTGCATGATGTTGGTACCCAGCCGCACCCGGGAGGTGCTGGCGCCCCACCAGGCGAGCGGGGTCAGGCAGTCCGACCCGTACGCCTCGGCGGCCCAGACCGAGTCGAAGCCGAGGCGGTCGGCCTCCGCGATGGCCTCCGTGACGCCGGCGGGTGGGCCGGAGGACCAGTAGCCGGTGGTGTACCCGAGTTTCATCGCGCGACCTTCCATGTCACGGGGCGATGCCGTCGGCGGCGAGACCGGCGACGACCGCCTCGCTCAACGTGGTGACGGCGGACAGGGGGCGGACCATGACCGTGAACTCCTCGATCAGACCGTCGTCGCCGAGCTGGAGCAGGTCGAGGCCGTGGATCTGCTTGCCGCGCACGGTCGCGCGGAAGATGAGGATGTGCGACTCGACCGGCCGGCCCGCCGTGCCGATCTCGGCCTCGCCGGCCAGCTGCCCGACGTACCGAAAGTCCTCGAAGGTGCGCAGGAGGACGCCGAGGAGCCCATGAACGGCCTGCGCCCCCTCGAACGGCGTGAACTTCACCGGGCTGAAGAAGCGGACGTCCGGGCTGAACAGCCCGTCGAACGCGGCCAGGTCGCGGTCCTCGACGGCGGCACGGAACCGCTCGACGGTCGTCACGGCGGCCTCCCCTATAGTCAACGATAGGAATAGTCATATCACTGACTATGCGACGAGGGAAGTGGGAGGTTGCGCCGATGGCGTTGCGCCACGCGGTGCTGGCGGCACTGCTCGACGGCGAGTACAGCGGGTATCAGCTGGCCAAGGTCTTCGACGTGTCGCTGGCGAACTTCTGGTACGCGGTGCCCCAGCAGCTCTACGGCGAACTGGCCAAGCTGGAGCGCGAGGGGCTGATCGTCGGCCGAAAGGTCATCCAGCACGACCGGCCCAACAAGCGACTGTTCACGGTCACCGACGCCGGCCTCGCGGAGCTGGCCGCGTTCACCGCGACGCCGTCGAAGCCGACGTCCATCCGGGAGGACCTGCTCGTCATGGTCCAGGCCGTCGACCGGCTGGACCCGGCCCCGGTCATCGCCCAGCTCGAGGAGCGGGCGGTCGCGGCCGCGGCGAAGGTGGAGATCTTCGACCGGATGCTCCGGCGGTTGCGTGGCGAGCTGGACGAGGAGACGTTCCTGCGCGAAGGCGACCGGATCGGGCCGTACCTGACGTGTCTGCGCGGCCGCCGGTTCGAGCAGGAGAACCGCGAGTGGTGCGAGCAGGCCGCGGCGCTGCTGCGCGCCCGGGCGCCGCTGCCGGCCTGACCCCGCTATCAGTGCCATCAGCGCAGGGTGGGGCGCTACGAACCAAGGTGATCATGGCGGCGCTACGCACCTACCTCGCGAAGAGTGGCTGTCAGCCGCGCGGGATGGCGCCATGAAGGCGCAGCCCGTGTTGGGGTGTGAGCGCGGACCTTCCTACTTGTCGTGCTGTCGGCGCACCATCTCGTTGATCCAGGTGGGCGCGAACGGAGATGTGCAGCCCGGGGAGGTCGGGTAGTCCTTGAGCACCGCCAGGCGCTCACCGATGTCGATTGCGCGGGTGCGGTACTCGGCGTGCTCGATCCCGATCTGAGCCAGGCAGTGGTTCATCGCCCACTGCAGGCGATCCGGGGCGTCTTTCATCTCCGCCTCGATG
This sequence comes from Micromonospora sp. L32, assembly GCF_052068055.1. NCBI lineage: Bacteria > Bacillati > Actinomycetota > Actinomycetes > Micromonosporales > Micromonosporaceae > Micromonospora > Micromonospora sp. L32. The sequence goes on along the minus strand of NZ_JBQHDD010000005.1, from coordinate 327,328 downwards.
ACGTCGAGCAGTCCTGCGAGGTCCAGGCCCTCGGGCTTCTTCGCCACGCGTTCGGTGGTCAGCGCCCAGCCGGCACTCGCGACCACCGGATCCGGATCGGCGGACCAGGCCAGGCGCAGCTCTTCGGAGTGCGGGTTCTTCTTCACCACGTAGTTCACGAGCCAGTCGTGCACCTTGGGTGCGCGCGCCTCGCGCAACATGACGTCCAACTCGTCACGCTCGAACGCCTTCGGGCGGCAGATCAGGATCGCCAGCAGTCTCGCCGCGGTGTCACCCGTCTTCCAGAGCTGGCACGCGAGTTCCTGTTGCGTCTTCAGCCGCTTGGCGAGCGCGCGCAGCTTGCTGAGGTTCACACCGTGATCGTCGCCGTGTCTCTCGTTCACCTGGCGTGCCTTCGGGTCCTCGAGCTCGGCCAGCTCGGCCATCACCTCGGTCAGCGTCGTCTCGGCCACCTCAGCCTCCTGTCCATCACGTGCGGGATGCAGCCTACGACGGGAGGGCGGCCTCCAGTCGTACACGCCGGTTCGGCGACAACCACCGACCCGAAATCACTCGTCCTCACAAATCTGCAGCGGTTCTCGGGCGCCACCTGGGAGCGAGCGTTCCTCAACACAGCACGAAGTGGAGAAGCCGAATGCGTGCCCAGGGCGCTGACCGGCGCCCCTGCCCTTGGGGAGTCGGCACACTCACCTCGCGCACCGGTACGCGCGTGCCTAAGCCGCGCGTACCGGTGCCGAGTTGTCGCCGACGTCGCCCACGCGTCGGTCAGCGAGTCTTCCTCTGCGTCCCGATGGTCGGCTGGGCGGCGTCGCCGATGACGGACTGTGCGGTGGTGGTGTCGGTCCACCCCAGCCGGTGCACGGCACGGATCTGCAGGGTGTGCGCGCCGGGCGTGACGGTGACCGTGGCCGACCGGGCGGTGCCCGCCGTGGTGAGCAGCACCTTCCCGTCCACCAGCACCTCGAAGCTGTTGATGAGGTGACTCGCCGTGCCCACCGACCAGGAGGCGGTGAACGTGCCCCGGGTGTGGTAGGTGGTGCCGGACTTGCGGCCGGTGAGGCCGGCGAGTGCCAGCCCGGAAACCTTGGCCGCCCTGGTCCGGATTCCGCTCAGCTGGGCGTAGAGCGAGTCGCCCGGGCACTCCGTCGCCACCGCGTCGCGGTGACCGGAGATGCGGTTCATCACCACGGATTGGCCTTGGTCGTACTTGCCGTCGACTGCGGACACCAGGGACACCTTGCCGTACGGGTCGTTTCCGTACTGGCCGAGCTTGTACGCCGCGACGTGCGCGACGGCGTCCTGGACGACGGTGGGCGCGCCGGAGGTGATGTACGTCCCGAGCACGGCGATCGCGGCGGTGTTCGTGTTGAAGCCGTAGGTGTGCGCCCCGGTCACCGGCTTGTCGATGCCGCCCTTGCGGCCCTCGAAGATCACGCCGCACTTGTCGACGAGGAAGTTGTAGCCGATGTCGTTCCAGCCGTTGCTCTTGACGTGGTAGACCTCGATGCCGCGGACGATGGCGGCCGAGTCCGTGCAGCTGTAGGTGCTGGTGCCGGCGGTGTGGTGTACGAAGAACGCATTGACCGTGGTCCCGTACGTCGGTGGGCTCAGCACGATCGACTCGTCGGCCTTCCACCCCGCGCGGGTGACCACCTTCGGCGCGGGGATCGGGTTCGGGGGCGTGCTGGGGCTGGGCGACACGGTGGGTGAGCTGGTGGTGGGCGCCGGGGCGGAGGTGGTGGCCGGCGCGGGTGCGGTGGTGTCGGCCGGCGCCGGGGCGGTGGTCTCGACCGGCGCCGTCGTGGTGGCGGTGTCGGTGGGCGCGGGCGCGGTTGTCGTGGTGTCGGTCGGCGCCGGCTCGGTCGTCGTGGTGTCGGTCGGTGCCGGGTCGGTGGAGGTGGGTTCCAGTGCCTGTACCTCGGCGACCGGCTGGAGGCGCTCGGGGCGGACGTGCACGGCACCGGCCCCGGCGGCCTTGCGGCGCTTCGGCTGGCCCGGGTCGACAAGCTCCAGGCGCAGTCCGGCAGGCAGCCGGTGGCTGCCGTTGCCGCCAGCGGTCTTGGCGCGCACCTCGACCGCGTCGGAGGGACCGACCCACAGCGGGTCCGTGCCGCCGCGCGCCTTTCCGGAGGTCGCCTCGGCACCCGGCTCCGGTCCGAAGTGGTTGTCCAGATCCAGCGGCAGCCAGCCCGACCAGCCGCCGCCGACCGCCCGAGTCCGGACGGAGATACTGCCCTCGAAATCGATCTTCGGGTTCGCCCAGGTCACCCCGACCATGGCGAAGCGGTCGGTCTCGCGCTGCGCGATGGCCACCTCCCGGTCGTCAGCGGTCGGGAAGTCCACGGTGTGCAGCGCCGTGGTGACCGGCCCCTCCGCGGCTGCCCACTCGGCCCCGTCCTCGCCGAGGCCGACCACGACCAGGCCGACCGTTCCGGCCACAGCGGTGGCCACCAGGCCGGCCCCGACGCCGGCCGTCCGGCGGCTCCAGCGGATCCCCGTCAATCTCACAGCTGAGTCCCTCCGTAATGATCTACCGGAGGGCTCAGCGCCGGTAATGTCCGGAGCGTTACTCGCTCAGGTTGATGCGGCGGATCGAGATGTGCCTCCATCGAGCTGCTTTCGCGAGACGTCCCTCAAGTACGGCGCACCACGCAGACACCGCCACTATTGACCCTGGGTGGGAAGATGCGCCGATGCCGCTGACCTTCCCGTCGCACCCGGGCGTGGTACTCCCGCTCAAGCTCTGGCGACCCCGCTGGTTCGACGGTGTCGCGCTGACGACCGGGGCGGTCGCACCCGACATCAAATACGCGTTCCTCGGGGTCGGACCGGAGTGGCAGAGCCACACTCTCACCGCGCTGGTGTGGTGGTGTCTGCCGGTGGCGCTGCTCGGCGCGTGGCTCGTCCGCGCCACCGTCGGGACCCTCGCCGCCCACCTACCCCACCTCGGCCCGCTCGCGCTGCGCGACTACGGGGTGCTCGCCACAGTGCGCCACCCCTGGCAGATCACCGCCGGATCGGCGCTGCTCGGCGCGGCCAGTCACATCGCCTGGGACTACCTAACCCACACCGTGGCGTGGCTGCGCACCGTATTCGGCATCGACTGGGACCAGGTCAGCGACGTCGCCTGGTGGACCGTGTCCGACATTCCCAGCAGTTTCGTCGGCGCGCTGGTCACGCTCGGCGTCGCCGTCGTGGTCGGCCGCCGCCGGCTCGTTCGCGCTTGGCACGGCAACCCACCGCCGGTCCCCACCCGCCCGAGGTTGTTCTGGTCCGTCGCGGGCGCCGCCGCAATCATCGGGTACGCCCTGACCCCACTTATGCCAGCCAAGGAGCTGCCATGGGCGACTACCGTACGGCTGCTGTGTGTCACGGCCGGGGCGCTGCTCGTCGCCGCCGTGGCAGTGCAAGCAACGAGCGCTAGGACCGCCCCCGCTGACACACGCACGGTGGTGCGTGGGAGCCGTTCGGAAGTGCCACCCTCGTCGCTGTAGCAGGCTCTGTCAGCGCTGGGAGACCGGCGGATCTGGCGGTGCAACCGCACACCATCTCCTCGCCGTCAGGCTTCCTTGGATTCGCTTCACCGAACGGACTGTCCGGCGGTGTATCCGGCGGATCCGGAGCCGATGATGATCAAGCGGTGCGGGTCGGACACGAGGGACTCCTGCTCAGTGTGCAGCCGCCCGCCGACGGTGGTCGGCGGGCGGCGAGGGGGACGGGGTCAGGCGGTGCGGCGCAGTTCGGTGAGCAGCTGCTCCACTCGGCTGCGGATCTCGTCGCGGATGGGGCGCACGGCCTCGACGCCCTTGCCGGCCGGGTCCTCGAGCTTCCAGTCCTCGTACCGCTTGCCGGGGAAGATCGGGCAGGCGTCACCGCAGCCCATGGTCACGATGACGTCCGAGGATTCGGCCGTGGCGTACTCGAGGAGCTTGGGGGTCTGATCGGTGATGTCGATGCCGACCTCCCGCATGGCCTGCACGGCGGCGGGGTTGACCGTCTCGGCGGGGGCGGAGCCGGCGGAGCGAACCTCGACGGCCTCGCCGGCGAGGTGGCGCAGCCAGCCGGCGGCCATCTGGGAGCGGCCGGCGTTGTGCACGCACACGAAAAGGACGCTGGGCTTGTCGGACATCAGGAGCCTTCCTTGCAGTACGGGTCGCAGGGCCGGTTCACCGGCGCCTCCGAGTGGGCTGTGGGCGGGACCGGTCAGAGTCGCTGTTGCGGTCGAGCAGCCGGTAACGGCCGGCCGGACGCGGCGAATTGACCAGGGCGCGATACGAGTCGTCCGCGCCACCGTGCGCCGGGTTGGTGCTCATGGGCGGTGGTCGAGCGCCCGGTCGCGCTCGTCGGTAGGCACGACCACCTGGTCTGCGGCCTGCCCGGCGTCGGGGTAGAGCGCGGCCAGGAGACCGATGCCCACGGCGAGGCCGACGATCTGGGCGATGATGAAGCCGGGCACGGACGCGGGGGCGATGCCGGCGAAGGTGTCGGTGAACGCCCGCCCGATCGTGACCGCCGGGTTGGCGAACGAGGTCGACGAGGTGAACCAGTAGGCGGCGCCGATGTAGGCGCCGACCGCGGCGGGGGCGACGGGGGCGCGCCCGGAGCGGGCCAGAGCGAAGATCAGCAGGATCAGGCCGGTGGTGGCGACGACCTCGCCGAGCCAGAGGTGCCCGGCGGTGCGGTCCTTGGCGGAGAAGTCGACGGCGGCCAGGTCGAACATCAGGTTCGCCAGGATCGACCCGCCGATCGCTCCAGCGGCCTGGGCGGCGACGTAGCCGCCGAGGTCCCGGCCGGTCAGTCCGCTGCCGGCGCGGCGGCCGAGAAACCAGTCGGCGGCGGAGACGACCGGGTTGAAGTGGGCCCCGGAGACCGGTCCGAAGATCAGGATCAGCGCGCCGAGGGCGAACGCGGTGGCGATCGAGTTCTCCAGCAGTTGGAGGCCGACGTCGCCGGGGGAGAGCGCGGTGGCCATGATGCCGGAGCCGACCACGGCGGTGACCAGCAGGGCGGTGCCGGTGAACTCTGCCAGCAGGCGCCGCCAAAGTGCGATGGTCATCAGTCTCTACTCTCCCGTTGCAGTGAGGTCCCGAGCCGCTTCTCGGCCGGGGCGAGGGTTATCGGCTGGCGGGGACGTGCAGCTCGTCGAGGAGCCGGCGCACGTCCGCGGCGCGGACGTGGTCGCCGGCGAGGCGGGTGAAGAAGCCGAGCGCCATCTGAGAGCGGCCGGCGTTGTGGGTGCACAGGAACAGGGCGACGGGCCGGCCGTCGCGGTGATGCCCCTCGACGCGGGCCAGGGCCTGCAGGCGCTGGCGGGCGAAGCGCTCGGCGAGCAGCGGCAGGTAGTTCGGGGCGCTGCCAACAGTGGCGAACCGTACGTGCTGGTGTCAGTCATGGCGATCTCCCGAACTCATGGCGGGGGTGACGACGGGGGCGACCCGCTCGACGCGTGCGGCCAGGTCGGCGAACGCCGCCTCGAACGCGGCATCGGTGTCCAGCCGGACCGGGTCGGGCACTGACCAGTGCAGCCGAGGCCGGACCGGTCCGGTGAGTTCCTCGTGGGCGTTGTCGCAGACGGCGATGACGAGGTCGTCATCGCGCACGATGTCCGCGACGTGAGAGGTGCCGGTCGGGTTCAGCGCCAGCCCATGTCGCTGAGCCACAGCCACAGCACGAGGATGAACCCGGTCTGCGGGCTTCGTCCCCGCGGATGCCGCCGAGGTGTGGGCGCGGTCGGACCAGATGGCGGCAGCGAGCTGCGAGCGGGCGGAGTTGCGGGTGCAGACGAACACCACCCGACCGACCCCGGCCAGCGGCGACGGGGTCAGTGCCGCCAGGGCCGCCGGTCGCAACCGCAGGTAGGTACGACGACGGTCTCCCTCCGACCGGCCACGGACCACCAGGCCGGCCTCGGTGAGGACCTTGACGTGATGGGCAACCAGATTCGTCGGCATCCCCAGGTCGGAGGCGATCTCGCCAGGGGAAGCGTCACCCAGGGTGAGCGCGTCCACGATCGCCAGCCGCGCCGGGTCGCCGAGCGCGGCGTGAATCCGGGCGCGCCCCTTCAGAGAGACAAGGTCAGTAGCCATTGACTCAATGATTACTGAGTAACTGAAGGAACGTCAAGCGGAAGAAGCCAGCGGTCAGGTGGGTGTCCGCCGACGCGCCCGGGCCGGGCGGAAGGTGCAGTCGGGTGAGGGGCCCTCCTGAAGCCGGTCGGCCAGCTCGTGCGTAACTCGCCCCAAGGAGGCGCCCATCTGGTGGGCAGGGGAGCTGTGTTGCCGGCTCCGTCTTGAGGCCGCGGTCAGCAGCAGGTCTTCAGGTACGACTGCAGCTCGGCCAACGCCGCGACCGCCCCGTCGCGGTCGGCCCGGTAGTACACGGTCTTCCCGTCGCGCCGCGACGTCACCACGCGCCCGCGGCGCAGCAGGGTCAGCTGTTGCGACGCCGTGGCCTGACTGATCCCCGCGCGTTCGGCCACTTCCCCGACCGACAGCTCGGCACCTCCCGCGAACAGCAACATGATCCGCTGTCGCGTCGGGCTGCCCAACGCCTTGAGAAACTCCTGCGTGTCCAGCGCCAGCCCGGGCGGTCCGGCGCTGGGCGCGACCGCGGCCGGCTCTGGCTCATCCATGCTTCCCAGCTTTCCGCAGCATCGCCATATTGTCATTCAACGAAATAACAATATGATGGTGCTGTGACCACCTCGTCCGAACCCGTGATCATCGTCGGCGGCGGCCAGTCGGGCCTCGCCGCCGCTCGCGCCGCGCTCTCCGTTGGCCTGCGCCCCGTCGTTCTGCAGGCGGGCGTCGAGACGGTCGGGTCCTGGCCCGACTACTACGACAGCCTCACTCTGTTCTCCCCGGCCCGATACAGTGCGCTGCCCGGCAAGGCGTTCGGCGGTGCAGACCCCGACCGCTACCCCACCCGCGACGAGGTTGTCGCTTACCTGCGCCGCTACGCCGGCAGCCTGGATGCCGACATCCGCACCGGCGTCCGCGTCACCGCCGTGCACCAGCGCCGGGGTGCTGGGTTCATGGTTCGCACGGACACCGGTGACGAGATCCCTGCGGCGGGTGTCATCGCCGCCAGTGGCTCCTTCGGCAACCCGTATCTTCCGGTACTTCCCCGTCGGGAGGACTACGCCGGCGAGGTGCGGCACGTCGCGCACTACCGCCGGCCCGAGCCGTACGCCGGCAAGCGGGTCATCGTCGTCGGCGCCGGCAACTCCGCCGTCCAGGTCGCCCACGAACTGGCGTCGCACGCGAACGTCACGCTGGCCACCAGGGCGCCGATCCAGTTCGTGCCGCAACGTATTCGCGGCCGGGACCTGCATTACTGGTTCCACGTCACCGGCGCGGACCGGCTCCCACGGGCGGTGCTGACCCGCCTCGTCCGGCACTCCGCCGTGCTCGACACCGGCGTCTACCGCGAGGCCATCGCCTCCGGGCTCCTCGCCCGCCGGGAGATGTTCACCGCCTTCACTCCTGACGGGGTCGTCTGGGCCGACCGCAGCTCTGAGGTGGTTGACGCGGTGATCTTCGCTACCGGCTACCGCCCGAATCTCGACTATCTCGCTCCGCTCGGGACCTTGGAGCGCGGGACGCCGCGGCAGGTGGCCGGCGTCTCCACCACCCACCCAGGGCTGGTCTACCTGGGGTTGGAGTTCCAACGCTCGTTCTCGTCGAACACCCTGCGCGGGGTCGGCCGCGACGCCGCCCACGTCGTCGCCGCCTTGGCCGAGCGCGTGTCCGGCGCAACGCCCCGGCGGCGGTGGCTTACTGAGCGGCTGCCGGTTCGACGGTGAGCAGCGCGGCGAGCTGGCGCAGCATGGCCGGCCGGGCCCGGTAGTACACCCAGGTGCCCCGGCGTTCGGCGTCGACCAGCCCTGCTTCGCGCAGCGTCTTCAGGTGATGCGAGATCGTCGGGCCGGTGAGATCGAAGGCGGGGGTGAGGTCGCAGACGCAGGCCTCCCCGCCCTCGGCTGAAGCGATCATCGACATCAGCCGCAGCCGTACCGGATCGCCGAGGGCTTTGAACGCGGGCGCGAGCACCGCGGCGGTCTCGGCCGGTACCCGCCGCTCCGCCAGGGGAGGGCAGCAGGGGGTGTCGGCGGTCAGGTCGACGAGGGTGAGAGGCGCCGCTTGCTTCGACATGCCCCTAGGTTGACATCTATCTAATCAACGTGCAAGTCTCTACTTCGACGGACGTCAAGACAGACGCCTGGGGAAGGGGAGCCCATGTTCGGGTTCATGCGCAGGCCGAAGTTTCCGGCGGCTGGCGTGCGGTTCTGCGACTCCTGGGCTGAGGTCACCGCCACAGGGCAGCGAGCTCGGCGCCGCTACGACACTGCCCGCACCGCCGCATGTGCGGCCATGCGCCAGCGGTAGCCAATGAGGGCCTGTTAGGCTTTATCGCCTATCGGCGATAAACGATGAAGGACGTGGTGATGGCGGACGAGCTGCTGGATCGGACGACGGCGCAGACGTATGCGTCGTGGTTCCGGGCCCTCGCGGACCCGACCCGGGTGCAGATCGTGGAGTACCTGGCCCGCCATGCCCGGCCGATGAGCGTGGGGGAGATCGTCACGGCGGTCGGGTTGGCCCAGTCCACCGTCTCACAGCACCTCAAGATCCTCACCGAGGTGCGGTTCGTGCTGGTGGAGCCGGCCGGAACGGCCCGCCACTACCGGATCAACGACGCGTGTGTCGGCTGCTTTCCCTCCGCCGCCGACGTCGTCATGGGCCGGCCCGCCCCCAGTCCGGACGGAATCTGCTGATGGGCGACATCACCATCCGTGCCATGGCCGCCAGGGACGCCGACCGGGTCCTGGCGATCTACCAGGCCGGACTCGACGCCGGCAACGCCAGCTTCGAGACCACCACGCCGACCTGGGCGGCGTTCGATGTCGCGAAACTGCCCGAGCACCGCTTCGTGGCCGTCGACGGCGACGACACCCTGCTCGGCTGGATTGCGGTCTCGCCGACCTCGAACCGGGCGGTCTACGCAGGGGTGGTGGAGCACTCCGTCTACGTGGACCCGGCCGCGCAGGGCCGAGGCGTCGCCCGGCTGCTGCTGCAGACCCTGATCGCCTCCACCGAGGCCGCCGGCATCTGGACGATTCAGTCCGGCGTCTTCCCGGAGAACACCGCCAGCCTCGCCCTGCACGAGCGCGCCGGGTTCCGGGTCATCGGCGTGCGGGAGCGGGTCGGACGGCACCACGGCCGCTGGCGGGACGTCGTCCTGCTGGAGCGCCGCAGTCCCGCGATCACCTGACCAGCGCCGGCCCAGAGGACACGGGCCGCCGTCCACCTATTTGATTCGACAGATCTCTACACAGAGGAGTGACCCATGAGGGCCCTGGACAACCTTCCCGCCGTGGTCATCGGCGCCGGCCCGGTGGGGCTGGCCGCCGCCGCGAACCTGCACGAACGCGGCATCGCCTTCACCGTCCTGGAAGCCGGCGACTGCGCCGGCGCCGCCGTACGGCAGTGGGGACACGTGCGGGTCTTCTCCCCGTGGCGATACAACATCGACCCCGCTGCCCGCCGCCTCCTGGACGACGCCGGCTGGGTCGCCCCCGACCTCGAGGCACTGCCCACCGGCGCGGAACTCGCCGCCGACTACCTGCAGTCCCTGGCCGAACTGCCGCAGCTCAAGCCGCACCTGCGCTACGGCGCACGGGTGGAGGCGATCAGCCGCCTCGGCCTGGACCGGCTGCGCACCGCCGGCCGCGAGCACACGCCGTTCCTGATCCGCCTCGCCGACGGTGACGAGGTCCTGGCCCGGGCGGTGATCGACGCCTCCGGCACCTGGGGCACCCCCAACGTGCTCGGTGCCTCCGGCCTGCCCGCCCGCGGCGAGGCCACCGTCGCCGCGTTCCTGGAGCACGCGCTGCCGGACGTGCTCGGCACCGACCGGGACCGGTTCGCCGGCCGGCACACCCTGGTCGTGGGCGCCGGCCACTCGGCGGCCAACACCCTGCTGTCCCTGGCGGACCTGGCTGCCGGCGAGCCGGGCACCGAGGTGACCTGGGCGATCCGGACCGGCTCACCGGCGCGCACCTACGGCGGCGGAGACGCCGACGCCCTGCCGGCGCGCGGCGCACTCGGCTCCCGGCTGCGCGGGCACGTCGACGCCGGCCGGATCCGGCTGCTCACCGGCCTCTCCGTGCACACCCTCACCCCGACCGACGGCCGGGTGAGGGTGGTCGTGCGCCACGCCGACGGCGGCGAGAAGTCGATCACGGTGGACCGCATCGTCGCGGCCACCGGCTTCCGCCCGGACCACTCGATCGCCTCCGAGCTGCGCCTGGACCTCGACCCCGTCATGGGCGCCACCCGGGCCCTCGCCCCGCTGATCGACCCCAACGAGCACTCCTGCGGCACCGTCCCCCCGCACGGCGTGGACGAGCTGTCCCACCCGGAGGTCGGCTACTACGCCGTGGGCATGAAGAGCTACGGCCGCGCGCCGACGTTCCTCATGGCCACCGGCTACGAGCAGGTCCGCTCCGTCGTCGCCGCCCTCGCCGGCGACTGGGACGCCGCCCGCGACGTCCAGCTCGACCTGCCCGAAACCGGCGTCTGCAACAGCAATCCTGCCGACTCCGCAACCGGCGACAGCTGCTGCGGGCCGGCCCCGACCGGCGAACCGGCAGCGCGCGGGCTCGCCACCGGCGTCACCGGTGGCCTGCTGTCCGCGCCGCTGAACCTGGTCACCCTCGACGCCGCCCCCGCAGGCGGCCAGACCGGTGGCTGCTGCGGCAGCTGATGCCCACCACCACGACGGTGCCCGCCGACCCCGCGGTCGGCGGGCACCACGCCCACGGCTGGCGGATCGTCGCCGCCCTCGCCGTCACCTCCACCGTCGGATATGGCACCCTCTACTACGCCTACGCCGTCCTGCTGCGCCCGATGGCCGTCGCCCTCGGCGCGTCCACCACCGCCGTGACCGGCGCGCTGACCGCCTCGGTCCTTGCTGGCGCGGTCATGGCCATCCCGGTGGGACGGTGGCTCGACCACCACGGCGGACGCGCGCTGATGACCGCCGGTTCGATCACCGCCACCGCCCTGCTCGTGGCCTGGTCGCAGGTTCACTCCATCGCCCAGCTCTACGCCGTCATGATCGGCATCGGGATCACCGGCGCGATGGTGCTCTACGAGCCCGCCTTCGCCGTCATCGTCTCCTGGTTCACCCCGGACCGACGCGCCACCGCCCTGTTGGCCGTCACGATCGTGGCCGGATTCGCCAGCACCATCTTCATGCCGCTGACCGGCCTGCTGGCCGAACACCTCGGCTGGCGCGGTGCGCTGCTCGTCCTCGCCGTCATCCACGGCATGATCACCGTGCCCCTGCACGCGCTCACCATCCGCCGGCGCCCGTCGTCGGCGACGACGGCCCCTGCCGGGCCGACACCACCGGATCCCGCCCAGCGGCGTGCGATCGTCAAGGCCGCGATGCGCGATGCCAGGTTCTGGATCCTGGCCGGTACCTTCGTCGCCCAGGGTGCGGCGACAAGCACCATGACCGTTCACCTCGTCGGCTACCTGACCAGCCACGGCCACCCCGCCACGTTCGCCGCCACCGCCACCGGCCTGCTCGGCGTCCTGTCGGTCACCGGCAGGCTCATCCTCACCGGCGCCCGCCGACGCCTGCCCGTCACCAGCATCGTGGCCGCCGTCTTCGCCACCCAGGCGGGCGCTGTCCTCGCGATGCCGCTGCTCGCCGGCACCCGCACGGGCGCCGTCATCACCGTCGTCGGCTTCGGACTCGGCTTCGGCATCACCAGCCTCGCCACCCCAGCCCTGCTCGCCGACCGCTACGGCACCACCGCCTACGCCACCATCGCCGGACGACTCGCCGCCCCCGTCACCATCGCCAAAGCCACCGCGCCCCTCGCGGCCGCGATCCTCCTGCACACCGCCGGCGGATACACACCGCTGCTCACCGCCGTCGCCATCAGCTGCGCACTCGCCGCCGTCGGCATCACCACCCGAGTGAAAATTCCTGCGCCACAACCCTCCACTGCCCACACCTGAGGCTGCATGTGTGACCAACTCGGGCCGACCCGACCCTCACCCAGGCGGCGCGGTCCGGGTGGTAGCACGCGGCCAGGGCGGGGCGAGGATCCCAACTTTCGGAGCACGATAGGGACCCTTCTTTGCAGGAGGACAAGCGCCGTAGCACGCCGCCGTAGTGGCTCGCCGGCCAGCCGGGCGCGACAACTGTCTATCCTGGCCTCATCCCCTTGGCAGTCACGCTCATCTATTCTTTGCTGTCCGAGACGATTAACTACCGCCCAGGACGGCGGTGTTCGTGCTCGGCGACCAGGAGGAGGCACGGCTATGAGTGCGAGCATGAGTCGGTTGGCCCGTCGCGTCGTGGCGGTGGGCGTGACCGCGACCCTGGCGGCGGCAGGATCAACGTTCCTCGCGGCCGGCGCGGCACAGGCGGCGGGAGTGCGCGCGAGCGTGGTCAACGCGGCGAAGGCGTATCTCGGGACCCCCTACCGCCTGGCCTACGGATGGACGTGCGGAAGGGCGGCGGTGGACTGCGAGTGCCTCAACCGGCATGCCATCTGGGACGGCACCTACGCCGCCACCGGTCGTGGACTGCAGCTCAACTACTGGCTACAGGGACAGATCAACCAGGGGCGTCGCACGACCGCCCCCCGACCTGGCGATTTGATCTTCTGGGACACCGACCCCAACGACGGCATCCGCTACGGCGGCGACCTCGACCACACCGGCGTCTACGTCGGCAACAACAAGGCCATCGACGCCAACGCCTACTACGGCTACGTGAAGTACGACTCCATCACCCTCGGCGGCACCGAACCCGACCCGATCTTCGTCGACGTCCTCACGCCCAACGGCTACTGACCGAACCTGAAGTGCCGGCCGGCAATCAACTACGGTCGCCGGTCGGCCCGCACCAGGTCCAGCACCAGATCGACCGGCAGGGCGGGCATCCAGTGACCATCGCGGCCGCTCATCTCGTCGTTGACGAACAACGCGTTGAGCACCGCCTCCTCGACCGCCTGCACCACTGCGTCAAAGAACCGGTCGATGAAACCCCAGGGCACGTAGGTGAGCGTGTCCAGGCGTTCCGTCCCGGGCTGCGGATGGTCCGCGCCCAGTCCACCCTCATTCCCGGTGGAGAAGGTGAGGAAGAGGTCGCCGGAGAAGTGCGACCCGGTCGTGCCGGTGCGGGCCAAGCCGAGCGGCACCCGCCGCGACAGCGCCTTGCACTGGCCGGGAAGCAGTGGCGCGTCGGTCGCCACCACGGCGATGACCGACCCCGCGCCGGCCGGCACCGACACGCCGGCGCGGGGATCCTCGCCCGGCAGCGCCCGGCCCACCGGTACGCCGGCTACGACCAGCTCCTCTCGGGCGCCGAAATTGGCCTGCACCAGTACGCCGACCGTGTAGCTCCGGTCCGCCAGGGTTGCCAGCCGCGAGGCCGTTCCGGTGCCACCCTTGAAGCCGTAGCAGCACATTCCGGTACCCCCTCCGACCGAACCCTGCGCCACCGGCCCGCCGGCCGCCTCGTCGATCGCTCGCGCGACCGTAGCCGCCCGCACATGCTCGCCATTGATGTCGTTGAGATAGCCGTCGTAAGTCTCGGCCACCACCGGCAACATCCACCGATCGGCCCGCCGCGGAACGTTGGCGACCACCCAGTCAATGACACCGCGGTGCCCGGCGCCGACCGCATGTGAGTTGGTCAGCACGACGGGAAGGTCCAGCAGGCCCGCTTCCTCGATGAATGCCGCTCCGGTCATCTCCCCGTTGCCGTTGAGCACTGACGTTCCTGCCGCGCACGCCGACCCGACCCCCGCTCGGCCCCGAGGCAGGACCACCGTCACGCCGGTGCGGACCGGACCGACGCCCACCGTGAGCGCTCCGGTGCCCTCGACCAGAGTGACCGCACCGACCTCCACACCCGGCACATCGGTGATGGCGTTGTTCGTCCCAGGTACACCGGGCAGCGGGAGCCCGAGCTCGCGAACGCCCGGCTTCACCGGCCGGCTCCGTCGGTGGTCTTCCGACACCGGCACCTCCGTCGCAAGGGATTCTTCGTACGCGACGACGAACGATACCGGCCGCCTACATCGCGCGGTCCGGACGATGAGGTGTGCTGTCTGCTCTACGAATTCTCACCCCAGGCGCGCCGGCGACCCAGCGACGCCGGCCTGCGTCGCACCCTGTACGACCGGCAGGTGCAGCGCTACGAACAAATCCTCACCGAGGGCAGCCGCGACGGCCAGTTCACGCTCGCGCTGCCCGCGGCGGAGGCGGCCCGAAACCTCGTCGCCCTCGAGGACGCCTACGGGTATCACATCATCGCCGGAACACGGTCACCCGCGACCAGGCGCGCCAGTACCTCATCGGTTATGCCAGCTATGCGACCAACACCCAACTCGCGCCGTCGGTCCGCCCCACGTGACTCGACGAGCGCCTGGTGCCGTGACCACTATGAGCGGCACCCGTGTCGTCGCCTTGCTGAGGCCGCTGACAGTCGCCACGATCGCGTTCCTTCGGCACGGCGCCGGCCACGGCGGTGCCGGTCGGGTGAGCGCCGATGACCCGCGGTGTGGCGCGGGAGGGGGCGACCCGATGCGCCCAGCGTGGTATCTGAAATCTCCAATTCGGTCCGCAACCTTGTAGCATGCGGCGGACGATGGCCGGCAGCCGGAGCGCGGCTCTGGTACGACTCGGCGGGGTGGCACTGCCGGGTCGGGCGGCCGCGGCGCCGGTCAGGCCGGGGTCGGAGCGAGAGAGGAACCTGCTCGGCGTGTTCCAGGAACCGGACCGGACCCGGATGACCGGCGGAAACTCAATTGGCGGGGCGCCAGGCGTCGACCCGCCGGGGGCGTGGGACGCGGAGCTGGCCAAGGCGGTGCGGCACGTCGCCGTGCTGCGCACCGGGTTCTACGTTGTCGTGCTGCTGATCGCGCTCGGCGGCCAGGTGTCCGGGGCGATGGAACGGCTCGGCATGCCGTGGTACGTCGCCCTTCCGGCCGTTGGGGCGTTGGAGCTGGGCGGCGTTGTGGTGCTGGCGAACGCCGACGTACGCCGTCGACTAGGCGAACCGGCGATCCTGTCCCGTGTGCTGTCGGCCGGTATCGCCACCGCCGCGGTCGCCTTCAACTGGCTGGCGCACAGCAACCACCTCGAAGGCGGCTTCTACGCGGGCATGTCCCTGCTCGGTTATCTGGTGTGGCTGATGAACGCCGAGAACCAGCGGCGGGACCGGCTGCGCGCCAGGCAGCAGCTGCCCCCCACGACGCCGGCGTACGAACCGGTCGGGCACTGGTTGCGACACCCGTGGCTGACCCGCCGCGCACGCTCGCTGGCCAAGGCTGACCCCGGCCTCGGGCTGTACGGCTCGCTCGACGCGGCCCGCGCGCAGATCCGCGCCGAGCGGCGGCAGGCGGCGCTGAGCAAGGTGTTGCACCGCAAGATCAGCCGAGCGCTGGACGCCACCACCGCGGACATCGCCGTGGCGGTGTACGACCTCGACGAGATCGCCCGGCGGCTGGCCGAGCAGGCGGACTACGACGGGCTCACCGCGCTGATCGCCGCCGATCTGGCACCTGCACGCGTGCTGGCCGGGAACCTGCCGGCGGGCGGCCGCCGCCGGCGGTGGCGTCGGACCGGCCAACCCGACCCCGTCGCACTAGCCTCGGCCGCGCGGCTGCTCGCCGACGCGCCGGACCCGGTCACGGACGCGGCCCCCGTAGCCCCTGCGGCGGACGCGGCCTCCGGCGACTCAGCGCGGCCCGAGTCGGCCGGGGACGCCGTTCAGCAGGCGGGCGCCACCGAGCAGGCCGGAGACGATGCCGAGCGACTGGGATCGGAGCGGTCCCGGGGGGCAACGCCAGACCGTACCGACCGGCAGTTGGAGCGGTCCGAGAGCACGGGCCAGCTCACCTCGACCACGGATCAGCCCGACCCGCCCCGCGCCTCGGACTGGGCGGCGCTGCACGCGGAGATCGCCCCACTCCTGCCGGCAGCCGCACCGCGCCGAACGCCGCGCAACACAGCAGGCCGGTCGGCCACCAGCCGGGCGGAGGCATTGTCGACCACGGACGCGCCAGGCTCCGTCGAGGAGCCGGCCGACACCGCGCCGCCGGCAACGACCCGCAGCAGCGCGGCAGCGATGCCGCGGGCCGCGACGGGACGGGCACGTGTCGCCCGAGCCGCCGAGGCGGCGGGCGAGCCGGGGCCGATCGCGGCAGTCACGCGAGAGCTACCTCTTGTGGCCGGGCGGGACCTGCCGGACCTGGTAGACACCGCGGCGAGCCGTACCACACCACCCGTCGCGACCCCCGACACGGTGGAAGGGGCCACCGAGCAACGCTCGGCTTCGCGACCGCGGCAGCGCCCGGTGGGACGACGCGGCCCCGCGACCGGGCGCGGAGACCGTCCGGCGTCGGTCGAGCACCCGGTCGGCTGAGGCCAGTCGGCCCCTGGGGAGCTGGAGCAGTCATTCCCCGTGTGCCAACGAGCCGGCTGGGCAGCCAGCGCGGCGAAGCCCGATACGTCCTCGGCTCGGAGCGGTACCGCAACCGGTGGGCGGTGACCATCGGGGCAGGTCAGCCCCATACCGGTTCGCGGCGCAGGCAGTCCACGCCAACCACGACGGCATCGACGGGGTGCCGATCGTCGAGTACGTTACGGCGAGTCGATCTGGCGATGGTGGACGGCGGGAGGCCGCGTGGCCGGGAAACACCGTTCGTGGTGGGGCTGGGGGCACGTCGAGGACGCAGTGACCGGCACGGAGGCCACGGCGTTGGCCGACCGGGTGCGTACCCTGCTGCCCGACGTCGATCTGACCGAGCATGTCGCGCCGCCGGTGGCCGAACTCGACCTGCGCCCGCCGCGGGTCGATCCGCCGACGTCGCTCGCCCGGCTGTGCTCGACGGACCCGGCCGACCGGGCGGCGCACACCCACGGCAAGGCGTTTCGGGACGTCGTCCGCAACCTGCACGGGGAGGTTCACGACCCGCCGGACCTGGTGGTCCGGCCGGCGACCGAGCAGGACGTCGTCGACGTGCTGGACTGGTGCGCGGGCCAGGACATCGCGGTGATCCCCTACGGCGGCGGCTCGTCAGTGGTCGGCGGCGTGGAGCCGCGGCTGGACGACGCGTATCCCGCGGCGGTCAGTCTCGACCTCGGGCGCCTCGACCGAGTGCTGGAGGTGGACCCGACCAGCCGGGCGGCCCGCATCCAGGCCGGCGTGTTCGGCCCGGCGCTGGAGAACCAGCTCCGGCCGCACGACCTCACGCTGCGACACTTCCCGCAGTCGTTCGAGTTCTCTACCCTGGGCGGCTGGTTGGCCACCCGCGCCGGCGGTCACTACGCCACCGTCCTGACCCATATCGACGACCTGGTGGAGTCGTTGCGGGTGGTCACTCCGGCGGGCACCAGCCAGTCGCGCCGGCTGCCCGGCTCCGGCGCCGGGCCATCCCCGGACCGGCTGTTCCTCGGCTCGGAGGGCGTGCTCGGCGTCATCACCGAGGCGTGGATGCGGCTGCAGGACCGGCCGCGCTGGCGGGCGGGCGCCTCGGTGCACTTCACCGACTACGACCTGGCGGTCGAAGCCACCCGGGCCATCGCCCAGTCCGCGCTGTACCCGAGCAACTGCCGGCTGCTCGACCCTGCCGAGGCGCTCCTCAACGCCGGTGCCGCCACCACCGGCGGCGTGCTCGTCCTGGGATTCGAGTCCGCCGACCATCCGGTCACAACGTGGCTGGACCGCGCCGTCGAGCTGTGCCGCGACCACGGGGGAACCCTGCCGGAGCCGCCCCGTGGCGACGACTCGTCCGGCCCACGGCAGCGGACCGCCACCGACGCCTGGCGGTCAGCGTTCCTGCGGATGCCGTACCAGCGCGACGCACTCGCCGCCCGGTCGATGATCGTGGAGACGTTCGAGACCGCCTGCACCTGGGACCGATTCCCCGCCTTACGCGCCGCCGTGCTCGACGCGGCCGGCGACGCGCTCCGCGCCGTCAACGCGACCGGTGTGGTCACCTGCCGCTTCACCCATGTCTACCCGGACGGCCCCGCCCCCTACTTCGGCGTGTACGCCACCGGCCGCTGGGGCGCCACCGTCGACCAGTGGGACCAGATCAAGCATGCCGTCTCCGACGCGCTGCTCGCCGCCGGCGGCACCATCACCCACCACCACGCCGTCGGCCGCGACCACCGACCCTGGTACGACCAGCAGCGTCCGGACCCGGTCGCGCTCGCCATGCGCGCCGCCAAGAGCGCGCTCGACCCGTCCTGGATCCTCAACCCCGGCGTCCTCGTCGATCCCGCCGGCTGACCTGGGCCGGCTCCGCGACGCCTGACTTCCCGGCAAACCTTCGCCGGCGGGGTGCGGCGGAGGCAAGCGCCCCGTGACACAGCCCGTCAGCGACACCGGCGGGCGTTGAGCCGGGCGGCCTGGCGCGTCAGGTGGTCGCGTTCGGCGAGGTTGGGGGCCTTGTGGGCTGCCTCGGCGTACAGCCGTGCCGCCGTCGCCAGGTCGCCGTCGCGCTCGTGGAGGTACGCCGCCACCGCCGCGTGGCGGGGCAGTGAGTCGTTCAGCGCCGCGAGCGCCGCCAGCCCGGCGCGCGGTCCGTCGGCCTCGCCGACGGCCACTGCGCGGTTGAGCCGGACGACCGGGCTGTCGGTCAGGCGCGCGAGCTCGTCGTACCACTCGACGATCTGCACCCAGTCGGTCTCGTCGGCGGTGGGCGCGTCAGCGTGCAGTGCCGCGATGGCGGCCTGAGCCTGGAACTCGCCCAGCCGGTCGCGAGCGAGGGCCGCCTGGAGGATCGCGACGCCCTCGGCGATCGACGTGGTGTCCCATCGGCCGCGGTCCTGCTCGGCGAGCGGCACCAGGCTGCCGTCGGGCGCGGTCCGGGTGGCGCGCCGGGCGTGGTGCAGCAGCATGAGGGCGAGCAGCCCCGCCACCTCGGGGTGGTCGATCGCGGCCGCGAGTTGCCGGGTGAGTCGGATGGCCTCGGCGGCGAGGTCGACATCGCCGGAGTAGCCCTCGTTGAAGACCAGGTAGAGGACGCGCAGCACGGTGGCGACGTCGCCGGGCTGGTCGAACCGCACTCCGGAGACGGTGCGCTTGGCCCGGCTGATGCGCTGCGCCATGGTCGCCTCGGGGACCAGGTAGGCGTGGGCGATCTGGCGGGTGGTCAGCCCGCCGACGGCGCGCAGCGTGAGCGCGACCGCGGACGACGGCGTCAGCGACGGGTGGGCGCACAGGAAGTAGAGCTGGAGCGTGTCGTCCACCGTGGGCGCGGGTCCGGGCGCCGGCTCCTCGTCGACGAGGTCCTCACGCCGGCGGCGGGCGGCGTCCGCCCGGGTCGTGTCGAGGAACCGGCGCCAGGCCACGGTGACCAGCCAGCCCTTCGGGTCCCGCGGCGGGTCGGCCGGCCAGACGCGGACCGCCTCGACCAGCGCGTCCTGCACGGCGTCCTCGGCCGCCGCGAAGTCGGCTCCGCGGCGGACGAGGATCCCGAGCACGCTCGGCGTGAGGCTGCGGAGCAGGGCCTCGTTCATCTGAGAGGTCACTCCGTGATGGTGGGCGGCGCGGTGAGGAACGGGCGCACCTCGAGCCATTCGTGGATCGGCTTCCCGCCCGCCCCAGGGGCGGCCGACAGTTCCCCGGCCAGCTCGATGGCGCGCTCGTAGCTGTCGACGTCGATCACCATCCAGCCGGCGATGAGGTCCTTGGTCTCGGCGAATGGGCCGTCGGTGACCGGCGGGCGCCCCTCGCCGTCGTAACGGACGAACGTCCCCTCGGGGGCGAGCGCCTGACCGTCGACGAACTCGCCGGTCCCCTCGAGCCGGGCCGCAAAGTCGTGCATGTACTGCACGTGCGCCGAGATCTCCTCCGGCGTCCACTGGTCCATCGGCACGTCGTTGACCGGAGCCGGAGCGCCGCGGTAGTGCTTGAGCAGCAAGTACTTCGCCATCGTGTTTCTCCTCTGCTGGTAAGACCCATCTTGGTCACCTTCACCACGGGGACGGAGCCAGCCACCAGTTCTCGACATGGCCGTCCCAAATTTTTCTCGCTCTTAGATGAGCCTGGCTGAACCGACTCGCGGGTGTCCGGGTCCACGGCGCGGCGCGGCCGGGTGCTGTGCAGGTACGCCTCGAGTGCCGGCCGCCGAGTGCAATCTGGGGCAGGGGCACACTTCTGGGATCCTGAGGTCCAGGAAGACATCGAGCGGACGCGCCGCCGAGACCAGCCGACTAGCTCCGCCGGGCATCCTTGACGAACACGATCCCGTCGGTGCTGGCCACGTGGGCCGGGTCCAGCGGGGAGTAGCCGTACCAGGGGGAAACGCGGGGAGCGGGCGTCACGTTGGCGAGGGCAGCGGCCAGTCGGTGGGCGTCGACGATGTAACGCTCCTCCGGGAGCGCGTACAGCAGCCCCTCGATGGTGTCCGGAGGCGGGGCGTCCACCCCCTGGTGGCGGATCGTGCCGAGGGCTGTGGCGAGGAAGGCGTACCCCTCGCCCAGGTGGGCGCTGACGATCGCGCCGGCACTCCACCATTCCAGCGGCAGGTCGCCCATCCGCATCGTGCTCTTGTTTCGCTGGAGGTGGCCGTTGTGGGCGTTCACCAGCGCCGGCCCTCGTTCGGCGATGGCGAGCAGGTTGGCGGCCATCATCGAATCCCGCACGCCGAGCAGCCGCGCCATGCGGCTCGGTGACGTGTCGGCCATCCAGAAGTGGTAGCGAAGCAGCCCGGTGGCGGTACGGCCGTACAGGCGTGCCCGGTGCCAGTCCTCCCGTGAGGACGCCGCGATCAGGTGTGGCGTCTGCGCGTCGAGCAGGGCCACCAGATCATCGGCGAGCAGCCGCAGCTGTTTGGCGTCGGGCGTCTGCCCGACGGACTGGGACGGGTCCATCATCGCGGCGGGATTGGTCCACCGGTCGTCAGCGCCAAGCAGACGGTCGAGCGTTTCCGCGGTGCAGGGAAGCCGGTCGGCGTCAACCCAGGCGGTGAGGTAGCGGTGGAGTGCGGTGAGGGCCTGCCGAGGGCTCGCGGCACCCGTGATCTCCAGCGGGCCGTCGAAACCGGCGAAGCGGAGCTGCTGTGACACGGGCCGGCCGTCGTTGTACGCGCGCATCCAGCGCACCAGCTCGCGGTTGCCCGCGAAGGCGCCCCACTCGTGGCTGAAGCCGCGCTCCATGACCTCGTCGAGGATGCCGGTGCCTGAGGTGACGTAGTCGTCCACGACCAGGCCCATCACGCAGTCGCTCTCGATGGCGATCGTCCGGTAGCCCTCCTGCTCGACGAGCTGCCGAAAGATCTCGTTACGCACCTCGAGCAGAACGTCCTCGCCGTGGGTGGGCTCGCCCAGGGCGAGCAGCCGCGGCCGGGTCGCGAGCAGCCGCATGACGGTCGCGGCCTCGACAGCATGGGCGGTGTCCTTGGTGCCAGCAGCCATGCCCTCAACGGTATCGTTGAACCTTCGGTTGAAACTTCTGCGCAAATGTTGACAGGACATGGGGCGAAACCTTCAAGACGGTGGGCGGCTCAGGCCGGTCGACCTCGCGCGCGGGCCCGGTCTGTCCACCCAGGCGATCAGGAACTACGAGGCGGCCGGCATCCTTCCGGGCGCCGAACGCACCCTGCACGGATACCGCACCTACACGCCGCTGCACGCGCAGGCCCTCCGCACGTTTCTCGCGCTCGTGCCCGGACACGGCCACCAGACGGCCACGTCGATCATGCAGGCGGTCAACCGGGACGCGACCGAGGACGCGCTCCGGCTCATCGACGAGAGCCACGCCCAGCTGCTCGACGACCGCCGCACCCTCCAGTCCGTCGAAGCCGCGCTTCGCGACCTCGATCCTGTACCGCAGGAGCGCGGTGACACGTTCGTCGGCCCGCTGTCGCAGCGGCTCGGGATCCGCCCGGCGACTCTGCGCAAATGGGAACGCGCCGGCCTGGTCCAGCCGCGCCGCGACCCACGGACGGGCTACCGGGTCTACAGCGAGGCGGACGTCCGCGACGCCCTGCTGGCCCACCAGCTCAGACGGGGTGGCTACCTGCTGGAGCAGATCGCGCCGCTGATCGCCCAGGTCCGCTCCGCCGGAGGCGTCGCACCGCTGGAGTCGATGCTGCGCGACTGGCGCGCCCGCCTCTCGGCCAGGAGCCGCGCCCTGCTCGCCGGCGCCGCCGCATTGGACGCCTACCTCGACCACCGCCCTGCTCCGCCCGGATGACGAGCGGCCTGCTGGCCGCGAAGCTCCGGGTGTCTCAATCTGACGGACTGCCGTGCGCACAGTGCGGGATTGCTCACGGCCGACTCTGACAGCAACAGCGGCGGAGGCTCGGTCACCCGCCACCCCGGCGGACAGCATCGAGCGTCTGGGGAAGCAGCCGGCGGCCGGCATGGAGGACGGCGCCGTCGGGGCGGACGACGGCTGCGCGAGCCGCGCCGGTCCCTAACCATCGGTGCAGTTCGCTGCCCGGGTGGGCGACGATCAGAACCGCTCCGCGCCATTCGATGTCGGCGCGTTGGGCGGCGGACGGCTCGATGGACGTCACGATCGCGAACCGGCCAGCGGCCAGGTCGTCGAAACGTCGTTGGCCGTCGATGACCGCGTTCGGGCACAGCCTGCCCGCGAGGCCGCGGCGAAGCCGTGGCCGGATCACGAGGTCGGAGCGGTGCAGCGGGGGTGTCCGGCTGTCCGTGGCCAGGTCCGTGAGGCCTGGCACGAGGTGCAGCCGCGGCGCTACAGCGCGCCGGATGACGCTGCCGAACTCGCCGCCGGCCGTCATTGCCGTACCGATGAACTTCGCCAGCTTGATCATGGCGCGGGCGTGGTGCTTGCGTTCGATCTCGTACGTGTCGAGCACGGTCTCCGCCAGGGTCCCGTCGAGCACAGCGGTGACCTTCCAGGCCAGGTTCATCGCGTCGCGCAGCCCGGCACACATGCCCTGGCCGATGAACGGTGGGGTGAGGTGGGCGGCGTCGCCGAGCAGGAACACCCGCCGGTCGCGCCACCGGTCGGCGACCTGCGCGCGGAAGGTGTACTCGGCGACGCGGATGATCTCCAGCTCCGCGACGGGAATGTCCCCGGTCCACCGTGAGATCAACGGATGCAGCCGGGCCATGTCGCGGTAGTCGTCGGCGGTCTCGCCGGGCGTCAGCTGGAACTCCCAGCGGTACCGGGTCCTCCCGACCCGCATGTAGGTGCCGGCGCGGGCCGGGTCGGACAGCTGGTGCACGCCCTCCCACTGGCCGAGGTCGGCCTCGGTCGCCACGTCGATGACGAGCCAGCGTTGCGTGAAGCCCAGGTCCTGCATGGCGGCGCCGATCGAGGCCCTGGACAGGCTGTGTGCACCGTCGCACCCCAGGACGTACGCCGCCCGGACGGACTTGTGCTCTCCCGTGGCGGTGTCGGTGACGTCGACCCGCACCCCGCTGGCGTCCTGGGTCAGCGCGGTGACCTCGGCGTTGCCCCGGAAGGTGACGGTGATGTGCCGCTTGAGATTTCGGCGGAGGATCGTCTCCAGTTCCGGTTGGTCGAACATGCTCCCCTGGGGGTAGCCGTGCCGGCCGGGCCCCGTGTCCCGCCGAAACTCGGCCAGCACCCGCATGTTCCGGTCGAGGAGGCGCAGACCCCGGTGCGGCCGGGAGATCGCGGCGAACTCGTCCCGGAGCCCGAGCCGCGCCAGGATGCGGTGGACCTCGTCGTCGAGGGCGACGGCGCGGGGCTGGGGATAGATCGACTCCCAGCGCTCGAGGACCAGGCACTCGACGCCGTACTGGGCGAGCAGCGTCGCGGCGGTGAGCCCGGTGGGGCCCGCGCCGACGATCACCACGGGAACGGTCCTCATCGGGCCGATACGAGGTGGAGGGCGAGGTAGACGGCGACGAGGAGTCCGCAGACGACGGCCGGGGCGTACTTCTGGGGGCCGTCTCCCTTGCGCAGGTGGACGACGAGAGCTCCGGCGAGCAGGAGCAGCAGCCCGGTGCCGGCGAGGGCGCCGATCAGCGGCTCGGTCAGGCCGATGAGCAGCCCGGCCGCCCCGGCGACCTCGAGCACGCCGAGACGGCGATAGGCGGCGACGGAGAAACCGGCCTCGGTGGCCAGCTCACGCATGCGCGGCAAGGCGAGGATCTTGGCCGTGCCGAGGGCGAAGAAGATCAGGGCGAGCAGCACCGCGAGGATGGCAGCAGCGAGCGTCATGACATAACAACCAATCGCCATTCGATGGCATAACGGCCCAGGAGGGCCTTGATGGCCGCCTGGTCGGCGGATGGAGAAACGGTGACGGTAGCCACGATGGAGCTACCCTCGGTGGTGGTCCCGATGTGGTGGACCTCCGGGACCTTGTCAAGTGCCGCGCGGACTTCCCGACGGATAGCGTCTGTGCGCAGTGCGGGCTTGTAGAGCTTGCCCACGGCGGTGACAGGCAGTTCGTCGAGGATCGTCACGGTCTTGGGCGCGGCGGTGCGGTCGGGCACCCGTTCGCTCGCCCAGTCGCGCAGGTCGTTCTCGGTCACCGTGGCGCCGGGCGGGAGGGTGACGTAGGCGACGGGTACCTCGCCGGCGTGGATGTCGGGGCGCCCGACCGCGGTGGCCCCGGTGACCTGCGGGTGGGCCAGCAGGGCGTCCTCGATGACGGCGGGGTCGATGTTGTGCCCGCCGCGGATGATGAGGTCCTTGGCCCGGCCGGCGAGCCAGACGAAGCCCTCCTCGTCGATGCGTGCGAGGTCGCCGGTGTCCAGCCAGCCGTCGACGAGCTTGCCGAGGCCGTCCAGGACGGGGCCGTTCTCGTTGCGGTCGGTGACGTAGCCGGCGAAGACGGTCGGGCCGTTGATCGCCAGCAGGCCCGTTCCACCCGGGGGTACGTCCTCCCACGTGCCGTCCGTGCTGACCACCCGCATCCGCTGGTAGGGCAGGCGCTGCCCGACCGAGCCCGGCCGTGACACGTCGGGGAAGCTGCGCGCGCTGGCGCAGGTGGCTTCGGTCAGCCCATAGCCCTCGATCAGGGCAGTCCCGGTGTGGGCGTGGAAGGTGTCCCGGACCGCGGCGGGCAGCGGTGAGGCGCCCACCATCGGGAACCGCAGGCTACTGATGTCGGCGTCGACCGGGCACTGCGCCAGCGTGGCGTACACGGTGGGCACCGCGCTCATGGCGGCGATCCGGTAGTGCTCGACGATTTCCCAGAATGCGCCGTACAGCGCGGGGTCGCGGTAGCCGAGCGGACCGGCCCACACCACGGTCTGCCCCTTGAACAGGGGCGCCAGCAGCGTGACGACGAGCGCGTTCACGTGGAACAGCGGAAGCGCCGCGAAGACCACGGTCCGTTCGTCGAACAGCTTGCTGGCGGACAGCATCCACGCGTCGGCGACCTCGTTGGCGTGGGTGTGGGCGGCCAGTTTCGGGGCGCCGGTGGTGCCGCCGGTGTGGAACATCGCGGCCAGGTCGCCCGGGCCGGGCGGCTCACCGTGGAAGGCGGACGGTTCCACGGCGGCGGCGAACTCGTCGAGGTAGCCGATGCGGACACCGTCGATGGCGGGCAGCGGCTCGGGGGCGCCCGCCGCCCCGGTGGAACGGAGCACGAGGATCGCGTCGAGCAGGCCGTCGCAGGCGAGCCCTCGATCACCTCATGGACGCTGCACCGGCACCGTGTCGCGCTCCGGTCGAGCGAGACTCACCGCGTCCGTGAAGACTCGTCCGGAGGTACCTGCGGCGAGTCCGGATCACGGTGAACACAGCGGGTGACGCAGACGATCCAGCGGGCCCGACGGATCGCCCGACCCAGGGCGGGTCCGGGGCGGTGGCTGTGTGCCGCCGCCGCCCCGGACCGTGGCGTTCGCCAATCGCCGCATTGGAGGTACGCGCCGTCCCGTGGAACTGCTGGGACAGCCGCAACGCTGCCGGACCCGCAGATCTGCGACAAGCGGATGTCGTGCGGTTCCCGACCGGGCCAAAATCGCGCAGTGACGACCTGGTCACGCCACGGTACGGTCGGCGACGGGGCGCACCACACGGCGCAGCTGGGGGGAGGACGAGTGCGGCGGCCTTCGCTGATGACGGCCATCCTTTACGCGGCTCTGCCCGTCATGCTGGGGCTGGTCGGGAACCTGGCCACGGGCACAGTGCGGCCATCGGATGAGTGGAAGCCGTGGCTTTGGGCGGCAACCGCGCTGCTCGCCGTCTCCGCAGTGGTCGCAACCGTGGCCCAGCAGGGGTGGAGCCAGCCGGCGGATGACGGTGCCGGCGCACCCCGGACCACGTCGCCGTCCGGGCGCGTACCAACGACGGTCGTCCGCGCAGCGGGGTTCAACACCGCCGCCGGGGTGACGGCGTCACTGTTCCTGGCGCTCGCCGCGGCGTTGTGCGCCTATATCTTGTTCACCCACCCGGATTGGGACCTCTGGACGAAGGCCGACTACGCGGCCGTACCCGTCGCCGCGTGCGTGGCGATCGTCCCGATGCTGCAGCGCAGGCGGTGGACGTTTGCCGGTACGGCGATGGTCCCCGCCGTCATCGCGGCCTGGCCGACAACGGTGTGGTACCTGGATGTCTCCGGCGCCGCATTCATGGCTCTGGTGCTTGGCTGTGTCGGGGTGGTCGTAGGCGCGCTGATCGTCAACTATCGCAAACACGATAAGGGCCACCACATTGGATGGTCCGCCAAGGGCGCGATCTTTACGCTCGGCGGTATTGCCATCTTGGCCTCCGTTGCCGGGGTCGTACTCAACGCGGGTATGTTCCTGGTCTACCTGCCCTTCATCGTCGTCTTCGGCTGTGTGGTGATCCAGACGGCCTGGGAGAGTGACCAGGCGGCACGACGAGATGCCGCCCGGACTGGAGCCGTGTTCGCCCTCCTGCAGGCGGTCTATCCGAGCTTCGCCCTCAGCGGCTTCTACATCGTCGGCACCGACACGGTTGATCCCCGACCCACCTATCGCCTGCTCTTGCTGGCCTTGACCGCGATCCTGACCGCGGGCGTGGTGGTCAGGAGTGCGAACGCCAGGTGGCAGCCAGCTTTAGGGGCTTAAGGAACCTGAAGTACGCACGGGTCGACCCGATGCTGCTGGGCGCCGGCTTGTAGATCATCGGTGTGGCGAAGGCTCTGGCCGTTTCGGGCTTGATCGAACCGATTCGCTCGGCGGGCGCCTTGTGGGCGGTAATGTCCGAGTCCTGGGAGGCGGCCCATGAGGCGAGTGGCCGACCAGCTAGGTGACCAGGTCTGCGTCGAAGGTGTGTGGGTCGAGTTCGGCGAAGAACTTGATTCGTTCCAGAAAACTGGACTATGTTCGTCACATGACGTCCGACTTCGAGACCCAGCTGCGGGCGGTCTCGTTGCGCGTGACCCGGCCCCGGTTGGCGGTGCTCGCAGCGCTGCGCGACCATCCGCACGTCGACACCGACACGGTGATCGCGCTGGTACGGGCCGATCAGCCCACGGTCTCCCACCAGGCGGTGTACGACGTGCTTCGCGCGCTCACCGACGCCGGTCTGGTGCGACGCATCCAGCCTGCCGGTGCGACCGCCCGGTATGAGTCGCGGGTGGGGGACAACCACCACCATGTCGTGTGCCGCTCCTGCGGTGCGATCGCCGATGTCGATTGCGCTGTCGGCGATGCTCCCTGTCTCACCGCCTCGGATGACCACGGTTTCGTGGTCGACGAGGCGGAGGTTGTGTATTGGGGCACCTGCCCCGACTGTGCAACCGAACGCACCTCTTAGTGATCCGCCAGCTCGGAAGGAAGTAGATGAGCGACACCCAGGACTACACCCCCTCCAGCGCGCAGGGCGTGGACAAGAAGGAGGCGGCCGGCTGTCCGGTCGCGCACGACTCCGTGACCGCGCACGGCAGCGAGAGCGAGAACCCGGCGATCGACTCGCCGACCCCGAAGACCGGTGGTCGTCCGCGCACCAACCGGGACTGGTGGCCCAACCAGCTCGACCTCTCGGTGCTGCATGCCCATTCGTCCAAGGGCAACCCGCTGGGGGAGAGCTTCAGCTACGCCGAGGAGTTCGCCAAGCTCGACGTCGAGGCTCTCAAGCAGGACATCACCAAGGTCCTCACCACCTCGCAGGACTGGTGGCCGGCCGACTTCGGCCACTACGGCGGCCTGATGATCCGGATGAGCTGGCACGCCGCAGGCACCTACCGCATCCACGACGGTCGCGGCGGCGCCGGCGACGGTGGTCAGCGGTTCGCCCCGCTCAACAGCTGGCCGGACAACGCCAACCTCGACAAGGCCCGCCGGCTGCTGTGGCCGGTCAAGCAGAAGTACGGCCAGAAGATCTCGTGGGCCGACCTGCTCGTGCTCGCCGGCAACGTCGCCCTGGAGTCGATGGGCTTCAAGACCTTCGGCTTCGGCTTCGGCCGTGAGGACGTCTGGGAGCCCGAGGAGATCTTCTGGGGTCCGGAGGACACCTGGCTGGGTGACGAGCGCTACGTCTCCGAGAAGGAGATGGCCGAAGGCGTCGGCGCGACCGAGATGGGTCTCATCTACGTCAATCCTGAGGGTCCCAACGGCAACGCGGACCCGGCCGCGGCGGCGCACTTCATCCGCGAGACCTTCGCCCGGATGGCGATGAATGACGAGGAGACCGTCGCCCTCATCGCCGGCGGCCACACCTTCGGCAAGACCCACGGCGCCGGCGTCGCCGACGACCACGTGGGCCCCGAGCCCGAGGCCGCCCCGCTGGAGGCGCAGGGCCTGGGCTGGCTGAGCACCTACGGCAGCGGCAAGGGCGGGGACACGATCACCAGCGGTCTCGAGGTGACGTGGACCGACCGGCCGACGCAGTGGAGCAACCGTTTCTTCGAGATCCTCTTCGGCAACGAGTGGGAACTCACCACGAGCCCCGGCGGTGCGAAGCAGTGGGTCGCCAAGGATGCCGAGGCGATCATCCCAGACGCCCACGACCCGTCGAAGAAGCACAAGCCGACGATGCTCACGACCGACCTGGCACTGCGCGTCGACCCGACGTACGAGAAGATCTCGCGCCGCTTCCTGGAGAACCCCGACGAGTTCGCACTGGCCTTCGCCAAGGCCTGGTACAAGCTGCTGCACCGCGACATGGGTCCGGTCAGCCGCTTCCTCGGGCCGTGGGTCCCGGAGCCCCAGCTGTGGCAGGACCCGGTGCCGGCCGTCGACCACGAGCTCGTGAGTGACGCCGACGTCGCCGCCCTCAAGGCGAAGGTCCTGGAATCCGGGCTCACGACCGCCCAGCTGGTTTCCACCGCGTGGGCGTCGGCCGCGAGCTACCGCTCCACCGACAAGCGCGGTGGCGCCAACGGGGCGCGGATCCGGCTCGAGCCGCAGCGGAGCTGGGAGGTCAACCAGCCGGAGCAGCTCGCGACGGTCCTGGCGACCCTGGAGGGCATCCAGCGGGAGTTCAACTCCGCCGGCAACGCGCAGATCTCGCTCGCGGACCTGATCGTGCTGGCCGGCTCGGCCGCGGTCGAGAAGGCGGCGCGCGACGCCGGTGTCGAGGTGACCGTGCCGTTCCGGCCGGGTCGCACCGATGCCACGCAGGAGCAGACCGACGTCGAGTCGTTCCGGGTCATGGAGCCGCGCGCCGACGGGTTCCGCAACTACCTGCGTCCCGGCGAGAAGACCCAGCCGGAGGTGCTGCTCGTCGACCGTGCGTACATGCTGAACCTGACCGCGCCGGAGATGACGGTCCTGCTCGGCGGTCTGCGCGCCCTCGGCAACAACGTCGGCGGTGCGCGGCACGGTGTCCTCACCGACCGGCCCGGCGTGCTCACCAACGACTTCTTCGTCAACCTGCTCTCCCCGGGCACCCGGTGGAAGGCGTCGGAGTCCGAGGAGCACGTGTACGAGATCCGGGACCTGGCCACCGATGAGGTGAAGTGGACCGCCACCGCGGTGGACCTCATCTTCGGCTCCAACTCCCAGCTACGGGCCCTCGCGGAGGTCTACGCCAGCCAGGACGCGCGCGACAAGTTCGTGGGCGACTTCGTCGCAGCCTGGACAAAGGTCATGGAACTCGACCGGTTCGACCTCGCCTGACCCGGCTCCAGCCGACGAGCCCCGGTCGATCCACCAGCGATCGACCGGGGCTCGCCTGGCACTGGATTCGGTGATCCGGGCCGCAGCTGGCCGGGTGATCCCTTCAGGCCGGGTACGGGACCGAGTTGCGTGCCGCACGCAGGGCGGCGGCCCACCAGGTGAGCTGGTCCAGCAGGGTTTTGGCGTATCCGGGCGCCTGGGGGTCCAGCGGCCGGCCGTCTTCCCACGTTGTGCGGTAGTTCGGGAACGCCAGGCCATCGCGGATTGTCACGGCGTGCAGTTCGGTGAGCACGTTCTCCAGGTGGAGGACAGCGTGGCGCCCGCCAGCCGCGCCCCCGTAGCTGACGAAAGCGACGGGCTTGGCCGTCCAGTGGGTGAAATGCCAGTCGATGGCGGCCTTCAGGGACGCGGGGTAGCTGTGGTTGTACTCCGGCGTGACCATGATGAATGCGTCCGCGTCCGTGAGGTGGGACGTCAAGGACGCCATTCCGTCGGGGCGCGGGTACGAGTCGCCGGCGAACTTCGGTGGGGCTGCCGGCAACGACAGCGGGATCTCGGCGTCGGCGAGATCGACGACGTCGATGTCGAACCCGCCGTGCTCGCGCGCTTGGTCGGCGACCCAGGAGGCGACGACCGGCCCGAACCGGCCCTCTCGAACGCTCCCGATGATGATGACCAACTTGTGCTTCTCGCTCATGGGCTCCACGGTCCATCGTCCGGGCGTTGGCAACCAGACCGGGCGCAGGCTGGCCCTCGTGGGGCCACCCTGCGGGCTTCGATGCGCTGGGGAGACCGCGCTAGGCTCCCGAACATGAGCACGCCGCTGGGCGACTTCATCCGCGCCAAGCGCGACACCATCCAGCCGGAATCGTTCGGACTGCCTGATCGTGGCCGCCGTCGGTCTCCTGGGCTACGACGCTCAGACCTCGCCGCGCGTGCCAGGATCAGCGTCGAATACCTCACCCGCATCGAGCAGGGACGAGACCGTAACCCGTCCCCTGCGGTGGTCAATGCTCTTGCCGACGCCTTGAGCCTCGATGCCGCCGAACGCAATCACCTGCGCCACCTCGCCAAGATCACCGGCGGAGGGTGCCCAGGGCGCGGGCGGCCGGCGCCGCCCAACCGCCAGGTCCGGCCCACCGTGTTGGAGACCCTCCGACTCCTTGAGCCCGGCATCGCATTCGTCACCAACCGCCTGGGAGACGTGCTCGCATACACGCGTGAGTTCGAGCTGCTGATGCGTGGGATCGGGCTGCTCGAGAGCGGGACGCCGAACCTGACGCGCTACGTGTTCACCAATCCGCACGCCCGGACCTTCTTCCCGGACTGGGACCAGGTGGCCGACGAACGAGCATTCGAACTGTGGCTCGGGCCGTCCGCGGAGACCTCCGAATGGTTCAGGGCCGAGCTCGCCCCCCTGGCCGGAAAGGAGTTCACCCGACGACTCAACCGCCACCTGCCCCCACCGCACGTGCCGCTTCGGGTCAACCACCCCATTGCGCACGAGCTTCGGTGGCAGCGAGAGAAGCTCGAGTTGCCGAAAAACGACGCACAGGAGCTGGTCGTTCTCCTGCCGGCTGATGACGCGACGGCGCGGGCCATGGAGCGGCTACGTCACCAACCCGACCGTATCCTTCGCGCGGTTATCTAGCTCATGGCATTGGCCCTTTCGCCCATTACCCGCTACCGACTGCCCCTTGCCGCAAAAGGTGAGGGCAGGCGCGGCCGGTCAGGCCAGCGTCGGCGTCCCGCACCGCCCGACGCAGCGGCGTCGCATCGTGTCCGGGCCGCATGTCCGGCCCGTTGAGTGAGCTGCCGAAACGTCGTGACCTCAAGATCGATCGCGGTGTGGTGCGGCTCGATCCGCTCGAACCTGCCCGCAAAACGAGGCGAGTACCTTGTCCGCGGCCCTGTCCCGTCCGGCGGCGTCTACGCTGTTACCGAGAAGGGCGGATCATGATCGTTACATGGTGCCGGGCAGTGACTCCTTCCTTGTCCGGGGTCGGCCGATGAGCGCAATCGCATTCCTCAACATCGCCATGCACGGGCACATCAATCCGACGCTGCCGATCGTGGCCGAGCTTGTTCGTCGTGGCCACTCCGTCACCTACCACACGACGCCCGCCTACTCAGAAAAGATCGCCGCCACCGGCGCGCGAGTGCTCCTCTATTCCGGGGATGACATACCGCTTTCCGGCCCGCCAACGCCGGTCACGCTGATGGAACAGCTCGCGCGCACCGCCGTACGCGTGCTGCCCGCCGTCCTCGCCGATCTGCGCGGCACCCCGCCCGATCTGATCGTGCACGACTCCGCCTGCCTGTGGGGGCCGGTGGCCGCCCGGGAACTCGACGTGCCGGCAGCGTCGTCGTTCACCACGTTCGCGTTCAACCGGCACGTGCCCAGCCCCACCCGCGGCTCCTGGGAGTTGCTCGCCGCGGCGGCGGCCCTGCCCCGCCCCGCCGGGGGGTACCTGAGGTCGCGCTGGGAGCTGCGCCGCCGGTACGACACGCGTGCGGTACCCCCGGTCGACCTGGCGAACATCCGTCAGCCGCTCAACCTGGTCTACACCTCGCGGGCGTTCCACCCCGAGGCCGTCAGCTTCGACCAGTCCTACCGGTTCGTCGGACCGAGCATCGGCGCCCGCCCAGCCGACTCGTCGTTCCCGGTCGACCGGCTGCGGGACCCGGTGCTCTACGCCTCGCTGGGCACGGTGTTCGGCGCCGACCCCCGGCTACTGCGCAGCTTTGCCGACGCGCTCGCCCCGCTGGATGGCACCGTGATCGTCGCCACCGGACCCACCGATCCCGCCGCGCTCGGTCCGCTGCCGGCCAACGTGATCGCCCACCGCTCCGTACCGCAGCTGGAGGTGCTGTCCCGCGCAGCGCTGTTCATCACTCACGGCGGGGTGAACAGCGTCAACGAGGCTCTGTACGCCGGCGTCCCGATGCTGGTGGTCCCGCAGGGCGCTGACCAGTCGTTGGTGGCTTCCCGCGTCGTCGAGCTCGATGCCGGCCTCGCGATCCGCACCGAGGACGTCAACGTGGAGGTTGTGCGCGCCCTCGCCCAGCGCCTGCTCGACGAGCCCCGATTCCGGGCCGCCGCGAGCACCCTGCGGGTCGCCCAGCGCGAGGCAGGCGGCTATTCGCGCGCCGCCGACGAACTCCAGCGCTATGTGCAGCAGACCGGCCGGGTCACTCAGCCGGTCTCTGCCGATCTGCCACCGCAGGGCTGACCGATGTCCCCCCTCGTCGCCATCCTGCTGCTGTTCGCCGGGCTGTCCGAGGCCGCCGGGCGTCTCGTGCCCGTGGTGGCACGCCTGTCTGGCGTGTCACGTACCAGGGTCATCGGGTTGATGCTGGCCGGCGCCGTGGTCGACGGCGCGGTATTCGCGCTCTGGCCACTGTCCGCGTGGACCGTTGCCGAGCTGCTGCTGCCCACCGCACCGTCCGAGGAGGCCGCGCTGGTCTGGACACCAGCCCTGGCCGCCCCGCTGCTGCTTGCCGCAGTCCTCGCGTTCCCGCTGCTCGGGCCGCTGCTGCACGTGGTCCTCATGGTGGGAGTGGGGAGCGGCCTCGCCACTGCGCTCGCCACAGCGGCCGGGCTCGGCTGGTGGGACGCCGCCGGTTGCGTAGCCCTCGCGGGATTCGGGCTTGGCGTCGCGGTCGAGGGCGTCCGCCGCCTGGTCGTGCGGCTCAACAGGCCAAGAGCACCGGAGCCGCTCACATGATCGAGTTTGCGCTCCTGCTGCTGCTGGGCGCGATCGGACCGGTCCTTATCGCCGAAGCTCTGCTCGCCCGCTACGAGGTGCTGGTGTATGCCGCAGGCTGGCGGGATCCCACCGTCGCACGCCCCAAGGGCATGCCCCCCGCCCGGGGCGCGGAGCCGGACCGCCCCCCGGACGCATACCTGGTCTATCTGGACGGTATCGGGAAACGCCGCTTCCACGACACCCGCGACGGCGGCCGACTGGTCAAGTCCCTGATCGACGGGGCGCCGGAGCTCAGGGTGCTGGGCCAGGTGCAGCCCTACTCCCCGCTGGCCCTTCCGCTGGCCGACCGGCCGGTGTGGGTATGGCTGCGTCGCCACATCGGGCTGGTGCTGTTCCTGCACAACGTGATGCAGATCTTCGTCGCCGCCGACCGCCGGTACCGTCCCCTGTACAACCGTGCCGTCGGCTCGCAGATCGCCGCTCAGCTCCGGCTCGCCGGTTACCGGCGTGACAGCGGGATCCCCGTGGTGATGCTCAGTTACAGCGGCGGCGCCCAGGTCGCCACCGGCGCGGTGGACGAATTGTGGTCCCAGCTGCGCTCCCCGCTCTGGCTGATCACTCTGGGCGGGTTCCACAACGGGGCCAACGACATCAGTCACGCCCAGCACCTCGACCGGCTCACCAGTGCCGGCGACCGGATCGAGCGAGTCAGCACCTGGATGTTCCCGCAGCGGTGGCGGCTGTTCCGGTGGAGCGGTTGGAACCGGGCTGACCGGGAAGGGAAGATCACCGTGCATCTGCTCGACCCGGCCACCCACGTCGGTCCGCTCAGCTACATCAGCCCGGAGGCCCGGCTACCCGATGGCCGCAGTTACCTCGACCGCACCGCCGACACCGTGATCGCGCTGATCCGGGACCGCCTCAGCGCGACTGCGAAAACCGACGACCCGTAGTCTCGGTCGTCATCTGGCGGCTCTCCCTCGATGGTCGATCAGCCGTTGTTCGTACGGTCGCGGTATTCCGCTCGTAGATCGTCATTGGCCGTGTGTGGCGCGCATTCACGGGTAAAGCGCTGCATGCGTCAACAGGTGCCACGGCGCCGAGACCTGAAGCGGAGTCCCGGCTCGCGCTGGGAACGGCTCGTGCGGGCGGGTGGACGGGGCGCCGCCGAGGACCGGCTCGTCCAACGACTCAAGGTGCGAGAGCGGGCGGTCCGGGTGTACGGCGGCGGCATCGTGGCCCTACAGGCGGGCATCGCCGCGGTAACCGCCTGGCTGCTGTCGCACGAACTGACCGGCAATGCCAGTCCCGTGTTCGCTCCGCTCGCTGCGGTCGGGACTCTGGCCGTGTCCGTGGGGCAACGGGTACGGCGGATCGTCGAGCTGGTCGTGGGTGTGGCGCTGGGGGTGCTTGTTGGCGATGCGCTGCTGTCTTTCATAGGCACCGGGCCCTGGCAGCTTGGCCTGGTTGTCGTCATGTCGATTCTCGCAGCCTTCGCACTCAGCAGTCGGGCGGCGGTGGTGATCCAGACGGCGAGCACCGCGGTACTGATCACCACGTTGAGCCCGCAGGCCCCGAACGTGGAGCTTTCCCGGTTCGTTGACGCGCTGCTCGGCGGTGGTGTCGCACTGGCCACGGCGATCCTCTTGCCGGTCAACCCGTTGAGAGTCGTCAGGCGTGCCGCGGGACCGGCGCTGCGCACGCTGGTCGAACAGCTGACGGAAACGGCAGCGGCGTTGTGCGAGCGTGACATCGAGCGGGCGATCCGTGCCCGGGACCGACTGCGCGGTAACCAGGAGGAACTTCGGGTACTGCGGGAGGCGGTGGCGGGCGCGCGGGAGGTCACCCGGCTGTCTCCGTTGTCATGGCGGCACCGGCACGGCGTGCTCAGTCACTACGCCCGAACCGCCGAGCCGTTGGAGCGGGCGATGGGCAACAGCGGGACGATGATCCGTCGAGCTGTCACTGCCATTGAGGACAAGGAGCCAGTCCCGGCAGCGATGATCGACGCGGTTCTCGCTCTTGCCGGGACGGTGCGGATACTTCGGGACGAGTTTGCGGCTCGACGTGAGCCGCACGATGCGCGGGCGAAAGCCCTGCAAGCCGTTCAACACGCCGGCGCAGCGTACGGGGATGACATTGGTTTCTCCGGGACCGTCGTCCTCGCCCAGATACGCACCACGGCCAGCGACCTGCTCGTCGCGTCCGGCCTCTCGCAGGCGGAAGCCAACAGGCGGGTCCGGTGCGCCTTCGGCAGGCTGCCGGATCCGTCGCAGCAAGCTCGGCGAAGCGGGCCTACGGCCATAGCGCCGATCATCCGCGCCTGACGCCGGATGCGTCGGCCGGGCGGCTCTGATCCGGCAGCCAGGGCGTCGAATTCATCGTCCGGCCGGTGGGTCGGCCGGATGGGGCCCTGGGTCCATCGGCTTGCGGAGGCGCTCGACCAGATCGCGCGCCGCCTCGATGTACGGCTCGTCGGACTCGCGGGGCCCGTGTCCCTTGATCGGTGGGGGGACGCTGTCGCTGGGTGGGACGACTACGTCGCTCGGGTCTCGGAGGCGGCGGTCCACCGTCGCCGCCGGGCCGGTGACGGTGGGCGACTCGTCCGGCCGGTGGGCGGAGAAGATCCATCCGCCGATCGGGTCGGTGTCGCGCCACAGGTTGAGCCATCGCCAGCTGACTCGGCCACCCACTTCGTTCAGCATGTCGTCGTCGACGTAGGCGGGGAAGAGCCGGGCGTAGATCCGCCGCAGTGGTGAGCCATAGGTGAGTAGGGCGACCCGGTCGCTGACGTGCGGCGGCAGTTGGAGAACGGCAGCGGTGACCAGCACGGAGCCGTGGCTGTACCCGGCGAACAGGACGGCGTTGCCGCTTTCGACCAGGTAGGTGATGCGTCGTACCAGCTCGGGCACGGCCCGTTCGGCGTAGCAGGGCGGCGCGAAGGGGTGGGCGGCGCGAGGCCAGAAGGTGGCCAGGTCCCAGAGAACGCCGACGTGGCGCCGGAACCCGGCGGTCCGGTAGGCGAAGATTCCGCCGATGACCAGACTGAGCATGGTCGCCGCGATCAGGTAGCTGCCCATCCCGATGCCGAAGTTGACCAGGCCGGCCGGCACTCCTGCATACCGCTCGATCGCGTCGCCTGGATACAGCCCGAGCAGGTCCAGTGCGGTGGTTGCCGCGCTGAGTCCGGCGAGGCAGGCGTAGACCACGGCCAGCGGTATCAGCTGTTCGGTGAACCGGGCCCGGACGATCGCCTGCTGCACCTGCCGCAGCCGGGGTGCGGCCTCCGGCGGCGGGTCCGGGAAGTCGCGTGCGACGATCGCGGCCGCCGCGCGGGAGCGGTCGCGTCGGGAGATCAGGGTCACCACGCTGGCGACGACCAGCGTGATCAGCGCCGCCCGGAAGAAGCCGTAGATCGCCCAGGCGTACGCAGCTGGTGGGCGGGGGACCAGGTCTGGTGGGGTCGATGCGGTGCGGTCCAGGTAGTCGGCCACCCGGCGGACGAGTTCGGCGGAGAACGCCACCGCGAGACCGGCGGCCGCCGCCGCGGTCGCCAGCGCGCCCAGTCCGAGTAGCGGTGGGTGACCCGGCCGTCGGTCCGGCCGCCACAGCAGCGCGGCGGCCAGGGCGGCCAGCAGCCCGGCATGAGCGACGAACAGCCAGGTGAGGGTCGAGCCGTAGCCGGGCAGGCCACCCCCCTCCTGCCAGCGTGTGGGGCTGGTCAGGACATGGGCGCAGACCGCGACGGTGAGACCGACGGCGATCGTCCGCAGCAGGCGGGCGGCACCGTCGAGCCGCCGGTTCGTGGGGGCCCGGTCGATCAGCGGGGGCGTGCAGAGCAGGGCTACACAGGTGGCCAGGACACCTCCCGTTGCCACTGCCAACACGACGGTGATGGCCGAGGCGCCCTGTGCGGCCCGGGCGGCGAGCAGGCTGCCGTCCAGCGTTGCGAACGCCGCAGCG
Source organism: Micromonospora sp. L32 (assembly GCF_052068055.1). Taxonomy (NCBI): domain Bacteria; kingdom Bacillati; phylum Actinomycetota; class Actinomycetes; order Micromonosporales; family Micromonosporaceae; genus Micromonospora; species Micromonospora sp. L32. The sequence continues at coordinate 289,620 of NZ_JBQHDD010000005.1, read as the reverse complement.
ATGTGGACCGAGCGCAGCCGTCCCACCAGTGGCTCGGCGTCCCACTGGCCGACGGTGCTGAGCGGATGTCCGGACACCGTGCTGTCCGGCGCGCGGAATGCCTGAAACGACCGTCCCGGGCGCGTGCTGGCCCACCAGATCAGGCCGATGGCGGCGGCCGGCACCAGCGCGAGTACCGCCAGCCGCAACCCGGTGGGCCGTTCACCCAGCCAGGACAGCCAGCTACGACCAGACAGGCAGGCCGAGGAGGACATGCACTGCCAGGCGACGAGGTCCAGCGCGACGCCGACGGCGGCAAGCACGTAGAGGGCGGTCAGGGTGAGGCCCAGCACCCGGCACAGAGATCTGACCACCGCGTCGGAAGCCGAATGTCCCGGGCGCATCCAGATCGCCACGTTGAGCAGCAGGAACGGCAGCAGGAACAGCAGCGAGAGGGTCCGAACCGCGGTGCCGGAGGGCAGGTCACTCCACCGGTACGCCTCCAGGGTCGCCCCACTCGGGCCGCTGACCTCCGAGTAGCCGGGTCGTGGCCGGTAGAAGCCCGCGCTGCGATCCCCCGCGACCTGCTGCACGTTCGGTCGGTCCAACACCTGGGCGGCACCTGCGGCGGCGATCCCGTGGACCCGCAACTCCACCACGTTGTTCGGCGTCGCCGGCCCGCTCACTCGCGCTGGTCCTTCTGCCATCGACCCTCCGAGACATCTCGGCAGCCCCACCGCAGTGGCGGGCTGAGGATGGTCCGGCCGGCCGAGTGGAAGGCGGATCTACCCCACCCGACGGGCTCTAACCCCGGGACGCGGGACCGGCCGGCAAGGTCGGCATCTCCCGGGGTACGCGCGTGAGCCGTGCTCGCACAAGGAGTGGATGTGGGTCAGGAACCCGCACGTGAATCCGGCGGCGTCCGGGCGGATGACGAGTACAAGTACCAGGGCGGGCGAAAATTCCGATATAGGATGTTTGTGAAGGTATGTAGGGGGAAGGGCGGTAGGAGTTCGTGCTAGCCGGCACAGATAGGCAACAGGGTGAGGTTGGTCTGCAGGCGGCCCTGTCAGGCCCGCCAGCCACCCGGCGGGCACGTCGGCGAATCGTCGCGGTGCTGGCGCTGGCGCTGGCGGTGTTCCTCCCCCTGGTCGCGCATGTTCTCGAGCTCAGGTCGCACCGGGGAGCCGCTCCGCCCGTGATCCACACGTTCCATGTCAGCCCGACCGGGGACGACGCCCGCGACGGCTCCTCGCCCGCCACCGCGTGGCGATCGCTGGACAAGGCCGCCGCCTTCGCCTTCAAGCCGGGAGACAAACTCCTGTTCGAAGGGGGTGCGCACTTTCGTGGGAGCCTGACCTTCGGGCCCGGAGAGGCGGGTGACGCGGCACATCCGGTCGTCGTCGGCACCTACGGCGCCGGCCGTGCCACGATCGACGCCATCGGCGGCGCGGGGATCAGGGTGCACAACACGGCCGGCATCGAGATCCGCGACTTGGTGATCGTCGGCGGCGGGGCGGACAACCGGACCACCGGCGGGATCGAGCTCTACTCCGACGTGACCGACGGCCGGACACTCGACCACGTGCATATCACCGGGGTCGAGGTGAGCGGATTCAAGAACGGAATCCAGATTGCCGCCGGCCCGAGATCCACCGGCTTTCGTGGCGTACGGATCCGTGCTGCCAACCTGCACGGAAACACGGAGAACGGACTGGTCAGCTTCGGGCCTCGCTTCGATGCCGCGGCGCCGCGCTACGCGCACGAAGATGTTGTCGTGTCCGAGGTCGAGGCGCACCACAACCCGGGAGACCCGACCAATCACTTCAATAACACGGGCAGCGGAATCGCGCTCGGAAGTGTGCGGGGCGGGCGCATCGAGCGGTCCACTGCGCACGACAACGGGTCGTTGGCTGCGGCGCCCGAAGGGCCGGTCGGCATTTGGACCTATGATTCGACCGCTGTGGTCATGGAGCGCAACGTCTCATTCCGCAACCACACGGCCGGCCAGAAGGACGGCGGTGGCTTCGACATGGACCAGAACGTCTCCTCGTCGGTCCTGCAGTACAACCTGTCCTACGACAACGACGGCGCCGGGTACCTGCTCTACAGCGGACAGTCGAATACCGCGCACACCGACAACGTCGTCCGTTTCAACCTCAGCATCAACGACGCCCGCAAGCTGCCGGAGTACGCGGGTATCCACCTGGCCGGGTCGGTCAACAACGCCGAGGTCTACCACAACACGGTGGTGATGGAGGCGAGGTCCTGGGCCCCCGCGGCCATCCGTTTGCAGAAGTTCTTCGGTGGCTTGTCCAACATCGTCCTGCGCAACAACCTGATCGTCTCGGGTGGTACCAACCTCGTGCTCGCCGATGACTTCTCGCCGGCCAGCGTCCTGTTGCAGGGCAACAACTTCTTCGCCGAATCGGGAAGCTGGGCCGTCTCGTGGGCCGGCGCGTCCTACGCCAATCTGGAGGATTGGCGCGCGGCGACCGGGCAGGAACGCCTCGGGGCGAGGGCCGGCGGATCGGATGCAGACCCGCGTTTCGTGAGGGCCAGTCGCGCCGGCTCGCCGGACCAACGGGCGAAAGCGCTCACGCCGCGCCGCGATTCGCCGCTGGCCGGCAGCGCCCTCGACCTCCGGTCGCTCTTCGATGTCGATCCGGGACCGGTGGACTTCCTGGGCCGGCCGCTCGTCGGGGCCGGCACCGTCGGGGCCATCCAGCCCGCCACCTGAGCGACGTCTCGCCACTGCGTGGACACCGTTGTCGACGGCGTCTGCGGTCGGCCCATGGTGGCGGTCGGGACACGACGTCGGTCAGGCCTGGCCCCTTGTGATGGTCGCGGGTTGAGGCCGCCGGGAGCACCTGGCAGGCTCCTGCCCCATGATCGACGACTTCGCGAAGACGCATCTGCACAGCGACCTGCGTGAGGTTCGCGAGGCGATCCTCTGGAAGCTCGACGGGCTCGGCGAGTACGACGTCCGCCGCCCCCTGACCGCGACCGGCACGAATCTTCTCGGCCTGGTCAAGCACCTGTCGGTCTGGGAGGCCAGGTACTTCGGCGAGGTCTTCGGGCGGCCGTTCCCCGAACCGCTGGGTCGCTGGGACGACGCCGAGGCGCGCGGCAGCGACATGTGGGCGACCGAGCACGAGACGCGCGAGGAGGTCATCGACCGCTACCGTCGCGTGTGGGAGCACTCAGACGCGACGATCATCGCCCTGGACATCGACTCGCCCGGCTACGTGCCCTGGTGGCCGCGTCCACAGGTCACACTGTTCGCCATCCTGGTCCACGTGCTCACCGAGACGAACCGGCACGCCGGACACGCCGACATCCTGCGCGAACAACTCGACGGTTTGACCGGGACAGCAGCCCGATACGCCAACCGGCAGCCCGACGCGGCCTTCTGGGAGGCCAGACGCGCGCAGATCGAGCGGGCCGCCAAGGCAGCCGGTCCTACCATTTTGCCTGAGGCGCGGTCGTGAGCCGGTGATCGTCGCCGTCGAGCGTCAACGATGGTCGGGTGCAGGTGATCTCGGCATCGCGTCCGCATCGAGCGATCGCGCCGTCGGGATGGCGGCCGGCCTCGTCAGGTCGTCGTCGAATCCGGCGGGATTCAGCAGCTGGAAGCGCCACGCGTCCCGGCACATCGCGGCGAGGTTCCGGGTCGTGCGCCAGCCCCACTTCCGGGCCGCCGCGCCAGGGTCGGCAACCAGTCTGGCCACGTCACCTTGCCGCCGTTCGACGATGTCGTACGGCAGGGACTTTCCACAGGTCGCGCTGACCGCCCGGACGAGCTCCAGGACCGACGTCCCCACGCCGGTGCCGAGATTGAGGGTCTCCAGTCCCGTCACCTCGTCGAGGCGCTCCAGTGCGATGCGGTGCGCCTGGGCGACGTCCATGACATGGATGTAGTCGCGCACCGCCGTACCGTCCGCGGTGGCGTAGTCGCGGCCGAAGATGCTCAGCCGTTCGAGCCTGCCGATTGCGACCTGCATCAGATAGGGCATCACGTTCTGCGGGATGCCGCGGGGGTCCTCGCCGAGCAGCCCGCTGGGATGTGCGCCGACCGGGTTGAAGTATCGCAGCGCATAGGCCGCCAGCTCCGGGTGCTGCCGGCAGGCGTCGGCGATGATCTGTTCGCACATCCATTTCGATCTGGCGTACGGGTTCGTCGGCCGTGGCGGGGCCTGCTCGTCGATCGGGATCCGGGTCGCCTCCCCATAGATGGAACACGATGAGGAGAAGACCAGGCGGTGCACGCCGTTTTCCCGCATGCTTCGCAGCAGGCTCGTCGTGCCACCGACGTTCGTGTCGTAGTAGTCGACGGGAATCCACACCGATTCGCCGACCGCCTTCCTCCCGGCGAAGTGGATGACCGCATCGATGGGGTTCGCCGCAAAGATCGCCGAGAGCGCCCGACGATCACGTACGTCGGCCTCGTAGACGCTCAGCAGAGGGCGGCCCGCCACCTTCTCGACCCGGCTCGGCGCCGCCGGTGAGCTGTTGGAGTAGTTGTCGACAATGCACACCTCGTAGCCGTGCTCGAGCAACTCCACGCAGGTGTGGCTCCCGATGAAGCCGGCGCCGCCGGTCACCAGGACAGTCTTCAAACCAGACATGAGAATTTCCTTCCTGTGCGTCCGCGCAGCGGGGCGTCATCGGATATGGAGCAGCACTGCGGCGTAGGAGTAGCCGGCGATGGCCGCCGCGAGCGGGAGGAGCGCCACCACGCCGACCAGCAGGGGTCCGGCGGCGGTCGGGACGGCTGACCACACGCGCAGCCCGGCGGCCCGGGCTGCCTCCACCACATGCAGAGCGGGTACGGCGAGGCCTGCCGCCGCGTAGCAGAGGGCGCCGAGGATGCAGAGGAAGACGTACCCCGGGGTGTGTGCCGACCGCTCGCCGAGCAGGGCCGCCGCGGACAGCACCACGGTGATCGCCGCATAGGGCAGGACGAGTCGGGTGGGGAGTGGTTCCAGGCCGGTGCGCGCCTTGGGGGTGACCTTGAAGGAGACCTGCCTGGGCCGGGCGTTCAGCCGCGTCGCGGCCAGGACGCCCCACACGACGTACGGCCAGCGGGTCAGGGCGAACAGGACACCTTCCCAGCTCAGGACGGGCACGGATCGGGGGCGCAACAGCCCGCGCCGGCGGAGCAGCAAGGTCAGTAGGGGCAGCCACAGTGATACGGCGGCCAGGCGGGCCAGGAATTCCAGATAGTTGACGTTGACCCACGGCAGCCCGGTGACCGCGGCGAACGGGGGCAGGGCGAGGCCGACGACGGTCGCGATCGCCAGCAGCGGGTAGTAGGACAGCTGGAACGCGAAGCGCAGCCGCAACGCGGCGCCCATCCGCCGCAGGTGATCCGGTGCGAGGTCGTAGCGCAGCATGGTGAGGCTGCGTGACCACTGGAATTCCTGGGTCAGCATGTCGGCGACGGTGAGCGGGCCGTCGCCGTGCGCCTCGGCGTCGATGGCGAAGGCACCCTGCCAGCCGGCGGAGGTGAGCAGGAACGTCGTGGAGAAGTCCTCGGCCAGTTCGGGGCCGAGACCGCCGATGTCGCGCAGCGCCTGCGTCCGTACGGCGTAGTGCGAGCCGATGCACAGGGGAGCCAGGCCGCGGTTGTGGCCCAGCTGCACCGGGCCGTGATAGGTCGCCTCGCGGTGCAGTCGTCCCCGCGCCGCCCACGAGTTCGCGCTGTTGGCGTCACAGACGCTCGGTGCGGCGACGTAGCCGATGGCGGGATCGGCGAACGGTCGCGTGATCGCGGCGAGATAGGTCGGTTGGGGCACGTGGTCGCAGTCGAGCTGGGCGACCACGTCGTAGTCCCGGTAACCCCAGTGGTCGTAGAAGTAGGCGAGGTTGCCTTCCTTGCAGCGGGTACGGCGAGGCCAGGTGGCCCGGTGGTAGGCGGCGACGCCACGTCGACTGGACACCCCGACCCCGTTCGCGGCGCACCATCGCAAGGCCTGCTCGGACGGGTCCTCGTCGCAGAGCCAGACGTCGTAGGGGTAGGGAAACTGCTGGGCCAGCATCGCCGTGAGGGTGCGGTGGGCGAGCGACCAGGGTTCTGACGGTGCGCGGGTCACCACGAAGGCCACCCGCAGCCGAGGCACCCCGAGCGCGGGATTGACCTGCCGCAATCGCGAGACGGCGAGGAGGTAGTAGGCGGGCAGCGCGGTCAGGTACAGCAGCAGCAGACTGTTCAGGGCCAGTCCCGCCCAGCCGACGCGGTGCGCGGGTTGCCACCACCACAACCAGAAGGCCACGAAGGAGGTCGCCCAGCCGGCGGTCAGCCCGGCGACGGCCACCCGGTCGTGCCAACGCAGGGCCGATACGAAGGTGGCTGCCCGGGTGGCGCGCAGGTACCGGAAGGGCGTGAAGGTCGGTCCACCGGGCCCGGCGCGGAGGACGCGGCCGCCCGAGAGATCCCGGATCTCGGTTTCGAGTGTCTCGGGTGCTGGCCGAGCCGGAGCGCTCATGCCGCGGTCCGTGCCCGCTGCCCGGCCCAGGTCTCCGGCGGTCTTCCCGATCGCCGGACGTCCTCGCCGAGACGGTAGCGCCGACCGGAGTGTTCCGTACCGGATGCGTCCGCCCGGCGACGCCCGCCGGCTCGCCGATTCCCCGAAGTCTGCACGTGCACTTGCGGTCCCCGTATCAAGATCGATGATTGTCGATGCGATGGCGCTCAGTCGTCCCGGTTCTGTCCGGCAGGGGGATCATCGGTCAGCGCGAAACCGACTAAAGCGATGCTAGTAGCAGTAATCCCGTGAAACACGAGGATCGGCACATAAGGGGCAAAGCAGGCTCACGGGACGAGGAGCGCGCCCGCCGGTCGGCGGCCTCCTCGGCCGCCGACGAGTCCAGCACCACCGAGCGGTGCCCGCGCCGCTGCCGTCATGAATATTTCGGCCATCGCTGATGAGCCACCGATGCGGGATCCGGCACCTGCTGAAGGGCGAACGCGAGCGCCTCGCCGCGGGCCTTGGTCAGTAGAGGCCGCGCTCGCGGGCCGCGAGGCGGGCGAGACCCAGTAACGCGTCCAGGTGCGGGGTGGGCGCGCCGGTCAGCGCGCCGATCTCACCGACCGCGGTGACCAGGGCGTCCAGTTCGATGGTGCGACCAGCCTCGGCGTCCTGGAGCATGGAGGTCTTGAAGGCGCCAAGCCGTCTGGTGGCCTCCGTGCGCTCCGCGATGCTCTGCGAGATCGGGCAGCCGATCCGCACACCGATCTCGGCCGCCTCCGACATGACCCGCTGGACAAACGTGTTGACCAGCGCGTCGTCGAGGATGCGGTCCGCGGTGGCGCCGGTCAGCGCGGAGATCGGGTTCATGGTCATGTTGCCCCAGAGCTTGAACCAGACGTCCCGCTGGATCGACTCCGAAACCGTCACCGTGAACCCGCCGCCGCGCAGCAGGGCGGCCACCGCCGCCGCCCGGGCGGACGCCACGCCCGACGGCTCGCCGATGACCAGCTCGTCACCCGCGGTGTGCACGGCGTGCCCGGGCCGGAGGGTGCGGGCGGCGAGGTAGACCACGCAGCCGATCACCTGCTCAGGTGGCAGCGCCTTCGAGACGACGCCGCCAGGATCGACCGCGTCCAGGCCGGTGCCGGCCAGTGGACCGCCGAAGTCGTGGAAGAACCACCACGGCACCCCGTTCAGCGCCGGGACCAGCACGGTCTCCGGGGTGAGCAGCGGCGCCAGCGCGGGCGCGAGCGCGGGCAGGTGGTGCGCCTTCACCGCGAGGATCACGACGTCCTGCGGGCCCAGTGCCGCGGCGTCGTCGGTGGCCGCGGCCACCGGGGCGGCCTGCGGCCCGCCGTCGCGCGGGCTCAACAACCAGCCGTGCGTACGCAGCGAGGCCAGCGTGTCGTTCCTGGCCAGGGCCGACGCGGGGAGCCCGGCCAGGGCCAGGCGCGCGCCGATCACCCCGCCGACCGCGCCCGCCCCGACCACGCAGACCTTTCGCACGGAGCCGAAACTACACCTCAGTGGAGGCATGCCGTCGTACCTGCCGCCGACCGGCAGAAGTATTGACGTACTTGCATGTGTCAATTGAGTTCGTGTATGAAGGTGCAAAGGCACGTCCGGATGCTGGTTCCGGGGGAGGAGCGACGATGAAACATGCCCTGCGCCGCCTGCGAACGGCGGCGGTCGCGCTCGGCGCCTGCACACTTGGGCTGAGCCTGCTGTCAGTACCCGCCGCTGAGGCGTACTCGGTGCGACCTGTCGCACCGCATTCCGAGCGGGCACCCGAATCGGATCAGTTCTCGGCCGAGGGCGTCACCACGGTCGGTGAACTCCGCACCGTCGACGGCTCCCTGTCCTATGCCCGGGGCGGCCGGACGCAGATCATTCGGCACCCCGGCGCGGCGTACGTCAAGGTGCACTTCAGTGCACTGCGACTGGCCCACGGCGACCACGTCACCGTGTCGAGCCCTGACGGCGAGGAGAGCTACCGATACGACCGCTACCTGAACCGGGCGACCGGCTCGGACTACACCACCGACGGGCAGCCGGGCTTCTGGGCGATGTCGGTGGAGGGTGACACCGCGGTGGTGACGCTGCACAGCAGCGGCCGCTCCCGTGGCAGCGCCGCCACCATCGACCGGTTCTGGCGCGGCTACGACCGCACGGAGATCGCGCAGCACAACTTCTCCACGCAGTCCGTCTGCAGCACCGACGCTCGCCGCGATGTGGTCTGCTACCAGAGCAGCCACCCCAGCGAGTACGCCCGCGGCAACGCGGTGGCGCGGCTGCTGATCAGCGGCGGTGGGCTGTGCACCACCTGGCGGGTCGGCAACACCAACCGCATGCTGACCAACAAGCACTGCTTCTCGACGCAGTCCGCCGTCAGCGGCAGCGAGATGCAGTTCAACTACCAGTGCGCCACCTGCGGCGGCGCGAACCCTGGGCCCGGCACCAAGGTGAGCGGCGCCACCCTCTACAAGGTGAGCTCGGGCGGCTCCGGCGAACTGGACTACACCCTGTACTCGGTGAACAACTTCACCACCATCCAGAGCTTCGGCACGCTGTACCTGGCGACGACCGCCACCAGCACCGGCGCGCGGATGTACATCCCGGGGCACGGTGACGGCAGCCCGAAGCGACTGTCGATCTACGAGAACACCCAGGGTGGCACGACGTGCACCGTGCGGAACGCGAACTACAACACCTGGAACATCAGCTACAGCTGTGACACCTCTGGCGGCAACTCGGGCTCGCCGGTGCTGAACGCCAGCCACCGGGTGATCGCCCTGCACCACCTGGGCGGCTGTCCGTCGAACCAGGGCGCGAAGGCGCACCTGATCTACAACCAGATCGCCAGCCTGATCGACAACGGCTGACGACTGCTGACAACGACGGGCCGTTGGGGTGCGATCCGCGCCCCAGCGGCCCATCGGCGTGCTGTACCTGCACGCCACCACAGCCGGCGCGGGCCACGGGGCATAGCTGCGATCCGGGAGATCTGCGCGCTCGCAAGGGCCGAGCCGCGGGCGGGCAGGTTCCCCAGCACCGTCGGTAGATTGACAGCGCATAGACGTAGTGATATCTGTTAATAAGGTTATCTAATGCGTCACGGCGGTAACCGGGACCGTCCGACGCGGCGCAGGCCACCAACCGGAGGGCGGTAGCACCGCACCCCCCATCCGAGGAGAGCCCATGCTTCGCAAGCGGACAGTCGCCCACCTTTCAGCGGCTCTGCTGGTATCCACCGCGACGGTTGGCTACGGCCTGTCGTCGGCCAGCGCCGCGTCGGCCGGGCCGATCACCGGCCTCGGGGGGAAGTGCGTCGACGTGGCCGGCGCCAACCCGGCCAACGGCACGCCGGTCCAGCTCTGGGACTGCAACGGCACCGCGGCCCAGGCATGGACGGTCGGCAATGCCGACGGCTCGATCCGCGCGCTCGGCAAGTGCCTGGACGTCACGGCCGCGTCGACCGCCGACGGCGCCAAAGTGCAGCTGTACGACTGCAACGGCACCGGCGCCCAGAAGTGGGCCGCCAGCAACGGCGCGCTGGTCAACACCGGCTCGGGCAAGTGCCTCGACACCACGGACTGGAGCACGGCCAACGGCACCCGGTTGCAGATCTGGAGTTGCTCCGGCAACGCCAACCAGCGGTGGGTCCTGCCCGGCGGCGGTGCCACGCCCAGCCCGTCCGCCCCGGCCGGCGCCCCCCTCGACGACCCGGCGAAGAAGGACGTCGCCATGCAGCTCGTCTCGGCGGCGGAGAACTCCTCCCTCGACTGGCGCGCGCAGTTCTCCTACATCGAGGACATCGGCGACGGGCGGGGCTACACCGCCGGCATCATCGGTTTCTGCTCCGGCACGGGCGACATGCTCGCACTGGTGGAGGCTTACACGAGGACCAAGCCCGGCAACGTGTTGGCCGGGTACCTGCCGGCCCTGCGCGCCGTCAACGGCACCGACTCGCACGCCGGCCTCGACCCGTACTTCCCCCGCGACTGGCGGACCGCCGCCGCGGACCCGGTGTTCCGGGTCGCGCAGGAGGCCGAGCGGGACCGGGTGTACTTCAACCCGTCGGTACGCGACGGCAAGGCCGACGGCGTACGGGCGCTCGGGCAGTTCGCCTACTACGACGCGGCGGTGATGCACGGCTATGAGGGCATGCGAGGGATCCGCAGCCGTGCCCTCATCCGAGCGAAGCCGCCGGCGCAGGGCGGCGACGAGCGGACCTGGCTGAACGCCTTTCTTGATGAGCGGGTCACCGAGATGAGGAAGGAGCCGGCTCACTCGGACACCTCCCGCGTCGACACCGCCCAGCGGGTCTTTCTCAACAACGGCAACTTCAACCTGAACACGCCGCTGGTTTTCGCCGTCTACGGCGACCAGTACCGCATCGGCTGACGCCCTCCCGGTCGCGATGGGTAGGTCGTTCCCTGTCACGCCTGCCCGCCGGGCCCGCGCCGACGGCCGGCGGGCCGGTCGCGCTCCCGCGCCGGGGGAGTGGCGTCACCGGCCGCGCCCGGATCGGCACTCCCGCGGTCACCATGACCCGCATGTCGTCCACGCCCGGGGCGGCCGGAACAGGGGGCGTGGTAGACATTCCGCGTGGTGGAGGTGAGCCAGCCCGGCGAGCGCGGCGTCGACGACGCGGTCCTGGACGCTGCCCGGGACTGTGTCCTCGCCTACGGGGTGCGGCGCACGACGCTGACGGACGTGGCGCGACGTGCCGGGGTCTCGCGGATGACGGTCTACCGGCGCTGGCCCGACGTGCAGTCGCTGATCGGGGACCTGATGAGCCGGGAGTGGCATCAGGTGCTGATGGAGGCCGCGGACGACGGGCGCGCGGGCTCGGCCCGGTCGCGCCTGGTCTCGCGGGTGGTGGCGGCGGCCCGGGTGCTGCGGAGTCACCCGTTGCTGTGCAAGATTCGCGACGTCGATCCGGAGGTGCTGCTGCCGTACCTGCTCGACCGGCGCGGCAACGGCCAGGACGAGATGCTGCGGTTTCTCGTGGCGGCGCTGGTCGATGGCCATCAGGACGGCTCGGTCCGCGCCGACGATGCCGAGGTGCTGGCCCGCATGGTCTACCTGACCACGCAGTCCTTCGTACTGTCCCTCCGCACGGTCGCCGATGACGTGCCGGTCGCCGAGTTCGACCGGGAGCTGGCCCGGCTGGTCGACGGCTACCTGCGGCCGGACTAGGGCTGCCTGGAAGTCGCCGTATCCGCGGTACCTAGCGCCGTGACCAAGAAGGTTTGAGGTGTTGGGGTCAGGCTGCTCGTGCGGCGGGTTGGCCCCAGCGGCGTTGTCGTTCGCTGCGGACGCGGGCTCGTTCGCGGCGTTGGGCGGCCAGGACTTCGGGGTGGCGGGCGTTGGCGTTGCGCCAGCGTAGGTAGGCGTGCAGTTTCCGGGCCCGAACCGGGTGGTTCGGGTGGCTCGAGCCGGCGATCACGAAGGTCCGTAGCGGCCCGAACTGGGCTTCGATCGGGTTGGCCCAGGACGCATACGTCGGGGTGAAGCACAGTTCGATTTTGTTGCGGGCCGCCCAGGCGCGGATGGGTTTGCCCTTGTGCGCGGACAGGTTGTCCAGGATGACGTAGATCGGTGCCCCGTCCGGCCGGGCCCGGCGGATGGACTTGAGCGCCGCCAGGGTGTTCGCGGCGCTCTTGCGCCGGTGCACGACGCCCCAGAGCTGGTCGTCGCCAACGCTGTAGCAGCCGTGGAACTGCCGCACGCCGTGCAGCTTGTGATAGTTCGCCGGTAGCCGGTCGGGATGCCCGGCAGGCGCCCATCCGGCCCTGCCGTGCGGGCGGATGGCGAGCGGGCCAAACTCGTCGAATGCGAACGCCCGCTGCGAAAAATGGCTGCTCACATACTCGATGCGGGCGAGTTTGGCGTCCCGGTCCGGGTCGGTGGACTCCTTCCACGTCTTGGTCCGCTGGAAGGTGATGCCGTGCCGCTGCAGGATCTGCCGCAGCCGTTCACGCCCGATCACGATCGGACGGGCCGGCTGCATGGTGAGGTAGTCGGCGAGCTTGCGGATACTCTACCGGGTGAACGGCCGCCCCAACGCTTCGGGGCGGGCCGTGGCCGTCGTGACGATGAACTGCTCGTCATCCGTGCTGATCTGGCGGGGACGGCCACCCGCCCACCGAGGGTCCAGGCAGGTCATGCCCATCTCGTTGAACCGGTGGATGACCTGCCGGATCGTGTCCTCGTCGGCCCGTACTAGGCGGGCAATGGCCGGGACGGTGTTGCCGCCGGCCGAGGCGAGCACGATCATGGCCCGCCGTGATCGGATCGGTGAGCCGGTGCCCCGGCGGGTGATGCGCAGCAGCTGCTGACCTTCCTGATCGGTCAGCCGCCGTACGCGTACAGGATCTGCTACCAGCACAGCCTGAACGCCACAACGCCACCCGGCCGACAGCCCGGGCGTGTCATCCAACACCATGAACGTTGTTTGGTCACGGCACTAGCGTCCTGCCGTCGTCGGACTGGCGCCGCGAGAGCTTGGTGTGCTCGTCGGCGTCGTCGCACGGCGTGACGCGCCCAGCGCCACCGCGAAAGCCACGGACGCGACGGTCATCAGGACGATCGGAGGAGCAGGCAGCAGCAGCAGCGCCGTGGCCAGCAGCGCGAGGGACAGCGCGAGCATGAGGGCGACTTGCGCCTGCTCTGCGGCCCGGCCGTGACGAGTCATGAGCAGAATCGACACACCCCAGGCCACCAGCAGAACGGACATCGCGACGCTGAAGCCCTGCATGAGGTCGGCGACGCTGTGGCTCGGGGTCATCGGGAAGCGCGCCTGCTCCATCTGGCGCGCGACAGCGAGCATGTCACCCGTGGACGGCATGAGGCTCGCCAGGGTGACATGACCGGTCCCGGTCAGCACGAAGGCCCACCCACCGACGCGCACTGCCGTCCTCTGGCGACGGCCAACCTTGTCTTTAATGATCATCAACTCGCCCCTCTGCGTAACGACTCTACAGATGTCGAGCCGACTCTACTGTTGTAGAGTGAGGCCATGTCAACTGAGCGACTGTCAGCGATCGCAGACGCGGGACTGCGGTTGATCGCGCGAGAAGGGCTTCGCGGCCTGACGCACCGGGCAGTCGACGCCGAGGCCGGGCTGCCGGTCGGATCGACCAGCTACTACTTCCGCAAGCGCGACGACCTCGTGACAGCGTGCGTCCGGCGCCTAGTCGAGATCGACCTGCTCGAGATTGCGGCTACCGGCATCGCCGATCGCGTGATGACCGCCGAACAGCTCGCGGACATGGGCGCCGACCTGATGTGGCACTGGATCACCGTTGACGCGCACCGCCACCTCGCCCGCTACGAGCTGCTCCTGCACTCGCGCCGGCGCCCGGAGCTGGCGGCGGAACTGGTCGACGCAGGAGACAGGCTGAGGGTGGCCATTGCTGCCATGCTCCAGACGCAGAACTGCGCCCAGCCGGCATCAACCGCCGCATGGTTCGTGAGCTGCATCGACGGTGTGGTGCTGGACCAGCTGACCGGGCCGGGCCAACGTCGGATGTCCCGGTCCGACCTGCGCGCTTTTGCGATGGCCCTCGTCCGCGCAGCGCTCGCCGACCCCGACGACAGCTGAAGGTACGGGACCGGACGCACCTTAGTCGGCACTGGCAACAGTCAATGGGACGGTGTTGCCGCCGGCCGAGGCGAGCACGATCATGGCCCGCCGTGATCGGATCGGTGAGCCGGTGCCCCGGCGGGTGATGCGCAGCAGCTGCTGACCTTCCTGATCGGTCAGCCGCCGTACGCGTACAGGATCTGCTACCAGCACAGCCTGAACGCCACAACGCCACCCGGCCGACAGCCCGGGCGTGTCATCCAACACCATGAACGTTCTTGGTCACGGCACTAGCCGCAGATGATCCGCAGCGCGCGCGGGCGGAGCTTGACGTGCACCTGGTCGCCCCGGCCGATCGGGTCGCCGTCCCCGTACGCGACCACCGGCCGGTCGGCGCGTACCGTGACCGAGCTGCCGCGGTAGGACGTGACCTGCCGGCGTCCGAGGTGCCAGCCGGCGCGCATCTGTCGTAGAACGACCGGGAACAGCAGCTTCGGAGCGTGTCGGACCACGACGACGTCCAGCGCTCCGTCGTCGGGCTGCGCCATCGGGGCGATGTGCAGCCCGCGGCCGTAGTACCCGCAGTTGGCCACCACCACCGTGTAGGCGTGCAGCTCCTCCGTCCGGCCGTCCACGGTGATGGTGTACCGGGTCCGTGGCCAGCGCAGCAGCGCCCGCAGTCCGGTGGTGGGATACACCAGCGACGCGGGCAGGCGGGACCGGTTGGCCAGTTCGTTGGCGGCCGCGTCGACGCCCGTGTAGACGCTGCCGACGACCGTCTGCCCGGCGACGCGGAGCACGTCGAGGTGCCGGGGCCGGCCGTGCAGCAGCAGGTCGGCGACGGCATCGGGGGAGTGCGGCAACCGCAGCTGGCGGGCGAAGTCGTTGCCGCGCCCGGCCGGGATGACGCCGAGCAGGCCGCCCAGGTCGGCGACCACCCCGGCGAGCAGCCGGATGGTGCCGTCACCGCCGGCCGCGACCACCACCTCGTCGTCCTGCACCGCGGCGGCGGCGCGCTGGCGGGCCTGCTCGACGGTCTGCGTGTACTCCACCCGGATCCGCGCGCCGGCGGCGCGGAGCTGGTGGGCCACCGGCATCACGCGGGACAGTCCTCGGCGCGCGGCCGGCCCGAGGATCACGGTGAAGGCGCGCACCTACGGCACCAGGATGCCGGGGTTGAGGATGCCGGCCGGGTCCAGCTGCTGCTTGACCGCCCGGAGCAGGTCCACGGCGACGTCTCCGATCTCGGCCGCGTACCAGGTGCGGTGGTCCGCGCCGACTCCGTGGTGGTGGCTGATCGTGGCGCCGGTGGCGGCGATCGCCTCGCTGGCCGCCGCCTTCGCCGTCCGCCAGCGGCCGATCGGGTCCGGTCCGGGCGAGCAGATCACCGTGAAGTACAGCGAGGCGCCGGTCTCGTAGACGTGGGAGACGTGGCCCAGCACCAGCGCCCCGTCGGGCAGCGCGTCGAGGATCGCCTGGCGGACCCGGCCGTGCACCTCCGGCAGCGCCGACCAGTACGCCGCGGTCTCCAGCGTCTCCGCGAACGCCCCGGCGTCCAGCAGCGCGTCCCGCAGGTAGGGGGCGTCGAAGCGGTGCCGTGCCCACTGTTGCCCGGCCTCCTCACCCAGCGGCACCCCGCCGTGCGCGGCCAGCACATCGGCGGCGGCCTCGACGGTGGGCAGGACCTCCTCGCCCTCGTACCCGGCGACCAGCAGGCAGCCTCCCTCGGAGCGTCCGGAGCCGGCGGCCCCGATCATGGTCTCGATCTCGTCGGAGAGCCGCAGCAGCGTGGGTCGCGGCCCGTCCTGCGCCAGCCGCCGTACCGCGTGCAGGCCGTCGGCGAACGACTCGAACCGCCAGCCCTCGTAGTGTGACCGCGCGGGCAGCGGGCGTACCCGCACGGTGACGTCGGTGATGACGCCGAGCGTCCCCTCGCTGCCCAGGAAGAGCTGTCGCAGGTCGGGACCGGCGGCCGAGGCGGGAGCCCGGCCCACTTGGACCGTGCCCCGAGGGGTGGCGACGGTCAACCCCATCACCATGTCGTCGAAGCGGCCGTAGCCGGCCGACGCCTGGCCGGACGAGCGGGTGGCGGCGAATCCGCCGATGGTGGCGTACTCGTAGGACTGGGGGACGTGGCCGAGGGTGAATCCGTGCTCGGCGAGCAGCTCGGTCGCCTGCGGGGCGCGCAGCCCCGCCTGCAGGGTGGCGGTCCGGGACACCGGGTCGACGGCGAGAAGCTGGTTCAGCCGTCCCAGGTCGAGGGCGACGTGCTGAGCCGCGGCGGGGGTGAGCCCACCCACCACCGAGGTGCCGCCACCGAAGGGGACCACGGCCACCCCGAGCCGGGAACAGATGTCGAGGACGGAGACCACCTGGCGGTGGTCGGCCGGGCGGATCACCGCCTGCGGGGCCAGGCGTACGTCGCCGTGTCGCTCCCGCAACAGGTCCGGCGTCGACATCCCCGAGGCGTGGCGTACCCGGGCCTCCTGGGTGGTGATCACGTGCCCGTCGCCGACCACCTGCCGCAGCGCGTCGAGAACCGCGCCGTCCAACTCGCAGTCCGGCACCGCAACCGCCGCCAGTGCCACGACCGACGGCGGGGGCGTCAGGTCGAGCACCTGCGCCAGCAGGCGCGACGCGGAGTCCGGCAGCTTCACGTCCTTCGCGGTTCCCCAGCGAGCCCAGCCGGCGGTCGACGCTTCCCCTCGTGCATCCATGTGTGACAGAGTTACATCGGATGTCACTTGAGCGCAAGGAGGGTGTGTGAACGCATCGTTGACCGGCGCAGGCCGGGAGCGGGACCTGGCCGAGCTGGCCGCCGGCAACGTCGTCGACGTCCTCGTCGTCGGGCTCGGCGTCACCGGTGCCGGGGTGGCGCTCGATGCCGCGAGCCGTGGCCTGTCCGTGGTCGCCGTCGACGCCAACGACCTGGCCCACGGCACCTCCCGGTGGAGCTCCAAGCTCGTCCACGGCGGCCTGCGCTACCTCGCCCACGGCCAGGTCGGAATCGCCTACGAGAGCGCCGTCGAACGCCACGTCCTGCTGACCCGCACCGCCCCGCACCTGACGCGCCCCCTGCCGATGCTGCTTGCCGCGACCGGCTACACCACCGGTTGGCAGGACCGCGCCGCGGCAGCCGGCCTCCGCGCCGGAGACCTGTTGCGCACCTGTGCCGGAACCTCCCGCCGGACCCTGCCGGGCACCCGCCGGCTCGGCGCGGCCGAGGCGAGCGCGATGGCACCGGCGCTGCGCCCGGCCGGCCTCCGCGGAGCCCACCTGTCCTGGGACGGCCAGCTCTGCGACGACGCCCGCCTGGTCGTCGGAGTGGCCCGCGCCGCCGCGGCGCGATCTGCCCGCATCCTGCCCCGCTGTCGCGCCACCGAACTGCACCGCGACGGCGCCACCATCGAGGACACCCTCACCGGGGCCCGTCTGCACGTCACCGCGCGCGTCGTGATCAACGCCGCCGGTGTGTGGGCGAGCAGCCTGACGCCGCACGTACGCCTGCGCCCGTCCCGCGGCACCCACATCGTCCTGTCCGCCGCCCGCCTGGGCGGGCTCTGGACCGGACTGACCATCCCGGTACCCGGGCAGTTCACCCGCTACGTCTTCGCCCTGCCCCAGACCGACGGTCTGGTCTACGCCGGGCTGACCGACGAAGCGGTGGACGGACCGGTGCCGGACGTGCCGGAGCCCGCCGACGCCGACGTCGCATTCCTGCTCGACGTGCTCAACAGCGTCCTCGACCAGCCCCTGCGACCCACCGACGTGCTCGGCGCCTTCGCGGGACTCCGCCCGCTGCTCGCCGACGCGGACGCCCGGACCGCCGACCTCTCCCGACGACACGCCGTCATCGACGACCCGGACGGGATCATCAGCGTGGTCGGCGGCAAGCTCACCACCTACCGACGGATGGCGGAGGACGCCGTCGACACCGCCGTCCGCCGGCGCCGCCTCGCCGCCGGCGCCTGCCGCACCCGCCGCCTCCCGCTGCCCGGCGCCGCCAGCAGGGCCCAGTTGGCCCGGGTCCCCGCGCCGCGCCGGCTCGTGCAGCGGTACGGCACCGAAGCGGTCGACGTGCTGGCCGAGGCGCCGGCCGACCTCCGCCAGCCGATCGGCCCCGACATCCCGGTCACCGGCGCCGAACTGCTCTGGGCCGCCCGCCACGAACTCGCCCTCACCGTCGACGACCTGCTCGACCGACGCACCCGGATCGGACTCGTCCCGGCACACCGCGAGGCCGCGCTGCCCGTGGCGCGGGACGTTCTCGCGCTGGCTGCCGACGGCACGGCGAACCCCACCGGAGCGTCGGCCTGAACGCGCAGCACCGCCTTGGCGGGTGCGTCCACCGTCCCGCCCCGGATCCGGTGGCCTTGCGGATGAGCCTCCGGCCGACACAGCCGTCCGATCGTCAGCGCCAGGCCACGCCAGAAGCCGAACCGTTCGAACGATAGGTGTGCCCAGACCTCGGTCTGGTACCGGCGGATGAGGCCGATGGCCAACCGTCGGCCCGCCTTGGGCTGAAGCGGGTGGAGAAGTTCCCGTTCCGCGGCTGCATCCGCAGGGCCCACCGGAGATCCTCCTGGGCCACCGGTCGTACGCGGCACGCCGGGCTTCGCGGGGAGGTTGTCCGGCCAGCGGACGATCAAGGGAAGGAAACACCTACTCCCTTCCACTTTCAACATATAGCGCACCGGGGGACTTGCCGCAAGACCCGGGTCGTGCCGCAAAATTGCCGGCCGAGGCCAGAACCTACGGAAAATGGGAGTCGCGAAAACGAGTTGGTGGGGTTCCTGGACGGCGGCGCACCACCGGTAGGCGTGGGCCTCGGCAGCACGCAAGTGCGCGCATCGGAAGACGTCGCCCGGGTGGCCATCGAGGCGATCCGTGCGCAGAGCCGCCGCGCCCTCGTCTCCCTCTGCAAGCGATCTCAGATCGGAGCTGATGACGTGAATTCCCTGACCACCAGCGCGTTCGACCTTCCCGAGCACCTTTCCCCCAAGGCCGACCCGACGCTGATCGCCCGCGACGAGCAGCACTTCGCGGCCCTCGCGGCGAGCCTGGAGCAGTCGATCGCCGACCTGTCCGACCGCCTCGATGCCGCGCGCAAGGCGCCCGGCGGCAAAGGCCGGCAGGCGGTGGACCGGGACCAGGAGGTCCGCCGGCTGACCGCTCGCCTGCGTGCCCTGCGGCGTTTCGGTGTGGACCTGTGCATCGGACGCATGGTCAGCGAAGACAACCCTGAGCCGGTGTACGTCGGACGACGTGGCCTCACGGACAGCGAAGGTCGCCGGCTGCTGCTCGACTGGCGCTCCCCAGCGGCTGAGCCGTTCTTCGGGGCGACCCACGCCAACCCGATGGGTCTGGCGAGCCGCCGCAGGTATCGCTGGACCCGTGGCCGGATCAGCGACTACTGGGACGAGGTGTTCACCTCGGACGGGCTGGAAGGGCACGCCGCGCTCGACGACCAGTCCGCCTTCATCGCCAGCCTGGGCACCAGCCGGTCGGCCCGGATGCGGGACGTGCTCGGCACGATCCAGGCCGACCAGGACGCCATCATCCGCGCGGGATCGAGCGGCGCGCTCGTCGTCGACGGCGGTCCGGGTACCGGCAAGACCGTCGTCGCTCTGCACCGCACCGCCTACCTCCGCTACGCCGACCCTCGCCTCGGTCATCGCCGCGGCGGCGTGCTGTTCGTCGGTCCGCACCAGCCCTACCTGGCCTACGTCGCCGACGTCCTCCCCAGCCTCGGCGAAGAGGACGTGCAGACCTGCACCCTGCGGGACCTGGTGCCCGAGGGTGCCGCGGCAACCGTCGAGACCGATCCGGACGTGGCCCTCCTGAAGTCGTCCGCGGACCTGGTGAAGGCGATCGAGGCGGCGGTCAGGTTCTACGAGGAGCCGCCGACCAAGGGAATGACGATCACCACCGACGAGTCCGACATCTGGCTGAGCGCCGAAGACTGGGCCGAGGCGTTTGAAGCACCGGACCCCGGTGTCCCGCACAACGAGGCGCGCGACGATATCTGGGAAGAGCTGCTGACGATCCTGATGGAGAAGTACGACGGCGATGAGCCGGACGACCTGGTCCGCAGATCGCTGATGCGGAACAGGGAACTGCTCACGACCTTCAACCGCGCCTGGCCGCTGCTCGAAGCGACCGACCTCGTCGGAGACCTGTGGTCGGTGCCCGCCTATCTGCGCAAGTGCGCTCCCTGGCTCAGCCCGGACGACATTCGGAAGCTGCAGCGCGGCAACGCCCAGGCCTGGACGGTGTCCGACCTGCCGTACCTGGATGCGGCACGGCAGCGGCTCGGCGACCCGGAGGCGTCAGGGCGTAAGCGTCAGCACGAGGCCCTTGTCGCGGTCGAACGCGCGCGCATGGCCACGGTCGTCGACGAGCTGATCGAGGCCCACGCCTATGACGACGGCGAAGGGGTGCTGTCGAGCCTGCGCCAACTGGATCTCCAGGATGCTCTGGTCGACGAGACCGCACTGCCCAGCACCGACCCGGATCTGCTCGCCGGCCCGTTCGCGCACATCGTCGTGGACGAGGCGCAGGAACTGACCGACGCGGAGTGGCAGATGTTGCTGCTCCGCTGCCCGTCCCGGAGCTTCACCATCGTCGGGGACCGCGCCCAGGCCCGGCACGGGTTCACGGAGTCGTGGCAGGAACGGCTCGAGCGGATCGGGCTCGACCGGATCAACCTGGCCTCCCTGAGCATCAACTACCGGACGCCGGAGGAGGTCATGGCGGAAGCCGAGCCGGTCATCCGGGCCGTGCTGCCGGACGCCAACGTGCCGACCTCCATCCGCAGCAGCGGCGTCCCCGTCGTACCCGGATCTGCTTCTGATCTGAACTCGATCCTCGACACCTGGCTCGCGGCGCACGCCGACGGGATCGCCTGCGTCATCGGCGACCCCACATTCCAGCCGGCGTCCCGCGTCCGGTCGCTGACCCCGGAACTGTCGAAGGGGCTCGAATTCGACCTGGTCGTCCTCATCGACCCGGAGGCATTCGGCGAAGGCATCGAAGGAGCGGTCGACCGCTATGTCGCGATGACCCGAGCCACTCAGCAACTCGTCATCCTCACGACATCCTGACACCGTGATCGCCGCCTGACGATCATCAGGACCGCAGCGGGCGGGTCCAGTTAGCCTCCGGCGGAGGGAACATGGCGGCGTTGTCTCGGGGGCAGTCCTTCCTGGACTGGTCCGCCTGCCGACGAGGTCAGGCACCAGCCGACGAGCCGAAGAGCAGGTCGAGGTGGGCATCCAGCGCACCCAACGCCTCCTCGGAGGTGTACTGCCCGCCGAGCAGATAGACGCCCAGCCCTTCCATCAGCGCCAGCAGGCCGGCCGCGGCGGCGACGGCGTTTCGAGACGGGAGGACGCTGGCGATGAACGCGGTCAGCTGCACGGTGTCCTCGCGCAGGCTGGGCGCGGCCGCCGGTCGCACCGCAGTGTAGGCGAGGAACGCCAGCGCCACCCGTCCCTCGTCGCGGGTCCGCTCGTCGAGCGGCAACAGCGCGGCGATCATCGTACGCAGCAACAGCCGAGGGGACGGGTTCTCGCCCAGTCGCGCCATCGCCTCGGTGACCCGGACCTGGCTGCGCTCGCGGACCACGGCCAACGCGAACGCCATCATCTCGTCCTTGGTGCGGAAGTAGTGCTGGACCATCCCGGCGGACACGCCGGCCTCGGCAGCCACGTGACGGAGGCTGACGGCCTCCAGGCCCTGCTCCGCGGCCACCCGCATCAACGCGTCAGCGATGAGCGTACGTCGCTCCTGGTGATCGACCTTCTTGGGCATGACCTCGATCGTTTCACAGTGGATGGCCCGGACACTCCGCCAGCGGGCGGCAGCTACCGGCTGAGGGTTCCGGTCGCGGGGGTGCCCCGTGCGCTGCGCAGGAGGCCGTCGGGGTCGTCGGCGTACAGCCGCAACTCGTCCATCGGCTCAGACCGGCCCTTGGGCAGGTCGAAGGTCGTCGGCCGGCGTAGCAGGACGTCGATGCTCGTCTGGCTGCCGACCGAGATGTACAGCACCCGGCGCTCCCCCTCCTGCTCGACCTGCACCGATTTGCTGGAGGGCAGCGAGCGGTGACGCTTGCGCAGCGCCTCGACGTCCGTCCATGGGATCCAGATGTCGATGCCCGAACTCAGCCGAACCCGCAGGCCTGTGTCCCCAACGACGTGTGGGTGGATCTGCATGCTCGCGTAGAGGCCGGCCATCCAGAGCAGACCCCAGATGCCGAGGACGAGCACGATCCAGCGGGCCGGCCCCCATGGCACCACGTTGGTGACGATCAAGTCGAAGATCGGAATCTCCACGACCGACAGGCCGATGAAGATCCCGAGGATCGGCTTGACCACGCCCAGGTAGCCGAACGGCTCATCGCCCGGCGCCAGCGGCAGCGGCTTGCGCCGCGCCCACACGTACAGGCTGCGCCACATCGCGGCCTCCATCGCGGCCACCCGGCGCAGCAGCGGGCCCACTTTCGTCCGGATCGGGGGTGTCATGTCGGTCATGGTCGTCCTCGCGGTAGTGAGCTGGCGGTCAGGCGGTCAGTGGAGGGTGACGGTTCCGGCGCCGCCGTCCACGGTGACGAGCTGACCGGTGGAGATCGTTCGCGTGGCGTCGGGCACGCAGATGACGGCGGGGATGCCGTACTCCCGGGCCACCGTGGGGCCGTGCGCCATGATCGCGCCGGTCTCGGTGATCAGCGCCGAAGCGGTGAGGAACAGCGGGGTCCAGCCGGGGTCGGTGGTCGCGGCGACCAGGATCTCGCCGGGCTCGATGTGGGCGGTGGCCGGGTCGTGGACGACCCGGGCGGGGCCGGTCACCCGGCCCGCCGACGCACCCACGCCGGCGACGGTGCCGTCGAGGGCGGGCGCCGCCGGCAGTACGGTCTCGACGTCGGTGCCGTCGGAGAGCAACGCCACCGGCACAGCCCTGCGGCGCAACTCCCTGCGGTGTACCGCCCTGCGGGCGGCGACCGTCCCCCGGTGATCGATGCCCTGGTGCACCGCGGCGTGCACCTCGTCGAGGGTCAGGAACATGATGTCGTCGGGCTGCTCCAGCAGCCCGGTGCCATGCAGGTCGGCACCGATGAGCAGCAGTTGCCGGCGCGTCTCCCGCAGCGGGTACAGCCCGGCGAACTTGCCGGCCTCGCGCAGGCCGGCCAACGACCGGGCCCGGCGCAGCAGGAACCCGGCCATCGTGCCGCGTACCGGCCGCCGACGGCGGGCCCGCCTGACCAGCTCCTCGAGAGCGGCCTCGGCCTCGGCCGCGGCCCGTTGGAAGCGCTGGTCGGGCCCCTGTTGCGGATCGGTGACCCGCAGGTAGTTGGCGATCGCCGCGAAGACCGGTGCCGGATCCTCCGCCCACCGCGGTACGCCGAGGTCGACCTCGGCGACGCCGCGATGACCGTAGGCGTCCAGAAAGTCGGCCATCCCGACGTCGGGCAGCGTCCCGCGCAGATACCGCGCGGCCAGCTCGTCCGGCGGGGTGTCGAGTAGGAGCTGACGGTGTTCCCCCGCGCCCTGAGCGAGCCGCCAGAGCGCCAGGTTCATCTCGATGGTGACGTTGTGCGGCATCCCGCCCAGCACGGTGTGGATCTCATCCGGGCTCGCGACGCCCTTGAGCAACGAAGCCGGCAACGCGGCGGCCAGCATCCCGGTGACGATCGGCCACATGATCGCGTCGGCGCCGTCCTCGGAGTCCCGCGCCTGTAGGAAGCGGAGCCGGTCGGCGGCGGTCCGCAGGTCGGCGGGGGCCGCCGACCGTACCCTCATCTCCTCGATCGCCTGGAACATTCGGATCCGCGCCGCGTCGGGACGGGCCAGCGCGCGCAGGATCCCCACCACCGCGCGGCCGGCCGTCCGCAGGGACGCGGCCCCCGGCGCCGCGCCGCGCCGCGTGCTGCCCTTGGCCGGCGCGAACCGCGGATCCGCCAGGACGTGCTGCATCACCGCTTGTGCCCGCGGGCCGAAGTCGACCGCCATGAGCTTGACCAGCCGCTTGCGGGATGACCTGCGCCGGGCCAGCTCGGTCAGATCACCGTAGAGGCGACCGCCGATGTCGACGATCTCGACCCGGACGCCGAGCGAGGCGAGCATCGCCGCGATCTGTGATCGCAGGGTCGACATGCCCATCGGGGTGACCGGTTGCAGCATCCCCTGGACGTGGCCGAACTCCAGGTAGACCCGGGGGAGGGGCTCCCCGGTCTCCGGAGGGAGGGGAAACAGGCTGGTGATCGGCCGCGATTGCAGCAACCACAGCACGCCGTCTCCGTCGAACGCCCACTCCACGTCCTGCGGGCAGCCGAAGTGACCCTGCAGCCGCTCACCTGTTGCTCGCAGCTCCGCCAGGTGCGCGGATGTCAGACATCCCGCGTCGGCTCGGGTCACACCGTCGAGGACGTAGTGATCTACCGTGACCGCCCCGTCCACCACCGTCGTGCCGAGTCCCGGCGCGGCGTCGACCGCCATCTCGTCGCGGCGACCGGTCACCGGGTTCGCGGTGAACAACACCCCCGCCACCGAAGGGGCGACCATGCGCTGCACGACGACGGCCATCCGCACCGCCTGATGATCGATCTGGCGGGCGTCGCGGTAGGCGGTCGCGCGGACGGTGTGCAGCGATTCCCAGCACTTCCTGATCGCGGCGATCAGGTCCGGGGTGCCCGTGACGTTCAGGACGGTGTCCTGCTGCCCGGCGAAACTCGCCTCCGGCAGGTCCTCCGCGGTGGCGCTGGAGCGCACCGCCACCGGGCCCGCACCGAGCCGCTCGTACGCGGCGATGATCTCCGCCTGCGGAATGACGCCGAGTCGATGAGCCTCGGCCGTGACGCAGAACCCCTCGGGGACCCGCTCACCTCGCCGGATCAGCTCGCCCAGCCCGGCCGCCTTGCCGCCGACCAGGTCGACCATGTCGGCGGTTGCCTCGGACAGCGCGATCACGTGCACGTGGGCCTTCTCTCTATGCAATGCATCTGCATTGCATCCCACGCTACCCGGTTGACGATGCGACTGCAATGTCACCGCGAGGGGGCAGGCCGTACCGTCCGGAGCGGGACCTGGGTCGGCCGAGATCGCCGCCATGTCGACTGGTGAGTGAGGAACCACAGGTCAGGGCGGCAAGGACCGTGCGAGTGGTCGTGCGGCGGCCGGCGGCGGGCATCAACGCGTGTCGGCGAGCTACCGCTCGACCGGCCGTGGCACGCCGTGCCCGCCTACCCGACGGTCAGCGAGATCTGGTTGCGACTGCTCGAAGCCTACGGACGCCCCACCGTCCGGATTCCGGCGGTCGTCGACGATGGTCTCGTCCCGGGTACGCCCCGAGAGCCCGACAGGCAGGCGGCCGTCCCGTCCTCACCCCGCCGGGGGCGACATCGGCGACTTCGACACCGGCCCTAGTCGGCGACGTGGATGACGATCTTGCCGCGGCGTTTGCCCGTCTCGAGCGCCTCGTAACCCGAGCGCGTCTCGGTGAGGGGCAGTACCCGGTCCAGCACCGGCCGCAAGTGGCCGTGGTCGACGAGCTCGGCGATGGAACCCAACGCGTTCCGCTCGGGCTCGACGATGAAGTACACCCCGCGCACGCCGTGCCGGGCTGCTTCCTGCTCGTCAGGAGGCGTGGCGAGGCTGACCAGAATGCCGCCCGGCTTCAGCACGGACCAGGACCGCGACTGGGTGGCTCCTCCGACGAGGTCAACGACGACGTCCAGGTCGCGGACGTGATCCTCGAAGCGGTCCTGCGCATAGTCGATTGCCTGCTCCGCACCCAGGTCCTGGACGAACTCCAGGTCGGCCGCCGCCGCCGTGGCGCTCACGCGAGCACCGAGGCTGGCCGCGAGCTGCACCACGTAGTTCCCCACGCCGCCGGCGCCGCCCTGCACCAGCACGTGCTGGCCTTCCTGCAGATCGGCGTGGTCCACCAGCGCCTGCCAGGCGCTCAGCGCAGCCAGTGGGAGCGCTGCGGCGTGGTCATGGTCGACGGTGGCGGGTTTGGCCGCCACGACGGCCGCGGGCAGGACGACATACTCGGCGGCAGCGCCATCCCGGGTGAACGGGATCAACGCGTAGACGGCCTCCCCCACGGCGGGGCTCTCCACCCCCGCGCCGCACGCCGCGACGACTCCGGAGAACTCGTGCGACGGGATGATCGGGGTGCGCTCGGGTCCTGTCCCGTCCGAGCTGTGGGTCCAGGTTTCCGGCCAGGTGAGCTCGCGGGGTGTCATGGAAGCAGCCTTCACGGCCACCAACACCTCACCGGGCCCCGGCTCGGGCCGCGGCGCCTCCTCGTACACGAGTTGCTCCGGGCCGCCCCGGCTGTGCGCCCTCACGGCGTGCATCGTGCTCATCCGACGGTTGCTCCCTCCCCGAGGCATGGCGATCAGCGCAGCAGCCCCGGAGGATGAACCCAGGCTGACTTTCGCATTATCTGGCGGT
Source organism: Micromonospora sp. L32 (assembly GCF_052068055.1). Taxonomy (NCBI): domain Bacteria; kingdom Bacillati; phylum Actinomycetota; class Actinomycetes; order Micromonosporales; family Micromonosporaceae; genus Micromonospora; species Micromonospora sp. L32. The sequence continues at coordinate 263,122 of NZ_JBQHDD010000005.1, read as the reverse complement.
TCGGCAGCCGCCCGCCGAACTTCCGCAATCCCGGGCGCAGACAAGCGTTGCCGAGCACCGTCACCGGCGTCCTGATTCCTGCCTGCACCCTGGCGTCGGCTCACCCGTGCCCCACAGCCCGCCGGAGGTCGGCGTGCGTCACGCCGCTTCCGTGAGGGTGGCGTGGCAGCCGATGGCGTCGACGTTCCACCGCCGGCCCCCGGCCATCACGTTGTGCAGGCGAATTCGGCCGAGTTCGTCGGGCAGATGTGGGTCGGCGACGAGGGTGTCCGCCTGCGGGTTCAGGCCGAGCATGGTGCGGAGTAGGAGCAGGGGTGCGCCGCTGGCCCAGGCCTGCGGGTTGCAGGCGGTGGGGTAGGGCACGGGTTGGCGGCCGAAGGACCGGTCGTAGCCGGAGAACGCCTCCGGCAGGCGGTGCTCGGAGTGACGGGCGGCCTCCAGCATGGCCATGGCGATGCGGTTCGCCTCGTCCCGGTAGCCGTAGCGAGCGAGGCCGGCCGCGATGATGGAGTTGTCGTGCGGCCAGACGGTGCCGAGGTGGTAGCCGATGGGGTTGTAGCCGGTGTCGGCGGTGGACAGGGTGCGGACTCCCCAGCCGGAGAACATCTCGTCGGACATGAGTTGCCGGGCGACGTGCCCGGCGCGGTCCTCGGGCACGATGCCGCTCCACAGCAGATGACCCATGTTGGAGGTCATCGAGTCGACGGGCCGCTTGTCCCCGTCCAGCCCGACGGCGTAGTAGCCGCCCCGGCGCGGGATCCAGTAGTCCCGGTCGAACTGCTCACGCAGCCGGTCGGCCTCCGTCCGCAGCCGGCGGGCCAGGTCCGGGTCCTGCCAGGGGCCGTCGGCGAGTTCCGCGAGGCGCACCTTGGCGTCGTAGGTGTAGCCCTGCGTCTCGCAGGTGGCGATCGGTAGGACCGGGACGTTCCCGTCGGCGTACTGCACGCCGTCCGGGGAGTCCCGCCAGCACTGGTTGCCCAGGCCCTGGTCGGAGCGGGTGGCGTACTCGACGTAGCCGTCGCCGTCGCGGTCGCCGTGGTGGTCGATCCAGCCAAGGGCGGCGTCGGCGTTGCCGCGCAGCCGGCGGACGAGTTCGTCGTCGCGGGTCCACCGCCAGTACTCCGACAGCAGGATCAGCCACAGCGCGGTGGTGTCGGCGCCGCCGTAGTAGGGGCGGTAGGGCTTGAGGCCGAGCCGGGTCAGCTCGCCCGACCGGTACTCGTGGAAGATCTTGCCCGGTTCCTGGTCGGTGAACTCGTCGAACGTGGTGGCCTGGTGGGCGGCCAGCACGATGAGGGCCCCGCGGGCGACGTCGGGGCCGCACATCATGGTCTGGTAGGCGGTGATCAGGGTGTCCCGGCCGAAGACGGTCAGGAACCACGGCAGGCCGGCGGCGATCAGGACGACCGGTTCCCCGGCGATGGTCTTCTCGATCCGCATCGACACGAGGTCGACCGCCGACTTGTGGTAGACGTCCCGGACCAGGTCGGCGTCCGCGTGCAGGTGCGGCTTGCTCGCCGCCCATCGGGTCGACGGATCCTCCATGCCGTGGTCGACGGCCTGTCCGAACTCGCGGGGCGTGGGGCGGTAGTCCTCCTCGCCGCAGCGCAGCGGTACCCACAGCTCACAGCCCCACTGCTGTCCGCGCGCCAGCCTCAAGTTCCATTCCAGCGTGTCTCCGTCCACCTGGTCGGCCGGCGGATCAGCTTCGATCCGTACCGTCGCCGCGTAGTCGCCGTTGCGGTACGCGAACTCGAGGGCCGACCCGTCCGGCGCGTGCCGGCGGACGATGTGTGAGCTGCGGTCCCGGCCGGACTCCTTGATCTCGAACAGGTCCGCGAAATCGGTTCCCACCGCGAGCCGCAGCCGCACCTGTGCCGGCTCGATGCCGAAGTAGCGCAGCTCGACGCGTTCGTAGAGCCCGTCGCCGACGAACCGTTGCCGCCGCACGCCGACCCGGTTGGCCGGCAGCCCCGGTAGCGCCGAGTTGGCCAGGAAGAAGGCCGCCGAGTACGGGTCGACGGTGCCGGAGGAGAGCACCAGCAGCGGTGCGTCGCCGATCGTCAGCACCCACCTGCTCACGAAGCGGGTGTCGTCGTGCACGAGCCCGCCGATGGACTCGTCCGGCACGTTTCCCACGGCGTCGGAGAGCATGAAGGTGCGCCCCTCCAACACGCCGATCGCGTCCGGCCCCAGCTCGGGCGGGAGGTCACGGCAAGCGCCGCTCGGCACGCGACGGGTGGTCCCGGTGACCATCGGATCCATGGGCGTGGGACGCCCGGAGGCTGCCGACACCGACACCTCCTTCCGCTGCGAGTGGGGCTCGCGTCAAGGCGGGCGCGTGTCCGCAGCCTATGAGCGCTCCTCAGGTCCTGCAGGCAGATCGGCGCATCTGTCTGGGTACGGCCTTGAGGGCTGGACCGCGAGGCCCGGGGCCATGCCCGCTGCCCCCGGGCGGCGTCGTCGGGGGTTCGTGTCGCGCCGCCGGTGCGGGGTCGGTGGTCGGCTCAGGGCGCGATGCCGAAGGGACCCATGCTGCCGTAGTCCAGCCGGAGGGCTTCGGCCATTGCCCATGCGTTCGGCAGGGTGAAGACGTCGGCACCGCCGAGACGCTGGCTCCACCGCGGAACGAGTTCATCGGCGGCCCGGGCGGCCACGGCGTCCAGGTAGGCCTTGAAGATGGCCCAGGCGTTGGTGGCGTCGACCGGGGCCAGGATCTTCTGCACGTCGACCGAGGAGAGCGCTGCCTCGGTGGTGGAGCGGAGGTCTTTCAGGTATTCGATCTGCGTCCTGACATCGTCCGGGGTGCCGGGCCGCGTGACGTGTCCGCCGACGAGCTTGTCGAAGGGGTAATCGAGCGTCTGTTCCTGAGCGTTGACGAAGCCGGGGATGTTCGCGGAGACGGCGAGGTTGGAGAACGGGACCCAGCCGGGGAAGATCACGTCCACGAGCATCAGCACACGTTGCGTCGGGGCGTAGATGAAGATGTTTCCCTCGGCGTGGTTGGGGCCCTTGTAGTCGAGCTGGAGGTTGTGGTCTCCCGCTTCGATGGTCAGCGTGTCGTCGAAGACGTGTGTCGGCAGCGGGCGGTTGGGGTCGCGGAGCAGCGCGAGTCGTTCCGCCGTGATCCGGTGCGCGTAGCGCGGTACATCCTCGGGATAGACCGACATCGCTCCGACGTGGTCGGAGTGCTGGTGGCTGTAGACGACCTGGGTGATGGAGCGGCTGGTCACGCTGCCGATCGCGCGGAGAATGTTGTGGCCGAGGGTGGGTGGCGCGTCGACGGCGATGACGCCTTCGTCCGTGACCACGAACATCATCTGGTACATGCCCTCACTGAGCCAGAACACCCCGTCGGCGATCTCCTCCAGGACGTACCCGGCCTTGGGGATCTCGGGGCCCAGGGCGGCCTGCGGCACCGGGGCCGTCGGTAGCTCTCGCGCTCGCGCGGCGAGGTCCGAGTACGGCGTTTCCGACACGTGTGGCTCCCTGCCTCGCCAACCGCACTGACCAACGGTGCCGCTACGGTGCGCCACGGTCGCTGGGTGACGAACCGCCTGGCGCACGCTCGATCGTCCTCGGCGGGGGTCCGGGCCGGCAGCCGTATCGCCCGATGCTCATCCGCAAGGGGACACCCGATGGCTCGGAGGCTCCGCACCCGGTTCGGCCGGGAATGGCTCAGTCGGTCGGCCGCGCGTGCGCCGGCACCTGGAGCAGGTCCAGGCAGTTGCGCCACAGCGTCTCCAACTGTCCCGGGTCGTTGAGCAGCTTCGCGAGCAGGACCCGCCCCTCGATCTGCGCGACGATGGACCGGGCGGCCTCCCGGGATTCGACCGACGGACCGGCCTGGCCCTGCTCCTTCGCCTCGAGGACCACCTGCTCGATGAGGTCGATCTGGGCCTCGAAGATCTCCTGGAGCCGACGGCGGATCTCCTCCGCCTGGTTGCTGAGTTCGAGGGCGAGGTTGCCGAACAGGCAGCCGGCGACCAGGCCGACCTGCTGCTGCCCGGTGCGCTGCACCTCCTCGGTGGCCTCGAACAGGTCCCGCAGGCGGCGCAGCGGGTCGTGTCCGCTGCCGAGCAACTCCTCCCACCGGCGGCGCTGGGTCGCCCAGTGCTCGTCGATGACGGTGAGGGCGAGTGCCTGCTTGGACTCGAAGAAGTAGTAGAAGCTGCCCTTCGGCACGCCGGCGGTCGCGCAGATCTCGGCGACCCCCAGCGCCGCGTAGCCGCGCTGCTCGATCAGCGTGGCGGCTGCGGCGAGAAGTTTGTTCCGTGCGTCACTGGTCCGACCCATCCTTTGACGATACACGACCGGTCGGCTAGCTTTTAGTCGACCAGTCGTCTAGTGGTCGTCCGGCTGCCGCGATCGCGGCTCCCGGCCCCGTCAGCCGCCGTCCTACCAGGGCTTCGGCCAGTCAGGAAGTGGTTCGTCATGAGCAGCAGTCAGGTTCAGAAGGTCGCCGTGATCACCGGTGCCTCGCAGGGCATCGGTGCCGGCCTCGTGGACGCGTACCGCAAGCTCGGGTACGGCGTCGTGGCAACCTCACGGTCGATCGGTGATGCCCATGATCCGGACATCCTCACCATCCGGGGCGACATCGCCGACCCGGACACCGCGCAGCGGGTGGTCGACGCGGCGGTGGAGCGTTTCGGCCGTATCGACAGCCTGGTCAACAACGCCGGCATCTTCGTCGCCAAGCCGTTCACCGACTACACCGACGAGGATCTCGACCAGGTCACCAAGGTCAACCTCGTCGGGTTCTTCCACGTCACCCGACGGGTCCTGCCGCACCTGCTGGCAGCCGGCGGCGGTCACATCGTCACCATCACGACCAGCCTGGTGGACCAGCCCAGCGTGCACGTCCCGTCCGTGCTCGCGTCGTTGACCAAGGGCGGCCTCAGCTCTGCGACCAAGTCGCTGGCCATCGAGTACGCCAGTCGTGGAGTCCGGGTCAACGCTGTCGCGCCCGGGATCATCAAGACCCCGATGCACCCGGTCGAGACCCACGACGCGCTCGCCGGCCTGCACCCGGTCGGTCGGATCGGCGAGACCAGCGACGTGGTCGACGCCGTCGTCTACCTCGAATCCGCGCCCTTCGTCACCGGCGAGATCCTGCACGTCGACGGCGGCCAGAACGCCGGGCGCTGACCGCCAGCACCGCAACCCGTAGACAGGAGCATCCCGTGCCGATCGTCAACATCCAGATCACCCGCGAGGGCAGCAGGCCCGGCGCGTCGGCGGCGACCGCCGAGGAGAAGGCCGCGCTGATCAAGGGCGTGAGCGAACTGCTGCGCGACGTCCTCAACAAGCCGCTGGACTCGACCTTCGTCGTCATCGACGAGGTCGAGACCGAGAACTGGGGCCGGGGCGGCCTGCCGGTCGAGCAGTACCGCGAACAGCAGCGGTCACGCGCCAGCGAATAGGACCGCGTGCGCAGTACCGCGGCGTGCGCTGCGACAGCGACAGTGGGTGACGTCGTCGTGAACCTGCACCGACAGGACCGACGGCAGCCTTGACAATTTCCCCCACCAAGGGGGGTCGGCCGGTGGGCGAAGTCATAGCTTCGCCCACCGGCCGATCATCGTCTCCGGCCCGTGCGCCCGGGCTCACCGCGCCGGCTGAGCCGGCCGCCGGTCGGGGCTTCGCCGTGATCACACCTCCGCTGATCCGCGCAGCGAGTGGTCGATGCCGGCCGAGTCCCGTCAAGGACGCCCGATCCGACCGCCGCCCTCCGCGATCACCCCTGCTCGCCGGTCGCGGTGTCGCCCGCGTTCCGCGCGGTGAGCCAGGTGCTCAAGCCGGCGAGCGCGGCAGGGCCGTAGTCGTCGTCGACACCGCTGGCGAGGTCTGCGATGGAGATCGCCTGTAGGGCGGCGCGCCAGGCGGCGTCGGCGCCGGCCATCGCGCGGGCGATGGGGCACGGCCGGGTACAGGCCTCCTGCGGTGTCGCCAGGGGGCCGCGCTGGCGGATCTCGGTGCACACGAACGCGGGCTGAGCGCCGTCGACGGCGGTGACGACGTCGAGCATGGTGATCAGTTCCGGTGACCTGGTCAGGACGTATCCGCCCGCCTTGCCCTGGACGGAGGTCACGAGGCCGGCGCGGGAGAGTGCCTGCAGCTGTTTGGCCAGATAGCTGCCGGAGACATCGTGCAGTTCCGCCAGCCGGGCAGCCGGCACGGGCTCCGTCGCCGTGGTCAGCACCACGCAGCAGTGCAGTGCCCACTCGACCCCACCTGACAGCTTCATCCGACCCCCCGCTTGACTCGGACAAAGTTTATCCGATTACTGTCTCGGACAAGAGTTGTCCGAGTTCGAGGCGGGGTCCTCGACAAATCTGGCGTGCCTGCGCGGCGCGCGTGGAAGGGTGAGAGCCATGAAGCTCACAGTCATCGGTGGTACCGGAATGATTGGCTCGCAGGTGGTCCAGAAGCTGATCGCGGCCGGACACGAGGCCGTCCCCGCGGCGCCGTCGACCGGCGTCGACCTGCTCACGGGGGAGGGCCTGGACCAGGCGCTGGAGGGCGCTGACGTCGTTGTCAACGTTTCCAACTCGCCAACCTTCGACGAGGCCTCGCTCGGCTTCTTCCGTACCTCCATGACCAACCTGCTGGCCGCCGGGGAGCGCGCCGGTGTCCGGCACCAGGTGGTCCTCTCGATCGTCGGCGTCGACCAGGTGCCCCAGCTCGACTACTACCGCGCCAAGACCCTGCAGGAAGAACTGCTCCGGCAGGGACCGACGCCGTACTCCATCGTGCGTGCCACCCAGTTCTTCGAATTCGTGAACGCGATCCTGTCCTGGACCTCCGACGACACCACGGTCCGGCTGCCCGCCACCCCTGTTCAGCCGATGGCCGCCGCGGACGTGGTCGACGCGGTCGTCGACGTAGCCACCGGGACGCCGCTGCAGGGCATCCGCAACGTCGCCGGCCCGGATGTCTTCGCCCTCGACGACCTCGGCAAGGTCACCCTGGCCGCGCAGCAGGACAACCGGAACGTCGTCAGGGACGACGGGGCCGGCATGTTCGCGGCCGTCAGCGGCGACGTGCTCATCGCGGGCCCGGACGCACACCTGGCACCCACGCACTACCAGGACTGGATGCGGTCCGCCCGCTGACCGGGTGCGCAGCCGTCAGGAGCACTGGCGAGCATCGGGGGCCGGAGTCGCCCCCGATGCTCGCCGCCCGCTTCCCGGTCGGCCGGGCTGCGTCGCCGCGTGGTTCTTCAGCCGGCGGACGGCTTGCGGAGCGCGTCGCGGACCCGGTCGACGACCGCCAGCGCGGGACCGGCCGCCAGGTTGCCCTTGGCCGACTGCGCGCTCGGGTGTGGTCGGGTCGGTGCGGTGGCCTCCGCGGCGCGTACGGTGGCGGCGAGGGTACGCAGCCGGTCGGCCGGCACGTGCTGTCGCAGCCGGGGGAACTCGTAGCGCTCCTCGTAGCGGGCGTGGGTGAGCACCGCGTCACGGAGCAGGATGATGCCGGTGTCGAAGCCGTCGGCCTCGACGCCGCCGGCGATCAAGGTCTTCAGCGTCTCCTTGGCCTGGCGCTCCTCGTCGAGCCGGTCGTCGACCATGGCGGCGCCGCCACCGCCGGGTAGGGTCCGGGCCAGCGGGTGGACGATCTCCTCCTCGGCGGTCTCGTGCGCGGCGAGGAGCCGGACCAGGTCGTCGAACGCCTCCCGGCGGGTGTCGCCGGTGCTGCCGATGACCAGCAGGAAGAGCTGCTCGACGCGCGCGTGCTGGGCGAGCAGAAGGTCGACCACGTCCTCCTCGGGCCCGGGCGTGGCCGGGGCGTCGGTGTCAGGCATGGCTACCTCCCCGGGCGCGCAGCCCCTCCACCGGGTGCGGTCCCTCGGTCTCGATGCGGTACTCGTCGCCGAAGCGCTCGCGGTGCATGTCGATGACCTGCTCGGTGGGCGGCTGCTGACCGTCATGCAGCTGCTGCTGCATCCACTCGAAGCGCTCGTGCGCCTCCGTGACGTAGCCCTCGCCGAGTTTGGTGAGGTCGATCTGGGTGGCCAGCAGGTGGCGCAGGTACTCCTTGTTCGGTTCGAAGGTGAGCGGCTCGGGCAGGCCGGCGCTGCCGACGATCTCCTCCGGCTCGCGGCCGTCGTGTCGGCGCAACAGGTCGGCCGCCTGCTGGAGGTGGGCCAGCTCCATCTGTAGGTGCAGCTCCCAGACCGCCCTGATCCGCGGGTCGCTCTCCTGCTGCAGGAACGAGTAGTACAACCAACACTCGTTGTACTCGTGGGTCAGCAGTCGCTCCCACCAGCTCTCGCCCGGGTCCAGCAGCGACTCGTAGTGGGTGACGTGCTCCTGCTCGATCAGGCTGATCTCCTGGTAGAGCTGGCGCGCGATCGGCTCCATGTACTGGGGGCCGACGTTCATGTAGTAGAACATCACCTGCTGCTCGGCCGAGAGGATCGTCAACGCGTTCAGCTTGGAGCGCGGGTCGACGGAGTTCCGGTCGTACGGGGTACGGACCTCGTCGAACGGGTGCCGGTGCTCCTGCACAGTCGGCCGGCCCGGCATGACCTCGGTGAGGCCGTCGACGATCTTCTCCGCCTTGCGCCGCTCGACCATCTCGTAGAGGTTCGCGTAGCGGTACAGGTGGTCGAAGTCCTCCAGCACCCCGAACTCGTACGCCTGCTTCAGGTAGGGGTCCGGTTCGTGCCGGGCCACCCAGGCCGTCAGGTCGACAGCCACCTGTTCGTAGCCGAGGGTCGTCTCCAGCACGCTCGCCACCCCCGGCAGCAGCCAGTTCACCACCCGCTGCTGCTGGCTCTCCACGTACCGCACGTACGCGAGCTGCCGCCGGACCTCCTGGTCCGGGCAGACGCGGGCGAACTGGTGCTGGAAGTTGATCGCCTCGACCTCGATGCCGTTCATCGTGATGATCCGGCACCGGGTGTAGGGGTCGACCGCCTCGGGATCGATCGGTTCGACGTTCAGTTCACGCCAGTTGCGGATCTGGCTCTCCAGGGGGATTCCCTTGTGATCCAGCGGGTTGAACATGTCTCTCCATTCGCGTCGGGGTGCGCTCGTCGGGTGCTGCCCGGGCTCGTCGAGCGGAATCGCCCGAACAGGCGCTGGTGTCGAGGGGACGTGTCGGTCAGCCGGCAGACGCCGGCTGGTCGGCAGGGACAGTGCCGTCGAAGGAGCCTCGTGGCGCCAACCGCCGGCTGCCGCCGTGCCCGCGGGCCAGCGGGAAGCGAGTGACGACCGGAGGTACCGTCGCCGTGGCGCGGGCCGAGGCGATGTCGAGATCGGGCTGCGCTGGCACGCCGGTCACCCCGAGGATGTTGCGCACGAAGGGTGGGGCCGCACGGAGGGTCAACCGCCCACCGGCCGAGGTGACCAGCTCGCGCACCTGCCGCAGGGCATCGATTCCCGGCGTACCGAGGTAGGTCACCGTCGACAGGTCGAGCGCGATCGGGGGCAGCGGAGGACGGCAGAGGAACTCCACCAGCTCCACGAGCAGGTGCGCGTTGCTCATGTCGATCTCGCCACCGGCGGTGATCACCTTGGTGGCGCCGTCGCAGCTCAGCGACAACGACATGATGGGTTGACGTGTTCCTGGTCGCCCTTCGGCGCAGGATGGGGCAGGCCCTCGTTCTTCGGGAGAGTCCGGATCTGTTGACATGGCGCCTCCGCCCTTCACCGGGGATCACCCGCTGCCCACAGGACGGTGCGGCAGCGGCGGTTCAGGGCGCATTTCTTGACCCGGAGTTGTCCCTACCCCCGGAAGCCCGTCGTACACCCGTCCGTCGCCGCCGGCGGCGTGCGCCGAAGAACGCGAGGTCGGCAGCCGGGTTTCCCGGGATGGGCTTCGGGTAGTCGCCGGCTCCGGTACCGCCGGCCGATCGCCGAGCGGCAGACGACGGTGGCAGGAGTGTTGTCGTGTTGCGTGCACGTCGAGCGATCGGGCACCGGTGAGATGTGCGGGATCAGCGGTGAGGCGAGGTTCGACGGCACGACCCCCGACGCCGGCGCGGTGACCCGGATGGCCGAGGCGATGCGCTCCCGGGGCCCCGACGGCGAAGGGTTGTGGAGCGACGGCTGGGTCACCCTGGGACACCGCCGGCTGACCGTCATCGACCTGTCCGAGGCGGGCGGCCAGCCCATGGTGCGCGAGGACCTGGGGCTGGGGCTCGTCTTCAACGGATGCGTCTACAACTACCACCAGCTGCGCGACGAGCTGCGGGAGGCCGGGCACACCTTCCACTCCACCAGCGACACCGAGGTCATCCTCGTGGCGTACGCGCAGTGGGGTGAGCATTTCGTCGACCACCTGGTCGGCATGTTCGCCGTGGTGCTCGTGGAGCGGCCGCGGCGCCGGCTGGTGCTGGCCCGGGACCGGCTGGGGATCAAGCCGCTCTACCTGGCGGAGTCGCCGGGGCGGCTGCGGTTCGCCTCCACCCTGCCGGCCCTGCTGGCTGCCGGGGACGTGGACACCGGCATCGACCCGGTGGCGCTGCACCACTACCTCTCCTGGCATTCGATCGTGCCGGCGCCCCGGACCATCCTGCGCGGGGTGCGCAAGCTCCCCCCGGCCACGGTGCGGGTGGTGGAGTCCGACGGAAGCAGCCGCGAGCGCGTCTACTGGCAGCCCGACTACCAACGGGACCCGGCACACGCCGGCATGGACACGCGGGACTGGCAGGCCGCGACCGGCGACGCGCTGCGCACGGCCGTGCGGCGGCGGCTGGTGGCGGACGTACCGGTCGGGGTGCTGCTCTCCGGCGGCCTGGACTCCAGCATGATCGTGGCGTTGCTCGCCGAGGCCGGGCAGCACCACCTCCAGACGTTCAGCATCGGCTTCGACAGCCGCGGCGGCGAGGTGGGCGACGAGTTCCACTACTCCGACCTGGTCGCCGCCACCTTCGGCACCGACCACCAGCGCATCCAACTCGGCAACGACGACCTGGTGCCGGCGGTCCGCCGGACGATCGAGGCGATGACCGAGCCGATGGGCAGCCACGACGTGGTCGCCTTCCACCTGCTCTCCGAGCAGGTGGCCCGCCAGGTCAAGGTGGCCCAGTCGGGTCAGGGCGCCGACGAGGTCTTCGCCGGCTACGCCTACCACCAGCCCCTCACGCAGGTACCCCGCGACGGCGCCGCCGAGGCGTTCGCCGCCGCGTTCTTCGACCGTGACCACGCGGAACTGGACCGGGTGGTCGACCCGGCGTACGCGTGCGACCACGACGCCAGCCGCGAACTGCTGGACGCGCACCTGGCCGCGCCCGGCGCGGACACCGCACTGGACGCGGTGCTGCGCCTGGACACCCACCTGATGCTGCCGGACGACCCGGTGAAGCGGGTGGACAGCATGAGCATGGCGTGGGGGCTGGAGGTGCGCACGCCGTTCCTGGACCAGGACCTCGTCGCCCTCGCCGCAGCCTGCCCGCCGGAGCACAAGGTGGCACAGGGCGGCAAGGGGTTGCTCAAGGAGGTGGCCCGGGAGGTGCTGCCGGCCGAGGTGATCGACCGGCCCAAGGGCTACTTCCCGGTGCCCGCCCTGCGTAACGTCGACGGGCCGGTGCGGCACCTCGTCGAGGAGGCCCTGACCGCGCCGGCCGCCCGGGAGCGCGGCCTGTTCCGGCCCGGGTACGTCGCCGACCTGCTCGCCGATTCGGCCCAGGCGCAGGCCGCAGCCGGCAGCAACAAGCTCTGGCAGCTCGGCCTGCTGGAACTCTGGCTCCAAGCCCACGACATCCACTGACTCCCGGCGCGCTCGCTCGTCCGGCTCGGTCGACCGGGCCGCGGGTTCAGTGGGCGGTGGTCTGGGCGGTCAGGTGTTCCAGAACGGCCTGGACGTCGCCGTCGGTGCGGGCCATGATTCGCCGCTGTCGGGTCGCGCCGGTGCCGTCCCGGCGTATCCGGTCGAGCTGGGGCAGCACCAGATCGAGATCGCCGTGCCGGGTCAACGCGGACGCGACGGTGACGAGGAGTTCGTCGATCAGGTCCCAGGCGGGACGGGCGCCGCCGCCCCGCAGGTCGATGAGGTCACCGTCGACCCCGTTGTGGGCGGCCCGCCAGTGGGCGGCGGCGACCAGGCAGTCCCGGACCGGAGTGGCGCGGACCCCGGCGCGGACGTCGTCGGCCATGGTGGCGACCAGCGCCCTGACCAGCGCGGCGACCAGCACCGTGTCGTCAACGGTGGGGCAGACATCGCCGACCCGGACCTCCACGGTCGGGTACGCCGCGGACGGGCGGGCGTACCAGTAGACCATCGCCGCGTCGAGCATGATCCCTGCGGCGATCAACTCCTGCACGGTGGCGTCGTAGTCGGCGACCGACTCGAAGTGCGGGGTGGGTCCGATGCTCGGCCAGCGTTCCAGCTGCATGGACCGCCAACTGGCGTGCCCGGTGTCCCTTCCGTCGTGCAGGGGGGAGTTGGCGGTGAGCGCCTGCACCACCGGCAGCCACAGGCGCAGGTGGTTGCACACCTGCACGGCCAGCTCCCGGTCCGGCACACCGACGTGGATGTGGCAGCCGCAGACCGCGGGGTCGTGGGCCACCGGACCGAACCGGCGGGACATGGCGTGGTAGCGCTGCTCGTCCGGCACCGTACGGTGGGCTTCGCACACCGGGGTGGCCCCTACCGCGACGAGGCGCGCCCCGGCCGCCTCCGCCGCCCGCGCGGCGGCATCGCGCAGCGCGACCAGGTGTTCGCGCAGCTCTGTCAGGTCGGTGCAGGCGGGGGTGACCATCTCCACCATGCTGTGCCGGAACTCCTGCCGGCTCTGCTCCCGAGCGGTCCCCGACAGCGTGTGCAGCACCCGGTCGGCGACGGGCAGGCTCTCCCCGGTTGCCGGGTCCAGGAGCAGGAACTCCTCCTCCACTCCCAGGGTGAGAGTGGTGGGAGTGGCTGCCGCGGGGGCGGCGACTCGGTGCGGCTTCATGGTCACGTCCGATCGTAGTCGCGCGACGACCTCGGTGTTGCCGATCGTCAAGCGCCTGCCGTCGCAGTGGTGGTTCTCCCCGGCACGGGAGAGATAGGCCACCAACAGGGTGCCGCCGGGGGAGAGGGGCCGGCTGGCGGCGGGGTCGCCTGGTTTTCGCCACTGCGCCACCGCCACCTCAGTCGCGGCACTGACAGAACCACCCAGGCGGGGCTGGGCCGGCCGGTCGGCCCAGTCCCGAGTTTCGTAGCTAATCTTCTTGACTGCTCATTCATATGTAGCTAAGTTTCAGCCACCCGGACTGAGAGGTCGTCGTCTATGAAGACCCGATCCGTCACCGCGACCGTCCTGATGGCCACCCTGGTGACCACCCTCGCGCCGCTCCCCGTCCACGCCTCGGCCGAGCCCCCGCTCCCGCCCACCGCCGAGCAGGGCTGGGTCACCTCGACGCTGCGGCACATGAGCCTGGAGCAGAAGGTCGGGCAGCTCTTCTCCACCTACGTGTACGGCAGTGACGCCACCGAGCCCACGGCCGCCGACCGCGCCGCGAACCGCGCCGCGTTCGGCGTCGAGACTCCGGCCGAGGTCATCGACCGGTTCCACCTCGGCGGCGTCTGCTACTTCTCCTGGTCGCACAACCTGGACAGTCCACGTCAGATCGCCGGCCTCTCCAACGGGCTCCAGCGGGCCGCCCTCGGCGACGGCAGCAAGGGGCGCGTCCCCCTGCTCATCTCCACCGACCAGGAGCAGGGCACGGTGCTGCGGATGCCCGCTCCCGCCGCGCAGTTCCCCGGCGCGATGGCGCTGGGCGCCGGGCGCTCACCGCAGGACGCGCGCACGTCGGCGGACATCACCGGGCGTGAGCTGCGCGCGGTGGGCATCCACCAGCCGTACGCGCCGATCGCCGACGTCAACGTCAACCCGGGCAACCCGGTCATCGGGGTACGGTCGTTCGGCGCCGACCCCACTTTGGTGGCCGAGCTGACCGCCGCGCAGGTCGCCGGGTTCCAGGACGGCGCCGGCGTGACCGCGGTGGCCAAGCACTTCCCCGGCCACGGCGACACGGCCACCGACAGCCACACCGGCCTGCCGGTGATCAACCACAGCCGGGCGGAGTGGGACCGGATCGACGCGCCGCCGTTCCGGCGGGCGATCAGTGCGGGCGTCGAATCGATCATGACCGCGCACATCGTGGTGCCCGCGCTCGACCCGTCCGGCGACCCGGCGACGTTGTCGCCGACGATCCTCACCGGCGTGCTGCGCGGTGAACTCGGCTTCCGGGGAGTCATCGTCACGGACGCGCTGAACATGGCCGGCGTGCGGCAGAAGTACGGCGACGAGCGGGTGCCCGTACTGGCGATCAAGGCCGGCGCCGACCAGTTGCTGATGCCGCCGAACCTCGCGCTGGCCCGGGACGCGGTGCTGCGGGCCGTGACCACGGGCGAGCTGACCGAGCGGCGGATCGACGAGTCGGTGCGGCGCATCCTCGGCATGAAGTACCGGCAGGGGCTGGCCCGGTCGCCGCTGGTCGACGTCGAGCAGGCGGTACGGACGGTCGGGGCGCCCGGGCACCTCGCCGCCGTCACCCAGGTCACCGACCCGACGCTCACCGCGGTGCGCAACGACGCCGGGCTGCTGCCGCTGGCCGGCACCGGCCGGTCGGTGCTGGTCACCGGCTGGAACAGCGCAGCCTTCGCTCCGGTCGCGACGGTCGCCGACGGGTTCACCGCCCGCGGCGCCCGGGCCACCGCCCGGCCGGCCACGCTGCCGTCCGACGCGGTGATCGCCGCGACCGCCACCCAGGCGGCCGAGCACGACCTCACCGTCGTGCTGGTCAACAAGGCGTGGGACACCACCATCACCGATCCGCGGGCCACCCAGCAGCGCCTCGTCGCGGCGTTGCTCGCCACCGGCAAACCCGTGGTGGTGGTGGCGGTGCGGGACCCCTACGACATCGCCCACCTGCCGGACGTGACCACCTATCTGGCGACCTACTCGTACACCCGGGCGGCGATGGACGCACTCGTCCGCGCGCTGCACGGCGAGCTGTCCCCCCGGGGGCGGCTGCCCGTCACGATCCCCACGGCCGAGGGTCCGGGCACCGTGCTCTACCCCTACGGCCACGGCCTGACCTGGTAGGAGGCAACCCATGCAGCGTAGGAATTTCCTCGCCGGCGCGGTCGGCGCGGGAGCGCTCGGCACCGGCGCCGGGGCGCTCGGCGTCGGCGCGGCCCTGACGCCCGCGGCGGGCAGCCCCGGTGTCCGGCGGGTCCGCACCGGTCTGGACCAACTGGTGGCCTCCGACTTCGCCGTGCTCGCCGGCCAGCGGGTCGGCGTCGTCTCGAACCCGACCGGCGTCGACGGGGCCTACCGCCACCTCGTCGACCTGATGCACGGCTCGGGCCAGGTCCGGCTGACCGCGGCGTTCGGCCCCGAGCACGGCTTCCGTGGCTCGGCCCAGGCCGGAGGCAGCGAGGGCACCGGCGTCGACGCGCGCACCGGCATCCCCGTCTACGACGCGTACGGCGCCTCGCTGGCCCGGTGGGAGAGCATGTTCACCGAGGCGGGCGTGGACACGGTCGTCTTCGACATCCAGGACGTCGGGGTCCGCTTCTACACCTACATCTGGACCATGTACACCTCGATGGTCGCCGCGGCCCGGGTCGGCAAACGCTACGTCGTGCTGGACCGTCCGAACCCGATCGGCGGGCGGGCCTACGGGCCGATGATGACCGCGCCGTACACCTCCGGGGTCGGCCTCAAGGAGATCGTCCAGCAGCACGGAATGACCGTCGGGGAACTGGCCCGGTTCTTCAACGGCACGTTCCTGCCCGTCGAAGCCGGACGACCGGTGGACCTGCACGTGGTGCGGTGCGAGCACTGGAAGCGGGACCGCCTCGCCGCCGACACCGACGTGCCCTGGGTGATGCCCAGTCCGAACATGCCCACCCCGGACACCGCGCTGGTCTACCCGGGTACCGGCCTCTTCGAGGGCGTCGCGTCGATCACCGAAGGCCGCGGCACCTGCCGTCCGTTCGAACTGATCGGCGGGCTGGCGACCGACTTCGACCACCACTGGAGTGATCGCCTCAACGCCCGGGACCTGCCCGGAGTCGAGTTCCGCGAGGCGTACTTCGCACCGACCTCGGCCGGGCAGAAGCCGGCGCTGTTGAACAAGCTCTGCGCCGGCGTCGAGGTCAAGGTCGTCGACCGGGCGGTGTACGACCCGATCCGTACCGCGGTGGCGATGCTGGTGGAGGCGCACAAGTACCCCGCGTTCGCCTGGCGGCGTGACTCCTGGGACGCCGTCCGCCCGTACTGGATCGACAAGCTCACCGGGTCGCCCCGGCTGCGTACCCAGATCGACGCCGGGGCCGACGTGGACGACGTCGTCGGCGCCTGGGCCGACGAACTGGCCGCGTTCGACCGCCAGCGCCAGCCCTACCTGCTCTACTGAGGAGTGTGGCCATGACCACGTCGTCCCGCCCGCTGCACCGCCCGCCCGCGCTCCGCCGGCTCGCGCTCGGCCTGGCCGTGGCCATCCTCGGTACGACCGCGCCGGCCACCGGGGCGGCCGGCGCGCCGCTGCGCGACGAGGCCGGGCCGCCGGCCGTCACCCCCGCCGACATCCACTTCCGGCAGGACACGCTGCGGCCCGGCAGCGCCCGCGAGGTCGGTCTGCTCCCCGCGCCCGTGGACCGCCTCCCCGCCGACCTGGCGGCTTATCTCCAGCCGACGCCGGACCACCCCGGGTATCCCGCGTACGCGGGCGCGGTGGTCCTGGCGGCCAAGGACGGCGTGGTCGTGCAGCACGCCGCCGTGGGCACCGCGGTCCGGTACGCCGCTGTCGGACCGCCGCCCGGGCTGGTCGGGGTGGAGCTTCCCGCCGACCAGCAGATCCCGATGCGGCCCGACACGGTCTTCGACCTGGCCTCGGTGTCGAAGCTGTTCACCACGATCGTCACCATGCAGCAGGTCGAGCGGGGGCGGGTGGAGCTGGACGCCCCGGTCGCCCGCTACGTCCCGGAGTTCGCGGCCGGCGGCAAGGAGGCGGTCACGGTACGGATGCTGCTGACCCACACCTCGGGTCTGCCCGCCTTCACGCCACTGTGGAGCAGGTACCCGACGCCGGCCGAGCGGTTCGCCGCCGCGCTGGCCACGCCGCTCGCGGCCGGGGCGACGCCCGGCACCCGCTACGTCTACTCGGATCTCGGCCTGATCGCGCTGGGCGTGCTGGTGGAACGGGTCACCGGGCGGCCGTTGGCCGACCTGGTCCGCGACGGTGTCACCGCGCCACTGGGCATGACCGACACCGGCTACAACCCGGGGCCGGAGCTGCGGTCGCGGATCGCCGCCACCGAGTACCAGCCGTACGCCGGGCGCGGCATGGTCTGGGGTGAGGTGCACGACGAGAACGCCTGGTCGCTCGGGGGCGTGGCCGGGCACGCCGGGGTCTTCTCCACCGCGGCCGACCTGTCGCTCCTCTGCCAGTCACTGCTCAACGGGGGCGAGTACCGCGGGCGACGGATCCTCCGGGCGGACACGGTGCGCGCGATGCTGGTCAACTACAACGCGCCGCTGGAGGCGGCCTACCCGGAGAGCGATCGCGGGCTCGGCTTCGAGCTCAACAAGCACTGGTACATGATGGGGCTCTCCTCCCCGGTGGCGTTCGGGCACACCGGCTTCACCGGCACGTCGCTCGTCATCGACCCGCTCTCCCACTCCTTCCTCATCCTGCTGAGCAACCGGGTGCACCCCGACCGCGGCTGGGGCAGCAACAACGTCGCCCGGCGCGCGGTCGCCCGCGACCTCGCCGAGGCGATGCCGGTGCGGCCCCGGTCGCGGGAGGCCTGGCGGGCCGACCCGCGCGACCTCGCGACGGTCACCCTCACCGCCCCGCTGCGCCGGGCCGCGCACGGCGGCGCCGCGAGCTTCCTGCTCTGGTACGACACCGAGCCCCGCTACGACAGCATGCGGTTCGAGGTCTCCACCGACGGGGGCCGGACGTGGGCTCCGGCGCGGATGCTGCTGCGGCACGGGGACCGGCGCTGGACCAGCGACGGCACGGTCACCGGGTACGGCGGCCGGGTCTGGTGGCAGGCCTCGGTGGCGCTGCCCGACCAGGCGACCCACCTGCGCTGGAGCAGCAGCACCGACGGCTCCGGCCAGGGTCGTGGGGTGTACGTCGACCGGGTCGTCGCGGGGGACCGGGACGGGGTGCTCTTCGACGGCGAGGGCGTCGACGCCGCCCTCGCCGTCGCCGACGGGTGGTCACCCGCCCGCACCTGACCGGAACAACACGGCGTCGACAGGCGGGCGTGCTCAGCGCAGCCGGCGGATGTCGCCGTACGCCCGGTAGAACCCGCCTCGGCCGGACTCGCGGACCTCGGTCACCAGGTAGCGGGCGCCCGGCTCGCGGATGCCCTTGGGGAACTGCACCGACCAGTCACGCCGGTAGCCGTCGGAAACCACCTGGACCCGCAGCCGCCCCCGATCGTCCAGGCACTGCACGACGACGCCCACGCCGGCGTCGCTGGTCACCTCGACCACCGTCGGCTCCACGGTCCGCGGTGCCTGGCGGGGCGCCTTGACGTCCAGCACCTGCGGCACGTCGCCGACCTGGGCCGCCCGGATCGCCGGCTCGCTGGCGTCGATGCAGGCCAGATGGCCGCCGGTGGTGACGACATAGAGCCGATCGTCGTGGTACTGCATGGAGTACGCCGAGCCGCAGCCCGTGCCGAGCTTCCACAGTCGGGTGCCCGCCGCGTCGAAGCAGTAGATCGAGGACTGGCTGTCGCCGGCGAAGACGTACCGGCCGCCCTGCGCGGTCGCGCAGGAGAAGACCGGGGCGTCGCACCGGTAGCGGCGTTCGACCCGACCGTCCTTGGCCAGCCGCACCACCTCGCGGGTGCTCGTCCCGGCGAACACGCTGCCGCGCTCCTGCCACCCGAAGAGCACCGAGCCGGTGCTGGTGTGCCAGAGCTCGCGGCCGGTACGCCAGTCGTAGCCGGTCACCCCCTGGGAATGGCCGTGGTAGAGCGCGTCGGTGTCGCAGCGCACCATCCAGGCGGAGCGGCCCCGCCCGGGCCGGCGCCAGAGGAACTCGTCCTCGTGGTCGATTGCGGCGATCCCGCCGTCGGCGTCCGAGACGCCCAGGACGCCGTCGTGGATGTCCAGCCAGTAGATGTCGATCTCCGGGGCGATCGCGTACGCCACCCGGGGCACCTTGCCGGAGAGGTCGTAGACGTTGCCGTCGTCGCAGCCGGCGTAGATCCAGGCGTCGTCGGCGACGATGCACTTCACCCCGTCGGGGAGGCGGACCTGGCTGCGCACCTGGGCGTCGTGGCCGAGGGTGGTGATCACCCCGTGCTCGTTGCCCACCATGCAGTGCTGCCCGTCGACGAAGATGCCGAAGGCGGGGGCACCGGAGTCGTAGCGCCACAGCACCGGGGCGGTGCGGGCGGTGGAGCGGGTGCTGACGATCTGCCGTCGGGAGACGCTGCGCTTCTTTCTGACGCCGGGGACCGCCGGGGCGTACCCCTTGCGGACCTTCTCCCCGATCTTCTTCGCCGCGGCCGCCCGGGCCCGCGCGTTGTCCGGATAGGCGCTCGCCTTGACCTGCCCCTGGTCGCCGATCCGGCCGTAGCGCACGGTCAGCGTGGCGTCCTCGACGACGACCTCGTAGAACTTGTGCGCACCGTCCACTTCGGACAGTTCGAGGTAGGTCGTCTCCTGCGACATGAGGGCCTCCGAGGGGTCAGCGACCGGCCCGACGTGGCCGGCGCGGCGACAGTGACCACACGCTAACCGCCGCCCCCGACAAGATCGTCGGGGTTGACGAGCCGCTGGCGGTGGCCCGTCAACCCCGACCCGTGCCCACCAACGCCCGGGTGCCTACCGCCCCGGTGTACGACTAGCGCGAGGTTCCGCGAAGCATCTCGACGACGAAGCGGTGGTCGTCCAGTTGCGGAAGTCCGGAGACGCCGAACCAGCCGACCACGCCGGTGCCGCGCACGCGCAGTGGCACCGCGCCCCCGGCGGCCGCGTACTTAGCGGCCGGCAGTCCGAATCTCTCCGCCAGGGTCACCTGCTTGTCCTGGCACAGCCGTGCCATGTACAGCGACGAGTGCTCGAACCGCATCACCACTCGTCCCTTGCGGCGCAGCCACCCGTCGTTGTCCAGCGTCGAACCGGGCAAGCCGCAGTGGAACAACTGGCGCCCGGTCCGCCACACACCCACCGAGATCGGCAGCTGCCGCTCCCTCGCGGCGGCGACCGCCCGCATCCCCAACTCGTACGCGTCCGACTCCGACAGAGCCGGCAGCTCCAACTCGCCCTCCTCGCGCAGCAGCTCCTCCAGCGTCGGCCACGCGTCATGGTCAAGTGGCATACGTACCTCTTCTTGGTCGAGTGGCGGACTGCGCCGGGTTCGGTGTCCGTGCCTGTTGATTGTCGCAAACCGGATGGGTGCCTCCTCCGCGATGGGCGAGACGCCGGCAACGTGCGCACATGATCAATGTCGGTGCTGCGGCGTAACCTCGGCCCGGTGAGGATCCGACCGGGAGGGACCCCGATGGCTGACGCCGATGATGTCCGCCGGATAGCCCTGGCGCTGCCGCACGTGGTGGAGGTCGACAGCGAGGGCTTCGACTTCCGGGTCGCCGACAAGGGATTCGTCTGGTCCTATCCCGAGCGCAGGCCGGGGAAGCCACGGGTGATCCGGACCGACGTCGCGGTGCTGTTCGTCGGCGACGAGGCCGAGAAGCAGGCTCTCCTTCTCGGCGAGCCCGACCTCTTCTTCACCACACCCGGCTACGAGGGGTGGCCGCTGGTGATGCTGCGTCTGGCAGAGGTCGATGTCGAGCGCCTACGGGAGCTGGTGACCGATGCGTGGCGGATGCGGGCCCCGGACGCGCTCGTCAGCGACCGTTGACGGCCGCCTGACCGGCGCGGTGCCGCGTCCACCGTGCTCGCCGGGGCGGGGCGACGCGGGCGGGTGTCCAGCGCGGCGCGATGGCGGCCCAGGCGGGGCGTCGGTCGTCAATCGTGAGGGTGGCCAACAGCCCTGGGTGGTCGGTAGCCCCGCGCATGCCTATCGACCTGCTGCAACAGATCGTGACGTCGGTTGTCGCCATGATCTGTTGCACCGCGCCGTCATCGATCCGCAGGTAGCCCGGCGGCACGCAGGACCGCACGTCGGGGGAGCCGCCGTGCCGGAGGTTGAGGTCGCCGCTCAGCACGGTGGGCGCGTATCCGGTGCTCCTGCGGATCATCGGTACGACCGTGTCGAGCAGGTGGGCGCACTGGGCGAGCGCGACGGTGGCACTGGTCGCCGCCAGGTGTGTGGTGCAGGCGTGCAGCACGCCGGCGACGTGGACGCAGAGCCAGGCTCGTTCCTCGGGGTCCGTGACATCCTGCGTCGGGTGGATCCCGCTGTGCACCGTGTGCCCCGGGTACGGCGCGGCAAGGTGGGTCAGCAGCCCGACGCCGTACGGCTGCCCGTTGCGGCACTCGGTGACGGCGCCGGTAGGGCGGTCACCGGCAGCCTTGAAGGCGGAGACGACTGTGCCGCCGCCGTGCCCGGCCGCGAACGCGTGCTCCAGCGCGGCCACGTCGTCCTGGCAGATCTCGTTGAGGGTGACCAGGTCGGGCAGCTCGGTGCCGATCACCTCCGCGGCCTCGGTCACCGATCGGCCCGTGTAGCAGCCGGCCCGGCCGCTGTTGCAGAGGTTCAGCTGGAGCACCCGCAGGGCCTTGGATCCGGTGGCGTCGGCCACCGACGATCCGGCCGGCAACCCGGCCGCGGCGATCAGGCACACCACGACCAGGGCCGGGCGGAGAGTTCGGTACGAACGATCAGCCCCGCCCCGACGAAGGAGTCCGACCAGGGCCCGACCGCGCAGACGACGGCACCTGCGGGGGCGGGTGACGTCGGTGGCGGGCTGCTCGGACATGCGGGCTCCGGGTGGGGGAGGACGTGTCTTCGCCGGGGTGCCAGCGATCTTACTGCTGCCGATCGGTCGCCGGACCCTGTGCCGGCCCGGGTGTTCCGGGCGCCGGCAACGCGGAGTTGGTCCACGGCGCAGGCCCGGTGGGCTCGCGGCCGGTAGCCCGACCGGGTGAACGGCGCTCGCGCAGGGACCCCCGGCGACGGGTGCACCGGCATGCTGCCTTCGACGATGCGGTGCCCACACGACACCGGGGCGGAGAGGATTCCAGATGGCAGACGGCGACGTGCCGGAGCAGATGCAGGCCGCGGCCTTCGACGAGTTCGGCGGTCCGGAGGTGATCACCCCGCGGATCCTGCCGGTGCCGCAGATCGCCGACGACGAGGTTCTGATCAAGGTGTGGAGCGCCGGCGTCGGGGTGTGGGACGCCATGACACGGGAGGGCGCGCTGGTGCCCGAGGGATCCACCTTCCCGATGGTGCCCGGCGCCGAGGCCGCCGGCAGCGTCGCCGCAGTCGGACGGCAGGTCACCAACGTCGCCGTGGGCGACGTGATCTACGTGTACGGCTACACCCGGCCGAAGGGCGGCTTCTACGCCGAGTACGCGGCGACCAGGGCCGAGTACGTCGCGAAGCTGCCGGCGGGCCTGCCGGTGGAGCACGCCGGGGCCATGCCCACCGACGCGCTGACCGCCCTGACGGGCCTGGACGTGCTGGGCCTGTCCGCCGGCGCGTGGTTGCTGATCTTCGGAGCGAGCGGGGGACAGGGTCACCTGGCCGTGCAGTTGGCCAAGCGGCAGGGGCTCAACGTGGTCGCCGTGGCGTCCGGGGCGGAGGGCGTGGCGCTGGTGAGCCGGCTCGGCGCCGATCTGGCCGTCGACGGTCACGGTGACCTCGCCGAGGTGCTCCGGCGGATCCGGGAGGTGACGCCGGACGGCGTGGACGGCCTGCTGGCGATGGCCGGTGGCAAGACGCTGGACAAGCTCACCGAGGCGCTGCGCGACGGCGGCGTGCTCGGGTACCCCCACGGGGTGCAACCGGAACCGAGCGAACGGCCCGGCGTGACGGTGCGGGCGTACGACGGCGAGACCGGGCCCCGGCAGTTGCAGCGCCTCAACGAACTCATCGAGGCCGGACCGTTCGAGGTGCACGTCGCCGAGAAGTTCCCGCTGGGGCGGGCGGCGGAGGCGCACCGTCGCCTGCAGACCTCCTTCCCGGGCAGGCTGCTCCTCACGGTGGTCTGACCGCCGGGCGTCGCGACGCTGCTCGACACCTCGCACGATCCCGGCTCGCGTACCGATCTCGGGTGTGGGGGCGCGGCCGGCGGGTAGGGGTTCGCCATGGTGAAGCGCGCGGTGTGGCAAGGGCTGGTGGCCGGGCTGGCGGGGGCGGCGGTGATGACCGTGGCGGAGAAGCTGGAGCAGCGGGTGACCGGGCGGCCCGACTCCCATGTGCCGGCCCGCGTACTGGCGCGGCTCACCGGCCTGCCGGAGGCACCGACGCGTCAGCCGCGGTGGCGGAACCTCGCGATGCACTACGGCCAGGGCGCGCTCGTCGGCGTGGTGCGCAGCATCATGGCGCAGGCCGGTCTGCGGGGTGCCTGGGCCTCGGGGATGTTCGCCGTGGTGCGGTTGACCAACGATCAGATTCTGGAGAACGCCACCGGCGTAGGGGCGCCACCGCAGACCTGGCCACGCGGCGAGCTCGCCGTCGACGTCCTGCACAAGTCCATCTACGGATTCGCCACCGGAGCGGTCGCGGACATCCTCGCCGCCCGCGACGGCGCCGGCCCCGGCCAGCGGCACGCGGCGCTGCGCCCCGGCCGCCGCTCTGACGTCGGCCCGCTGCCCCGAGGCGACGCATACGGCGTACGGGCCCGGCGGGGATAGCCAATTCACCGGGCGGTGATCCGGTGTGGCCGGCAGGTCCAGCACGGCGTGGAGCCCTCGTCCCGGAAATTCATCGAGCTTGCGCAGACCGGGTGACCCATCTCCATTTGTGTCGAGGTTTCGACCATTTCCAGCGTGCGGTAAGCGGGGACTGGCTTCGGAAGCTGCCCCGAGGCTGAGCGGGGGGAGTTCCCGCGCAACAATTCGCATTATTACGTCAGCGGGAAGAGAGTAATTTCTTCCATCACCGAACTCGCCGGGTCGGCTCGTCCGTCGGTGATTTCGGCGTAGCTGCCGCCTCGCCATTTCTTTGCCGTGCGGCGCTGGGGGCATGATCGGGTCGGACGTGCGGCCGGTGCCGCGCGAGGCAACGGGTGGGGACGCCGGGATCCGCTGAGCGGTGCTCGATGCTCGCCGCCTGCGGTGCGCCGCCCGGAGGCAGCGGCCGGCGTCGCCGGCAGCGAATATGTGGATGAGAAGAATTCGCTGCGACAATCGTGAAATCGTGCGGAGCGGCGCCGAAGTGAAGCAGGACACATCCGTCGGCGCTGTTTTGTCGGCGGCGTCGACGCTGAACAGCGAAAGGGACCCGTCGTGCCGGTCGCCGCGTCGCCGGAACCCGTCCGAGCCTCCTTGACGGCGTATCCGGGATGCGATCTCATCGGGGCCGGCGCCGACGAATCATCAAACGGCCGGCGCCGTCCGGCGTCCCGTCATCGTGGTCGGGCCATTCACCCTTGGCCTGCGACCACGGTGGACGCCGCCCATTTCGCCCGCCCCGATCGGTGGGCCCTTTCGAAAGGGAGTGCACAATGACGTCACTCGATGTCAAGATGCTCGGTGCGGTCGCCGTCACCGGTATCGCTCTCGCGGCCGGCGCCTCACCCGCCACGGCCTCCGCCGACAGCGACTTCGCACTGGAGAGCGCCGGGGTCAGCGCCTACGGCAGCTACGACATGATGATGAGCATCCCGGAGCGGCCGGTACCGCCGGTGGCGGTCAACGGGACGCTCGCGGTCAACGCTCCCGGGCGGTGCGGCGTGGTCCAGATCGCCACCAACGGACCGGCTGACGAGCTCGTCTGGCGGACCTTCGCCGCGCTGTGCACTCCTGGTAAGACGACCGCCCAGACCCGTTCCGAGTTGCTGTGGGGTGGGTTCAAGCCACGGCTCCGGCTGTGCGTCGGCACCACGGTGGCCCGGGCGGAGCGTGGCCGGGTCTGCGACACGTACACCCCTCCGGTCGACTGACCCGGACCGCGCAGCACGGCCCGGGCCCCGCGACCAGCGTGGCCCGGGCACGTGCGGGTGGTGAAGCCGCCCGACGGTGTGACCTGTCGACGGGGAACCAGCTCGCCGCTTTCGTGGCTGGTTGCCCCACCACCGGCGGCCTTCCGCCAGGTGTCAGCGCCGGGGCCTACCCCGCCTTCGGCGTGGCCGCCCGTGCCAGGGCGACGACCCGCCCACGCTCCGACTCCGCGAAGCGGTCGAGCATGGCCCGCACCTCGTCGGCGCTCACGTTGGCGCCGAACAACTCGCTGCCCGGTTCCAGTCGCACGCCCTCGGCGAGGGGGCCGGCGACGACCGGATCGAAACCGAGCCGGTCGACCAGGGACGCGACGACGTCGAGATCAGCGCGGGCGTCGCCGGCGATGGCGATGGCCTTGCGGCCGGGTGTGCCGGCCGGCCGCGCCCCGTCCTCGAGATCGTGGTAGCCCATGTGGTTGAACGCCTTGACGACGCGGGAGCCGGACAGGAACGCCTGGACGGTCTCGCTCGACGAGGTGCGCGGGTCGGTGAGGTCGTCGCGAATGCCGTCGATCTCCCACCAGTAGTTCATCGCGTCGACGACGAGCTTGCCGCGCAGCGCCTCGGCGGGGATGCTCCGGTACTTGCCCAGCGGGAGGGCGAGAATGACGATGTCGGCGCCGGCCACGGCGTCGACCGCGGTGGTGGCGACCGCTCCGGGCGTGAGCACCTCGATGGTGAGGGCGATCTTCTCCGGGTCGCCGGAGCCGGCGATCAGCACCCGGTAACCGGCGGCGAGGGCGAGTCGAGCGAGCACGGTGCCCACCTTGCCGGCACCGAGGATGCCGAGCGTCTGGGGCCCGCTCCGGGCGCTGTCGTTCATGTCTTCCTTCCGCTTTCCGATCGGCCGTCCGTGATCAACTGGCCAGGATGTCACGGACCATGGGGATCACCTTGGTGCCGTACAGCTCCACCGCGCGCATCCGGGCGCTCACCGGCTGCGCTCCGGCGGTGTAGATGAGGTCGAACCGGCCGACGCCGAGACTGCGGATCGCGCGAGCCACCCGGCGGGCGACGGTCTCCGGGGAGCCGATGTAGAGGGAACCGTGCTCCACCTCCGCGTCGAACTCCGCGCGGCGGATCGGTGGCCAACCGCGCAGCGCGCCGATCCGGTCCCGCATGACCCGGTAGTACGGCCAGTACAGCTCCTTCGCCTCCTCGTCGGTGTCGGCGATGAAGCCGGGCGAGTGCATGCCGACCGGGTGCGCCGTCGTGCCCAACTGCTCGGCGGCCCGGCGGTAGAGGTCGATGTAGGGCGCGAAGCGCTCGGGAGCGCCGCCGATGATGGCGAGCATCAGCGGTAGGCCGTATCGGGCGGTACGCACGACCGACTGCGGCGAGCCGCCGACGCCCACCCAGGTGGTGAGGCGTCCCGACTCGGTCTTCGGGAAGACGTCGGCGCGCTCGAGCGGGGCACGCTTGGTGCCGCTCCAGGTGACCGGCTTCTCGTCCAGCAGCTTCACGAACAGCTCGATCTTCTCCTCGAAGAGCACGTCGTAGTCGCGCAGGTCGTACCCGAACAGCGGGAAGGACTCGGTGAACGACCCGCGGCCGAGGATGACCTCGGCCCGGCCGTGCGACAGCGCGTCCACCGTGGCGAAGCGCTGGAACACCCGGACCGGGTCGTCCGAACTCAGCACGGTCACCCCGGAGGCCAGCCGGATCCGCGAGGTACGCGTGGCGATCCCGGCCAGCACGGTCTCCGGCGTGGACACCGAGTACTCCGGCCGGTGGTGCTCGCCGAGGGCGATGACGTCGACCCCCAGTTCGTCCGCCAGCACCGCCTCGTCGACGACCTGACGGATCGCCGCGGCGTAGGAGACGAGCTTGCCGGAGTCGTCCTCCGGCACGTCGCCGAAGGTGTCGAGGCCGAACTCGAGATCAGACATGGATGGGCTCCTTCGCCAGCAGCTCCCGGACCCGCGGCGCGACCTCACTGCCCAGCAGTTCGATGGTGCGCGCGCGTGCCTCGCGGGGCAGGTGCATGATGTCGTACTTGAGATCGAAGCGGCTCAGCCGCAGGTCACGGGCCATGGTGGCGATCTTCTGCGCGACCGTCTCGGGTGACCCGACGAACAGCGCGCCGCCGTCGAGCTCGGCCTCGTAGCGTTTGCGGTCCGGCTTGTAGAAGCCGCGCTCCTCGGCAAGCGCCGCCACGACCGGCTGCCAGTACCGCCACCACGTCTCCACGGCCTCCTCGTCGGTGTCCGCGACGAGGCCGAGCGAGTGCTGCCCGATCGGCTGCACGGGATGCCCGAACTGTTCGAGTGCCCGGAGGTAGAGATCGACATTACCGGAGAACCGCTGCGGGCGCCCGCCGATGATCGCCATCATGAGCGGGAGTCCGTAGCGGGCCGCGCGGACCACCGAGTTCGGGCTCCCGCCGACGCCGATCCACGTCGGGATGCCGCCCGGCTGCATCCGCGGATGCAGCCGCTGCGCGACCAGCGGGCTGCGTACGGTGCCCGACCAGGTGACCTCTTCCTCCCGCTGAAGCCGGACGAAGAGGTCGAGCTTCTCCTCGAACAGGCGCTCGTAGTCCGCCAGGTCGTAGCCGAACAGCGGAAACGACTCGGTCGCCGATGCCCGCCCGAGAACCAGCTGGGCCCGGCCGTTCGACACCGCGTCCAGGGTCGCGAACTCGTGGTAGAGCCGGACCGGGTCGTTGGTGCTGAGTACCGTCACGGAGGTCCCGAGGCGGATCCGCTCGGTCGCCGTCGCGATCGCCGCGAGCAGCACCGGCGTCGCCGAGTCGGTGTGGCCCTCCCGGTAGTGCTCGCCCACGCTGAACACGTCGAGGCCGACCGACTCCGCGAGCCGTGCCTCGTCGACGAGGAGCCGCACCGTCTCGGCGTCGCTCAGGACCCGGCCGCCGTCGGTGGCGACCTCCCCGAACGAGTTGAGCCCCAGTTCAAAACCTTGAGCTGTCATCGTCTCCTCCTCACGCTCGCTCCCCGGCGGCGACCTCGCCGCAGGAAGCCCTCGACGATTGACACGTCAACCATGCTAGCCTCAGGATTGACATGTCAACCAGGAGCGGGAGATGACGAAAGCCACACCTGACCGGCGGAAGGGACGACAGCTCCCGAGCGCGGCGGAGCTGCGGGCCTGGCGCGACTACATCGAGACGGCGGAAGCGCTCAGGTCCCAGCTCGCGTCTCGCCTCCAGACCGAGTCTTCCCTCTCCCCGGGCGACTACGCCGTGCTGCTCGCTCTCACCGAGGCGCAGGAACGGCAGATGCGCTCCTCCGAACTCGCGGCCCACATCGGCTGGGAGCGCAGCCGGCTCTCCCACCACCTGGGGCGGATGGAGCGGCGCGGGCTGATCCGCCGCCAGGAGTGCGCAACCGATCGCGGTGGAGCGGAGGTCCTGCTGACGCCGGCCGGAGCCGACGCGTTCCGGCGCTCCACGGTTCCGCACCTGCGCGCCATCCGCGAACTCTTCGTCGACGCTCTCACGCCGGATCAGCTCGTCGCGGCGGGCGAGATCGCCGCAGCGCTGCGCGCGCACCTCGACCCGCACCAGACCCCTCAGGCGCCGCCAAACGTCCGGTGAGCCCGGACTCTCGTCGCACTGAGGGTGGGACCAGGGCAGCCTGCGGTTGAGCCCGGGACACGATTGGCTCCCCGACCGCTGAATGGCGGTTGATCCCCGATTCGGTGCTTGTGACGCATACGGGCTATGTGTCCGCCGGTGTTCCCTATGCTCCAGGTGACATTCCTACTCGATCCAGGACTCCGGCCGGTCCTGCGCCGCGTGCTGCCCACGCCACGGGACCGCTGGCCTGGCGTCGCCTCGGGGCGCGCCCCTGCAACGGCTTCGACCGCTGGCTCCGACAGAAATGCGTGAGACACGATGAAGGACGCGGACACCATAGTCCTGCCCCGGCTGACGTCGACGGAGGTCGACGTCGAGGACCCTTGGGGCGAAGGCCACGACGTGGCCCCCCAGCCGGCGACCCACCCCGTCCGGTGGCGGGTCGCCGCCTGGCTGGTACCGGCACTGCTGACGGCCACGCTCTGCCTCGTCCGGGCCGGCGCGCCCGCCCCGCCCACCGGCGACGCCCCGGCCTGGGGCATCGCCGGTTCGGCGCTGATGCGCTGGTGGGCGGAGGTCCTCGGCACGCCGGGCCCGGCGGTGCGGGCGGTGTCGATGGTGGCCGTCACCGCCGCGGCGGCCCTCGTCGGGCTGTTGGCGGCCCGACTGTTCACGCCACGGGTCGGCCTGCTGGCCGGGGTGATCTTCGCGCTGCTGCCGACGTCGACGCGGTACGCGCAGGAGGTTCAGCCGTACGCGCTGACGGTGTTCGCCGCCGTGCTCGCCACGTTCCTGCTCGTGCTGGCCGTCGACCGGCCGACGGTCGGACGCTTCGCCGGCTACGGCGCCTCGGTGCTGCTGCTGGGCCTCTCCCACGGTCTCGCGCTGCTGTTGCTGGCCGGGCACGGCTGGACCGTGTTCGCCTTCCGGCGCGGCGTGGCCGGCCGTTGGTCGGCGGTGGCGCTCCTGGGTGCGCTACCCGCGGCCGCCGCGCTGGGACTGTTCGGCGGGCGACCCGGTGCGCCGATCGCGCGGGGATCGAAGCTCACCCCGGACGTGTTGGCCGCGACCCCCCGGGAGTTGTTCGGCGTCACCGCCCTGGGGATCGTGCTGCTCGGGTTGGCGCTGTTCAGCCTTCCGTTGCGGCGCTCCGCCGCCGTCTACACCGCGTGGGCGGTGGTGCCGCCGCTGGGGTTGCTGCTCGTCGCGCAGGCGACGCCGGTCTGGGGGCCGGAGGTGCTGCTCTTCACGCTTCCGGCGTGGGCGACGCTCGGCGCGGTCGCCCTGGCCCGGGTGCGTGCCCGGTGGTGTGCGATCGCCCTGGTGGCGATCGCGGTGCTCGGTGCGCCGGCACAGCTGGCCCGGCCGGCGCCGGAGGGACCCGAGCAGGCGACCGGCGAACTCGCGAGGATCATTCAACTGTGGACCCGGCCCGTGGGCGGTGAGACGCCGCACAGGGCTCGGCCGGCCTCCGACGGTGAATGAGGACGGCCGACGGAACAACGCTCATGACCATTTGAGCAACCCGCACTCTTTGGGCAGATTGCCCGAATAGCATCAGCTCCGGTCGAGTTCGTGTCGGGCAGAGTCCATTGGGGGCAACGTGGGGATCGCCAGCGATACCCGGCTGTCTCACCTCGCGGGGGAGGTCAGCGCGGGTGCTCCGGCCGCCGCCTCGCCCCGGGCCTCGTCGGAGCAGCCCCCCGACCGTCGACAGCGCAACGTCAGAGCGCGTCGTGCCTACGCGGGGTGCGGCACGACGGCCGGACCGTTGGTCGCGCCGCGGCACCCGGAGGCAGCGGTCGAGTTCCGGCACGCCGTCTCGCCGGCCGCACGGCTGGTCCTGACGCTGTTCGTCCTCGTCAACAGCGCGGCCGGTGTGCTGTTCATCGGCTGGCTGTTGCTCCCGGCGCACGTGCCGGGGCCGGGAGTGACCGGGATCGGGAGCTGGCAGACGATGGCGGCCCGGCTCGGCTTCTGCGTGGTCGTCGGTGTGGAGTTGATCCGCCTCGCGCAGAACGTGGTGATCTGGGTTTTCGCGTACCACGCCAAGGATCCGATCCCGGTCGATCCGCCGGTCGGCCTGCGGGTGGCCCTGCTCACCACGATCGTGCCCAGCAAGGAGCCGATCGACGTCGCCGAGCGGACCCTGCGGAGGATGACGCAGATCGTGTACTGCGGGCAGGTCGACGTCTGGATCCTCGACGAGGGGGACGACCCGGCGGTGAAGGAGATGGCCGCGCGGCTCGGGGTGCGGCACTTCAGCCGTAAGGGCCGCCCGGAGTACAACCAGCCGAGCGGCGAGTTCCGGGCCCGGACGAAGTCGGGCAATCACAACGCCTGGCGGGCGGAGCACGAGCACTGCTACGACGTGGTCGCCAACGTCGACCCGGACCACGTGCCGTTGCCGGGCTTCCTCGAACGGACCCTCGGCTACTTCCGCGACCCGGACGTCGCCTTCGTGGTGACGCCCCAGGTGTACGGCAACATGCACCAGAACTGGGTCGCGCACGGCGCGTCGGTGCAGCAGTACCTGTACAACGGGCTCATCGCGCGGGGCGGGAACGGGCTGGACGCGCCGCTGCTCACCGGCACCGGCCACCTCTACCGACCGGCGGCCTGGCGGACCATCGGGGGCTACCAGGACTCGATCATCGAGGACCATCTCACCAGCATCCGGGTCCACGCCGCCGTCAACCCGCAGACCGGCAACCGGTGGAAGGGCGTCTACACCCCGGACGTGGTGGCCATCGGGGAAGGCCCGACGTCGTGGGCGGACTACTTCAACCAGCAGAAGCGGTGGGCGGCCGGCATCTGCGAGATCCTGGTCCGCCCGGAGCTGCGCGCACCGCGCGAACTGAGTGGACGGCGCCGCTGGCACTACCGCCTGCTCCAGTTCTACTACCCGAGCGTCGCCGTCAGCCTGTTGCTGGGCAACCTCGCCACGGCCATGTACCTGCTCACCGGGGTGAGCACGGCCCAGCTCGACGTCACCGTGTGGTCGGTGCTCTGGGGCTCCACCATCGGCTCCTGGTTCGCGCTCTGGCTCTGGCTCCGCCGCTTCAACATCGCTCCCCACGAACGGGAGGAGATCGGGGTGGTCGGCATGGCGCTGGCGTTGTTCACCGGTCCCGTCTACGTCGCCGCCGCGGTCGGTGCGCTGCTGCGGCGAAAACTCGCGTTCGTGGTGACGGCCAAGGGAAAGCTGCGCTCCACCGAGTCGCTCGCCACCTTCCGGCTGCACTTCGGGTGGGCGGCCTTCGCCGCTGCCCTGCTCGGCGCGGGCTTCGTACTGGACACCAGCTTCACCATGCTCCACGTCTGGCCGATCCTGACCCTCCTGACAGGTCTCGGTCCGCCGCTGATCGCGCTCCTGTCGAACATCACGGCGCGCCGAGAGCAGCACGACGACAGGGCCGAGCAAGCCGCGCGCGCCGGCAACGAGGAGCGCCAACCGCCGAAGTCGCGGGTGGCGGCGAACGGGGGTTTGCCATCGCCAAGCTGACCGTCCCGCGGGTCATGATGGTGTTGATCGCCGCGCTGCTGCTGGCCTACGCCTTCGCCATGGCGCCGAAGACGACGGCCGAGGGCCGAAAGGAGGCGCCGTCCGACCGGGTTGCCGCGGCCGGACCAAGCGCGGTGGCGACGGCCGAACCAGGCTCGTCGCTCGGACCGGACCGGAAAATCTTCCCTCCGGCTGGCAAGGCGTTCATCGGTGTCATGACCCATGAGGGCCCGCACGACTTCACCGCGGTGAACATGTTCACGGCGGCCGCGAAGCGCCAGCCGCAGGTCATGCTCTTCGGCTCCGGATGGGCATCCGACACATTCGACCGGACGCCCTTCGACCGGATCAAGAACCGCGGCATGCTGCCCATGCTGGGCTGGGAACCGTGGGACTACCGATTGGGCGAAGCGGCCATCAAGAAGGGGCTCCCGACCCGCGAGGTCGACAGGTTACGGAACGAGCAAACCCGGTACCGGTTGTCCCACATAGCGCGCGGGGACTTCGACAGCTACCTGCGATCCTGGGCCGAAGGGATCAAGTCACTCGGCTACCCGGTGGCCATCCGGTTCGCCCATGAGATGAACGGCTACTGGTACCCGTGGTGCGAGCTGGTCAACGGCAACCGACCGGGCGACTACGTCAAGGCGTGGCGCCACGTACATGATCTGTTCCGGGCCGCCGGGGCCACCAACGTCACGTGGGTGTGGAGCCCGAACAACATCTGGGACGACTCGCTCCCGAAACTCTCCACGTTCTACCCGGGCGATGCCTACGTCGACTGGGTGGGCGTCTCCGGCTACTACACCACCGTGTTCACCCCGGACTACCGGCCCTTCGACGTGATCTTCGACAGGATCATCAAGGAGATCCGCGCCTTCAGCAGCAAACCGCTGGTCATCACCGAGACCGGTGCCTCCGACGCCTACGCGCGCAAGGCCGAGTGGATCACGCAGACATTCCGGCTGCTGCCCCGCTACAAGGACATCATCGGCGTCATCTGGTTCGAAGTGAACAAGGAGGTGGACTGGCGCATCGTCAGCTCACCGGCCGTGGCAAAAGCCTTCGCCAAGGGAGTCGCCGATCCTCGCTACCAGGTCACCTGGTCGCCAGACATGCTCCTGCGCACGAAACTCGAGGACTAGATGTTCCGTACCCTGCCTCGTCCCCGGGTTGACGACATGGCCGAGCCGGTCGCTCGCGCCGACAGCGAGGAACGCCCCCGCCGAGGTCGCGGGTGTCGGGTCGAGGGGGTTCTGCAACGATGAGGTTGAGCGTTCCGCGGGTCCTGATGGTGCTGATCGGCGCGCTGCTGCTGACCTACGCGTTCGCCATCGCACCGACCACCATGTCCGGGAGCCGGGAGGACGGCCCGTCCGGCCGGATTGCGACGGCCGAGCCCGGTGCGGCGGTGACGGCCGGAGCCACGGCGGCACCGAGCGCGCCGCCCCGACCGGCTGCGGAACTCTTCCCGCCGGCCGGCAAGGCGTTCATCGGTGTCATGACACATGAGGGCCCGCACGACTTCACCGCGGTGAACACGTTCACCGCGGCCGCGAAGCGCGAGCCGCAGGTGATGCTCTTCAGCTCGGGGTGGGCGTCCGACACATTCGACCGGACGCTCTTCGACCGGATCCGTGACCGGGGCATGCTGCCGATGCTGGCCTGGGAACCGTGGGACTACCGCCTGGACCAGGCGGCCCGCAAGAAGGGCTTCAGCGCCCGCAAGATCGACAGGATCCGCTCCGACCAACCCCACTACCGGTTGTCCCGCATCGCGCGGGGGAGCTTCGACCCGTACCTGCAGTCCTGGGCACAGGGCATCAAGTCACTCGATTACCCGGTGGCCATCCGGTTCGCCCACGAGATGAACGGCGACTGGTACCCGTGGTGCGAGACGGTCAACGGCAACCGGCCGGGCGACTTCGTGAAGGCCTGGCGTCACGTCCACGACGTGTTCGAAGCGGTCGGGGTCACCAACGTCATCTGGACGTGGAGCCCGAACGTCAGGTGGGACGACTCCACCCCCAAACTCTCCACGCTCTACCCGGGCGACGACTACGTCGACTGGGTCGGACTCTCGGGGTACTACGGCACCGGGGCGCTCTCGACGTACCGGTCCTTTGACGCGATCTTCAACTCCACGATCAAGGAGATCCGCACCTTCACCGACAAGCCGTTGGTCATCACCGAGACCGCCGCCTCCGAGGGTAATGGGCGCAAGGCCGAGTGGATCAAGCAGACCTTCCAGCTGCTGCCCCGCCACCGGGACATCATCGGCCTGATCTGGTTCGAGGCGAACAAGGAGGTGGACTGGAGGATCGTCAGTTCGCCGGCCGCCGCCAAGGCCTTTGCCCGGGCGGTCGCCGCCCCCCGGTACGACTTCGGCTGGTCGCCGACCATGCTGCCGCGTACCCAGATCGAGGAGTAGGCCCGCGGACCGGACGCTGCCCGCGTGACGCACCGGTCGGCGGGCCAGAAGTTGATCGGCCCCCTACAATCCTGTGGCACCTGTCACACCCGGCTCCGGTCGTCTCCGCTGCCGGGCGCACCACTCGGCGCGCGGAGGGGAGCCTCGGGAGTGAGTCCACGTCACGGATCCGGTCCGCACGGCATGTGGCGGATCGGGCCGGTCCGCCTGCTGGCGGTGGTCGGAGTCGGCTACCTGATCATCGTGCTGACGCTGGCGGCGGTGAACGTGGATCTGGGTTTCGGGGGGTCGCCGGCGGCAGATCGTCCCGGCCCGGCCGGCCCGGCGACCGACCTTGATCCGGCCTTCCCGACGCTGGACCCGGCCACCGCCACCCCGGTCGAGGGCGGCGGGGAGGTGCGTGTCGGATCGGTGGCGACCCGACCCGCCGCGCCGTCGACGGCACCTCCGACCACCCGCCCGCCGGCCACCCGCCCACCCGCCGCCCCGGCGGCACCGATGGTGGTGCGCTCCTACGAGGCCGAGTCGGCGGAGAACGGCCTGAACGACATCAGGATCTACAACTGTCCCGGCTGCTCCGGCGGGAAGAAGGTGGGCAACATCGGGCGCGACATGGGAACGCTGCAGTTCAACGGCGTGACCGCCCGCACCGGCGGGTCGGCCACCGTGACCATCGCGTACGTCAACGGCGAGGCCCCCCGCGTGGGGCGGATCAGCGTGAACGGCGCGGCCCCGATCACGCTGACCTTCCCGGGGACGGGCGGGTGGAGCACCGTCGGCACCATGGTCGTGACGGTGCCCCTCCGACCCGGGCCCAACACGCTGAAGATGTTCAACCCGGACTCGCCGGCACCCGACTTCGACAAGATCACCGTCGCCGTCCGATAGTCCCGCCCCGCCCACCGGACGCCCCGACCCGGTCGAACCGCTGGCCGGTGTGCTCAGACGCCCGAGGGGTAGCTCTCGGGCTCGGCGAGGCTGGCGGGCCGGATGTGCAGCGGCCGGACGGCCTGGGACTCGTCGACCCAGCAGAGGGCGTCGTAGCGGTCGCCGAGCACCGTCGCGACGTAGTTGCCCCAGCTCTCCCGTTCCGGGTGGTAGACCACCCCGACCGCCCGATGGTCCAGTTCGTCGGTGAGCAGGTCGGGACGGCCGTCCCGGGGAAAGACGAAGAGCGCCTCCGCCGGCGCGGCGGCGTGCAGCGCGTCCTCCAGCGAGTGTCGCCGGCCCGGCGGCATCCTCATCACCCGCATCGGCGCCCCCCAGGCGTCGCCGGCCACCACGGTCCCCCGATGGGTGGCGAAGCCGACCAGGACGACCTGGTCGACGCCGTGCCGCTCGCGGGCGAGCTGGCCGATGTTGACCTCGCCCGCCTCGACCATGTCGGTGGCCCGGGCGTCACCCACGTGGGTGTTGTGTGCCCAGACGACCGCCTTCGCGCCCGGGCCGTAGTGCGTGAGCAGCCGGTCGAGGGTGTCGTCCATGTGCCGGTCACGGACGTTCCACGACTCGCGGCCGCCCCGCACCATCGCCCGGTAGTAGCGCTCGGCGCCGGCGACCACCTCGGCGTTCTGCCACGCCCCGAAGCGGCCCGCGCCGTCGGTGGCGGCCCGCTCGCGCAGCGCGGCGAGCAGGTCGACGACCTCGTTCTCGCAGCTGTTCGGCACCAGCCGGGTCGCCAGCGCGTACTGCTGCGGGTCCTCGTCGTACGGCTGGAAACAGCGGTAGGCGGCCAGCGCCGCCGGCACCTGTTCCGGGTCGTGCTCGCGCAGGTAGACGAGGATCTCGTGCAGCGACTCCCACAGCGAGTACACGTCCAGGCCGTGGAAGCCGACCCGTGCCGTCTCGTCCAGTTGGGCGTTGTGGGACCGCAGCCAGCGGGTGAAGTCGACGACCTCCTCGTTGGCCCACATCCAGGTCGGCCACCGCTCGAACGCCGCGAGGGCCGCCCGCGGGTCCTCCGGCGCGTCGCTGCGGCACCGGACGCTGCGGTCGACCCGGTCACAGTCGGGCCAGTCGCCCTCGACGGCGACGAACGAGAAGCCCTTCTCCTCGATGAGCCGCCGCGTGATCGCGGCCCGCCAGGTGTAGAACTCGTGCGTGCCGTGGGTCGCCTCGCCCAGCATCACCACCCGGGCGGCACCGACGCGGTCCATCAGCACGTCCAGGTCGCCCGGGTCGGTCAGCGGCGCCGCGAGCCCGGTCACCTCGTCGTCGTAGCGTCCCATCGCGCACTCCCGCCGCCTCGGATCCGGCCCGTGACCACCCGGCAGGGGCTCGGGCCGTACCGGCGGACGCCCCGCAGCTCTCGCGGGTGCCGCACCGCCGTCACGGACACGTCGACCCGTGCCTACCCGCACCGGCTGGGCGCATGCGTACCGGCTGCCGTCGTGCGCCGGCTGCCGTCGCCGGCGGGCGGGAAGGTGTCGACCGCCCGGGGACGTGCGGGTGCGCCGGCCCGACCCCCAAAAGGCCCGGAATCAGGAGGAATGGCCAGGGGGCCGGCAGGGCACATGGACGGGGTGAGCAAGGCACACAACGAAGCGGGCATGTGGGTCGTCGACGACCTGGATCAGCTCGTCACCCTGGTGCAGAAAGCCGCGGACGAGTCGCTGTACGTGCGGTGGTCCCGGGGACCGCAGGCGGACCTGACCGACGAACGGCAGGCCAGCCAGTCCAGCCGGGACGCGCTGACCGGGACGGAGCTGCCGGGCCTGTCCGCCAACCCGCTCGCCGTGGAGTCGTGGTGGGGTGACCGTTCCCTGCGGCTGTGGATCGCCCGCCGGCTGTACGACTACTGCCACCTGCGGGACCTGCGTGGGCCCGGCGTACGCCCGTGGGTGCTGCTGGGCGAGCAGATCGGCCGGGGGCCCGACAACGAACCCCTGGTGATCTGCCAGCGGCCGCTGGCCTGGGTCAGCGAGGCGGCCCTCAGCCAGGCCCATCGGGCGGTGGAGGAGCAGGCGTCGCACGAGTGGGGTCCGCTGCACCGCGCGGACTGACCGGTGCGCGTCCCGCCGGTACCCGCTGGCGGCCCGGCGGGGTCAGAAGGCGCGCCGGTACAGCGAGCAACCCCGGCACACCTCGGGCGGCTCGCCGCCGAGGAGGCGGTGCCGGAACTCGCGGTAGCGCTCGCCGTACCAGATCTGTGGGAAGCTCTGCTCGGTCAACCGGCCCAGGGACATCCGGTCGTCGCCCATCACCATGCAGCACGGCTGCACCACGCCGGTGCTGGTGATGTAGGCCGCCTCCCAGGGCCAGGAACAGCCCCGGCCCGAGGGCGTGCCGGCGTCGGCCGGGACGCCGGGGCGCGGCAGGCGCAGTCGCACCCCGTGCTCCCGCGCCGCCTCGCCCGCCTCGTGGAAGGCGGTCGCGGCGCGATCCGCGTCCGCGCCGGTCCACAGTGCCTGGTCCGCGGTGAACTGCCGGATGCCGTCGTACCCGCTGGCGGGGTCGGCGTCGGAGAAGTTGTGCGAGAGGTTCTGCACGTGCAGCTCGTCCACCCCGACGCGGGCCAGCAGACGCACCAGGTCCGGCAGTTCGGCGACGTTGTCCCGCATCGCCACGAACACCACCCGGATCCACGGGGTGACGCTGCCCGCAGCCTGTTTGGCGTGCACCAGCCCGGCGAGGTTCGCCACCACGCGGGCGAAGTCGGCCCCCTCGCGGACCGCCTCGTAGACGCCCGCGCCGGCCCCGTCGAGGGAGACGTGCAGCCAGTCGACCCCGCTGTCCACCAACTCCTCCGCGCGGCCACGGGTGAGCAGGGTGGCGTTGGTGTTGAACCCGACGGTGATCCCGCGGGCGACCGCCGCCCGCACCATCTCCATCAGGTACGGCGACAGCAGCGGCTCGCCCAGACCCTGCAGCGTCAGCCGGTTCAGCGCGGGTACCTCGGCCAGCAGGCGGTGGAACAGCTCCGGCCGCATGGCCCCGGCGAGCTTGTTGACCGGGGGCCGGTACCGGACCAGACACATGACGCACCGCAGGTTGCACGCCGAGGTGACCTCCAACTGGAGGTGCGGCGGCAACGGCGGAGCGTCGATGTCGGTCGACATGCCACCTGATGCCCGGACGCCACCCGATGAAACCCGGCCGCGCGCCGGGTCCCGGCGGGCCGACGGCCGGGCGGCGTCAGCCGGTCACTGTTCGTCGTCGATGACCTCGGTCCGGTCGTCGCGCGTGACGGTCACCGGAAGGTGCTCGTCGGGCTGGGGCGCCTGCGCCAAGGTGTGGTGGGGATCCCCGTCAGGGGAGTAGAGCACCCGGTCGGTCTTGCCGGTCTTCTCCCGGTCTTCCTCCGGCTCCGTCACGTCACCCTCCTGCTGCCGCTCGTGTCGCCCACGCTACGCGGCCGGCCCGCTGATTGGTCCGGTTTCCGCCCGGTACGTGCCGGTCGGCGGACGGTGGCGGTTGCCCGGCGGGCGGGACCGGCGGGGTAGCGGCTGGGCCCGGGCGGCGGGCTCAGCCGGGCAGCCGGGCCGCCGGACGGCGCTGCTCGCCGGCCAGCAGGGCGTACGAGGCGAGCGCGCCGGCGAGGACCACGTCCACGGAGATGACGAAGCCCCGGTCCATCCCGTCCGGCGCGAGGGCCGTGCCGGTCACCAGGGCGGTGACGGCCACCAGCACCATCGCCACCCGGACGAGCTGGTGGGGGTCGGGTCCGCTCCGGTCGGTGTGCCGGGACGGGCGCCCCGCCACCAGCAGCAGGGCGCCGACGGCTCCGGCGGAGCCGATCATCAGCGAGGGCACGGCGAGCCCGTCCACCCCCTGGCGCAGCATGCTGCCCCCGGACCAGGCCAGCAGCCCGAAGATCACCATCGCCAGGAGGTGCGGGAGGGCGCTCCGGCCCAACCGACGCGACCGGTTCACCGCCGGATCTCTTCCGTCTGCCACGACAGTCCTCCGCTCGGCCAGAATGCCGTCGATGTCATCGTCGCACCACGACGCCCGGATGGCAGCAGCCGATGAGCGCGGACAACCGGCGGACCCGCCCGGTTCGGCCGGGCGGAGCGCGCGGACCGGCGTGGAGGAGCGTCGGCGCGGTCGAACCCCGGCGGTGGCCCGGGCCGGTGAAGATCCGCCGGGCCGCGGACGTCGCGGCGGCTCAGCGCGCGGGGCTGGGCGCCCCGATGCCGGCCACCGCCGCGAAACCGGCCAGCGCGATCTCGGCCGACTGCTCGAGGTCGGCGCGGGCGACGCCGGCCGCGGCGTGCACGGCGTGCCCCTCGGTGACCACCGCGACGAACCGGGCCAGCGCCGCCGGATCCGCGTCCGCGGGCAGGTCGCCCTCGGCCACCGCGCGGGCGAGGCGGTCGGCGAGGGCACGTTCCCCGGTCAGTCGGCTGGCGGCGAGGAACTCGGCGACCGGGGCGCTGCCGGTACCACCGGCGGTGCCGCCCTGGATCGACAGGCACCCGGCCGGACAGTCCGAGCGGGTCAGGGCGAGCACGTTGTCGCGCAGCAGGGCGGCCACCACCTCGTACGCGGTGGGCTGGGCGAGCGCGTCGCGCGCGTACGCCATGTCCCGCTCGGCGTACCGGGCCACGACCTTGCGGAAGAGCTCCTCCTTGCTGCCGTAGGCGGCGTAGAGGCTGGGCTTGTTGATGCCCATCGCGGCGGTCAGGTCGGTCATCGAGGCACCCTCGTAGCCCTGGCGCCAGAACACCTTCATCGCGCGGTCCAACGCCTCGTCGGCGTCGAATCCTCGCGGTCGCCCCCGTTGCGGCATGGTGGCACCTCCTCCGGTGCACCATGGTACCTCCGGCGCGACCGATCGGTACAAAATTGCTCGGCCGGCGGGGAGTGGTCAGCGCTTGACGCTGTCGAGCGCCTGCATGATCACGTCGGTGACGGCCTGGGGTTGGCTGACCATGATCACGTGGGAGCCCTCGACCTCGGTGACGGTCGCCCCGGCCCGCTGCGCCATGGACCGCAGGACGTCGGTGCCGGCGGCCTTGTCGCCGGTGGCGACCGCGGCCCAGGACGGCAGGTTGCGCCAGGCCGGCGTCCCGGTGGGTTCGCCGAAGGCCAGCGCCGAGACGGGGCGCTGGGTGGCCGCCATGACGGCGGCGTCCTTCTTCGACACGTCGGCGGCGAACGCGTCGTGGAACTTCGCCGGGTCGATGAGGAACTCCGTCTCCGTGCCCTGGGCGGTCGGGTACTTCACCTCCATCAGGGCGGTGGTCAGCACGCTGTCCTTGGAGTCGCTCTCGATCGACAGCAGGGTCTCACCCTCGTCGGGGGCGAAGGCCGCGACGTAGACCAGGCCGACCACGTTGTCGACCCGGGCCGCGGCGTTGGTGATGACCGCCCCGCCGTACGAGTGGCCCACGGCCAGCACCGGGCCCTCGGTCTGCTTCAGCGCGCTCGCGACGTACGCGGCGTCCTCGCTGACCCCGCGCAGCGGGTTCGGCACCGCCTTCACCGTCACATCCGCGGCCTGGAGGCGCTCGACCACGCCGTTCCATCCCGAGCTGTCGGCGAAGGCGCCGTGGACCAGGACGACGGTCGGCGTGCCGTTCGGTGCGGTGGCCATGGCGGTTCCCCTCATCGCAGTCGTGCGGCGCGGGCGCGAATCCACGCCGGCACCGGTCAACTACCGAGGGTAGTCAGAGTGGTGCGGGGAGATCGGCGTTTCCGCGCCGCCGACTCACCCGCGCGAACCGGCGCTCCGCAACTCGCCGGCCGGGATGAGCCGGGGTGGCGCGGGCGACAGGACGTCGTGGCCGGCGTCGACGTCGGCGAGAGCTCCAGCGGCGTTGATGAGCCCGATGTGCGAGAAGGCCTGGGGGAAGTTGCCGCGCGCCTCCCCGGTGCCCGGGTCGATCTGCTCGGCGAAGAGGCCCAGGTCGCTGCTCCGCCCGGCCAGGCTCTCGAACAGCCGCCCGGCCCGGTCCCGCTCGCCCGCCAACGCCAGGCACGCCACCAGCCAGAACGAGCAGATGACGAAGCCGGCGGGGTCGCCCTCCCAGCGGCGCAGCAGCCCGTCGTGGGCCAGCCGCTCCTCGATCGCCCGGATGGTCGAGCGCATCCGCGGATCGTCGGCGGGCAGGAAGCCGACCAGGGGCATGAGCAGGGCCGACGCGTCCAGATCGGCGCCGCCCACGGTGCCGGTGAACGCGCCGGCCCGGTCGTCGAAGCCCTCGGTCAGCACGGCGTGCCGCACCGCGTCCCGGGCCGCCGCCCAGCGGGCCGTCTCCGCCGGCGTGCCGAGCCGGTCGCCGAAGCGGACCGCCCGGTCCAACGCCGTCCAGCACTGCACCTTCGACGACAGGTGGTGCCGCTCGACGTCCCGCTCCTCCCACATCCCGGCGTCCGGCAGCCGCCAGTCCCGGGCAGCCCGCTCGGTCATCCCACGCAGCAGTTGGCGGGTCTCCGGCTCCATCGGATCCAGGTGTTCCCGCATCAGCCAGGCCGCGCAGAGCGCCTCGCCGACCACGTCGGTCTGCCGCTGCCGCCAGGCGTCGTTGCCGAGCAGCACCGGCCGGCTGTCGGCGAATCCGCCGAGGTGCTCCAGGCGGTGCTCGGTCAGATCCCGTTCCCCCTCGACGCCGTACATGATCGGCACCACGCCGTCCTGCACCACGCCCATCGACCGGGCCAGCCACCGGAACTGCCGGCCGACCTCGTCTGCGCAGGCCGAGCGCCACAGCGCCTCCAGAGTGAAGCTGAAGTCGCGCACCCAGACGTAGCGGTAGTCG
This sequence comes from Micromonospora sp. L32, assembly GCF_052068055.1. NCBI lineage: Bacteria > Bacillati > Actinomycetota > Actinomycetes > Micromonosporales > Micromonosporaceae > Micromonospora > Micromonospora sp. L32. Next base: position 220,898 of record NZ_JBQHDD010000005.1, on the reverse strand, counting down.
TAGTTGCGCTCGCCGCCCAGTTCCTCGGGCAGCGCCATCGTCGCGGCGGCCACCACCGCCCCGCTGGCTTGATAGGTCATGCCCGCCAGGACCAGCGCGCTGCGGCGCACCTCGTCCCGGTACAGGCCCTGGTAGTCGTGCTGGTGGATCCAGGACTGCCAGCCGGCGACCGCGTCGTCGACCGCCTGCGCGGCGTCGAGTCGGACCGGTGGGTCCGCGGCGTAGGCGGGCCCGTAGCCGACGGTGAAGCCCCGGCGCTCGCCCGCCCGGACGGTGAACGTGGCCGACGCCTCGCCGGTGCCGACGGAAAGCGGTGTGTCGGCGTGCAGGACCAGACGCGTCGCGCCGGCGGTGGCCACGACCTCGTCGCCCTGCCGGTCCAGGCGCGGGACCACCCGGCCGTACTCGAACCGGGGCCGGAACTGCGAGCGGAGCCGCACCTGGCCGGAGAGCCCCTGCACCACCCGGGCCAGTACCCGCGGCGAGTGCCGGCCGACCCGGTGGCCGCGCGCGCCCGGCTCCAGGGCCAACCCGTCGGTCACCGCCACCGCGCCGGTCGCCGTGGTGAAGACGGTACGCAGCACCAGCGAATCGGTCACATACGCCCGTTCGCTGGTGAAGTCGCCCTCGGGGCGGAGCGACCAGTGCCCGGCGTCGTGGTCGAGCAGGCGCCCGAACACCGCCGGCCCGTCGAAGCGCCCGGGGCACCACCAGTTCACCGAGCCGTCCCGGTCCACCAGCGCGGCACTGTGGCCGTCGGCGAGCAGCCCGTGGTCGGCGATCCCTGTGACGCTCATCCGGCCGCATTACCCGACCGGCAGGCAGGCAGTCCCGGTCGTCGTCGTCGTCCCCGGCTCGCCCGAGTCCGCCCGGCGGGCGCCGTCGGCTCCGTAGAATCCCGCTGTGCCGCGCATCGTCCAGTTGCTGGCCTCGCCGGTACACCGCTACGTGGGGCGGCCCGCCGACGGCCCGCTGCCCGCCCCGCCCGGCGAGCTGGTGACGGAGGTCCGGCTCCGGGCCGAGCTGGGCATCGTCGGCGACCGGTACTTCGGTCGGCCGGCGCACCGCGCGGCGAGCGTGACCGTGATCGCGCAGGAGTCGCTGCCGCCGGGCGTCGACCTGGTGCAGGTCCGGCGCAACATCCTGACTACCGGCATCGCGGTGGACGAGCTGGTCGGATCGGTGCTCGTCCTCGACTCGGGGGAGGGCCCGGTCAGGCTGCGGGTCAACCGGCCGGCCAACCCGTGCGCCTGGATGGACGTCACGATCGGCCCGGGCGGATGGCGGGCGCTGCGGCGCCGGGGCGGCGTGCGCTGCACGCCGCTGAACGACGGCACCCTGCGCGTCGGCCCGGTGGACGTCGCGGTCGAGCGCTAGCGACGCCGCGACCGGGGCGAGCCAGGCGGCTCGCCCCGGTCGCGCCACCCGACCACGGGCGTGCGGTGTCGCCTCAGACCTGGTTGGAGCCGCCGTCGACGAAGATCTCGGCGCCGGTCATGAAGCTGCTCTCGTCGGAGGCGAGGAACAGGGCGGCGTTGGCGATCTCCTCGGGCCGGCCCATCCGGCGCATCGGCACGGAGGAGGCGAGCATCTGCACCAGCCCGGCGGCCTCCTCCGGGGTGGCGGCCAGTCCGGTGATGCCCGGGGTCTCGGTCGGACCCGGGATCAGGGTGTTGACCCGGATCCGGCGGTCGGTCAGCTCGGCGGCCCAGGTGCGGCCGAACGAGCGGATGGCGGCCTTGGAGGCGGCGTAGACGCCGAAGGCCGGGGTGCCGGTGGTGGCGGCGGTCGAGCCGGCCAGGATGACCGACGCGCCGTCGTTGAGTACCGGCAGCGCCTTCTGGACGGTGAACAGGGTGCCCCGGACGTTCCGATCGAACGTGTCGGTGTAGTGCTCGAGGCTGATGGTGCCCAGGGCGGCGAACTCGCCACCGCCGGCGTTGGCGAACAGCACGTCCAGGCCGGCGCCGCGGGCGGCGATCGCCTCGACGAGGGTGTCGAGGTCGTCGAGGTTGCTCACGTCGCTGCGGATGCCGGTGGCGGCCGAGCCGATCGAGGCCACGGCCTCGTCCAGCTGCTGCTGGCGGCGTCCGGTCAGGAAGACGTGCGCCCCCTCGGCGGCGAAGCGGCGGGCCGCCGCCAGCCCGATACCGGTGGTGCCGCCGGTGACGAGCGCGGTCTTGCCGTTGAGCTGTCCCACTGTGGTGCTCCTTCTATGTGGTGGTGCGGTGAAAAGGGGATTGATCAGGTGGTGCGGTGGAGCTGCGGCAGCAGCGCGGCGAGTTCCCGCCACTGCTTCCGGGGCAGGTCCGTGCGCTCCGGGGTGGCCGGCTGCAGGACGTGCAGGGTGACGTGGTCCGCGCCGGCGTCCAGCTGGGCCTGGACGCGGCCGGCGATCCGGTCGAGGTCTCCCCAGGCGACCAGGGCGTCGATGAGCCGGTCGCTGCCGCCCGGGACCAGGTCCTCCTCGGTGAAGCCGAGCCGGGCCAGGTTGGACCGGTAGGCGGGGAACCCGATGAACATGCCGATGCCGTCGCGGGCCGCCGCCCGGGCCCGGTCCGGGTCGCGGTCCAGGACCACCGCCAGGTGCGCGGCGACCAGGGGCCGGTCTCCGACGCGGGCGCGGTGGAGCGCGGCGTACTCGGGTGTCACCAGGAACGGGTGCCAACCGATGCTCCGGGCGGTGGCCAGGTCGACCATCTTCGGGCCGAGTGCGCCCAGGAGACGCCGATCGGCCGGGACCGGGTGCGGTGCGGCGTCCAGCCCGTCCAGGAACCGGCCCATCGAGACCGTCGGCCGGCCGTAGTTCTGGCCGGCGTTGGCCGCGGAGTGGGCGTTGCTGATGCCCGGCCCGACGAGGGTGCGGCGGCCGTGCGCCGCGTCCAGGTCGGCCAGCCACGCGCCCAGCGCGGCCGGGTCCTGGCCCCAGATGGAGAGCACGCCCAGCGCGACGGTGGCGCGCGGAGCGGCGGCGAGCAGCTGCCCGACGTCGTCCAGCGCCCCGCGGCCGTCCAGCCCCGGAAGCCACAGCGCCGGGTAGCCCAGGTCGTCCAGCTCGGCGACCGCCTCGCGGACCTCGGGCCGGCCGGCCCCGCGCAGCTCCATGCTCCAGATGCCGACCGCGCCGAGCGCCTGCTTGATGTCGCCCATCTCGCCTCCCCTGTTCTGTACCGGTCGGTACACAAAAACCTAGCAGGCGGTCCGGGGATTCCCAAATTTCTGTACCGATCGGTTGGGCGAGGGTCGCGCCGCCACGGGGGTGGGGGAGGAGGGCACGTCCGCGAGGTTTGTCCGGGGCGGCAGGTCGGCGGAAGCGCGGCGGCGCCGGCCGGAATCCGGGGGGATTCCGACCGGCGCCGCTCGGCGGGGTCAGCCGGGGTGGGAGCAGGTGTCCGGGACGGCGGTCACCAGGTGGACGGCGGTGGCGGCGCCACCACCGGCGGTCGGTCGTCGCAGGTGATCGTGTTGGGCAGCAGCCACGGGGCGAGCCACCCGCCGTCGTTGCCGCCGAGGTCGGTCAGGCTGAACTCGGAGCCGGCGGGGGTGAAGTGGAAGGAGCCGCAGTTGTTGACGCCGACCGCGCCCACGTTGCGCGCGTCGACGTTCGCGAACGAGGCCGAGCCTGCCGTGCGGGCGCTCACCACGGACGTCCCGGCGCCGTCGACCCGGACGTCGCGGAAGTGCACGTTCGTCATCGAGTACCGGTCCTTCACCGGCCAGTCGCTGACCAGCATGATCGCGTTGTAGGTGTTGTCCAGGTAGTGGTCGCCGACCACCTGGATGTCGGCGTCGATGCTGCGGTCGAGGGCGTAGAACCAGATGGCGCCGAGGCCGATGTTCCAGTTCAGCTCGTAGGTGCCGGCCCGGGCGGTGGTGTTCTCCGTGATCCACAGCTGCCCGGTGAACGGCTCGGCGCCGAACCGGGAGCCGACCTGGATGGCGCTGCCCTCGCGCACCGGGTCGGCGACCAGGTTGCGCGAGACGGTGTTGTCCGTGCCGCCGTACACGGCGATGCCGTTGGCCAGGACCGGCGACTGCACGGTGTTGCGGTCGATGATGTTGCCCGCGTTGCCGGTCTTCTCCGACCACATGGCCAGGCCGTCGTCGCCGCTGTTGCGGACGAAGTTGTTGCGCACCACGGAGTTGGTGACGCCGGTGTGGAAGTTCAGGCCGTCGGCGATCTGGTCGACGATGACGTTGTTGGTGACCCGCAGGTCGGTCATCGGCCCGTCGAACCAGAGCCCCACCTTGGTGTGGTGCAGGTAGAGGCCGTCGATGCTGGAGTGGCTCAGCGCGCCACCGACGCCGTTGACCTGGTCGGTGTCGATGCGCTCGCGGACGTCGCCCTCGATCGCGAAGCCGGACAGGTGCACGTTGCGGCTGCCGCCCGCCGACGCGGGCCGGCCGTAGAAGCCGACCCCGGTGTGCACCGAGCCGTCCGGGGCCGGGGTGTCGAGCGGGACCTCGCGTCCCTTGACGATCGTGTACCAGTTGCCGGCGCCCTCGATGGTGACGTCGTCGACGACGATGTGGCGGTTCACCTGGTAGGTCCCCGGCGGCAGGTAGACCTTCAGCTTGGTACGCCGGGCGAAGGCGATCGCCCGGTCGAAGGCGCCGGCGGAGTCGCGGCGGCCGGTCGGGTCCGCGCCGAACGCCAGCACGTTCGCCGCGACCGGCACGACGCGCGGCGGGGCGACCAGTTCCGAGTCGAGCAGGTCGATGACCGTCCACGGCGCGACGCTGCTCGCCGGGACCGCGAGCCGCAGCACGCTGCCCGCCGGGTACGTCCGGCCGAGCAGCATGCGCTGCTCGTCGTAGAAGTGGTGCGGGCGGAACGGCCTGGTGATCGTCGGGGTGGGCGTGGTGGCCGCGGGGACGCAGGAGCATTCGGTGATCCACCAGTCCGGGTGCAGCAGGCCGGCGGTGGGGTCGTTGGAGAACGGGTACTGGTTGTACAGCCAGGCGTACTGCGAGGTGAGGGTCATGGTCCGGGCGGCTCGGCGACCGACCGAGACGTCCAGCGGCGCGGTGATGCCGCCGCCGGTGGGCGCGTCCGGGATGCTGTAGCGCACGGTGATGGCGTTGGTCGCGGCCGGCAGCGTGAACTCGACGAACTGGCCGGGCGCCAGGCTCACCGCCCGGCGACCGGAGGCTTCCGACGCCAGGGTGTACGCCGTGCGCCCCGGGCCGATCAGCGTGCCGTTCGTGGTGGCATGCTCCGCCTCCTGCTCCAGGAAACCGACGTCGGCGCCCCGGCCGGCGACGAGCGACGGGTCGAGAGCGGCCCGGGTGACCACCGGGGGCGCGGGCGGGGTGGCCTCGGCCCGGGCCGCCCCGGCCCCACCGGTCACCGTGGCCGCCATGACCGCCGCTACGGCCGCCGCCCCGACGGTTCGCCGGCGCGCCGGTCCGCCCGGCCGTCCTGTGCTGATTCGAGACATCGCGTGATCCGTTCTCCCGAGGACCCGACGACCGTCATCGACGCCGCGGGCAGTCCCCGTCGTGCCGCGGTGGATGTCAGAAGCGAGGCGAGTTGGTTGCGGCGATGTTATTTCTACAACCTGTCAATATTCAAGCAGGTGTTTGTGCAGTAATTGCAGAGGCGGCCCGCCGGCCTGCGGACGGCTTCGAACTGTCCTGTCGTCGAACGCTGACGTGACACGTCAACGTGCAGTTCATTTCTTGCAGAGTCGGTGACGTATCATCGCGGCGTGACGAAGCGACTGACCGAGGTGGCGAGGAAGGCCGGCGTCAGCGAGGCCACCGTCAGCCGGGTGCTCAACGGTCGTGGCGGCGTCTCCGAGTCGACCCGTACCGCCGTGCTCACCGCGCTGGACGTGCTGGGCTACGAGCGGCCGACCAAGCTGCGGGGGGAGCGGGCCCGCCTGGTCGGGCTGGTGCTCCCGGAGTTGCAGAACCCGATCTTCCCGGCACTCGCCGAGGTGGTGACCGGGTCGCTCGCCCAACGGGGTTACACCCCCGCGCTCTGCGCCCGGACGATCGGCGGCGTCTCCGAGGCGGACTACGTCGAGATGCTGCTCGACCACCAGGTCTCCGGCGTCATCTTCGCCGGTGGCTCGTACGCGCTGGCCGACGCCTCGCACGAGCACTACCGCCGGCTGACCGACCGTGGGCTGCCGGTGGTGCTGGTCAACGCCGGTGTCGACGCGCTGGACTTCCCCCGGGTCTCCACCGACGACGCGGTCGCGGTCGAGCAGGCGTACGGGCACCTGCGCTCGCTCGGGCACGAGCGGATCGGCCTGGTGCTCGGCCCGGAGGGGCACGTGCCGTCCCGGCGCAAGCTGGACGCGATGGTCCAGGCCGCGAACTGGGGCGACGACCGGGAGTGTGTCGAGCGCTCCAGCTTCTCGATGGAGGGCGCGCGGGTCGCCGCGACCAAGCTGGTCGAGCGGGGCGTGACCGGCATCATCTGCGCCAGCGACGTGCTGGCCCTGGGCACCATCCGGGCCGCCCGGCGGCTGGGTCGGGCGGTGCCGACCGACGTGTCGGTGGTGGGCTTCGACGACTCCGCGTTCATGACCTGCACCGACCCGCCCCTGACCACCGTGCGGCAGCCGATCGAGACGATGGGCCAGGCCGCGGTGGACCTGCTGGTCACCCAGATCGAGGGGGCCGGCGTGCTGCACGACGAGTTGCTGTTCGAGCCCGAACTGGTGGTACGCGGCTCCACCGCGCCCGCCCCCGGCCGCTGACCCGGGTCCGCCGCCTCGGTCATCGGTCGGCCGCCGGCCGCCGTTCCCGCCGCTGACCGTCCCGGCGGCCACTGACCGACGGCCCGGCCACGAACCGCCTCCCTGACCGCCGAACGGTGCTCCCGGCCGTCGACCGCTGCTCGCGGTCGGCGGCCACCTCGTCAATGCTCGGTCCCGCGCTGACCAGGTTGGACGCCGCCCGGACACCGGAAGGTTCCGGCGCAGGCGACTGACCGAGTACGCGCGTCAAAAGCTGCCAACATCCCACAACCCGGGCGCCACCCACGGTCCTGTCAGTATCTGCCACGTCTGCGTCGCGTCCTTTCAGGCCACGATCGAAACCTTGCTGAAATGAGTCGGCCTCGCTACAGTGACTCCACTCACAGCTGGCCCCGACGTAGCTACTGGCGGTCAGGTCACTCGATCGATGCAGATCACTGGCAGGGCAGCGCCGCGGTGCGTCCACCGCAGGTCGGCGACGTCCTGAAGACACCCGTTTTCGAAGGGATGGACAGATGTCCGTACCGCAGTACCGGAAGGCTGCGGCGTTGGCGCTCGTGGCCGGCCTGGGGCTCAGCCTCACGGCGTGCTCCACGAAGAGCGACGACACGACGAGCGATGCCGGTGGCAAGGTCACCATCACCGTCGACTGCCAGCCGGTCGGCTCCCAGAAAGAGCTGCTGAAGAACTGGAACGACGATGTCGTCGAGTTCCAGCGGCAGAACCCGAACATCGTCATCAAGAGCGTCAGCGTCGGCGAGCAGTGCAACAACCCGCCGGACTTCACCGCCCGACTCGCCGGCGGCACCGTGACCGACGTGTTCTACGGGTACATGACCGATCTCCAGCAGGTGCTCGACTCCGGTCAGGCGATGGACATCACCCAGTACGCCACCAAGGACACCGTCCCGACCTGGGACAGCGTCGACCCGGAGCTCAAGGAGGTCTTCACCGACGGCGGCAAGCTCTACGCCGTCCCGGTGAAGAACTACTCGATGGGCCTGGTCTACAACAAGGTCCTGTTCCAGCAGGCGGGGCTCGACGTCAACAACCCGCCCAAGACCTGGGGCGAGGTCCGCGACGCCGCCAAGAAGATCTCCGCGCTGGGCAACGGCATCGCCGGGTACGCGGAGTACAGCGCCGGCAACACCGGAGGCTGGCACTTCACCTCCCTGCTCTACTCACAGGGCGGCCAGGTGCTGACCCCGGACGGCAAGAAGGCCGACTTCAACAACGCGATGGGCAAGCAGGTTCTGCAGAACCTCAAGGACATGCGGTACGGCGACAACAGCATGGGTGCCCGCCAGCTGCTCCAGTGGGGCGACCTGCTGACCAACGCCGGCGCCGGCAAGGTGGGGATGTTCATCGGCGCGCCGGACGCCACCCAGGCGATCGTCAGCCAGTTCCAGGGCAAGTTCCAGGACTGGGCGATGGGCCCGCTGCCCGGCCAGGACGGGCAGGCGAAGGCGACGCTGGGCGGTGGCGAGGGCTACTTCTTCAAGAAGGGCCTCTCCCCGGAGCAGGTCAAGGCCGGTCTGAAGTGGATCGCGTATCAGAAGCTGACGCCGGGCAAGGGCCAGCTCGACTACGTCCGGGCGAAGCCGCAGAACTACCCGGTGGGCCTGCCCCAGCCGCTGCTGTTCGCGAACGGCAGCGAGGCGCAGAAGCAGGAGCTGGAGCTGCGGAAGGCGAACGCGAACGTCGACACCGCGAACTTCGCGATCTTCGAGGCGAACCCGGTGCCGATCAAGGGTGAGCCCCGCAACGCGCAGGCGATCTACGCGGTGCTCGACGCCGTGATGTCCGGGGTGCTGACGAACCCGAACGCGAACATCGACGCGCTGCTCAAGACGGCCGAGGACAAGGTCAACAAGCTGCTCGTCGAGAGCTGATCCGATCGTGTGGGGGCCGGCGCGCCGGCCCCCACACCCTCCGCGCCGCACCGTCGGCCGCTGACTCACGCAGGAGTTGCCTTGGTGATCACCACCGTCCCGGGGAAAACGAGGGGAGCGGGTCGCCCCGCGTCGCCGTACCCGACCGGACCGCAGCGTACGAGCCTGGGCCGCAAGGTACGGGACAACCTCACCGGACACACCTTCCTGATCGGCGCGGTGCTCTGCTTCGCCGTCTTCTCCTGGTACCCGATGATCCGCGGCATCGTGATGAGCTTCCAGCGCACCCGGCGGGGCGAGACCACCTGGGTGGGCTGGGACAACTACCTGCGCATCATCGACGACCCCAGCTTCTGGACGGCCTGGAAGAACACCCTCTACTTCACGGTTCTCGCGCTCGTCCTCGGGTACGCGGTGCCGTTCTTCGTGGCGATCCTGCTCAACGAGTTCCGCCACGCCAAGGGGTACCTGCGGATCCTGGTCTACCTGCCGGTGATGCTGCCGCCGGCCTCGGCGCTGTTCCTCTTCAAGTTCTACGCGTACGACCCCAGCGAGGCGGGACTCTTCAACGCGATCCTCACGGCGCTGCACCTGCCGACGTCGCAGTGGATGCAGTCACCCGGGATGACGATGCCGGCGATGGTGCTCGCGTCGACCTGGATGAACATGGGCGGCGCGGTGCTGATCTACCTGGCGGCGCTGCAGAACATCCCCGGCGAACTCTACGAAGCGGCCGAGCTCGACGGCGCCGGGATCTGGCGGCGGATCGTCCACGTGACGATCCCGCAGACCCGGCTGATCCTCGCGCTCCTGGCGATGCTCCAGATCGTCGCCACGATGCAGCTCTTCATCGAACCACTGATCCTCGCCAACGGTGCGGGCGCGGAGGACTCCGCGACCTCGGTGGCGTACCTCATCTACCAGCACGGGTTCTTCCAGAACGACCTCAACGGCGCCGCGGCGCTCGGCGTGATCATGCTCGTGGTGCTGGCCGGCTTCTCCGCCGCCTACCTGCGGCTGAGCGCGAAACAGGACTAGGACGGGGCGAGCAATGGCACAGGACTCCGGGACCCGGACCCTCATCTCTCCTGCCCAGCTCCGGCGGGGGCGCGGCAAGGTCGTCTACTGGACGCTGCTCGCCGTCGTCGTGGTGGGCTTCACGCTGATCTTCCTCGGGCCGCTCTACTGGATGGTCACCGGCGCGCTGAAATCCGGCCAGGAGATCGCGCAGACCCCGCCGTCGCTGTTTCCGAAGGATCCGCAGGCGCAGAACTACGTCGACGCGTGGACCAACCTGGACCTCGCCAAACTGCTGTTCAACACGTTCTACTACGCGGCCGGCGCGCTGCTGTTCCAACTCGTCCTCGACACCGCCGCGGCGTACGCGCTGTCGAAGCTCCGACCCGTGTTCGGCAACCTGATCCTCGGCCTGATGCTGGCGACGCTGATGATCCCGGCGATGGTCCTCATCGTCCCGCAGTACGTGACCGTGATCGACCTGCCGATCCTGCACCTCAACCTGCTCGACTCGCCGTTCGCGATCTGGCTGCCCGCGGTCGCGAACGCGTTCAACATCTTCCTGCTGAAGCGGTTCTTCGACTCGATCCCCGAGGAGCTGATGGCGGCGGCCCTCGTGGACGGCGCGACCCCGCTGCGCACGCTCTGGTCGATCATCCTGCCGATGTCGCGTCCCATCCTCGGCGTGGTCTCGATCTTCGCCGTGACGGCGGTCTGGAAGGACTTTCTCTGGCCGAAGCTGGTGATGCCGTCGCCCGAGACCCGGACGGTCAGCGTCGGCATCTACGCCTTCTCGGGTGGTACGCCGATGAACGTGGTGATCGCCGCGTCGGTCATCGCCGCGATCCCGACCGTCGTCGTCTTCCTGATCTTCCAGCGAAACATCATGTCCGGACTGACCACCGGCAGCCTCAAGGGCTGACTCCGCGGTCGCGGACGCCCGATTCACATTCTTCTCCGGCGAACCCGCCGACGTACCGACGCAGAAAGCAGGTGCTCGTGTCCACAGCAGACAAGGGTCCGTGGTGGCGTGGAGCCGTGATCTACCAGGTGTACCCGCGTAGCTTCGCCGACGGCAACGGCGACGGCATCGGCGACCTCGCCGGCATCCGGTCCCGGCTGAGCCACCTGTCCGCGCTCGGCGTCGACGCGATCTGGTTCAGCCCCTGGTACCCCTCCCCGATGGCCGACGCCGGCTACGACGTGGCCGACCACCGCGACATCGATCCGGTCTTCGGCACCCTGGCCGAGGCGGAGGCGCTGATCGCGGAGGCACACGCGCTCGGCATCCGGATCATCGTCGACGTGGTGCCGAACCACTGCTCCGATGCGCACCCCTGGTTCCAGGCGGCGCTCGCCGGCGGGCCGGACGCGCCCGAGCGGGAGCTGTTCTGGTTCCGCCCCGGCCGGGGCCCGAACGGCGACCAGCGGCCCACCGACTGGGTCGGCGAGTTCGGCGGCGAGACCTGGACCCGGACCGTCAACCCGGACGGCACCCCCGGCGACTGGTACCTGCACCTGTTCACCGCCGAGCAGCCGGACTTCAACTGGGACCACCCCCGGGTGCGGGCGGAGTTCGAGGACATCCTGCGGTTCTGGTTCGACCGGGGGGTGGACGGCATCCGGATCGACTCGGCGGGCCTGCTGGTCAAGGACGGGACGCTGCCCGAGGCCCTGGCGGACCGGCCGCACCCGTTCCACGACCTCGACGGGGTGCACGAGATCTACCGCGCCTGGCGACGGATCGCCGACTCCTACCCCGGGGAGCGGGCGCTGATCGGCGAGGTGTGGCTGCCGGACCAGGAACGGTTCGCCCACTACCTGCGTCCGGACGAGCTGCACTCGGCGTTCAACTTCGACTTCCTCGGCTGCGCCTGGGACGCGACGGCGCTGCGCCACTGCGTCGACGAGACGCTCGCCGCGCACGCCCCCGTCGGCGCGCCCGCCACCTGGGTGCTGTCCAACCACGACGTGACCCGCCACGTCACCCGCTACGGCCGGGCGGACACCACGTTCAGCTTCGCCAGCAAGCGCGAAGGCGTCCCCACCGACCTGGAGCTGGGCACCCTCCGGGCCCGGGCGGCGGCGCTGCTCACCCTCGCCCTGCCCGGCGCGGTCTACGTCTACCAGGGTGAGGAGCTGGGCCTGTGGGAGGTCGAGGACATCCCGCCCGCGCTGCGCCAGGACCCGATGTGGGAGCGCTCGGGTCACGGCCGGGACGGCTGCCGGGTCCCGCTGCCCTGGGCCGGCGACGCACCGCCGTTCGGGTTCAGCCCGGACGGCACGACCCGGACGCCCTGGCTGCCCCAACCGGCGGAGTGGAAGGACCGGACCGTCCGGGCGCAGACCGACGACCCGCACTCGATGCTGGAGCTGTACCGGGCTGCGATCGGCGTGCGGCGTACCGAGGCGGACCTCGGTGACGGGACGCTGCGCTGGCTGCCGGCCCCCGACGGGGTGCTCGCCTTCGCCCGCGGTCCCGCCTTCGCCTGCCTGGTGAACCTCGGCACGACCCCGGTGCCGCTGCCCCCGCACGAGGCGCGACTGCTCGCCAGCGCGCCCCTGGACGACGACCTGCTGCCGCCGGACACCGCCGTCTGGCTGCGTACCCGGGAACGGCCGGCCCACCCCGGCGCCGCGCCGGCCTCCTGAGGTGTCCCCGGCGCCGGCCGGTCCGTCCCGACCGGCCGGCGCCACCCCCACCGGCCGGTCCGTCCCGACCCGCCGCCACGTCGCCGGCCCCCTCGCCGGCGCAACGGAACGGAGGTACCGCAGAGCGCAACGCCCGCATCACGGGGGACCCGGCCCGCCCGACGAAACGGAGAGCTCCGCTCATGGCCCACCACACCATCGGCACCCCCGCTCCACCCCCGGGACGATCCGCCCGCTCCCTGCTGGCCGCGATCGTCGGCACCACGCTCGTGGCGGCGTGCGTCAGCGCCGTCGCGGTCTCCACCGCCACCCCGGCACACGCCGCCGGGCTGTCCCCGTTCGACATCGCCGGCCGCGGCGCCACCGTGCCGTTCGTCGAGCACGAGGCCGAGCGGGCCACCCACAACGGTACGAAGATCGGCCCCACCCGCTACTACGGTCAGTTGCCGTCCGAGGCGTCCGGCCGGGAGGCGGTCACCCTCGACACCGTCGGCGAGTACGTCGAGTTCACCCTGACCGCCCCGGCCAACGCGGTGACCTTCCGCTACAGCCTCCCGGACAACGCCGCCGGCACCGGCCGGGACGCCAGCCTCGACCTGCGGGCGAACGGCAGCCTGGTGAAGGCGGTGCCGGTCACCTCCCGGTACGGCTGGTTCTACGGCGGATACCCGTTCAACAACAACCCCGGCGACACCAACCCGCACCACTTCTACGACGAGACGCGGACCATGTTCGGGACCACCTACCCGACCGGCACCAGGATCCGGTTGCAGGTCTCCTCGACCGCCCAGTCGCCGAGCTTCACCGTCGACCTGGCCGACTTCGAGCTGGTCGGCGCGCAGATCACCAAGCCCGCCGGCGTGCTGGACGTGGTCACCGACTTCGGCGCCGACCCGAGCGGCGCCACCGACTCGACGGCGAAGTTCCAGGCCGCCGTGGACGCCGGGAAGGCCCAGGGCCGGGCGGTGTGGATCCCCGCCGGCACCTTCACCCTCTGGGACCACGTCGTCGTCGACGGGGTGACCCTGCGCGGCGCCGGGCCCTGGTACTCGGTGCTCGGCGGCCGGCACCCCACCGACCGCACACGCGCCGCCGGCATCTACGGCAAGTACGTGCCCGGCGGCGGGTACAGCGGGGGGATCCGGCCGCACGAGGCCGGTGGCCCCAGCCGCAACGTCACCCTGCGCGACTTCGCCATCATCGGCGACATCCGGGAACGCGTCGACGAGGACCAGGTCAACGCCATCGGCGGCGCGATGAGCAACTCGGTGGTCGACAACGTCTGGATGCAGCACACCAAGGTCGGCGCCTGGATGGACGGCCCGATGGACAACTTCACCATCCGCAACAGCCGGATTCTCGACCAGACCGCCGACGGGGTGAACTTCCACTGGGGCGTCACCAACTCGACGGTGACCAACACGTTCGTCCGCAACACCGGCGACGACGCCCTGGCGATGTGGGCGCAGAACGTGCCGAACGTCGGCAACTCCTTCACCCACAACACCATCGGCGTGACCGTGCTGGCCAACCACCTGGTCACATACGGCGGCCGGGACATCACCATCGCCGACAACGTCACCGCCGACTCGGTGACCAACGGCGGCGGCATCCACGTCGCCAACCGCTATCCCGGGGTGCAGGGCCCGACCGCGGTCGCCGGGACGATCACCGTCGCCCGGAACACGTTGATCCGCAACGGCAACTCCGACTACAACTGGAACTTCGGCGTCGGCGCGATCTGGTTCTCCGCGCTGAACGAGCCGATCCAGGGCGCCAGCATCCGGGTCACCGACACCGACATCCTGGACAGCTCCTACGCCGCTCTGCACTGGATCGAGGGCCAGACCAGCGGGATCAGCTTCGCCAACGTCCGGATCGACGGCGCCGGCACGTACGCGCTGCAGGTGCAGGCGCCGAGCCAGGTGTCGTTCACCGGCGTGCGCGCCACCGGCATCGCGCAGAGCAACCCCATGCACAACTGCGTCGGCAGCGGCTTCCAGATCAGCCAGGGCGCCGGCAACTCCGGCTGGTACCCCGCCACCCCGTACTGCGGACCGTGGCCGACCCCGCAGTGGGGCAACGGCCCGACCAGCCCGCCCACCGGCACCCCGACCACCCCACCGCCGACCACCCCGCCCCCGACCACCCCGCCGCCGACGGGCGGGAATCTGGCGCAGGGCCGGCCGGTGACCGCGTCGAGCGTGTCGCAGAACTACGTGGCGGGCAACGCCGTGGACGGCAACGCCGGCAGCTACTGGGAGAGCGCCAACGGCGCGTTCCCGCAGACGCTCACCGTCGACCTCGGCGCGGCGGTCGACACCGACCGGATCGTGTTGAAACTGCCCGCGGGCTGGGAGTCCCGCACCCAGACCCTCTCGGTGGCCGGCTCGACGGACGGCGCGGCGTACTCGACGGTCGTCGGGTCGGCCGGGTACACGTTCAACCCCGCCACCGGCAACACCGTGTCGGTCACCCTGCCGGCCGGCAGCCGGCGGTTCCTGCGGCTGAGCTTCACCGGCAACACCGGGTGGCCGGCGGGCCAGGTCGCCGAGTTCGAGGTGTACGGCGGCGGCACGACCCCGCCGCCGACCACCACGCCGCCGCCCACCACCACCCCGCCGCCGTCGGGGAACCTGGCGCTGGGCCGGCCGGTCACCGAGACCAGCCACGCCGACGTGTACGGCGCCGGCAACGCGGTCGACGGCAACCCGGCCACCTACTGGGAGAGCGCCAACAACGCCTTCCCGCAGTCGCTGACCGTCGACCTGGGGGCCGCCCGTTCGGTGTCCCGGGTGGTGCTGAGGCTGCCGCCGGTGACGGCCTGGCAGACCCGTACCCAGACCCTCGCGGTCCTCGGCTCGGCGGACGGCGGGACGTTCACCACGCTGAAGCCCTCGGCCGGATACAGCTTCAACCCGGCCACCGGCAACACGGTCACCGTCACCTTCCCCGCCACCACCCAGCGGCACCTGAGGTTGACCTTCACCGGCAACACCGCCTGGCCCGCCGGCCAGGTCTCCGAGTTCGAGGTCCACGCCGTCTGACGGCACCCGTCTCCGGGCCGGTCGGCCGTCCCCGCGACCCGGCCGGCCCGGCAGCTCCACCCCGCCGGGGCACCCCCCGCCCGCCGGCGGGCACCACCACCCCCGAGAGAAGGTGCAGCTCCGCCATGCCCGGAAACAGCACGAGACGACGTACCCCCGGCCGGTGGCTGACCGCCGGCCTGCTGGCCACCGCACTGCTGGTCACCGGCGGGCCCGCCGTGCCCGCCGCCGCGGCCCCGGCCGGCCCCCGCGACGGCGCCCCCCGGGCCGCCGCGCCGGCCCCCGCCACCGCCGCGGCACTCGCCGGGATCGCCGCCACCATGACCGCCAGCAGCGTCAACCAGGTGTACGGCCCGGCCAACGCCAACGACGGCAACCCGGACACCTACTGGGAGAGCGCCAACAACGCCTTCCCGCAGTGGATCCAGGCCGACCTCGGCGCCACCGTCACCGTGGACCGGCTGGTGCTGAAGCTGCCCCCGGCCGCCGCCTGGCAGACCCGGACCCAGACGCTGTCCGTGCAGGGCAGCACCAACGGCTCGACTTTCACCACCCTGAAGCCGTCCGCCGGCTACACCTTCGACCCGGCCACCGGCAACACGGTGACCGTTCCGCTGACCGCCACCGGCAGCCGCTACGTCCGGCTCACCTTCACCGGCAACACCGGCTGGCCCGCCGGGCAGCTCTCCGAGTTCGAGGTCTACGGCACGGCGACCGGGGACACCCAGGCGCCGACCGCCCCGACCAACCTGGCCTACACCGAACCCACCAGCGGGCAGATCAGGCTGACCTGGTCCGCCGCCGGCGACAACGTCGGCGTCACCGGCTACGACGTGTACGCCAACGGCGCACTGCGCGGCAGCGTCACCGGCACCGTGCTGACCTTCACCGACAACCAGCCCACCAGCGCCACGGTGAGCTATCACGTGCGGGCCAGGGACGCCGCCGGCAACCAGTCGGCGAACAGCAACACGGTCACCCGCACCGGCAGCGGCACCGGCGGCAGCAACCTCGCGGTCGGCCGCCCGATCACCGCCTCGTCGCACGTGCACACCTTCGTCGCGACCAACGCCAACGACAACAACACCGCCACCTACTGGGAGAGCGCCGGCTACCCGGGCACGCTGACCGTCCAGCTCGGGGCGAACGCCAGCGTGAGCGCGGTGGTGCTGAAGCTGAACCCGGACCCGGTGTGGGGCACCCGGACGCAGACCGTGCAGGTGCTCGGCCGGGAGCAGAGCGGCACGTCGTTCACGAGCCTGGTCGGTGCCGCCGGGTACACCTTCAACCCGGCGTCCGGCAACACGGTGACCATCCCGGTCTCCGCCACCGCCGCCGACCTGCGGCTGACCTTCACCGCCAACTCCGGCGCCCCGGGCGGGCAGGTGGCCGAGTTCCAGGTGATCGGCGTGCCCGCCCCCAACCCGGACCTGACCGTCACCGCCCTGTCGGCCAGCCCGGCCAACCCGACCGAGGCCGACGCGGTCACCCTGTCGGCCACCGTCCGCAACGCGGGCACGGTCGCCTCCACCGCCACCGCCGTCAACCTCTACCTCGGTGGGGTACGGGTGGGCAGCGCGCCGGTCGGCGCCCTGGCCGCCGGCGCCTCGACCACCGTCACGGCGAACATCGGGGCCCGCGCGGCCGGCAGCTACCCGCTGAGCGCCAAGGTCGACGAGGCGAACGCCGTCATCGAGTCCGACGAGACGAACAACAGCTACACCAGCCCGTCGGAGCTGGTGGTGAACCCGGTGGCCAGCTCCGACCTGGTCGCCGCGTCGGTCGCCTGGACCCCGGGCAACCCGTCGGCGGGCAGCGCGGTGGCCTTCTCCGTGACGCTGCGCAACGCGGGCAGCGTCGTCTCGGCCGCCGGCACGCACGCGATCACGCTGACCCTGCTCGACCAGTCGGGCGCGGTGGTCCGCACGCTGACCGGCGCTTACTCCGGGGTGATCAACGCGGGCGCCACCACCGGCCCGGTCGGACTGGGCAGCTGGACCGCGGCGAACGGCCGGTACACCGTCCGGGTGGTGGTCGCGGCCGACGCCAACGAGCTGCCGGCGAAGCAGCAGAACAACACCAGCGAGCGGCCGCTCTTCGTCGGGCGGGGCGCGAACATGCCGTACGACATGTACGAGGCCGAGGACGGCGTGGTCGGTGGCGGCGCGGCTGTCGTCGGACCGAACCGGACCGTCGGCGACCTGGCCGGCGAGGCGTCCGGCCGGCGGGCGGTCACCCTCAACTCGACCGGCAGCTACGTCGAGTTCACCACCCGGGCCAGCACCAACACGCTGGTCACCCGCTTCTCCATCCCGGACGCCCCGGGCGGCGGCGGGATCGATGCGACGTTGAACGTCTACGTCAACGGCGCCTTCCACAAGGCCATCGACCTCACCTCCCGGCACGCGTGGTTGTACGGCAACGAGGCCAGCCCGGGCAACTCCCCGGGGGCGGGCGGACCGCGGCACATCTACGACGAGGCCAACGTCATGCTCAACGCGACCGTGCCGGCCGGCAGCCGGATCCGGCTCCAGAAGGACCCGGCCAACACCACCACGTACGCGATCGACTTCATCAACACCGAGCAGGTCGCGCCGATCGCCAACCCGGACCCGGCGCGGTACCTGGTACCGGCCGGCTTCGGTCATCAGGACGTGCAGAACGCGCTGGACGCCGCCCGGCAGAGCGCGACGGCGCTCGGGGTCTACCTGCCGCCGGGGACGTACGCGACCGCCCAGAAGTTCCAGGTGTACGGCAAGGCCGTCAAGGTGCTCGGCGCGGGCCCCTGGTACACCCGGTTCGTCGCGCCGCGCAGCCAGGAGAACACCGACGTGGGCTTCCGGGCGGACGCCACCGCCAACGGCTCGACGTTCTCCGGCTTCGCCTACTTCGGCAACTACACCTCCCGCATCGACGGGCCGGGCAAGGTGTTCGACTTCGCCAACGTGGCCGACATGGTGATCGACAACATCTGGGCCGAGCACCAGGTCTGCCTCTACTGGGGCGCGAACACCGACCGCACGACGATCCGCAACTCCCGGATCCGCAACACCTTCGCCGACGGCGTGAACATGACCAACGGCAGCACCAACAACCTGGTCAGCAACAACGAGGCGCGGGCGACCGGCGACGACAGCTTCGCGCTCTTCTCGGCGATCGACGCCGGCGGCGCCGACATGAAGGACAACGTCTACGAGAACCTGACGTCGCTGCTGACCTGGCGCGCCGCCGGGGTGGCCGTGTACGGCGGGTACGGCAACACGTTCCGCAACATCTACATCGCCGACACGCTGGTCTACTCCGGCATCACGATCAGCTCGCTGGACTTCGGCTACCCGATGAACGGCTTCGGCGCCGACCCGCCCACCCGGTTCGAGAACATCTCCATCGTCCGGGCCGGCGGGCACTTCTGGGGCGCGCAGACCTTCCCGGCGATCTGGGTCTTCTCCGCCTCGAAGGTGTTCCAGGGCATCCGGGTCAGCGACGTCGACATCGTCGACCCGACCTACAGCGGCATCATGTTCCAGACCAACTACGTCGGCGGGCAGCCGCAGTACCCGGTCACCGACACCGTCTTCACCAACGTCTCGATCAGCGGCGCCCGGCGCAGCGGGGACGCCTTCGACGCCAAGTCCGGCTTCGGGATCTGGGTCAACGAGATGCCGGAGGCCGGACAGGGCCCGGCGGTCGGCTCCGCCACCTTCACCAACCTGCGGCTGAGCAACAACGACCAGGACATCCGCAACACCACGTCCACCTTCACCATCAACCGGAACTGACCGTCGGGGGACCGGACGCCGTCGGCGGGCTCACCGCCGTCCGGCGGCGTCCGGTCGCCCCGGGCCGGCCGGCTCCGCGTCCCGGCCCGGCGGCGCCGCTCACCCCGCGCGGCGCCGTCGCCGGGCCACCGCGCGGGGCGGGTCCGCTCAGAACGGCACCCGGTGCGGCACCCAGCCGAGGAAACGGTCGCGCAGGCCGGCCGGGTCGGCCGCGAGGTCCTGGGTGGCCGAGGTCAGGCAGGTGGCGAGGTACACCCGCAGGTTGGTCGACTGCTGCCGGTACTCGTCGAGCAGGATCTGCCGGCGGCTGGGGCAGGGCCACTCGTGCCCGCAGTCGCGGCACCGCCACGACGGACTCACCGGCTCATGCGGATCGGGCATCGGTCTCCGATCTCCGTACTGCTGTGAACGATTCTCGGACATTCGGGCCGTCAATCCCACCGCCGATGAGTCCCATTCGCAGGACGAGCGGCTGATGGCCGGTGACGGTCCTGGCTCGTTGCGGCCCGCCCGCGCTGGGTGCTGCGGGGCGGCCCGGACTGGCGGGGGGCGGTGGAATCACCGGCCGGGGGTGCGGCGCGGGCGCGCCGGGCGACCTCGGCGGTGTCCGGCCGACCCCGGGCGTAGGCTGACCTGCGTGGATCACGAAGACCGGATCGCCCTGTTCCTCGACTACGAGAACCTCGCGCTGGGGGCGCGCGACCACCGCGGCGGCATGGCCTTCGACTTCCGCCCCATCGCCGACGCCCTCGCCGAGCGGGGCCGGGTGGTCGTGCGGCGGGCGTACGCGGACTGGTCGTACTTCGACGAGGACCGTCGGATGCTCACCCGGTCGCACGTCGAGCTGATCGAGATACCCCAGCGCATGGGCGCCTCCCGCAAGAACGCCGCCGACATCAAGATGGCGGTCGACGCGGTGGAGCTGGCCTTCGAGCGCGAGTACATCTCGACGTTCGTGATCTGCACCGGGGACAGCGACTTCACTCCGCTGGTCCACAAGCTCCGCGAGCTCAACAAGCGGGTGATCGGCGTCGGGGTGGAGAAGTCGACCTCCGCGCTGCTGCCGCCGGCCTGCGACGAGTTCCTCTACTACGACCGGCTGGAAGGTGTCGACATCCCGCCGACCCGGGCCCGGCGGGCCCGTCCGGCGCGGGTGCCCAGCCCGGAACCGCAGCAGGTGGAGCAGGAACAGGTCGAGCAGGAACCCGAGCCCCAGGCGGCGGTCGAGGAACCGGTCCGCGACGTGGACACCCTCGCGGGCCTGGTGGCCCAGACGGTGGCCGGTCTCCAGGGCAGCTCGGGGGGCGAGGTGACCGCGTCGACGTTGAAGCGCACCCTGTTGCGCAAGGACCCGACCTTCACCGAGTCCGACTACGGGTTCCGCACCTTCGGCGAACTCTTGCGCCACCTCGCCAAGCAGAACGTCGTCGAGCTGGCGGAGGGTCCGGCCAAGGGCGACCCGGAGGTCTCCCTGCCCGAACACGGCGACCGGGAGGAGGCGTTCGGGCTGCTGCGCGCCGTGGTCCAGGACCTGGCCGGCGCCGACGGCGCGGCGGCGCTGTCCGGCCTGAAGAACCAGCTCCGGCGGGCGCGGCCCGACTTCAGCGAGAAGAAGCTCGGCTACCGCAGCTTCCTCCAGTTCTGCAAGGCGGCCGCCACCAGCGGCGTGGTCCACCTGGAGTGGAACGCCGACGCCGACGACTACCTGCTCACCCCGCAGGCCTCCTGACCGAGCGCGCCGGCCGGGACCACCCGCGGACTGACCGCCAGCACCGGGTGGACCCCTGCCGACCGGCTCTCACCACCTGCGTGGTGCCTCCCGCGCGTCCTCGCGGATGTGCTGCGCCTCCCCGACGCCCGTGTCGCGGACCGAGGCCACGCCCTGGGCCGCGGTGGACCTGACCTGCTCGGTCGCCTGCTGGACGGGTTCGCGCAGGTTGTCCTGCACGCCGTGCATCACGCCGCTGGCCTGCTGCTTGAACTGGTCCGAGTGTTCCATGGCCTGGTGCTTGACGCGCTCGGCCAGCTCCCGCTCCTTGCGGCTGGGCCGCAGGAGCGACGAGGCCAGCGCGCCCACGCCGAAGGCGATGAGGCCCGCGGCGAGCGGATTGCCCTCGGCACGTTCCCGCGAGGCGTGGGTGAGGCCCCGCGCCCGCTCGCCGGCGGTGGCGGCGCCGTGCTGCGCCGTACCGGTCAGGTGTTGCGTGGTGTCGGACAGCCGGTGCGTGGTGGCCGAGGCCCGCTGCGTCACGCCGGACGCCTGGTGGCTGGCCATGTCCCGCGCGTGCCTGGCGTTGCCCATGATCGTGTCGACCATGCGGCTGAGCCGGCCACGGGCCCGGTTCACCGGCGCGGCCGCGATCCGACGCGGGTTGACCCGGTCGGTCAACGCGTCGACGTCACTGCTCAACTCCGCTCTGGCTGCCTCGATGTCGTACCGGATCCGGTCCGGATCGGTGGACATGACGTCTCCCTTCGGTTTCAGCGGCCTCTGACCGCGTCCGGAATCTCCTGCGCGGTCTGCTTGGTACGCGGTACGGCTTTCACCGTGCGTAGCTGCTTGCGCGCCCGGGAGGCGAGCACGGCGCCGATCACCGCCCAGATGATGGCGACGATCAACGCGGCCCAGCCCTGGTCCATGACGTTGGACAGCGCCCACCACAGGGCGTGGGACAGGAACACCAGGGTCAGCAGCGCCGCGATCGCCGCGGCGGCGAACATGGCTGCCACCATGCCGAGGCTGCGTGCCTCCTCCCGCACCTCGGCCTTGGCGAGCTCCACCTCCTTGCGCAGGAGGTAGGAGAAGTTGCGGGTGGCGTCGGCGAGCAGCTCACCGATGGAGGCCTGGGTCTTGTCCGAACCCCCGCCCGGGCCCATGGGCGATGCGCTCATGGGCCCACCTCATGGCCCATCGGACCGTGGCGGACCGGCGCGGTCATCCCCGGACTCGCCGGCACGTTCAACGGCGTCCGGGCCGCCGCCGGCGGGCCCTCGCCGGCGAACCTGCCGCCTTCACCGCCACCGCCCTGGCCGTCCTGACCGCCGGTGAGGGCGCGGCCCAACCGTCCGGCTAGCAGCCCGGCGATCGCGGCCCCGGCGAGGAAGGCCCCGGGGTGCCGGCTGGCGTAATCGCGTACCTCGCGCACCAGGGCGCCGGGTTCGCGCTCGTCCAGCCAGCCCGCGGCCTGCTGTGCGGCGTCCGCGCCCCGGCGGACGACGTCGGCGGCCATGCCGCCCTGGTCGGCGCCGTCGGCCATGGACCGCAGTTGCGTACCCAGCGTGCGCAGGCTGTCGGCGGCCCGCCGCTGCTGCTCCTCGGCCTGCGTCCGAGCTTGCGCGGAGGCCTCGCTGAGCAGGTTGCGGGCCTGCTGGCGGCCCTCCGAGGCGACCTGCCGGCCCTGTTCCATCGCCTGCCGGGCGGTGTGTCCGCCGGCCTGCGCCGTCTCCTGGCCGAAGCGGCCGGCCTCCTGCCGGATCTGTCCGACCTTGCCGCCGCGCGATCCGTCACCGGATACAGGAGGTGATTCCCGACCCGTCGTCATGCGATCTCCCTTCGTCGGGGCCCGCCCTTCGGGCAGGAACGGGAACGCCGGTTACCCCTCGCCGCCCGGTGTATACGTCCAACCGGCCGCCGGCCGTCCTCGCGACCTGGCACCCGCCAACCGAACGGGTGTAGGTGCCGATTTCACCGCCGGCGCCCCGACGGATTTGGACAATGGACGCATGAGAATGACGATGTTGCAGAAGAGGCGGGCGGCGCGGATGCACCGCCGGAACTGGTGGCCGCTGGCGGCGGTCGTCCTCACCGCGGGAGCGGCCGGTGCCGCGGCGCTGCGGCGGCGCAAGGGCGCCGGTGCCGAGAACTGGGTGGGCTCCGGCGGCGAATCCACCACCCCGTCCCCGGAGGTCATGACCCCCGCCGGCAGCCGCATGGACAACCCGTTGTCGCCCAAGCGCTGACACCGGGCGGCCAGCCGTCCGACGGCTCCCCCCGGCTCAGCGGTGTCGCCACCGGCGCAGCGCGTACAGCGCCGCGCTGGCGGCGAAGAGCGCCCCGCTGATCGCCAGCCAGCGGGTCAGCAGCGGCCGGGGGGTCAGGCCGGTCGCCGCGGTGTACGTGCCGTCGCCGAGGCCGAGGACGCCGGGCAGGTAGACGAGCAGGAGCAGGCCGGCGGCGAGCGCGGGCACCCGGACGTGGTTCAGCGCCGACGGGCCGTCCCGACGGCCCGCTCCGGCTCGCAGCGCCCGGTCGGCCAGCGCGTACACCGGGAACAGCAGCAGGTCGTGGGCGATCACCGCGCCGAGGAACCAGAGCAGCATCGGCACCGCCGACTCCTCCCCGGCCAGCCGCAGCACGATCCAGCCGGTCACCGCGAAGCAGCCGAGCAGGAGCAGCAAATGCCAGGGCGCGGCGCCGTAGGCCCGCCGGAATCTAGCCATCGGCACGCCCCTCGAAAACGATCTCCCGGACCCACTTGGTGCAGTGCACGCCCGGCAGCGCCGGCACGATGATCCGCGCCGGATAGCCGTGGTCGGGGGAGAGGTCGACCCCGTTGACCCGCAGGGCGAGCAGCGAGTCGGGGTCGCGGACCTGGTTGGCCTGCAACCGGGCCTGGCGGAACAGGCCGGCCCGCTCCAGCGACCGGACCGACGCCGTGGCCGCCGCCGGCGCGCCGACCAGCGCGGCGAGGTCGCGCAGCCGCACCCCGGTCCAGGTCTGCGCCGTCGACCAGCCCTCCACGCAGGCGATCGGCAGGTCCGCCGTGTGCTGCGCCATCGCGAGCAGGCGGTCCCGGTCCAGCTCGACGCTGCGCCCGCCGCCGCGTACGGTCAGTCGCCAGCCGGCGCCGGTGTCGGTGGGCTGGACGCCGGCCGCCGCGGCGCTGCGGTTGACCGGGAAGCCGTTCGGCCCGTCGCCGGGCTGCCGACCCCGGGGCAGCAGCAGCGCGGTGCGGCGCAGCACCCCGTCCAGGCTCTGCCCGACGGTCAGCGCGGCCAGCAGCAGCGCGCCACCGCCCGCCAGGGCCAGCACCCCGCGCCGGCTCATCGTCGCCGGGCCGGGCCGCCGGGACACCAGGCCGTCCGGATCCGCCGGCTCCGGCCCGGTCCGCTCCACCGGGGTACGCGCGAAGCCCGGCCCGCGCAGTGCCGTGACCAGCCGGGGCAGCTTGATCGCCACGTGGGTGACCAGGGCGGCGGTGAAGACCCAGGCGCCGTACCAGTGCGCGGTGTAGAAGTCGAACCCGAACAGGTAGGCGTACTGGATGTTGAGCAGGCCGGTGGCCGTCTCGAAGAGGATCCCGCCGATCAGCAGCAGCAGCGACAGCCGTTCCAGCACCTGGGCCACCGAGCGGGCCGGCGGCCAGTCGAAGAGCTTCGGCACCACCGACCAGAGCTTGCCCAGCACCACCGGGACCAGCACGATGCCGAGCGTCACGTGCAGGCCCTGGGTGAGCCGGAACAGCCAGGCCGGCCGGGTGGGCCAGTCGAAGACGGGCGGGTGCAGCCAGCCCACGTCGCGGGGGAACGCCTGGCCGAGCCGGGGGCCGTAGGCGATCCAGTCCAGCAGCCCGGTGACGATCACCAGCGGCAGGGCGGCGAGCAGCACCGCCCCGAACACCGAGGTCAACCACGGGCCGCGCACCGGGCTGCGCCAGGCGTCGGCAGTGGCGTCGACGCCGGGTGGGCGGTGCCGGTCCAGCGCCCGCCACAGTCGCGCCGGGTAGGCGTACCCGTGGGTGTCGGTGGCGCCGGCGGACGTGCCGGCGGCGGCCCGCGGCGCGGACCGGTCGGCCGCCCGGCCCGGCCCGCCGCGCCCGGGCGTCGGGTCGCCGGGCGGTGGCGGCGGGTCGGCGGGCACGGGACCTCCTGCGGGCGGGACTGCTCGGGCACGGTGGCCCTCGTGCTGGACGCTAGACGGCGACCCCGCCCGCCGGCCCGCTTTGCCGCATTACCGAAGGCTTACCGCGGGTCCCTTACGGAGTGCTGACGTCCGGCCCGAACCGGCCCGCCGGGCCGCCGCGCTGACCTAGCGTGTCGGGAATGCGGGTACTGGTCACCGGCGCGGCCGGGTTCATCGGATCGCAGGTCGCGGACCTGCTCGTCGCCGAGGGGCATCAGGTCGTGTGCCTGGACGCCCTGCTGCCGCAGGCGCACGGCGGCGCGCTCCCGGAGTGGTCGCGCCGGCACGACCCGGTGATCGGCGACGTGCGGGACCCGGAGCTGCTCGACGACCTGCTGGCCGGGGTGGACGCGGTGTGCCACCAGGCGGCGATGGTCGGGCACGGGCTGGACCCCTCGGACGCCCCCGACTACGCCAGCCACAACGACTACGGCACGGCGGTGCTGCTCGCCGCGATGCACCGGGCCGGTGTGACCCGGCTGGTGCTGGCCAGCTCCATGGTGGTCTACGGCGAGGGGCGCTACGGCTGCGCCCGGCACGGCGTGGTCCGGCCCGCCCCGCGCCGCGCCGCCGACCTGGCCGCCGGCCGGTACGACCCCACCTGCCCGGAGTGCGGCGGCACCCTCGCCGCCCTGCTGGTGCCCGAGGACGCCCCGCTGGAGCCGCGCAGCACGTACGCGGCCAGCAAGCTGGCGCAGGAGCACCTGGCCGCCGCCTGGGCCCGGCAGACCGGGGGCGGGGTGTGGGCGCTGCGCTACCACAACGTCTACGGTCCCCGGATGCCCCGCGACACCCCGTACGCCGGGGTCGCCTCGATCTTCCGCTCGGCGCTGGCGGCCGGCCGGCCGCCCCGGGTGTACGAGGACGGCCGGCAGCGCCGCGACTTCGTGCACGTCACCGACGTGGCGCGGGCGAACCTGCTGGCGCTGACCGCACCCGCCCCGGACGGCCTGCTGCCGCTCAACGTCTGCTCCGGCGAGCCGCACACCGTCGGCGACCTCGCCGCCGCGCTGGCCGCCGCGATGGGCGGGCCGGCCCCGGTGGTGGTCGGCGGCGCCCGCGCCGCGGACGTACGGCACGTCGTCGCCGACCCGGGCCACGCGCGCGAACTGCTCGGCTACACCGCCCGGGTCGGCTTCCTCGACGGGGTGACCGCCTTCGCCACCGACCCCCTCCGCGCCCCAGCCGCCGTACCAGCCTGACCCCCCCCGCACCCCGCCGCCCCGCGCCGGCCGCGCCGCGAGCGCGCACTTTCTCGGAAAGAGTGGCCTCGGGCGGCGGAATGGGCGCTCTTTCTCGGAAAGTGCGAGCGGGCGTCGGGGGAGGGGCTGCCGGTCAGGAGACGGTGAAGAGGAGGTGGTTGACGGTCAGGGCGGTGAGCGCCTGTCCGGCCAGCCACCAGCGGCGGGCCGGCGCGGGCAGGTACGCGGCGGCGACCAGCAGCCAGACCGCGAACGGCAGCCAGATCCGCTCCACCTCGGCCTTGCTCATGCCGGACAGGTCGGCGCCGATCACCGCCAGCGCGGCGGCGGCCGGCAGCAGCACGGTCGGCCCGAGCAGCCGCATCCGGGACGCCGGCGCGACCGGCCGGCGGTGCGCGAGGAGGCCGCCCACCAGCCGGCCCGCAACCCGGCCCGCAACCCGGTCCGCGACCCGGCCCGGAGCCCCGGCCGTCGGGGCGGAGCCGGACGGCTCCGCCGCACCCGCTCGGGCCGTGCCGCGCCAGCTCACCCGGGCCGCCAGCAGCGTGCGGCGCAGGGCCGGCCCGACCACCGGCCCGGCCGAGAGCAGCAGCGCCGCCAGATTGGCCCAGACCCAGTACCCGTACGGGCGGTCGGCGGCCCAGCCCTGGTAGTAGCGCTCGACCACCCGGTCGTACCCCTGCCACCACTGGAAGCCGGCGAGGGTGAACCCCAGCACCACCGCGCTCACCCCGGCCGACCCGGCGAGCAGCGCACCGCGTCGACCCGAGGGGCGCAACGCCAGCACGGCCAGGGCCAGCGGCCCGACCAGCACGAAGCCGTACGACAGGTGCAGCGCGAAGCCGAGCAGCAGCCCGCCGGCCAGCGCGGTCGCGGGTCCGCGTACCGCCAGCAGGGCCAGGCCGGCGGCGACCACGCCGGTGAAGACGCCGTCGGCGGAGGCGCCCACCCAGACCGCCCCGGGCAGCAGCACCAGGAACGGCAGCACCGCCCGGGCCGCCTCGCCGGCGCCCAGCGCCCGCAGCGCCAGCGGTACGGACACCACGATGCTCGCGCCGACCAGGACGCACGCCAGCGCCGCCGCCGTCCCGCCGCCCAGGCCGACCCGGTCCAGGCCGACGAAGAACAGCAGCGCGCCCGGCGGGTGGCCGGCGGTGTGGGTGGACCACGAGTCCGGCTGGAAGTCGAGGATCCGGTCGGTGAAGCCGGCCAGCATCCGCCGGACGTCGGTCACCCCGGGCACCTCGTGCAGGTACTCCGCCTGCGGGGTGAGCCGCCGGGTCAGCCCCGCCGACCAGCCGTCGACCAGCGCCAGGGCCAGCGTCCAGGCGACCGCCGCCAGGTAGCCGGCGCCGAGCAGCGGGCCCCACCGGGCGGTCCGGGCCCAGCGCAGCCCGGGGCCGAGCACGACGCCGGCGACCAGCAGCGCCGCCGGCGTGCCCCAGCCGAGGTGCGGCCGCCAGGTGGCGTAGAGCGGCGCGGCGTCGGCGTGCAGGCCCACCCCCCGGTGGTTCAGCACCGCGCCGACGGCCACCGCGGCGGCCAGCAGCGCCGCCTCGACCGCCAACACGACGACATCGCCCCGGTCGCGGGCCGGGGCACGGTCGGGGGCGGGCGAGCGGGGGAGGGTGGCACCGGGTCTCATGTCGACCGGACGGTACGCACCTGCGCGCCGGCTCGTCAGCCGAACCACCGGTACGTCACCGGACGGTAAGAAATGCCTGCTCGGTAAGCGTTCCGTAAGGCCGAACGCGGCGCGGGCGGCCCCGGGCGGACCTAGCGTCGGCGGTATGCCGACACAGATCGACGTGGTGCTGCCGTGCCTGGACGAGGCCGCCGCCCTGCCCGGCGTGCTGACCGCGCTGCCGCCCGGCTATCGGGCGATCGTGGTGGACAACGGCTCCCGGGACGGCTCGCCCGAGGTGGCCGCCCGGTACGGCGCCCGGGTGGTGCACGAGCCCCGCCGGGGGTACGGCGCGGCCGTGCACGCCGGGATCGAGGCCGCCGGGACGGAGCTGGTCTGCGTCCTCGACGCCGACGGCTCCTTCGCCCCTCGGGAGCTGCCCGCCCTGGTCGCCCCGGTCGCCGAGGGGATCGCCGACCTGGCCGTCGGCCGCCGCCGCCCGGTCCGCGTCGGGGTGTGGCCCTGGCACGCCCGCGCCGGCACCGCGCTGGTCGCCGCGCTGCTGCGGCACCGGGGCGTGCCACTGCGCGACCTGAGCCCGATCCGGGTGGCCCGGCGCGAGGCGCTGCTGGGTCTCGGCGTCACCGACCGGGCCTTCGGCTACCCGCTGGAGCTGCTGATCCGGGCCGCCGCGGCGGGCTGGCGGATCCACGAACTCGACGTCGCCTACGCCCCCCGTGCCGTCGGTACCCGCTCCAAGGTCTCCGGCTCGGTCCGCGGCACCCTGCGCGCCACCCGCGACTTCGCCGCCGTGCTGCGCAGCGTGGACGGTCCCCGGTGACCGTGCTGCTGGTGGTCGCCAAGGCGCCCGTGCCCGGCGCGGTGAAGACCCGGCTCTGCCCGCCCGCGACCGGCGTGCAGGCCGCCCGGGTGGCCGCTGCCGCGCTGCGGGACACCCTGGACGCCGTCCGGGAGACCCCCGGGGTGACGCCGGTGCTGGCGTTGGCCGGACTCCTCGCCGACGCCGAGGACGCCGCCGCGCTGACCGCCGCCGTCGCCGGCTGGCCGGTCCTGCCGCAGCGGGGCGCGGACTTCGCCGCCCGGCTGGTGCACGCCCACGCCGACGTCGCCGACGCCTTCCCGGGCCGTCCGGTGCTCCAGATCGGCATGGACACCCCGCAGCTGACCCCGGCGCGGCTGGCCGCCGCCGTACGCCGGCTGGCCGACGCCGACGCGGTGCTGGGGCGGGCCGCCGACGGCGGCTGGTGGGCGCTGGGGCTGCGCGACCCCCGGCAGGCGGTGGCGCTGCGCGCGGTGCCGATGTCGACCCCGGACACCGGCCGGTCGACCTGGTCGGCGCTGGCCGAGCGAGGGCTGCGTACCGTGCCGCTGCCGGTGCTGCGGGACGTGGACGACTGGTCGGACGCCCGGGCGGTGGCCGCCGCGGCCCCGGACGGCCGGTTCGCCCGGCAGGTCGCCGCGGTACGCCGGGCCATGGTGGTGCGGGCGTGACCGCGCCGACCGTGGACGGCTTCGCCGCCGCCCTGCGCGACCGGGGCGTGGACGCGCACTGGCTGGTGCCCGCCGACGGACTGCGCCGCCGGCTGCCGGTGGACCGCTGGCACGGCTCGGCCGACCCGGCGGACACGGCGGTGCTCGCCCGCTGCGCCGGCCCCACCCTGGACCTGGGCTGCGGACCGGGCCGGGTGACCCTGGCCCTGACCCGGTCCGGGCTGACCACCCTCGGGGTGGACGTGTCGGCCCGGGCGGTGGCGCTGACCCGGGCCCGGGGCGCGGTGGCCGTACAGGCCGACCTGTTCGGCCCGCTGCCGGCGGAGGGACGCTGGGCGCACGCGGTGCTGCTGGACGGGAACATCGGCATCGGCGGCGACCCGGCGGCGCTGCTGCGCCGGTGCCGGGCGCTGCTGCGGCCGGCCGGCACGGTGCTGGTGGAGCTGGAGCCGCCCGGGTCCGGCGCCTGGCAGGGGCAGGTCCACGTGCTGACCGGTCGGCGTCCGGGGCCGAGCTTCCGCTGGGCCTGGCTGGACACCGGCGCGGTGGCGGGCCCGGCCGCGGCGGCCGGGCTGGCCGTCGGCGAGGTGTTCCGGGCCGGCCGCCGCTGGTTCGCCGAGCTGACCCGCCCCTGACCGCCCGGCCGCGCCGGCCCGCCGGTCCGGGCGGGTGGGGTGTCCGACGGTCAGCCGTCGGCCAGCGGCAGCCGGACGACGAACCGGCACCCGCCGGCGACGTTGCGCACGTCGACCCGGCCGCCGTGCGCCTCGACCAACCCGCGCACGATCGCCAGGCCCAGCCCGCCGGAGCCCTCGGCGCCGCCGTTGCCCGGCCGGGGCGTGCGGGCCGGCTCGCCCCGGAAGGCCACGTCGAAGAGCCGGGGCAGGTCGTCCTCGGGGATGCCGCCGCAGGTGTCCGCCACGGCCAGCCAGGCGGCGTCGCCGTCGCGGCCCGCGTCGACCCGCACGGTGCCGTCGTCGGGCGTGTAGCGCACCGCGTTGAGCAGCAGGTTCCCCACCACCCGGGCCAGCTCCGGCTCGCTGGCGGTCACCGTCGGCCAGCCCGACTCGGCGGCGACCAGCCGGATCCGGCGGGCCGCGGCCAGCGGCGCGGTGCCGGCCAGGGCGTCGGAGACCACGTCACCCAGCGGCACCGCGGACAGCGACAGCCGCAACGCCCCGGCGTTGATCCGGGACAGTTCGAACAGGTCGTCGACGAGGCGGGTCATCCGGTCGGTCTCCACCCGGATCCGGCGGTGGAACTCGCGCACCGTCGCCGGGTCGGCGACCACCCCGTCCTCCAGCGCCTCGGCCATCGCCCGCAGCCCGGCGAGCGGCGTGCGCAGGTCGTGCGACACCCAGGCGACCAGGTCGCGGCGGCCCTTCTCGATCCGCCGCTCCCGCTCCCGCGCCTGGTCCGCCCAGACCGCCGCCGCGGCGAGCCGTCGGCCGAACAGCCAGCCGACGGCGAGGCTGACCACCGCCGCCGCGGAGACGGTGATGAGCACCACCTCCAGGTCGTGCGGGGAGAGGAACATCGCCTCGGCGATCACCGCGACCCCGGCCGCCACCGCGCTCACCGTCATCGCCAGCAGGACGGAGATGTGCACCGTGATCGACCGGCCGCGCAGCAGCCGCAGCGCCCCCGCGCCGAGCAGCCCGACGCAGCAGGCCGCGGCGAGCGCGGCCCCGAAGATCAGCGCGAGGTCAGCCATCGACCGGCTCGTACCGGTAGCCGACGCCCCACACCGTGACGATCCGGCGCGGGTCGGCCGGGTCGGCCTCGATCTTCTCCCGCAGCCGGCGCACGTGGACGGTGACGGTGGACTGGTCGCCGAAGCTCCAGCCCCAGACCCGCTCCAGCAGCTCGGCCCGGCGGAACGCCCGCGCCGGGTGCCGCATCAGGTGGGCCAGCAGGTCGAACTCGCGCAGCGTGAGGGCCAGTTCCCGACCGTGCAGCCGAGCCACCCGGGGGCCGGTCTCGACGGTGAGGCCGCCGTCGGTGAGCACCTCCGCCGCCGCGCCGGCCGGCTCGCCGCCGGCGCGGCGCAGCACCGACCGCACCCGCAGCACCAGCTCGCGCGGGGAGAAGGGCTTGCTCAGGTAGTCGTCCGCGCCCAGTTGCAGGCCGAGGATCCGGTCGGCCTCGTCGCCGCGCGCGGTCAACATCACGATGGGTACGCCGTCCGGGCGCTCCCGCAGCCGTCGGCAGACCTCCAGCCCGTCGACCCCGGGCAGCATCACGTCGAGCACGACCAGCTGCGGCGGCGCCGCGGCGACGGCGGCCAGCGCGGCGGCGCCGTCGGAGACGTGGTCCACCTGGTAGCCGGCGTGTTCCAGGTAGCGGCAGACCACGTCGCTGACCGTCCGGTCGTCGTCGACGACCAGCACCCGTTGCGGCACGGCGTACCTCCCCCTCGTGCCGGTCAGCGTAGCCGTGGGCCGGTCCGGCGCCGGGGCGCGGAAACCTTGCGATGTCCTTACGAACGATCCGGGCCGGCGGCGGGATCAGCCGGCGCGGGTGTCCGTCCGGGTGGCGCGGTCGGCCATGGCGTCGACCAGGTCGGCCCGGGCCCGGGCCACCCGCGACCGGATGGTGCCGACGGGACAGTCGCAGACCTGCGCCGCCTCGGCGTACGACAGGCCGAGGAGCTGGGTGGCGACGAAGGCCTCGCGCCGCTCGGCCGGCAGTTGCCGCAGCAGGGCGTCCAGCACCACGACGTTCTCGAACCGGCCCGCCGACGGCGGGTCGTACCCGTCGATGGTGGTGGCCGGTGGGCGGGCCCGCCGGGACCGGAGGTGGTCGGCGGCGACCCGCCGGGCGATGCCGAACAGCCAGGTCCGCGCCGAGGACCGGGCGGCGAACCGGGGCAGCGCGCGCATCGCCCGCAGGTACGCCTCCTGCACCAGGTCGTCGGTCTCCGCGTCGGCCAGCAGGTGGTGCAGGAACCGCCAGGTCGGGCCCTGGGTGGCCCGGACGAACGCGGCCAGCGCCAGCGGGTCGCCCCGCCCGGCGGCCAGCGCCCACGCGGTCACCTGCTCGTCGCCCTCGTCCACCACAGCCGCTCCCTCGTCCGCCACGCCCCCACCCCCTACGACGAAGCGTAGTAGGTCGGTTCTCCGGGTCGGCCGGTGGTACGGACGAACGGGCCCGCCGGTTCACCGGCTCAGGCGTCCGGGCAGCGTTCCGACAGGGCGTACCGGACCAGCACCACGTCACCGATCTGGCGGGCCTCGACCACCCGGGCCCGCCGGCCGGGGTGCCACGGGAACGGGCCGTCGCGGACGAAGCGGGGCGCCCGGGGATCGCCGACGAAGAACGGCGCGACCACCAGGTGCAGCTCGTCGGCGAGCCCGGCGGTGAGGAACTGGGCGTGCACCGACCCGCCGCCCTCCACCATCAGCCGGTCCACCCCGCGCCCGGCCAGGTCGGCCAGCGCCCGGGCCGGGTCCAGCGGGTCGCCGGCGTCCACCACGGTGGCCAGCCCGTCCAGCACCTCGCTGGTCTTCGCCACCGCCGGCGAGGCGCAGTACACGATCCGGTCGGCGTCGCCGACGGTGAAGAACCGGGCGCTCGGGTCGAGGTCGCCCCGCCCGGTCAGCGTCACCTTCACCGGCGACGGCGGCAGCCCGCGGTCCATCCGCGCCCGGCGCAGCCGCTCCGAGCGGATCACCAGCCGCGGATCGTCGCGGCGGACGGTGCCGGCGCCGACCAGGATCGCGTCGCAGCCGGCCCGGACGGCGTCGACCCGGGCCAGGTCGTCGGCATTGGACAGCAACAGCCGCTGCCCGGTGGCGTCGTCGATGTACCCGTCGATCGACGTGGCGCAGCTCAGCAGCACGTACGGCCGCGGGCCCGCCGGCACGGCGTCCATCTCAGGTCAGCGACGGCGAGTCGGCGGTGCGGGCGGCCGCCCGGCTCGCCTTCGCCGCGAGGTAGTCGGCGTTGGCGGGGGAGAGGTAGACCCCGGTGGGGACCACCTCCGTCACCGTCACGCCGAGCCCGTCGAGCTGCTCGGCCTTCTCCGGGTTGTTGCTCAGCAGCGCCAGCCGCCGCACGCCCAGCACCGCCAGCATCTGCGCGGCCGCCCGGTAGTCGCGTTCGTCCTCGCCGTGCCCGAGCGCCACGTTCGCCTCGTACGTGTCGAGGCCGGCGTCCTGCAACGCGTAGGCGTCCAGCTTCGGGTACAGGCCGATGCCGCGCCCCTCCTGCCGCAGGTAGAGCAGGAACCCGCCGGCGTTGGCGATGCGCTCCACCGCCTCGCGCAGCTGCGGACCGCAGTCGCAGCGCTGGCTGCCGAAGACGTCCCCGGTCAGGCACTCGCTGTGCGGGCGGACCAGCGGCGCCGGCCCGGCCGACTGCCGCCGCAGCGCGCCCGCCCAGTCGCCGAGCCCGAACGCCAGGTGCTCCCGCCCGTCCACCAGCCCCTCGAAGGTGAAGACCCGGGCCGTGGTGGCGTACCCGTCGGGTAGGCGGAGGGGGACCGTGACCTGGGTGCGGACCGTGGCGACCGGAAGTGCTCCGTACATGTGTCTCCTCCGTCAGGCGCTGCCGGCCAGCCCGGCAGCGGGTACCGCGGCAGAACCGCCCTGGCCCACCGTACGAGGCGTGGACCGGTACGGGTACCGGGCCGGAAGCCGGCCCAGCAGCAGCACGGCGGCGCCGGGCAGGGCGGCGACGACCACCAGCGCCCCGTACACCAGCGCGGTGGACACCCCCTGGGCGGCGCCCAGGCCGGCGGCCCCGAACGCCCAGGCGGCCACCCCCTCGCGCGGGCCGAACCCGGCCACGTTCGCCGGCAGCCCCATCGCCAGCAGCGCCAGCAGGGTCAGCGGCAGCAGTTGCGCCAGCGGGGCGGTCGCGCCCGCGACCCGGGCCGCCACCAGGAAGGTGCCCAGGTGGCCGACGACCGCCACCGCCGAGGCGAGCAGCACCCCCGGCCCGGTCCGGCGGGTCAGCAGGCCGGCGCGGACGTCGGCGGCGGCAGCGCGCAGCGCGCGGGCCCGCCGGGACGGGCCGGAGCGGGGCAGCGCCCGCGCCACCAGCACCACGCCGAGGGCGACCGCCAGGGCCAGCGCGGTGGCCTCCGGCAGCCAGGGCCGCACCGGCGACGGCAGCGCCAGCAGCAGCGCCGCGGCGAGCGTGACCTGGACGACCTGACCGGCGCTGCGTTCCCAGACCACCGCCCGCACGGCCCGGCCGAGGTCGCCGGCCTCCCGGCCGTGGCGGACCGCCCGGTGCACGTCGCCGAGCACCCCGCCGGGCAGGGTGGCGTTGAGGAAGACCGCCCGGTAGCAGTCCGCCACGGCGGTGCCCAGCGGGAGTCGGACGCCGAGCCCTCCGGCGACCAGCCGCCACCGCCAGGCGCAGCAGACGGTGCTGAGCGCCCCGAGCAGCAGCGCCGCGACCACCGCTGCGGTGTCGATGCGGCGTAGCGCGGCCAGCGCCGGGCCGGTGCCCAGCCACCACAGCAGCGCCGCCACCAGCGCGACGCCGCCGAGGTTGCTCACCCAGGCCCACCTTGGACGGACCGGGGTGCCGGGGGTGTCGTGGGCAGCCTGTGGCACGCGGGGCCTCCTGTCGAAGATCTCTCCCTCCTCCACGTACCGGCCGGCCGTCGGGTTCATTCCACCCCGGCGAGCAGGTCGTCGTGGCCCACCGTGACGGTCAGCCGGCCCGCCGCCGCCTCGGCCAGCCGGCGGCGGGCGTACCCGGTGATCCGGGCGGCCAGCTCCGGGCGCTGCTCGACGGCGGCGTCGCACCAGCCGGTGAACCACTCGGCGATCAGCGCGTCCTGCCCGGCGCCCAGCCGCCAAGGGCTGGACCGGACCGCCACGGGAACCCCGTGCCGCCGGAACGCGGCGACGGTGGCCGCGGCGGCGTCCGGCCCGAGCAGCCGCCGGCCGTCGACGGTACGGCGTTGGTGCGCGTCGAACGCGGCGGCGACCGCCGCGTCCAGATCATCCGGCGGGTCGAGCCGCACCCGGCCGATGACGGAGAGCGTGAACAGGGTCGGGCGGCCCGCCCCGACGCAGGCCGTCACGATCGCCTCGATCTCCTCGGCGGTCAGCATGTCCAGCAACGCCGAGGCGGTGACCAGGTCGCCGCCGGCCAGGTCGGCGGCGGTGAGCCGGGTGATGTCCGTGCGCCGCGTCTCGACGCGCACCGGGCTGCCGTCGGCGGCGCACGGCGGGGCGGCGAGGGCCCGGTCGAGCAGCCCCGGGTCCCGGTCGTAGAGGACCCAGTGCTGCGGGCCGGGCAGCCGGGGAGCCAGCCAGCGTGCCATCGAGCCGGTGCCACTGCCCAGGTCGTGCACCACGAGGGGCTGACCGGCGGCCAGCCGGGCGCGGACCCGGTCCACCAGGTCGTCGGCGCGGGCGGCGGCGTCGGCGGGCTCGCGCAGCGCGAGCCAGTCGGCGAAGGGGTCGGTGACGTGCGTGGTCATTCCCTCACTCCGTTCAGGACGTGGGCGATCGCGGCGGCGGCGTCCGGCCAGCCGGCCAGGCCGTCCCGGCGGGCCAGGGCCGCCTGCCGCAGCCGGTGCCGCAGCGGCGCCCCGGTGAGCCAGCGCCACAGCGCGCCGGCCAGCGCGGCCGGGTCGTCGGCGGGTACCAGCAGGCCGGGCGGCTCGCCGTCCGGGGCCCGGCCCAGCGCCTCGGGCACCCCGCCCACCCGGGTCGCGAGCACCGGCAGGCCGCGGGCCAGGGCCTCGGTGACCACCATCCCGTACGTCTCGGCGTGCGAGGCGAGCACCAGCAGGTCGGCGGCGGCGTACGCGGCGTCGAGGTCGGCCCCGGTGCGCGGTCCGGCCAGCCGTACCCGCCCGGCCAGCCCCCGCTCGTCCACCAGCCGGCGCAGCCCGGCGACGAAGCCGGGATCGCGGGTGAGCGCGCCCACGCAGTCCAGCGTCCAGGGCAGGTCGGCGACCTCGGCCAGGGCGCGGACCAGCACGTCGTGTCCCTTGTGCGCGGTGACCGCCGCGACGCAGAGCAGTGCCGTGCCGGCGCCCGTGCCAATCGCCGGTGGTGCCGGGTCCACCCCGGGGGTGGCCACGTGCACCCGGTCGGCGGGCAGCGGGTACCGGTCGAGCAGGCGGCGGCGGGTCCACCCGCTGGTGGTGACCACCGCGACGGCGCAGGCCAGCGCGGCGGCCTCGGTGTCGTCCTCCAGCGGCATGTGTACCAGCACCACCAGCCGCAGCCGCCGGGCGTGCGGGGCCAGCACCTCCGGCACGGCCGAGGCGACCAGCCCGTCGAGCAGCACCACCGTGCCGTCGGGCAGCGTCGCGAGCACCCCGGCCAGGCGGGTCCGCGCCGGCGGGTCGGGGCGCGGCCACCGCCCGGGTACGCCGTGCTCGCGCACCGCCCACCCCCGCTCGGCGAGGCCCCGGCAGACCCGGCGGTCGTACGTGTTGCCGCCGCTCGGGGTCGCCGGGTCGTCGATGTCGCCGGGGAGGACGACGTGCACCACGGGCACCGGCTACAGCGACCGCTCGTAGCTGGCCCAGGCGATGTGCGACTCGTGCAGCGTCACCGTGATCCCGGCCAGCTCGCGGGCCCCCGGGCCGAGCCCACCGGCGTGCGCCCGCTCGGCCAGCCGGTCCGCGACCGTGCGGCACAGCACCTCGGTGGTGGTGTTCACCCCGGCGAAGGCCGGCTCGTCGTCGAGGTTGCGGTAGGTCAGCTCGGCGAGGACGGCCCGCAGCTCCTCGGTGGCCCGGCCGATGTCCACCACGATGCCGTCCGCGTCCAGCTCGGCGCGGCGGAAGGTCGCGTCCACCACGAACGTCGCCCCGTGCAGCCGCTGCGCCGGCCCGAAGACCTCGCCCCGGAAGCTGTGGGCGACCATCATGTGGTCCCGTACGGTCACGCTGAACACGGCGTCACTCCCCGTCGTAGGTGATGAGGTGGCACAGCGCGGGGAGGCTCCCCGCGGCCAGTCGGTCGAGCACGTCGGGCAGGTCCGCGAAGCCCGACCGGCCGGTGAGCAGCGCGTCGAAGGCCGGGTCGGCGAGCAGCTCCAGGGCCAGCGCCATCCGGTCGGCGTAGCTTCGCCGCCCCGCCCGGGCCGGCGAGACCGTGCCGACCTGGCTGCTGCGGATGGTCAACCGGCCGGAGTGGAACGACCCGCCCAGCGACAGCCGTACCGGCCGGTCGCCGTACCAGCTCAGCTCGATCACCGTGCCCTCCGGGGCGAGCAGGTCGATCGCGCGCTGCAACCCCGGGCCGGTCGCGCTGGCGTGCACCACCAGGTCCCGCCCGTCGGCCGCGTCGTCGGGTGACGCGAACCCGACGCCCAGCGCCGCGGCCACCGCCGCCCGCGCCGGATCGGGGTCCACCAGCTCGACGCGTACCCCGGGGAAGCGGGCGAGCAGCGCCGCGACGGCGCAGCCCACCATGCCGGCACCCACCACGCTGACCCGGTCACCGACCAGCGGCGCGGCGTCCCAGAGCGCGTTCACCGCCGTCTCCACCGTGCCGGCCAGCACCGCCCGGGCCGCCGGCACGCCGTCGGGGACCGGCGTCACGGCCGAGGCCGGCACGACGTACGCGCTCTGGTGCGGGTGCAGGCAGAAGACGGTACGCCCGCGCAGCCGCGCCGGACCGGCCTCGACCACGCCGACGCTGAGGTAGCCGTACTTGACCGGGGCGGGGAAGTCGCCCTCCTGGAACGGGGCGCGCATCGCCGCGTACTGGTCGGCCGGCACGCCGCCGGTGAAGACCAGCGTCTCGGTGCCCCGGCTGACCCCCGAGTACCGCGCGCGGACCAGGACCTCGTCGGGGCCCGGCGCCGGTAGCGCCACCGGGCGGATCTCACCCACGCCGGGGGAGCGGAGCCAGAAGGCGTGGGCGTCGCGGATCACGCGGATGTTCTCCTCATCTGGCTGCCGGACCGAACCGAACGGCCACCCGCTCCGTGTTTCCTGTCGAGGCCGTCGATCATAAACACGGAGGCAGGGTGTCCAAGGTTCGAACCGGTCCGGTGATCGGCCTGACCGCCCAGATCGTCCTGCTCGCCGGGCTGGCCGCGACCGTCGGGCTCGACGTCGCCGGCTGGCTGGCCGGCGTCGCGTACGGCATCGGGCTCTGCGGGGCGCTCGACCGTGGCCTGCGCCGGCGCGGCGCGCACCGGTTGGGCCCGGCCGACCGGGTGACGCTGACCCGGGCGGTGCTCGTCGGCGGGGTGACCGCCCTGGTGGTGGACGCCATCGACGCGGCGGCGCCGCTGGCCGTGCTGGTGCCGATGGCCACGGTGGCGCTCGCCCTGGACGCCGTCGACGGCTGGGTGGCCCGGCGCACCGGCACCGCCAGCGCGCTCGGCGCCCGCTTCGACATGGAGGTCGACGCCTTCCTGATCCTGGTGCTCAGCGTCCACGTGGCGCCGTCCACCGGCGGCTGGGTGCTCGCCATCGGCGCGATGCGGTACGCCTTCGTCGCGGCGAGCTGGGTGCTGCCCTGGATGCGCGGGACGTTGCCGCCGCGGTACTGGCGCAAGGTGGTGGCCGCGGCCCAGGGGGTGCTGTTGCTGGTCGCCACGGCGGAGGTGCTGCCCGCGCCGGCGACCGCCGTCGTGGTGGCGGCCTCGCTGGCGTTGCTGGTCGAGTCGTTCGGCCACGACGTCGGCTGGCTCTGGTGGCACCGCCGGGTCCGGACCGCCCCCGTACGCCGTCCGACGCCGGCTCTCCGGCCGGTGCCGGAGACCGTCGCCGAGCGCCCGCTCGCCGCGCACCAGCCCGTCTGAGCCGCACCGATCACCCGGCCGGACGGCCGGGGACAGCCCAGGGAAGGGACATCGCAGTGTCACTGCTGTCGCGCCTGCGCCGCCGGGCCACGGTGGACGGACCGGCCGATCCTCCCGCCGCGGGGGATTCCGTCGACGCTGTGGCGGATGACGCCGTGGCCGGTGGACGGGGACGGGGGCGTACCGTCGCGGCGCGGGTGACCACCGTGGCGGCCGGCCTGCTCGTGTTCGCCGTGCTGGTGGCGCCGAACCGGCTCGACCAGCTCGGCCCCGCCGCGTTCCTGCGCATCCCGGTCGAGGGGCTGGTCGCCGCCGCGCTGCTGCTGGTGCTGCGCAACGCGGCCCGGCGGGCGGTGGCGGTGCTGTGCGGCGTCGCGCTCGGGCTGCTCGCCGTCGTCAAGCTGCTCGACATGGGCATGTCCGCCAGCCTCGCCCGCCCCTTCGACCTGGTCCTCGACTGGGTGCTGCTGGACGACGCGTACGGCTTCGTCCGCGACTCCGTCGGCCGGGCCGGCGCGGTCGGCGCGATCGTGGCGCTGGTGGCCGCGGTCGGCGCGCTGCTGGTGCTGACCACCCGGTCGGTGCTCCGGCTGACCCGGCTGGTGGCCCGGCACGACCGGCGGGCGGTCCGGGTGCTGGCCGGGTGCGCCGCGGTCTGGGTCGCCGGCGCGACGATCGGCGTGCCGGTCGCCGACTCGGGCACGTCCAGGCTGGTCGGCCAGCATGTCGGTCAGGTCGGTGCCGGGCTGCGGGACCGGGAGGCCTTCGCCGCCGAGGCCGCCGCCGACGC
The DNA here is from genome assembly GCF_052068055.1 of Micromonospora sp. L32. Classification (NCBI taxonomy): domain Bacteria; kingdom Bacillati; phylum Actinomycetota; class Actinomycetes; order Micromonosporales; family Micromonosporaceae; genus Micromonospora; species Micromonospora sp. L32. The sequence goes on along the minus strand of NZ_JBQHDD010000005.1, from coordinate 181,027 downwards.
CTTCCGCGACACCCCGGGCGATGAGTTGCTCACCGCCCTGCGCGGCAAGGACGTGATCGTCGCGTTCGTGGAGAGCTACGGCCGCGACGCGGTGCAGGACCCGGAGTTCGCCCCGCAGGTCGGCGCGGTGCTCGACGGCGGTACGCGCCGGCTCGCCGAGCGGGGTTTCCACGCCCGCAGCGGTTTCCTCACCTCACCCACCGCCGGCGGGGGCAGTTGGCTGGCGCACGACACCCTGCTGTCCGGGCTCTGGGTGGACAACCAGCAACGCCACCTCAGCCTGCTGGCCGGCGACCGGCTCACCCTCAACGGCGCGTTCCGGCGGGCCGGCTGGCAGACGGTGGGGGTGATGCCGGCGGCCACCCAGCCCTGGCCGGAGAAGACCTTCTTCGGCTTCGACCGCTACCACGACGCGGCCGGGCTCGACTACCGCGGCCCGAAGTTCAACTACGCGCCCATGCCGGACCAGTACACGCTGGCCACCTTCCAGCGGCGGGAGCGGGCCACGCCGGGGCACGCGCCGATCATGGCGGAGATCCCGCTGATCTCCAGCCACTCACCCTGGGCGGCGATCCCCCGGATGCTCGACTGGGACCACGTCGGCGACGGGTCCATCTACCGCCGGCCGACCTCGGTCGCCGCCAACCCGAAGGACGTGGTGGGGCGCAGCGCCACCGAGGTCCGCACCGGCTACCGGCGCTCCATCGAGTACTCGCTGAACAGCCTGATCTCCTACGTGGAGACGTACGGCGACGACGAGCTGGTGCTGGTCTTCCTCGGCGACCACCAGCCCGCGCCGGTGGTGACCGGGGAGAACGCCAGCCGGGACGTGCCGATCACCATCCTGGCCCACGATCCGGCCGTGCTGGCGCGGGTCGCCGCCTGGGGCTGGGACGACGGGCTGCGGCCCGGCCCGAGCGCGCCGGTCTGGCGGATGGACACCTTCCGGGACCGGTTCCTCAGCGCCTTCGGCCCGCAGCCGCCGGCCGGGGCGGCCGCCCCGCCGTCGCCCCGCTGAGCCGGAGGGGTTCCGGACGGAGCGGACGAGCCTCCGGCGAGCCAGCCCGGATAGGCTGATCGGCCCCGGCGAGACGACAGACAGGAGCACCGTGGGTAGGCGGTCGGAGGTCGCCCAGGCGGTCACGAGTGGCGGCCTGGCGGTCATCGCCCACACCTGGTGCGGCACGGCCGCCGCAGATGCACTGTGGATCGGAAGGGATTCGCCCGCCGAGTGGACCTTCTACTTCGGCGCAGCCAGCTGTCTTCTCCTGCCGGTGACCGTGGCTGCGGGTTGGTTGCTGACCCGCCTGCCCCGGACCAGGTACCTCGGGCGGGGTGCGCTCGTGGGGACAGCGACCGTGACCGTCCTCGCCGCAGCGGCGGCGGTGACGGGGTGGGCGCCACCGTGGATCAGCGAAGGCTGGACCGGCACCGGCTGGACCTGACGGCGAGCGGGGCGGGCACACTCACCCGGCACGCCGTCGCGACACCCGCCGGACTTCGGCCGGGAAACGACCGGCGGCTCAGGTGTTCGGCAGGCCCAGCGCCTCGTCGACCCGGCCCAGCACGGCCGCGTCGTCCACCCCGACCCCGCGCAGCAGGTCGATGGCGGTGGCCCGGATCTGGCCCACGATCATGATCAGTGGCAGCGGCGGGTCGGCCCGGAGCATCCGGGCGGCGAGGCGTACCGCCTCCAGGGCGGCGTGGTCGGCGCGTTCCGCGTGCCGGTCCGCGTCCGAGTGTCCACCGAGGTCGGTGGAGAGGGCGTCGGCGGCGGCGCGCACCGCCTCGCCGAGCGCCCGGATCGCCTCGCCCAGCTCCGGCGGGGCCGGCGTGCCGAGCCGGGTCAGCGTCACGCCGTTGCGGGCCAGCACCCGGATGTTGCGTACCGCGTAGTCGAGCTGGTGGCAGGTGGCCTCGACCTCCGCCACCTGGTCGAGGTGGCGGCGCTTGCGGACCCGCAGCCGCAGCGACTCGCTGCAGGCCTGCACGGCGACGCGGAAGCGGTCCACGCAGCCGTCCACCTCGCGGGCCCGGTCCAGCGCCGCGCGGGCGGCCTGCTCGTCGGCGCCGGCCAGGGCCCGGTCGATCCGGTCGAGCAGGTCGGCCAGGTCGCCGTAGGTGCGCCGGGCCTCGGCGACGAGCGGGCCGAGCGGGTCCCGGGCCACCATGAGCTGGCTGGCGGCCAGCGCCACCGCACCGCCGATCAGCGCGTCGACGAACCGGAACGGCACCAGCCCGCCGCCCTGCGGCGCGGCCACCGCGACCAGGTAGAGGGCGGAGACGGCGGCCTGGACGGTGAGCGTGCTGCTCGCTCCGATGGTGAGCATGAGGCCGATGGTCAGCAGCAGCACGAGGAAGACGGTGCCGGTGCCCGGGCCGAGCGACTGCACGGCCAGGTCCGCGGCGAGCACCCCGGCGGCCACCCCGAGCACCATCTCGACGGTCTGCCGCAGTCGCTTCCCGCGCGCCTCGCCGAGCACGATCAGCGCGGCGCTCGGCGCGAAGAACGGATCCGGGTGGCCGATCAGCCGGGCCGCGACGATCCACGCGACGGTGGCCGCCGCAGCCGCCTCCAGCGCCGGCCGCCAGCCCTGCCGCAGCCGGCCGACGGCGGACCCCGCCCACTTCCGGGCCATGCCCGCCATCGCGACTCCTCCGGCCGTACGCCGGATCTTGGTGTCCGGTCAGGACGTCGGCACTACCCGGGAGGCCGCAGCCGGCAAACGTGGACGGCGGGTGGCGGGCACCACCAGCGGCGTGCCGGTCTCTGGGTCCTCGACGATCCGGCACGGCAGCCCGAACACCTCCTGGACCAGTTCGGCGGTGACCACCTCGCGCGGGTCGCCCTCGGCGACCACCCGGCCGTCGCGCATGGCGATCAGGTGGGTGGCGTAGCGGGCGGCGTGGTGCAGGTCGTGCAGCACCGCCACCAGCGTCCGGCCCTGCTCCTCGTGCAGCCGGGCGCACAGGTCCAGCACCTCGATCTGGTGGGCGACGTCCAGCCAGGTGGTCGGCTCGTCGAGCAGCAGCAGCGGCGTCTGCTGGGCCAGCGCCATGGCGATCCAGACCCGCTGCCGCTGCCCGCCGGAGAGCTCGTCGACCGGCCGGTCGGCCAGTTCGGCGACGCCGGTGGCGGCCATCGACTCGGCGACCACCCGTTCGTCCTCCCGGGACCACTGCCGCAGCAGCCCCTGGTGCGGGTACCGGCCGCGGGCGACCAGGTCGGCCACCGTGATGCCGTCCGGCGCCACCGACGACTGGGGCAGCAGGCCGAGGGTACGGGCCACCGCCCGGGACGGCAGCGCGTGGATGTCCCGCCCGTCGAGCAGCACCGTCCCGGCGCGCGGCCGCAGCGTCCGGGCCAGGGCCCGCAGCAGCGTCGACTTGCCGCAGGCGTTCGGCCCGATCACCACGGTGAACGACCCGTCCGGTACGGCCACCGACAGCCCTTCCGCGACGATCCGCCGCTCGTACGCCAGGGTCAGCCCGACCCCGTCCAGGCGTGGGTTTCCCGACACGTGATCTCCCTCAGTTCCGTCCGGCCCGCCGCGCGGCGAGCAACCACACCAGGTACGTCCCGCCGAGCACGCCGGTCACCACGCCCACCGGCAGTTGCTGGCCGGCGAGGGCGCGCTGCGCCACCAGGTCCGCCCCGACCAGCAGCACCGCACCGGTGAGCGCCGAGGCCACCAGGTTCGGCCCCGGCGCGCGGGTGAGCCGGCGGGCCAGGTGCGGGGCGGTGAGCGCCACGAAGGAGACCGGCCCGGCGGCGGCCGCGGCGACGGAGGCGAGCAGCACCGCCGCGCCGAGCAGCACCTGCCGGACCCGGGTCACCGGCACGCCCAGCGCGGTCGCGGTCTCGTCGCCCAGCTCCACCATGGCCATTGCCCGGCCGCCGGCGAGCACCACCGGGGTGAGCGCCGCGAGGGCGCCGAGCAGCGGCACCGCCTGCGACCAGCCGCGCCCGTCCAGGCTGCCGGTGAGCCAGAGCACCGCCCGGGCGGCGTCCATCAGCGGCGCCCGGGTGAGCAGCCAGCCGTTGACGCCGGTGAGGATCGCCGTGAAGCCGATGCCGACCAGCACGAGCCGGTGACCGGCCAGGCCCCGGGCGCCGGCGACGGCACGGATGAGCAGGCCGGTGCAGATCCCGGTGGCCAGCGCCGCGCCGGACAGCGCGAGGCTGCTGCCGCCGAGCACCACGGCGATCAGTCCGCCGGTCGCCGCTCCCTGGGTGATACCGATCATGTCGGGGCTGCCCAGCGGATTGCGCAGCAGCGTCTGGACCACCGCGCCGGACAGCGCCAGGGCGGCCCCGACGCCCAGCGCGGTGACCAGCCGGGGCAGGCGCAGCTCGCCGACGATGAACTCCTCGGCCGCGGTGCCGCCCCCGGTCAGCGTGCGCAGCACGTCGGCCGGGCTCATCGGGTAGTCGCCGCCGCCGACGGCGAGCACGCCGAGGCCGGCGGCGAGCAGCACGGCGGTGGCGACGACGACCAGCGATCGGGGACGCCAGCGCAGTGACCGGCCGCCGGGGGTGCGGAGCACGGTCATCGCCGGGCCACCAGACGCAGGAAGAGCGGGCCGCCGAGCACGGCGGTGACCAGGCCGACCTGGAGTTCGCCGGGGCGGCCCAGCACTCGGCCCAGCACGTCGGCGCCGAGCAGCAGGACGGGCGCGTACAGCGCGCAGGCGGGCAGCAGCCAGCGCAGGTCCGGCCCGGTCAGCACGCGGACCAGGTGCGGCACGAGCAGCCCGACGAAGACGATCGGCCCGCAGGCGGCGGTGGCCGCGCCGCAGAGCAGCGTGATCGCCGCGATGGCGGCGCCGCGCACCAGGGCCGGCCGGGCGCCGAGCGCCCGCGCGGTGTCGTCGCCCAGGGCCAGCGCGTTCAGCGACCGTGCGCCGGCCAGGGCGACCAGCAGGCCGGCCAGCACGAAGGGCGCCACGGTACGCAGGGTGGCGAACTCGGCGTTGGCCAGCGAACCGACCGTCCAGAACCGCAGCCGGTCCAGCGAGGCGGAGTTGAGCAGCATGACCGCGCTGACGTAGGAGTAGAGCACCGCGTTGAGCGCCGCCCCGGCCAGCGCGAGGCGGTCCGGGGTGGCCCGCCGGCCGCCGCCGACGGCGTACACCCCGACGGTCACGGTGGCGGCGCCGAGCAGGGCGAACCAGATCCAGCCGCCGGCGGTGCCGACGCCGAGCAGGGCGGTGGCGGAGGCGACCGCGGCCGCCGCGCCGGCGTTGATGCCGAGCAGTCCCGGGTCGGCCAGGGGGTTGCGGGTGAGCGTCTGCATCAGCGCCCCGGCCACCCCGAGCGCCGCGCCGGCGACCAGGCCGAGCAGCGTGCGGGGCAGGCGCATCCGGTGCACCACCGCGTGTTCGGGGGAGGCGGCGGAGACCAGGCCGTGCCAGACCTCGGTGGGGGAGAGCGGTCGGGCGCCGATGGCGATGCTCAGCACCGCGACGACGAGCAGGAGCAGCAGCCCGGCGGCGAGCGCCGCGGCCGGGCCGGCGCGGCGGGTGGGTGGCGCCGGCGCCGGGGCGGCGGCGAGCGTGGTGACGGACAGGGTCGGCTCCGGGGGGAAACGGCATGGCACCGGTTGACTTCGGGTTAGGTTAGGTTAACCTAACCCCGCCATCGCGGATCATCGCGGTCCTGTCCTGATCGAAAGACGTCATCATGCCTGCTTCCATGTCCGCCCGCGGACTCTCCCGCCGGGGCCTGCTCGCCGCTGGCGGCGCCACCCTCGCGACCCTCCTCGTCGGCTGCGGCCAGGCCGACAAGCCCGGCTCCACCAGTGCCAAGGGCTCGACCGGCCCCTGGTCGTTCACGGACGACCGCAACCAGAAGATCGAGCTGTCGAGCACCCCGACCCGGGTCGTCGCCTTCACCGGGGTCGCCGCCGCGCTGGTCGATTTCGGACTCGACTCGCAGATCGTCGGCGTGTTCGGCGAGACCACCCGCAGCGACGGCTCCGTCGACCCGCAGGCCGGCGGCCTCGACGTCGACCGGGTCACCGTGCTCGGCAACGTCTGGGGCGAGTTCAACGTCGAGAAGTACGCGGGGCTGCGCCCCGAACTGCTGGTCACCCACATGTACGACCCCGGTGCGCTCTGGTACGTGCCGGACGAGAGCCGCGACAAGATCCTCGCCCTGGCGCCCAGCGCCACCGTCACCACCGCCCGGGTGCCGATGACCCGGCCCATCGAGCGGTACGCGGAACTGGCCCGCTCCCTCGGCGCCGACCTGAACGCGAAGAAGGTCACCGACGCCAAGGCGCGCTTCGAGGCCGCCGCCGAGTCGGTCCGCCAGGCGGTCAAGGCCAACCCCGGCATCCGGGTACTCGCCGCCTCCGGCAGCCCCGACCTGTTCTACGTCTCCAACCCGAAGGTCAGCACCGACCTGATGTACTTCGCCGAGCTGGGCGTCGACATCGTGGTGCCGAACAAGCTCGCCACCGGCGACTACTTCGAGAGCCTGAGCTGGGAGAACGCCGGCAAGTTCCCCGCCGACCTGATCCTGCTCGACAACCGGTCCACCGCGTTGCAGCCCAAGGACCTCGCGGCCAAGCCCACCTGGCAGCAGCTGCCCGCCGTCCGTGCCAACCAGGTCACCCCGTGGGACGCGGTGCCCCGCTTCTCGTACGCGGGCGCGGCGCCGCTGCTGGAGAACCTCGCCACCGCCATCCGGTCGGCCAAGCGGGTCGGCTGACGCCGTGACGACCGGCTCCGCGACCCGGGTCGCTCTCCGCTACCGCTTCTATCAGGCCCAGGTCCGGCACACCCGGCGCATCGGCGCCTCGCTGATCCGGGTCACCCTGACCGGCGAGGAGCTGGCCGCGTTCGCCGGCGGCGGCCGGGACCAGAGCGTCTCGCTCTTCCTGCCCCACCCGGGCCAGCCGGAGCCGGTGGTCCCGCTCGATGCCGGGGACGACTGGTACGCGCGCTGGCGGGCCACCGACCCGGCCGTCCGCGCGGTGATGCGCTCCTACACCATCAGCGGGCAGCGGCCGGAGGCGTCCGAGGTGGACGTCGACTTCGTCCACCACGGTGACAGCGGCCCGGCCACCCGGTGGGCGGGGCGGGCCCGGCCGGGGGACCGGATCGTCCTGCTCGGACCCGCCGAGCGGGACAACCGCAGCGTCTGCTTCCGGCCCCCGCCCGGCACGGACCATGTCCTGTTGGCCGCCGACGAGACGGCGCTGCCGGCCGCCGCCGGCATCCTGGCCTGGCTGCCCGCCGGTGCCACCGTCCGGGCGTGGATCGAGGTGCCGGACGCCGCCGACGTGCGCGAACTGCCCACCGCGGCGAACGCGGAGGTGTGCTGGCTGGTCCGGGGCACCACCCCGCCCGGCAGCGGCCTGCTGGTCGAGGCGATCCGCGCCGCCCGGCTCCCGGCCGGCGTCCCGTACGCGTGGATCGCCGGCGAGTCCTCGACGGTCCGGGCGGTCCGCCGGCACCTGGTCACCGACCGCGGCCTGGACCGGCGGCGGGTGACCTTCGCCGGCTACTGGCGGCGCGGCGCATCCGAGGAGCAGCTGCGCGCGGAGGCGGACGCCTGACCGGCCTGGCTGTCCGCGGCCGCGGCGCGTGCCGCGGGGCCGGTCCGCGGCTGCCCCTCGGTGCGGCGACGTCGCTCCCCGGCGGGGCGACCGAGGTCCCGCGCCCCGCCGGGCCGCATGTCGTCAGTCGTCGAGGACGGCCAGGTCGAGCCGGCGCAGCCGGTCGCTGTCGGAGAGCACGTCGATGGCGACGATCCGGCCGTCGGTGACGGTGAAGCCCATCACCGAGATCGGCCGGCCCTGCGCCGCGACCACGGCGCCGGCGGCGCCGTTGACCAGCGCCGGCCGCATGAACGGGTAGAGCCGTCCGAAGGTGACCGCCTGCCCGGCGACCGTCTCCGCGCCGGTGAGCACCACCGTGTGGCGGCTGCCCGGGCCGCCGTCGGAGCGCAGCACGACGTCGGGGTGCAGCACGGCGACGAGCGCGTCGAAGTCGCCGTCGCGGGCGGCGGCGAAGAACGCCTCGACGACCTCCCGCTGCCGGGCGAGGTCCGGGTCGGGCACGGGGGCCTGCCCGCGTACCCGCCGTCGGGCGCGGCTGGCCAGTTGCCGGGCCGCGGCCGGGGACCGCTCGACCATCGGGGCGATCTCCTCGAACGGCACGGCGAACATGTCGTGCAGGACGAACGCGAGCCGCTCGGCCGGCGTCAGCGTCTCCAGCACCACCAGCAGCGCCAGCCCGACCGAGTCGGCCAGCACCGCGGCGTGTTCGGGGTCGTTCCCGGGCTCGCGGCTGATCACCGGCTCGGGCAGCCGCACGTCGAGGGGTTCCTCGCGGCGGCGCTCCCGCGAGCGGAGCGCGTTCAGGCAGACCCGGGCCACCACGGTGGTCAGCCAGCCGCCGATGTTCTCGACGGCGCCGGTGTCGGCCCGGCTGACCCGTACCCAGGCGTCCTGGACGGCGTCGTCGGCCTCGCTCACCGAGCCGAGCATCCGGTACGCCACCGCCCGGAGCCGGGTCCGGTGCTCCTCGAACCGCTGCGTCAACCACTCCTGCTCGTCGACCGCTGTCACGTCGCCCCCTCGTCGCGTCTCACAGCAGTAGACACAGCCGAGCCGGCCGATGTGACCCCGGGTCGGTGAGTGGGTGCGGCAGCAGCCGGCCTGGACGGGTGCGGACCCGGGCGAGCGGTCCCGCCCGGGAAGCGTCAGGCGGCCTCGGCGGCCGTCCGGGAGCGGCGGTGGGGCAGGGCCGTCAGGTCGCCCTGCGACTCCTCCCGCCGGTCGTCGCGAACCGGGCCGGTGACCTCCTCGGGGGCGTCGCCGGAGAGGGCCAGCGCCCGCTGCGCCTGGCGGGCGGCGTCGCACGGCCACTCCTGGTGGTCGCAGAGCAGGTTGTCGCAGTGCCCGGTCTCGTCCGGCTGGTGCGCGTCCGCCACGCCGGCGGCGAGCCGCCACAGGAGCGGATCGGTCACCCCGGCGGGCGCGGTGCCCCGGTCGCGCGGCTCTGGGCGGTCGGTCTCGGACACGGTCTCCCCCTCTGTCGGTACCGGGGGAAACTCTCCACCTCCCGCGTCCGGTAAACGCCTTCGTGGAGTGGTCAACGCCACGTTGACTGATTGACCTGTGCCGGTCCTGGGCACCAGCACCGGATGACGACTCGACGGGTGACCCCGGAAAGCCTCGGCGCCTGGCTGGTCAAGGGCAACGCGGACGCGGTCGACCTGGGGTCCCGCTTCGCCGCCGACCCCAGAGTGCGGAGCTGGTGCGTCCGCCCCGGCTACCGCACGGCGCTGATGCGGGCGGGTCAGCCGGTGGTCCTCTGGGCCAGTGGCAGCCGACGCCGGCTGGCGTACGGGGTGTGGGGTGTCGGACGCCTGGCCGGGCCGGCCGTGCCGGGGGCGCCGGGGGAGCCCTGGTCGGTGCCGCTGGAGTTGACGGTGCTCGACCCGGGTGACCGGGTGCCCCGGGAGCGGCTGCGCGCCGACGCCCGGCTGGCCGGGGCGGAGGTCCTCCGCCAGCCGCAGGGCGCCAACCCCTCCTGGCTGACCGTGGCCGAGTTCGCCGCGCTCCGGGAGCACCTGCCACCGGCCTGAGCCGGCCTCCGCTCACCACCGCCCGGTTCCGGAGGTTTGCGGCGTGTGGTCCGGGGCATCCGGGGCCACACGGCCTTCGACGGAGGTGGTTGACATGGTGAACAGACCCGGCCGAGGGGCATCGGCGACCGCCGTGTCGCCCGTCCGTCGCGCCGCCCAGGCGGCCGGCGTGCTCTTCCTGCTGATCGGGGTGCTGGGTTTCATCCCCGGCGTCACCACGAACTTCGACACGATGATGTTCGCCGGGCACCACTCGAAGGCGAATCTGCTCGGGCTCTTCCAGGTGTCGATCCTGCACAACCTGGTACACCTCGCGTACGGCGTCGCCGGGCTCGCCCTGGCGCGCACGGTCTCCGGCGCGCGCACGTTCCTGCTCGCCGGTGGGGCCATCTACCTGGTGCTCTGGCTCTACGGCGTGGTCGTCAACCACGAGAGCGGCGCCAACTTCGTTCCGCTCAACAACGCGGACGACTGGCTGCACCTCTTCCTCGGCCTCGGCATGATCGGGCTGGGGGTGGCATTGACCCGCCGCCCCGCCGGCGGCCGCCGCTGATCCTCGTCCGACGACGCCGCGCTCCCGCGAGGGGCGCGGCGTCGTCGTGTGTGACCGACGCCCCTGCAGCCTTGCCTATGCAACTCGTTGCATAGCAGGATGCCCGCATGGCCCTCGAGCACGCGATCCTGGTCTCCCTGTTGGAGCAGCCGGCCTCCGGCTACGAGCTGGCCCGCCGCTTCGACCGCTCGATCGGCCGGTTCTGGACCGCCACCCACCAGCAGATCTACCGGGTGCTCAAGCGGATGGAGACCGACGGCTGGGTCACCGCCGAGGAGGTCGGCCAGGACGGCCGCCCCGACAAGCGGTGCTGGTCGGCCACGGCCGCCGGGCAGAGCGCGCTCGCCGACTGGCTGCGCGCGCCCGTGCAGCCCGAGGCGGTCCGGCACGAGCTGGCCGTCAAGATCCGCGGTGCCGCCTTCGCCGACCGCGCCGGCCGCGCCGACCTGGTCGCCGAGGTCGAGCGCTACCGCGCCGACCACGAGGCGGTCCTCGCCAGCTACCTGGCCGGCGAGCGCCGCGACTTCCCGGCGCCCGACCCCGGCGACGCCCGCGCGGCACTCCAGCACGTCGTGCTGCGCGGCGGCATCGCGTACGAGCGGATGGTGCTGGCCTGGCTCGACGACGTCCTCGCCACCCTGCGCGACCTCGCCCGCTGACCCCACCCTCCGGAAAGGACCCCCATGGCCGACCCGTTGCTCAACCCGCGCACCTACGACCCCGCCCACCTCGACTCCGAGTCCCGCCGGCTGCTGCGCGCCACCGTCGACTTCTTCGAGCAGCGCGGCAAGAAGGTCCTGGTCGACAGCTACAACGACCACACCTGGTACGGCGACTTCCTCGACTTCGCCGCCAAGTCCGGTCTCTTCGCGGCGTTCTGCACCCCGGCCGCCGACGGTGCCGGCGACCCGGCCAAGCGCTGGGACACCGCCCGCAACGCCGCGCTCAGCGAGGTGCTCGGCTTCTACGGCCTCGGCTACTGGTACACCTGGCAGGTCACCGTCCTGGGCCTCGGCCCGGTCTGGCAGAGCGACAACGCCGCCGCCCGGGCCCGCGCCGCCACCCTGCTCGACGCCGGCCACGTGATGGCGTTCGGCCTCTCCGAGCGCAGCCACGGCGCCGACATCTACTCCACCGACATGCTGCTCACCCCGGACGGCGAGGATGGCTTCCGGGCCACCGGCGGCAAGTACTACATCGGCAACGGCAACGTCGCCGGCCTGGTCTCGGTCTTCGGCCGCCGCGCCGACGTGGACGGCCCCGACGGGTACGTCTTCTTCGCCGCCGACAGCCGGCACCCCGCGTACCACCTGGTGCGCAACGTGGTGAACGCGCAGATGTACGTCAGCGAGTTCCGCCTGGAGGACTACCCGGTGCGCGCCGAGGACGTCCTGCACACCGGGAAGGCCGCCTTCGACGCCGCCCTCAACACCGTCAACGTCGGCAAGTTCAACCTCTGCACCGCCTCGATCGGCATCTGCGAGCACGCGATGTACGAGGCGGTCACCCACGCCCACAACCGGGTGCTCTACGGCCGGCGGGTGACCGACTTCCCGCACGTGCGCCGCGAGCTGACCGACGCGTACGCCCGGCTGGTGGCGATGAAGCTGTTCAGCGACCGGGCGGTGGACTACTTCCGCTCGGCCGGCCCGGACGACCGCCGCTACCTGCTGTTCAACCCGATGACCAAGATGAAGGTAACCACCGAGGGCGAGAAGGTCGTCGACCTGCTCTGGGACGTCATCGCCGCCAAGGGCTTCGAGGCGGACACCTACTTCGACAAGGCCGCGCGGGACATCCGGGGCCTGCCCAAGCTCGAAGGCACCGTGCACGTCAACCTGGCCCTGATCCTGAAGTTCATGGCCAACTACCTGTTCCGGCCGGCCGAGTTCCCGCCGGTGCCGACCCGGCACGACCCGGCCGACGACGAGTTCCTGTTCCGGCAGGGCCCGGCCCGGGGGCTGGGCGCGATCCGCTTCCACGACTGGCGGGCCGCGTACGACGCGCACGCCGGCGTGCCGAACGTGGCCCGGTTCCGGGAGCAGGCCGACGGGCTCTGCGCGCTGCTGGCCGCCCACGCGCCGAGCGAGGAGCAGCAGCGCGACCTGGACTTCCTGCTCGCCCTCGGGCAGTTGTTCGCGCTGGTCGTCTACGGCCAGCTCATCCTGGAGCAGGCCGCGCTGACCGGCCTGGACGCCGACCTGCTGGACGAGATCTTCGACATCCTGGTCCGCGACTTCTCCGGCCACGCCACCGAACTGCACGGCAAGGCGGCCACCACCGACGCGCAGGCGGCGTGGGCGCTGACCCAGGTCCGCCGACCGGTCGCCGACCCGCAGCGCACCGCCCGGGTCTGGTCCCAGGTGGAGGCGCTCTCCGGCGCCTACGAGATGAACCCCTGACAGACCGCCGCCCCTCGCCGCCCCCCGCCGGCGCAGGGTTGGCGCACGGTTTGCGGCGTGTCGGGGTGTCCGAGCGCGCTGACACCCCGACACGCCGCAAAGCGAGTGGATCAAGCGCCGGTCACGGCCCCGTCGACGCGGGCCCCGTTGACGCGGCGCCCGTCGGGGACGGAGAGGGGGCCGGCGCCTCGGTGCGGTGCGCGGTGGCGTCGCGTCGGGCCCAGGCGGTGGTGAGCAGGACCAGGGCCGCGATGTAGGTGACCATCACCGCCAGCCGCCGCCCGGGCGGCTCCACCCCCGCCGCACCGAGCCCGATCAGCGCGTCGGAGACGAGGAAGAGCGCCCCGCCGGCCGCCGCCCGGCGGGACACCCCCACCGATGCGGCGGCCATCAGGCTCAACGCCAGGCTGTAGCCGAGCACCGGCAGCCGCAGGTCGCCCAGCCGCTCCCAGAGCAGCGCGTTCGCGCCCGCCCAGACCGCCAGGTAGCCGGCGAACGCGGCCAGCGGCGCCCGCCGGTGCCGCAGGAAGGCGGTCAGGAAGCAGAGCTGGGTGCCGAGGAAGCACCCCATCCCGACCAGGAACGCGGTGGTGCCGGGCAGCAGCAGCGCCACGTCACCCGCCGTCGCGAACACCAGGCCGGCCGCCACCAGGTCCCACTTGCGGCGTACGCGCAGCAGCCAGGCCAGCAGCAGCGGCGCGAGCAGCGGCTTCGCCGCCCACTGCAGCGCGGGTACGTCGAGTGCGACGCCGGCCAGCTCGACAGCGACGACCGCCGCGTACAGTCCGGGCCAGAGCCGCCTCATCGGGCGGGCTGCCAGCCGGGCCGGCCGAGGACGTGCCCCAGCCGGTGCCGCCAGGACGTGTCCCGCCGGACGTCGGCCCAGATCGCGGCGTACTCGTGGGTGGCCACCCGCAACGGGTTGTAGGTGTTGATGTTCTTGGTCAGGCCGTAGCGGACGGCGGCGCGTTCGGGCTCGAAGCTGCCGAAGAGCCGGTCCCAGACGATCAGGATGCCGCCGTAGTTGCGGTCGAGGTACTCGGTGTTGGCGCCGTGGTGGACCCGGTGGTGCGACGGGGTGTTGAAGACCCATTCGATCGGCCGGGGCAGCACGTCGATCCGCTCGGTGTGCAGGAAGAACTGGTACAGCAGGCTGATCGACTGCTGGAGGAAGATCATCCACGGCGGGATGCCGAGGAGCGCCAGCGGCAGCCAGAACGGCAGCGAGGTCATCGGCGTCGTCCAGCCCTGCCGCAGTGCGGTGGAGAGGTTGTAGAACGTGCTGGAGTGGTGCACCACGTGGGCGGCCCAGAACAGGCGTACCTCGTGGTGGGTGCGGTGGAACCAGTAGTAGGCCAGGTCTTCGGCGAAGAAGAGCAGCACCCAGGTCCAGACGCTGGTGGGGGAGAGCTGCACCGGGGCGAGGGTCCACAGCCCCACGTAGAGGCCGACGGTGAGCAGCCGCCAGGGCGTTCCGATGAGCACGCTCCCGACGCCCATGGTGAGGCTGGTGGTGGTGTCGCGCAGCTCGTAGCCGCGTTCGTCGTCGTCGGGGGCGAACCGGTACGACAGCGCTTCCACGACGACGAGCAGCAGGAACGCCGGTACGGCGTAGAGCACGGCGGGGATCATGCTCGGCATTCCCTTCCTGGTGGGGTGGCGGGGGAGGTGAGCGAGGCGGTGAGCAGGGCGTGGGCCTGCGCGGCGGCGTCGTCGCCGCGCCCGTCGGCGATCGCCTCGGCCAGCCGGCGGTGGCCGGTGACGTCCAGCAGCTCGGCGGCGCGCCGCTCGGGCGGCACCTCGCCGACGGCCACCGCCCCGGCGACCAGGCTGTTGAAGGCCAGCAGGTACGCCGTGTTGCCGGAGCCGTCGACGATGTCCCGCCAGAGCACGATGTTCGCCTTGTCCATCGCGTGCAGGTCCGGGGCGAGCGCCGCGTACGCCTCGACGTCGCGGATGACGCTGCCCCGCAGCTCGGCATCGGCCCGCTCGGCGCAGAGCCGGGCGGCGTCCACGCCGACGCAGGCGCGCATCTCCAGCATGTCCCGTACCAGCGTGTCGACGGGGAGCACGTCGCCGGACTGTACGAGGGACAGCGCCAGGTCGAGACCGGCGTGCACCCGCCAGTCGAGCACCCGGGTGGCGCCGCCCTGGCTGACCCGGAGCAGGCCGAGCTGTTGCAGCCGCCGCAGCGCCTCGCGCACGGCGTGCCGGTTGACCGCGAACGCGGCGGCCAGCTCGCGCTCGCCCGGCAGCGGTTCGTCGGGGCGGTAGCGACCGCTGACGATGGCGTCGCGGAGCTGGCCGAAGACGTGGTCGGCGACGGAGCTGCGGGGGACGGGAACGAAGGCCACGGCAGCAGTGTGACCCCGGGCACATCAACCCGTCAACTGGTTGGACCAGTCCGCGTACCCGAAAAGGACGGCGGCCGGGTCTACGACCCGGCCGCCGTTTCGCGGGGTTCAGTCCCGGCCGCGCTCCCGTCGGTAGCGGCGGATCAGCGCGGCGGTTGAGGAGTCCACGTCGGACAGGTCCGGGTCGCCGCCGGTCAGCTTGGGCGCGAGCTGGTTGGCCATCACCTTGCCCAGCTCCACGCCCCACTGGTCGAACGGGTTGATGTCCCAGATCGCGCCCTCGGTGAAGACGATGTGCTCGTAGAGCGCGATCAGCTGACCGAGGGTGCCCGGGGTCAGCTTCGGCGCGATGATCGAGGTGGTCGGGTGGTTGCCCGGCATCACCCGGTGCGGCACCACCTTGGCCGCGGTGCCCTCCGCCTCGACCTGCTCCTTCGTCCGCCCGAACGCCAGCGCGGCGGTCTGCGCGAAGAAGTTCGACATGAACAGGTCGTGCATGTCGCCGAGGTCGTGGTTGGGCTGGCTGAACCCGATGAAGTCCGCCGGGATCAGCAGCGTGCCCTGGTGGATCAGCTGGTAGAACGCGTGCTGGCCGTTCGTGCCCGGCTCGCCCCAGAAGATCTCGCCGGTCTGGTGGTCGACCGCGGTGCCGTCCAGCGTCACCGACTTGCCGTTGCTCTCCATCGTCAGCTGCTGCAGGTACGCCGGGAACCGGTGCAGGTACTGCGAGTACGGCAGCACGGCGTGGGTCTGCGCGCCGAGGAAGTTGGTGTACCAGACGTTCAGCAGGCCCAGCAGTGCCGGGATGTTGCGCTGCACCGGCGTGGTCCGGAAGTGCTCGTCCACGGCGTGGTAGCCGGCCAGCAGTTCGCGGAACCGGTCCGGCCCGACCGCCAGCATCACCGACAGGCCGACGGCCGAGGGCAGCGAGTACCGGCCGCCCACCCAGTCCCAGAAGCCGAACATGTTCTGCGGGTCGATGCCGAAGTCGCGGACCCGCTGCTCGTTGGTGCTCACCGCGACGAAGTGCTTCGCGATCGCCGCGTCGTCGTCGGCGTCCAGCCCGGACAGCAGCCACATCTTCGCCTGGTTGGCGTTGGCCAGGGTCTCCTGGGTGGAGAAGGTCTTGGAGACGATCACGAAAAGGGTGGTCGCCGGGTCCAGGTCGTGGGTCTTGTCGTGGATGTCGGTCGGGTCGATGTTGGACACGAACCGGCAGCTGATCCCGCCGTCCCGGTACGCCTTCAGCGCCTCGTACGCCATCACCGGTCCGAGGTCGGACCCGCCGATGCCGATGTTGACCACCGTGCTGATTCGCTCGCCGGTGTGCCCCCGCCACTGCCCGGAGCGGACCCGCTCGGCGAACGCCGCCATCCGGTCCAGCACCCGGTGCACGTCGGCGACCACGTCCTGGCCGTCGGCGATCAGGTTGGCGTCGCGGGGCAGCCGCAGCGCGGTGTGCAGCACCGCGCGGTCCTCGGTGGAGTTGATGTGCCGCCCGGCGAACATGGCGCAGATCCGGTCGTTGAGCCGGGCCCGCTCGGCCAGCGCGGTGAGCAGCTCCAGCGTCTCGTCGGTGACCAGGTTCTTGCTGTAGTCGACGTGCAGGTCGGCGACCTCGCCGGTGAGCCGCTCACCTCGGCGCTGGTCGGCGTCGAACAGCTCCCGCAGGTGGGTGCCGCGCAACGTCTCGGCGTGCTTGCGCAGCGCCTGCCATTCGTCGGTGGTGGTCACACTCGCAGCCATCGGGTCGATCTTCTCCTTTGCGACGGGACGCCGGTGGCGCTCCGCGCGCCGCCGCCGGCTCGGCTCCAGCCTGCCACCCCGGCGGGGTCGGCGCGACGCGACGCGGCAGACCCGTCCCGCACCGTGGTCGGCGACACGCCGTTGCGACACGTGTACGACACGCCGGTCACGCCACGACACCGCGTGGTCGCCGACAGTAGGCTCTCCCCTGCCCTGTCCCTCGGCCCGGGAGGACCCATGGCGACGGTGATCGGCCCACGCCGCTCGTCCCGACAGGACGGCCCGTCCGACGACGCCGACGAACTGGAGCTGCCGGAGCTGGAGGACGGCCACTGGATGCACCGGGCGACCGAGTTCGCCCACACCAGCTTCCGGTCGGTCGCCCGGCGGCTGCCCCACCTGGTCCGGGAGGCGGTCACGCTGGCCTGGGCCACCAGCCGGCGGGACACCCTCGCGGCGATCGGCCTGAACCTCGCGGCCGGGGTGATGACCACCCTCGGGCTGCTCGCCACCACCGGCGTGCTGCGTGAGCTGTTCGCCGCCGGCCCGACACCCGACCGGGTCCGCGCCGCGCTGCCGTCGCTGGTCCTGGCCGCGCTGGCGGTGACGGCCCGGGGCGCCCTCACCGTGACCGCCGGCTGGGCCCAGGCCCGGCTGATGCCCCAGATCAACTACGAGGTGGAGCTGCGGCTCTTCGAGGCCACCACGGCGGTGGAACTGGCCGCCTTCGACGACGCCGGCTTCGCCGAGGAGATGGACCGGGTCCGGGACCGGGGGATGGCCGAGGCGGCGTCCATCGTCGACCACACGGTCAACCTGCTCACCGGCGTGGTCGGCGTGCTGGCCACCGCCGCGGCGGTGACCGTGATCCAGCCCGTGCTCCTGCCGTGCCTGCTGCTCGCCGCGGTGCCCGAGGCGGTCACCGCGGTCCGGATGGCCCGCCGGAAGTACCTGGCCATGCTGGCCCGGATCACCCGCCGCCGCCGGATGTGGATGCTGGCGCACCTGATGGCCAACCGGCGCACCGCCGTCGAGGTCCGGGCCTACCAGATGCGCGACTTCCTGCTGGGCGAGTTCCGCCGCGTGATGGCCGTGGAGACCCGGGCCGAGCTGCGCCTGGTCCGGGCGCAGAGCGCCACCCGGGCGTACGGCATGTCCGCCGCCGGGGTGGCTGCCTTCGGCATGTACGCCGTGCTCGGCGGGCTGCTGCTCACCGGCGTGGTCGCGCTGGCCGCCGCCGCGACCGCCCTGCTGGCGCTGCAGTCCGCCCGGTCCAGCCTCGGCATCGCCGTCTTCGCCACCAACAACCTCTACGAGGACGCCCTCTACTACCAGGACTACCGGGACTTCCTCGAGCGGGCGCGGGGGCGGATCGGGGTGGGGGAGGGCCGCCCGGCACCCGGGTTCGACACCATCGCACTCGACGGGGTCAGCCTCCGCTACCCGGACACGGACACCCCGGCGGTGGACGAGGTCAGCCTGACCGTCCGCCGGGGCGAGGTGGTCGCCCTGGTCGGCGAGAACGGTTCCGGCAAGACCACCCTGGCCAAGCTCATCGCCGGGCTCTACCGCCCCACCGGTGGGACGGTCCGCTGGGACGGCGTCGACCTCGCCGAGCTGGACCCGGCGCAGACCGCGGCCCAGGTGGCGGTGATGACCCAGGAGTACTGGAAGTTCCCCTTCACCGCCGGGCAGAACATCCGCATCGGCCGGCACGACCGCCGCGCCGACCAGGCCGGCCCGACCGTGGAGGACGCCGCCCGCGCCGCCGCCGCGCACGACATGATCGCCGACCTCCCGTTCGGGTACGACACGTTGCTCGACCGGGAGTTCAAGAACGGCCAGGACCTCTCCGGCGGCCAGTGGCAGCGCCTCGTCGCCGCCCGGGGCCTCTACCGGGAGGCCCGGCTGCTGATCTGCGACGAACCCTCCGCCGCTCTCGACGCCCGGGCCGAGCACGCCCTCTTCAAGCATTTGCGCCGCCGCCCCGACCGGGCGGTCGTCCTGATCACCCACCGGCTGGCCAACGTCCGGCACGCCGACCGGATCTTCGTGCTGGACCACGGCCGGCTGGTCCAGCACGGCACCCACGACGAGCTGATGGCCGCCGACGGGCTCTACCGGGAGCTGTTCGAACTCCAGGCGAGCGGCTACCTCGCGGCGGCCGGCACGGAGCCCGGGGGATCGTCGACCGGATGACGGCCGGGTGGGATCGGGCCTCCTCGCGCTGCTTCCCGCCGGCATCGGTCCGTCCACCCCGAAAGTTTCGGCGTCCCGCAGCCTCCGGCTCGTCGCCAGCTCCGCTGACACGCCGGGTGCGATCACTCGACGTGCGAGACATCGATTTTCGTTGAAGTGTCGGAAAGCTTTCGGTACCGTCAGGACGGGACCCCTCGACCCTCGCGGTGACAGTCGCAGCACGGCGGATCCCGGCGCGGCCTCCGGGCGGTCACGTCGGGCGACGGAGCCGGTCACCGCGTCGGGCGACGGTCGAGGCGCGACGTCCCACCCCCCCCCATCACTGTCGAAAGGTTGACCTGCCATGACCCACGTCCCCGCCCGCCCGGGCGGACGTCCGACGACCCGAGCCCGGCTCCGCGCGACCCTCATGGCCGCCACCGCGGGCGTCGCCGCCCTCGGCACGACACTCGCCCTGGCGCCCGGCGCCAGCGCCGCCACCACCCTGGGCGCGTCCGCCGCCCAGACCGGCCGCTACTTCGGTGCGGCGGTGGCCGCGAACAAGCTCTCCGACGCCACCTACGTCGGGATTCTCAACCGCGAGTTCACCTCGGTCACGCCCGAGAACGAGATGAAGTGGGACGCGACCGAGCCCACCCAGGGCCAGTTCACGTACGCCAACGCCGACCGCATCGTCAACCACGCCCGGGCCAACGGGATGCAGGTGCGCGGGCACGCCCTGGCCTGGCACTCGCAGCAGCCCGGCTGGGCGCAGAACCTCAGCGGCAGCGCCCTGCGCTCGGCGATGGTCAACCACGTCACCCAGGTGGCGACCTACTACCGGGGCAAGATCCACTCCTGGGACGTGGTGAACGAGGCGTTCGCCGACGGCGGCACCGGCGCCCGGCGCGACTCCAACCTCCAGCGCACCGGCAACGACTGGATCGAGGTGGCCTTCCGTGCCGCCCGGGCGGCCGACCCGACCGCCAAGCTCTGCTACAACGACTACAACACCGACGGGCAGAACGCGAAGAGCAACGCGGTGTACGCGATGGTGCAGGACTTCAAGGCCCGGGGCGTGCCGATCGACTGCGTCGGCTTCCAGTCCCACTTCAACAGCGCCTCCCCGGTGCCGGCCGACTACCAGGCCAACCTCCAGCGCTTCGCCAACCTCGGCGTGGACGTGCAGATCACCGAGCTGGACATCGAGGGGTCCGGGTCGGCCCAGGCCGACAACTACGCCCGGGTCGTCCGGGCCTGCCTCGCCGTGAGCCGCTGCACCGGCATCACCGTCTGGGGCATCCGGGACACCGACTCCTGGCGGGCCAGCGGCACCCCGCTGCTCTTCGACGGCAGCGGCAACAAGAAGCCGGCCTACACCGCCACGCTCGACGCGCTCAACGCCGGCGGCCCCACCACGCCGCCGACCACCACACCCCCGCCCACCACGCCCCCGCCGTCGACCCCGCCGCCCGGCGGTGCGTCCTGCACGGCCAGCGTGTCGCTCGACTCCTGGACCGGTGGCTTCGTCGCGACCGTCCGGGTCACCGCCGGCGCGTCGGCCGTCCGCGGCTGGACGGTGGCGCTCACCCTGCCGGCCGGCGCCGCGGTCACCAACTCCTGGAACGCGCAGCCCAGCGGCACCAGCGGCAGCCTGACCTTCCGCAACCTCAGCTACAACGGTCAGCTGGGCGCCGGCGCCAGCACCACCTTCGGCTTCCAGGGCACCGGCGTGGGACCGTCCGCCACGCCCACCTGCTCGGCGAGCTGAGCGGGTGATCCGGCGCGGAGGGCCGACCCTCCGCGCCGGCTCGGCCGGTCGGGCGCCGAGGACGCGTCCCGGTAGCCAAGCGGAACAACCCTCCGCACCACTCGGCGTCGGGCCGCCCGTCCGGCCGGTGTCCCGGTCGCCTCGGGCGGTCAGCCCTGCCGGGCGAAGAACTCCGCCATCGCCTGGGTGTGGGTGGAGAAGGCCAGCTCGACGGGCTCGGTGAGGACGAGCCACTCAGTGGCCTCCTCAGTCGGCGCCGACGGCGGCAGCCCGTCAGCCGGCCGCTCGGGCAGCTCCCCGAAGATCATGATGGTGCCGCCGGCCGGTGCCCCGTGCACCGCGAACAGCCGGGCCTGGTCGGCCTCGCCGATCAGGCCGGTCTCCTCGCGCAGCTCCCGGACCAGCGCGTCGGCCCACTCCTCGCCGTACTCGATGAAGCCACCCGGCAGCGCGAGCAGGCCGCGCGCCGGCTCGATGTCCCGGCGGACCACCACCAGGCCCAGGCCGGCGTCGGTGCGCACCGGCAGCAGCGCCACCGCTACCGGCAGCGGGTTACGCCAGACCGTCTCGCCGCAGGCCGCGCAGACCCGCGGCCAGCCGGCGTCCGCCGGGTAGCCGGCGCCGCAGAAGGAGCAGTGCGCGTACGGAGAGCCGGTCATGTCGCCGCACGTTACCGGCCCGGTGGCCGCTCCGGCGACCGATCAGCCTGCTCCCGGAGCGTCTCCCGGGCCTGCATCAGCGCGAAGCCGAGCAGGTTCAGCCCCCGCCACCGGGCCGGGTCCTCCGCACGCGGGTCGTCGGCGGCCAACCCGATGCCCCACACCCGGTCCACCGGGCTCGCCTCGACCAGCACCCGATCCCCGGTGCCCAGCAGATACGCCCGCAGGTCGTCGTGCTGGCCGAACTTGGCGACGCTGCCGGCGACCACGATGTCGTACCGCCGGGCCTCCCACACCGCCTGGTCGAAGCCGCGCACCTGGCGGCCGAGCGCCTTGGCGCGGTGCGGGTGGCCGGCGGCGAGGATCCGCTCGCCGGCCTCCTCGTCGCCGAAGAGCGCCGCCTTCTGCCACATCATCCAGTGCTCGGCGGTGGTGAAGCGGCGGCCGTCCACGGTGAACGCCGCCGGCCACCACTGGCTCAGGCAGCCCGCGCCGACGGTGCCGTCGCGCCGGGGCCGGTGCCCCCAGAAACAGAGGTACTTCACCGGCTGTCCGCTCTGGACGAGGGCGGCGAGGTCGGCGGCACTGCGAGGCGGCGGCATGCTCCACAGTGTCGCCCCGGGCACCGACACTCCGCCTCCCGGTTTCCCTCCGGCCCGCCGAAACCGACTCGTCCGGTGGCTCGGCGGGGACCTGGGAGCGCGCCGGGCCGTGTGTACCCGTACGGCCTGGCGCGTTTCCCGAGCTGGCCCGCGTACCCGGAAGGTCTGGTGGTCAGGCGGCGGGCGCGCCGGTGTAGAAGGCGGTGGTGCGTGCCGTCGCGGCCCGCGCGGCCTCCGGGTCGGTGCCGGCGGCGACGCTGGCCTCGCCCCAGCTCTCGCTGCTCAGGGTGACGAACCGTCGCCCCTCCTCGGAGCCCATCCAGGCTTCGGCCTGCTCGGGCGAGATCCCGCTGCCGTCGGCGGCCAGGTGCGAGGCGAGGCCGAGCAGCCCCAGGTCCCAGCCCACGCCGACCGCGCCCGGGCCGAACTCGGCCCAGCGCTCGTCGTCGACGTGCGCGACGTGCTCCAGCTCGAACCGGGTACGCCCGTCGCCCTCCGGCGTCAGCCGCACCTCGATCCAGCTGACCTCGTCGCCGTACTCCCAGGTGGCGGCGAAGCTCTTCGGCGGGTCGCAGCGTTGGATCGTGCCGCCGGCGTTGCCCTCGAGCTGGTAGCGGCCGTGCAGCCGCAGCTCGCCGGAGACCGGCAGGAACCAGCGGGGGATGCGTTCGGCGTTGGTGCAGGCGTCCCAGAGGTCCTCCAGGGGCGCGTCGTACGTCTGGCTGATCGTCATCACCCGGGCCTCGCCGGCTTCCAGGGTCCGGCTGCCCACGGTGCGCCGCACGGCGCTGATCTGGTGCGTGACGTCGGTCATCAGGGTTTCTCCTCGGTCGGGTCCTGCGGTGGGTGCAGGCGCCGTTCGCGTCGGCCGCGCGCCAGCTCGGTGGCGAGGGCGTCCAGGGCCGGGGCCCAGAACCGGCGGAAGCCGGCCAGCCACTCGTCGACCTCGCGCAGCGGTCGCGGGTCGACGGCGTAGAGACGGCGGGCGCCCTGCGGTCGGACGGTGGCGAAGCCGTTGTCTCGCAGCACCCGGAGGTGCTGCGAGACGGCGGGCTGCGAGATGCCGTACTCCCGCTGGATCACCGCGCAGACCTCCCCGGCGCTGAGCTCGCCATCGGCGAGCAGCTCCAGGATGCGGCGGCGCACCGGGTCGCCGAGGACGTCGAAGGCGTGCACGGACCCTTTCTATCAGCCGGGGCTTATATAAGCAATCACCCCAGTCGCGCGGCGACGGCGGCGCGTAGTTCGGGGAGCCGGCCGTGCAGCAGGCCGGGGCACTGGGTGTTGTTGAAGTCCTTGTGCCCGTAGATCTCGCTGGGCGCGATGCCGTACTGCTGGCAGGTGAAGGCGCAGAAGACGATTAGGCTGTTCCAGAGCGCCGCCGGCGGCTGCACGTTCAGGTAGATGCCGTCGTTCTCGATGCCGATCGCCTGGCTGTTCTGCCCGACGCAGTGCGCGCCCTGCACCATGGTCTGCCCGTGCAGCAGCGCGTAGAGGCTGCCGTGCCGGCCCTCGGTGAGGTATCCGCCGCGGCTGTTGGTGAAGTGCTGCCCGGAGTCGAGCCAGCCGTTGCTGTCCATGTGCAGATTCTGGATGTCGCGCGAGTTCGCGTACGCCTTGGCCAGGCTGTAGTCGGTGGTGTTCGGGAAGGCGGTGTGGTGCACGATGATCTTGTTGGGTCGGCTCTGCACCACGCTGACCGGCGACGACGGGGGTCGGGCGCCCCAGGTCGCGCAGTTGGCGATGACGGGCTGGTCGACGCGGGTGGCGACGGCGCGCGCGTCGCGGCCCCCGCCGAACTGGGTCAGGGCGGAAGCGCCGGCGGCGGCGCCGAGCAGGACCGCGCCGCGCAGCGCGGCCCGGCGGGACACGGGTACGGACATGGGGGTGCCTCCTTCGTCGGTGGTGCCGACGGCGGGCCGGCGGACCGCCGCCGGTGGGGGTCAGCAGGGTCCGTTGCAGGCCAGCACCCGGAGCCGGTCCAGGGTGCCGTTCCAGACGTTCTGGTCGCCGGGGAAGACGCCCGAGGACGACCACTGCCAGAAGGAGTACGTCGGCCAGCCCGCCGGCAGGGTGCCCACCGTGCTGGCGTAGCGGGCGATCCACAGCGGGTTGTTGGCGGCGAACTGCGACGTGTTGCCGGTGCAGGTGATCCACCAGTCGGTGGTGGTGTAGATGGTGGCCCACCGGCCGGTGCGCGCGTGGTACTGGTTGACGAAGGACGCGATCCAGCTGCGCATCGCGCTCTGGCTCAGGCCGTAGCAGGTCGCGCCGTACGGGTTGTACTCGATGTCGAGCGCGCCGGGCAGCGTCCGGCCGTCCTTGGACCAGCCCCCGCCGTGGTCGACGAAGTAGTTGGCCTGGGTGGCGCCGCTGGTGGTGTCCGGGCGGGCGAAGTGGTACGAGCCCCGGATCATCCCGACGTTGTAGGAGCCGTTGTACTGCTGGGCGAAGTACGGGTTGGTGTAGTAGGTGCCCTCGGTGGCCTTGACGTACGCGAACCGGGCGCCGTTGTTCCAGGCGGCCGACCAGTTCACGTTGCCCTGGTGGCTGGAGACGTCCATGCCGGGCAGGCCGGCGGGGGCGGCGCTGGCGGAGCCGGCGACGAGGCCGACGGCGGCGACCGCCGTGACGGTCGCCAGCAGTGCGGCCGTGGCCGCGCGGAGACGGTTCATCTTTCCTCCCTGGGGGGCGCCGCGGGGGCGGCGGGAGTGACGAAAGGAACTGTCAGTATTAGGTCACGATGCGTAGATAAATTTCAATAGACGAAGTCAAGATTATCTATGCGGTGTTCCCTGCCGTCCACACCTGACCGTCCGGCCATGGATCCGCGTCGACGTACCCGCCAGAATGGCGGGGCCAGCTGCCGAGCCCGGTGGGCGCGGCCAACGGAGAGGGTGACCGGATGGCGCACATCGACCTCGGCGTGGACGAACGGCGCGAGCCCGGCATCGTCGGCCTGCTGCGGTACCGGCCCGAGACCGCGGGACCGCTGATGGACCTGGCCGAGGTGCTGCTGCGCGGGCCGAGCAGCCTGAGCCGCGGTGAACGCGAGCTCATCGCCGCGTACGTGTCGGGCCGCAACGGGTGCGACTTCTGCCGCGCGTCGCACTCCGCCACCGCCGGTGCCCAGCTCGACGACGGCCCCGACCTGGTCGACCGGGTCCTCGCCGACCTGTCGACCGCCCCGGTGCCGGAGAAGCTGCGCGCCCTGCTCCGCCTCGCCGACACCGTCCGCGAGGACGGGCGCGCCGTCACCGGCGAGCTGGTCGACGCGGCCCGTGCCCACGGCGCCACCGATCGGGAGATCCACGACGTGGTCCTGATCGCCGCCGCCTTCAGCATGTACAACCGGTACGTCGACGGGCTCGGCGCCGCCACCCCGGACGACCCCCGGGCGTACGCGATGTCCGCGCAGCGGATCCTGACCGCCGGCTACCGCGCCTGAGGAAATCCGTCGCCGGAGTGTCGATCCGGACGCCCGCCGTTCGTGTGGAGAGTGGAAGCCGATCCACACCAGGAGGACGACATGAAGCAGTACCTGTTGAGCATGTACCAGCCCGAGGGCGGGACGCCGGACCCGGAGTTCCTGGCCGGGGTGATGCGGGAGCTGGGCGCCATCCGCGAGGAGCTCGAGGCGACCGGCTCGTGGGTCTTCGGGCAGGGGCTGCACGCCCCGGAGACCGCCACCGTGCTGCGCCCGAAGGACGGCGAGGTGCTGGTCACCGACGGCCCCTTCGTCGAGGGCAAGGAGTACCTGGGCGGGTTCACCATCATCCGAGCCGCCGACCTCGACGCCGCCCTCGAGTGGGGCCGCCGGTACGCCCTCGCCACCACCCTGCCGATCGAGGTGCGCCCCTTCCAGGGCGAGGGGTGACCCTCGACGTCGAGGCGACCTTCCGCGCCGAGTACGGCCGGGCGGTCGCCGCGCTGGTCCGCGTCCTCGGCGACATCGACCTCGCCGAGGAGGCGGTCCAGGACGCCTTCACCGAGGCGGTGCGGCGCTGGCCGGAGACCGGACTGCCGCCCAGCCCGGCCGGCTGGATCATCACCACCGCCCGCCGCCGCGCCATCGACCGGCTGCGGCGGGAGGCCTCCCGGGCGGACCGGCACGCCCAGGCCGCGCTGCTGTACGCCCAGGAGCCACCGGCCGAGGAGGGACCCGTGCGCGACGACCGGCTCCGGCTGATCTTCACCTGCTGCCACCCGGCGCTCGGCCCGGCCGTCCGGGTCGCGCTCACGCTGCGCCTGCTCGGCGGGTTGAGCACCGCCGAGATCGCCCGCGCCTTCCTGGTCCCCGAGGCCACCATGGCCCAGCGGCTGGTCCGCGCCAAGGCCAAGATCCGCGACGCCGGGATCCCGTACCGCGTCCCGCGCGACGCCGACCTGCCCGACCGGCTCCGGGCGGTGCTTGCCGTGGTCTACCTGATCTTCAACGAGGGGTACACGGCGAGTTCCGGGGATCGGCTGGTCCGCACGGAGCTGTGCGCCGAGGCGCTGCGGCTGGGTCGGCTGCTGGTCGATCTGATGCCCGACGAGCCGGAGGCGCTGGGCCTGCTCGCGCTGATGCTGCTCACCGAGGCCCGGCGCCCCGCCCGGGTCACCGCCCAGGGCGCACTGGTCCCACTCGCCGAGCAGGACCGCACCCGCTGGGACCAGGCGCTGATCGCCGAGGGGCAGGCCCTGGTCCGCCGCTGCCTGCGCCGCAACCGGCCCGGCCCGTACCAGCTCCAGGCCGCGATCAACGCCGTGCACAGCGACGCCCCCACCGATTGGGGTCAGGTCCTCCAGCTCTACGACCAGCTCCAGGCGCTCGCCCCCGGCCCGGTGGTGGCGCTGAACCGGGCGGTGGCCGTCGCCGAGGTGCACGGCCCCGCCGTGGCGCTCGCCCTCGTCGACGACCTGCACCTCGACACATACCACGTCTTCCACGCCGTCCGCGCCAACCTCCTCCGCCGCCTCGGCCGCCCGGCCGAGGCGGCCGCGGCCTACGAGGCCGCCATCGCCCACACCGCCAACGAACCCGAGCGCGCCCACCTCCGCGCCCAGCTCGCCGCCCAGCTTGATCGGCTACGCCTCAGCGACCCGACACGCCGGGGGATGAGCCGCTGACACGTAGCCGATCACGGTGGCCGTAGCAGGCCGCGGGGGCGAATGGGGGCTGTCCACAGGGGGGTTGGGCTTCCACAGGAGTCTTGTGGGGGTGTGGGGGGCGCGGCAGGGTCTGCGGGGTGAACGAGGTGCTCGGGTCTCTGGTCAGGCATGGAGGCGGGGTGGTCACCTGGGCTGTGGCGCGGCAGGTGGTGCCGGAGTGGATGCTGCGCCGAGCCTGTCGAGCCGGCCACCTCGTCCGGGTGCTGCCTCAGGTCTACGTCGACGCCCGGTTGATTCGCGATCCGGTGCTTCCAGGGGATCCCGTACTCGCCCGCCTCGATCCACCGGCAGCGCAGCGCGCCGCGCTGGCGTACGCCGACGGGCGGGCTGCGCTGAGTCTGTTGAGCGCCCTCGACGTGTGGGGGCTGCGCCGACAGGCCCTCGGTGAGCCGGTGCATCTCGACGTGGCCGCCGGCTCCGGACTCCGCCCACGGCCACACCTCCTCATTCACCACCGCCGGGGGTTCTCCCTCGCCCCACCGCAGGTTCTGAGTCGAGGCGGTCTCCCGCTCGTCCGGCTCGAGCGGGCGCTGGTCGACGCGTGGCCGCTGCTGCCCGCCGTGGAAAGACCCGATGCGGTCATCCGCGCGGTGAACGATCGCCTGACCACACCCCAGCGGCTCGGCGCCGCCCTGGGTGCGACTCCGCGACTGCCTGGCCGCGCCGAGCTGCGGGCTCTGCTGGCAAAGCTCGATGCCGGCTGCCGCAGCCCGTTGGAGATCTGGGGCCACGACCACGTCTTCACCGGCCCGGGGATGCCGCCGTTCCAACGGCAGACGCGGATCGTCGTCGGTCGCCGGACGATGTACCTGGACGTCTGGGCCGAGCGGGAGCGGGTCGACTTCGAACTCGACGGCGCCGCGACCCACGGTGACCGGCGACAACGCGAGGTCGACCTGCGGCGGGACGCGCTGCTCGCCACCGCCGGCATCCTGGTGGTGCGCTTCGCCCACCGCCGCCTGGTGCACGAGACCGACGCGGTACGCCGCGAGGTGCTGACGATCCTGGCCAGCCGCCGCCTGAGCGCGTGACGGTGTCGGCGGGCGCGAGGCGGGCGGGCCTCGCCGTCGAACCCGATCAGGCCGCACGTGGCAAAGCTGGCAGCGGGTGCGCGCCGGCGTCGCCGAAGGCCTGGCAAGCCGGCAGCTCCGCCGCGCCCCGCCCCGGGCAAGACGGGATGAGGTCAGTCGCGGAGGGTGCGGAGGATGCGGGTCAGGTGCGCGTGGTCGGCGGGGGAGAGGTGACCGAAGAAGCGGTCCGCCTCGGCGGTGCGGGCCGCGCGGATGGCCGCGCCGATCCGCGTACCCTCGTCGGTCAGCGTGACCAGGGTCGCGCGCCGGTCGGCCGGGTCGGGGTGGCGCGCGACGAGCCCGCGTTCCTCCAGGCCGTCGACGACCTCGGTGGTGGAGCGGGGGGCGATGTGCAGGTGGTCGGCGAGCGCGCTGAGCCGCATGGGCCCGTGCCGGCCGAGCACGGCGAGGGCGCGGGCGTGGCCGGGGTTGATCTCCCACGGTTCGAGGGTCTGCCGGGACTGGTGGCGCAGCCGGCGGGCCACCGCCCAGAACAGCTCGGCCAGGCTCTCCTCGTGCGCCTCGCGCTCGTCGGCGTCCACGGGAATACGGTAGCAGAACTTCCTGTTGTTCCCTCATGATGAGGTAACCTCAGCAATAGCCCCGACAGGAAGAGGCACTCCTTGGATCCGACCCCCAACCATCGGGAGGGCCGCGGCGGCGCCCCCCGTACCGTCTCCGCCGCCGAGAAGGCCCAGGCCCGCGACGTGTCGCTGCGCCGCATCGGCCGGCTCTTCACCGCGTACCGCTGGCAGTTGGCCACCATCACGGTGATCATCGTGGTCTCGTCGGTGCTGGCGATGGCCACGCCGTTCCTGCTGCGTGCCGTGATCGACCGCGCGCTGCCCGAGCGGGACCTGACCCTGCTGGTCTGGCTGGTCGTCGGCATGGTCGCGGTCGCGGCCGTGACCGCCGTGCTCGGCGTCGTGCAGACCTGGATCTCCACCCGCGTCGGCCAGCTGGTGATGCACCGGCTGCGCACCGACGTCTTCACCCACCTGCACCGCCAGTCGATCGCGTTCTTCATCCGCACGCGCACCGGCGAGGTGCAGTCCCGCATCACCAACGACATCGGCGGCATGCAGACCGTCGTCACCTCCACCGCCACCTCGATCGCGGCCAACCTGACCACGGTGGTGGCCACCGCGGTCGCCATGGTGGCGCTCTCCTGGCGGCTCTCCCTGGTCTCGCTTCTGGTGCTGCCCCCGGCGATCTGGCTGACCCGCAAGGTGGCCCGGATGCGCCGCGAGATCACCGCCCAGCGCCAGCGCGAGCTGGCCGATCTCAACGTCACCATCGAGGAAGGGCTGTCGATCAGCGGCGTGCAGCTCAGCAAGACCCTCGGCGCCGGCGCCGCGCTGATCGACCGGTTCGCCACCTCGTCGGCCCGCCTGGTCGACCTCGAACTCCGCTCCGAGCTGGCCGGGCGCTGGCGGATGGCCACGATGACGGTCATCTTCGCCGCCATCCCGGCGGTGATCTACCTCAGCGCCGGCCTGCCCGGCACCGCCGGCACCCTCAGCATCGGCACGCTGGTCGCCTTCACCGCCCTGCAGGGCGGGCTGTTCCGCCCCCTGATGGGGCTGCTCAACGTCGGCGTCTCGCTGACCGCGTCGCTGGCGCTCTTCGCCCGGATCTTCGAGTACCTGGACCTCCCGGTGGAGGTGGACGACCCGGCGCGCCCGGTCGAGATCGACCCCGCGCGGGTCCGCGGACACCTGCGTCTCGAGGACGTCACCTTCAGCTACCCGGGCAGCGACACCGCCGCCGTCGCCGGGATCACCCTGGACGTGCCGGCGGGCACCAGCCTGGCCCTCGTCGGCGAGACCGGCTCCGGCAAGAGCACCCTGGCCGCCCTGGTCAGCCGCCTGCACGACCCGGGCAGCGGCCGGATCACCATCGACGGCGTCGACCTGCGCGACCTGCGGCTGACCGACCTCGCGGCCGTGGTGGGCGTGGTCAGCCAGGAGACCTACCTGCTGCACACCACCGTGCGGGAAAACCTCCGGTACGCCCGGCCCGACGCCACCGACGCCGAGATCGAGGACGCGGCCCGCGCCGCGCAGATCCACGACCTCATCGCCGGCCTTCCCGACGGGTACGACACCGTGGTCGGCTCCCGAGGGCACCGCTTCTCCGGCGGGGAGAAGCAGCGCCTGGCGATCGCCCGCACGCTGCTGCGCGACCCGCGCATCCTGGTGCTGGACGAGGCCACCAGCGCCCTGGACACCGAGACCGAACGGGCGGTGCAGCGGGCCTTCGACCAGCTCGCCCGGGGTCGTACCGTGATCACGATCGCGCACCGGCTCTCCACCGTGCGCGACGCCGACCAGATCGCCGTGGTCGACCACGGGCGCATCGTCGAGTCCGGCACCCACGACATGCTGATCGACCGCGACGGGCGCTACGCGGCGCTCGCCCGCTGACCCGGCGCCGCCGGCGGGGGCCCGAGCATCGGGCGGTGCCTGGCAGCCACAACGGGGCTGTCGATCACTTGGGATCTTGTCGTACTAGTCTTCGCCGCATGGCCTTGCGACCGGACGAGTTCTATGACCACGCAGTCGCCGTCGCGGACAGCGAGCGCCGGCTTCCGTTGGCCCGCATGACGGGATGGGAGATCAGCCCGTTCGAGCCGGACGGACTGCGCGTAGCGCCGTTGCGCCCGCCGGTGCTCCCGGAGCCCGCGCGGCACGGCGAGGATCCGTCGGACTGCAACGCCTGCCGCGACCGGGACGAAGGGATCTGGTTCAACGATCACTGGCGGCTGGCCCGGATTCCGGGCGTGGGCGTCCCGCTGGTGCTCATGCTGTACCCGCGCGATCACTACGACATGGCGGATCTACCTGACGAACTGGCCGCCGAACTGGGGCTGCTGAGCACTCGCATCGTCCGCCACATCCAGGCACTGCCGCACATCTCGCGGGCCCACGTCTACCGCATCGGAGATGGTGGCGCCCACCTGCACGTCTGGTTCTTCGCTCGGCCCGAGGGGCAGGCCCAGTTGTACGGGTCGTGGCTGGTCGTCTGGGACGACCTGCTGCCGGAGTACCCGGCGGACGTCGCCGAAGCTGACGCTGGAATCGTGGCGGACGCGTTGATCGCGTGCCACGGCGGCCACCGGTCGCCCACCAGCGAACCGGCCGGTCGGTAGTCCGACATCGTCAGCGGGCCAGGTCGGCGATGAGGCTCACGGAGCCCGCCACGATCACCACACCGAATATGTACGACAGGACGGCATGGGACAGCACGCTGCCCCGGATCTTCGGATCGCTGATGGCCGTGTCCGACACCTGGTAGGTCATGCCGATCGTGAAGGCGACGTAGGCCAGGTCGCGGTAGGTGGTCTGCCCCTGCACAGGCTGGCCTTCGAAGCCGATCCCCCCGATCGTCGATCGGAACTGCAGGTCGGCGTAGCGCAGGGTGAAGACCGTGTTGACAACGGTCCACGACAGCAGGACGGTCAGCATTGCGACGCCGACGAGCAGCACCCGCGTCGAGCCGCTCTGCTTGCCGGCGAGGCTGAGAGCAAGGCCGACACCCAGCAGGCTGGTGACGCCCGCTGCTACCAGCAGCACTGCGGCGGTCACCCGCGTCTCGTCCTCACGCATGGCCATCTCCTCGGTGTGGGAGCTGTCCGCTCGGATGATGACCGGCCAGATGCTGAGGAGGAAGGC
The DNA here is from genome assembly GCF_052068055.1 of Micromonospora sp. L32. Taxonomy (NCBI): domain Bacteria; kingdom Bacillati; phylum Actinomycetota; class Actinomycetes; order Micromonosporales; family Micromonosporaceae; genus Micromonospora; species Micromonospora sp. L32. The sequence continues at coordinate 149,263 of NZ_JBQHDD010000005.1, read as the reverse complement.
GAGCGCGGCGGCGTCCCAGCCCCCGACCGCGGCCAACTGCCACGTCATGAACGGCAGGAGCGCGAGAGCGACAATGAGCCCGATGGAGGCGACGAGGACGGCTCGCCGCAGGGCAGGGGCGTGCCAGCCCAGGCATCGGTGATACAACGTCTCCGGGGGCATGCCGGTCATCGTCCGAGTGTCGCCCATCGCATCGCACGGCGTGCTCATTGCCGCGCACAGCGAGCCCCTTGGTCACCTGGATGGCCCACTTGCGTCGTCGTCAGCTGCAGGCGCGGCCCGGAGAGGTGCGGACCTTACGGTTGCTCTGGCGGCCGTACGTGCGGAGCCAGGCGTTCGCCCGCAGTGAGGTTGTCGCGCCAGTAGCGGTAGACCAGGCCGGGTACCACCTCGACCGACCCTGCTGCGACGAGGCAGGTAAGAAGATCACCGCCGGCCGGTGCGTCGATGTCGAAGGCGACGATCACTGGTGGTTCTTCACCGACGTGCCGACGCACGAGTGCGCGCTCGTCGAGGGTGGGTTCCCGGAACCGAGGATCCCGGAACTGGGTCGGGCAGGCCAGGTATGCGACGTCGGTGAAGACCACCTCCAGACCGTGGTGGTAGGTCAGGTCGTGTCCCGCGGCCAACCGAAGCTGAGAGCCGTCGAAGTGCAGCGCGTCCCAATCCCACCAAGATCCCTCAGGCAGTTCGATCACACCGCCGATCCTCCCATCGGTGATCAATCAACAGGTGGGACGCGGTCAAGCATCTCCCGGGACACGACACGGCGGGGTCGCGCCCAACTGCGAAGCGACGGGAGATCCGGGTACCACCGGTTTAGGCGGTCGGCGGCCCGGCGGCGCGTACCCGAGGGTCGGCCAGGGCGCGCGCCATGGCGGCGATCAGCCCGCTCGCGCACAGGGTCGGGGCGCCGACCAGGAACTCCTCGCGTTCCATCCACTCGACCCGCTCGACGCCCGGACGATCCAGCAGCGCCTGGTCCAGCGAGCGCTCGGAGTCGTCGTCGTAGCACGACCGGGCCTCGTCGCCGAGCCACAGACCCCAGTGGAAGGGGCCGAGACGCGCCGGCCCCGAGTCCGACTCGTCGTGGATCTCCAACCAGCGGTCGCGTGGTTCGGCGAGCAGGACGCCGAGGGCGTTCGCGGCGACGAGGTCCGGCAGCGTCATCGGCGGCTCGCCGGGCTCGGTGGAGGGCAGCACCAGGCCGGCGAGGTCCTCGTCGTGCTCGGGGCAGGAGCACTCCGGCCGTCGCGGCGGCGCCCAGTGGGCGGTATCGGGGCTTGGTGCGGCTGAGAGGGGCATGGGCGCATCGTAGGGGTGCCGACGCCCCCGTGGGGTCCGCGAGGAGCCGATCTCGAATACCTGGCTTGTGCGTCCCGCATCGATTGAATGGCGCGGCGCAGAGCCGAGTGCAGGCGCAGGTGCCGGTGCTGTACGCCGAGGACGCCGACGCGGCGCGACGCCGCTACGAGGTGTTCGGCCACACCGGGGCCCGCACCGGCGGCGACGGGGAATCCCGCTGGTCGTACCTGCAGTGCGGCGAGCTGACCCTGCTGCTGGCCGCGGTGACGCCGCGCCTGGTCACTTCAGGGTTTCGGCTAGGGGCGAACAGAGATCACCAGAACCTCATCGTGAAGTTCTTCCGCGCTCAGTGGGAGTCCCGCCCAGGCTGCCATCGCGGCGAGGAGATTAAAGGAGCGGTGAGGCGAGCAGCGCACGTCGGACGCGAGACGGCCGAGTCCTGCGAGCCGTCTGACCATCTCCAGCCCGGCTGCTCCGGCATCGGCCGCATCTTGACCATCCGGCAGCGGCACCGGTTTCCCCGTAGCGGACACGAAGGCCTCCGCCAGCAGCAGTTGGGCGCTTCCGGACTGCCACGCGTCGGGGCGGGTGGTCGCCGTCAGGCCGGGGGCGACCTCGGCCACCCGTCCGAGCATCCACGCCGTCTGGGCGAGTCCTGTCGCCAGTACGCCCGCCCCGGCTGCGGCGGACCAGGCACGATTCGCCTCCCCCGCGCGGGCCTTACCGAGCAGCGGCCACGCCGCATCGCCTGACGGGACTGGCACCGACATCGGTGACTCGAGCAGCAGCACTGCCCGACCGCCGTCGCGGAGTCCCGCCGTGAGGTGAGTGACCGCGGTTCCGGGGTCATCTCCGCTCGCCACGGACTCCGGGATGGGTGCATCGAATGCTGCCCAGGCGAACTTCGAGGGCGGACCGACCGATCCGATATCCACGGCTACGACACGAACGCGCATGGTCCGCCATCAAACCAGCCGTCGCCGCACAACGCTGTCCCCGACAACGTCTCAGCCGTCGGTGATCAACTTCGCGTTCACTTCGTTCGCGAGATCCCAGAGCGGACCGCCGATGACGATGCCGTCACCTCGCCCGCTCTTGCCGGGAGAGGCCTGGTAGAGGGTCCGTACGGTGTCCCGGAAGCCGACTACCACCCACCAGTCCGCGTCGGGATAACTCCGTCGCCACGTGGTCGACACGAACCTGCCCGTGTCGGTGCGGGCCTCGATGAGCATGAGCTCCCACGCATCGGGTTCGAATGTCTTCAGGTCGTCGAGTGGGGCGTCCCGGCCGCCGGCCCGCTCCCGCAGGTGCGACCCGTGCAGTCGTAGCTGACGCGGGCCGGTGAACACCTGACGGACGCGGGCGAAGAGCGGCTCGGGGCCGGTCTGTACGTGGAAACGAGCGACCTGAACTCCCACCGAACCACCCTCACCGCATCTCCGTACTGGCAGGCGAGACTCTAGATCACCTGACACGGGGTCCAGTGACGTCGTGAGCTGGCTCTAGGATCTTCCGCATGCAGGAGGGCCGGTGGACCACGATCACGCCGTCGCAGTTCGCGCACGAGCGGGAGGCGCTGGCGCACGTCCAGGCGCTGCTGCCGGATACGGAGCCGTACCGGGCGTGGTCCAACTTCACCTTCACCGCGCAGACCGGTCACCCCTACGAGGTGGACCTGCTGGTCGCCGGGCCGGGCGGGCTCTACCTGATCGAGATCAAGAGCCTGACCGGCCGGCTGATCTCCAGCGGCTCCAACTGGATCCTGAACGGGCCGAACAAGACCCGGGTCTTCGAGAACCCCCTGCACCTGGCCGACGCGAAGGCGAAGAAGCTCAAGTCGCTGCTTCAGGTCGCCGCCGGACGCCGGAAGGGGGCGAAGGTCCGGATCCCGTTCGTGCAGGCGGCGGTGTTCCTGTCGAGGCCGGGGCTGCACATCGGGCTCTCCGATCACCACCTGCACGGCGTCTACGGGCCCGAGCCGGCGCCCGGCCACCAGCCGGGCCAGTTGCCGACCATCGGCTCGTTCCTGCAGCGCCCGCCGCAGGACGAGCAGCAGCGGGTCACCAAGGAGATGTCGGCGGCGTTGCCGGACCTGCTGGAAGAGGTCGGCATCGCCCGCAGCCGGCGGCACTACCAGATCGGCGCGTGGAAGCTGGAGCCCCGTCCGTTCGATGTCGGCCCGACCTGGCAGGACCACGAGGCCCGGCACAGTGACCTGGAGCGGGAGCGCCGCCGGGTCCGGATCTACCTGGTCGAGCGCAACGCGGTGCAAGCCGAGCGGGCCAGCATCGAACGCGCCGCCAAGCGCGAGATGCAGGTGATGCACGGCATCAACCACCCCGGGATCGTCCAGGTGGACTCGATGGAGTCGCACGAGGCCGGGCCGGCGTTGATCTTCCGGTACGACCCCCGCTCGATCCGCCTCGACCACTACATGGCCCAGTACGGCGACCGCCTCGACGCGTTGAGTCGCCTGGCGATGATCCGCCAGCTCGCCGAGACGGTCGCGTACGCGCACCGCCGGCGGTTGCACCATCGTGCCCTGTCGGCGCGCAGCGTCCTGGTCAGCCCGGGACGCCAGCGGCGGGGTGGCAGCGAGGACGAGGCGTGGCTGACTCCGCAGCTGCAGATCAGCGACTGGCAGGCGGCGACCCGCGGTGTCGACGGGAGCGGCGGGGGCAGCAGCGGCGACCCGGTCACCCTGTCCACGCACGCGGCCTCGCACATCGAGCGCTCGGCCGAGGCGTACCTCGCGCCGGAGCTGACCACGCCGAAGCCGGACGCGGTCGCGATGGACGTCTTCGGCCTCGGCGCGCTGAGCTACCTGATCCTGACCGGCCAGCCGCCGGCGGCGAAGCGTGCCGAACTGCTCACCCGGCTGGCGAGGGACAACGGGCTGCGTGCCTCCGCGATCGCCGACGGGATCATCGAGTTCGCCGACGAGCTGATCCAGGCGGCCACCGCCCCGGTGCCGACCCAGCGCCTGACCACGGTGGCCGAGTTCGTCGAGATGCTCCAGGTGGTCGAGGAGGAGCTGACCGCACCCCCGCCGAAGTCGGTGCATCCGGAGGAGCCGGAGCCTGAGCAGGTCGACCCCCTCGAGGCGCGCGGCGGCGACCGGGTCGGCGAGTGGAAGATCGTCCGCAGTCTCGGTACCGGCTCGACCTGCCGGGCGTTCCTCGGCTTCAACGAGCGCACCCGGCGGGAGGAGGTCCTCAAGGTCGGGCTCTCCGACGAGAAGGGCGCCCGCCTGGCCCACGAGGCGAGGGTCCTGGGGCCGCTCACCGACTCGCGGGTGATCCGGCTGGCCCGGCCGGAGCCGCTGCAAATCGGCACCCGCACGGTCGTCGTGCTCGAGCATGCCGGGGACCGCACCCTCGCCCGGAAGCTGCGCGACGACGGCCGGCTCACCGTCGACGAGCTGGAGACCTACAGCGACTACCTGTTCGGCGCCCTCGACTACCTGGAGGGGGAGGGCGTCTACCACCGGGACATCAAGCCCGACAACATCGCCATCCGGGTACGCCCCAACCGCACCAAGCAGCTGGTGCTCTTCGACTTCTCCCTGGCCGGCGTCTCGGTCAAGGAGATCACCGCCGGCACCCCCCGCTACCTCGACCCGTTCCTCGGCACCGCCAACCGGCCCGGCTACGACAAGCACGCCGAGTGGTACGCCCTCGGGGTCACCCTGCACGAGATGGCCTCCGGCGAGCTGCCCGTCTGGGGTGACGGCGGCACCGAGCCGCAGCTGACCGAGGGCCCGCCGGTGCTGGCCGTCGAGGCCTTCGACCCGGCGATCCGCGACGGCCTGGTGGATTTCCTCCAGCGCGCCCTGCACCGCGACCACCGCCAGCGGTTCGCCTCGCTCAAGGACATGCGTGACGCCTGGCAGCAGGTGTTCCGCCGCTCCGACGCGAGCGCCCCGGTCGGCACCGACCACCCGGAGATCGAGGCCGACGAGCCGGACGAGAAGGCCGCCGAGGCGGCCCGCGACGAGGCCGCCGGCAAGGTGACCCGGGCCACGGCCCTGGAGGCGGCCGGGCTCACCCCGCGCGCGGTCTCCGCCGCCCACCGCCTCGACGCCACCACCGTCGGCGAGCTGCTCACCGTCGCCAACAAGCTCGCCCACCTGCCCGGCCTGGGCGCCAAGACCCGGCAGGAGCTGCAGCGTCGGGTGAAGGAGTGGCGCGGCCGGCTGGGGGAGCGGGAGACCATCCCCACCACGCCCGCCGCCCGCAAGGCCGCGACGGAGGAGGTGGCCTCCGAGGCCGCCGCCGGGGACGGCGACCCCGATCTGGTACGCGTCGGACTGGACGCGATCGCCACGCTGCTCGTCCCGGCCAGCCGCAACCCCAACGACGTCGAGGCCACCCGGCTGGCGCTGCACCTGCCCGACGCCACCGGAGCCCTGCCGGACCTGCCACTGTGGCCGCAGCACCCGCAGGTGGCCAAGCCGCTCGGCGTCACTCCAGCCCGGATCGCACAGATCCTCGGCAAGCAGCGCAAACGCTGGCACGACATTCCGGTGGTCGGCAGCGTGCGTACCCAGATCATCGAGCTGCTGCGTGACGGCGGCCGGGTGATGGGCGTCGCCGAGCTGGCCGCGGCCCTGCTGAGCAGCCGCGGCTCGGTGCGTACCGGGGATGCGCTGCGGCTCGCGGTGGCGGTCGCCGCGGTGCGGGCCGCCGTGGAGGTCGACGCGCTCGCCGACGAGCCGCGCCTGCTGCTGCGCCGGCATGCCCGCGCCGACATCAACGGCAAGCCACACCCGCGCGGTGACCGGCTGCTGGTGGCCGTGGAAGCGGGCGAGGACGACGCGCCGGACACCCCGGCCGCGCCGGCGCTGCTCGACTACGCCGACGCGCTGGGCAAGGCCGCCGACAAGCTCGCCGCGAGCGAGGTGCTGCCCAGTCCGGCGACGGTGCTGCGTACCCTCGCGGCGGTCACGGCGCCCGGTGGCGCGGCCGATGTCATCGACGAGCGGCGACGCGTGCTGCTCGCCGCAGCGGCCTCGGAGCGCGCCGCCGCGACCGCGCGGCTGGAGCTCTACCCGCGCGACCTCGATCCGGTCCGCGCGCTGCGGCTGGCCCAGGCCGGCGTGGTGCCTCCGGCGACCTCGGCAGAGGGGGGCCGTGGGCTGACGCCGGAGCAGGTGACCCAGCGGGTGCGGACGCGCTTCCCGGAGCTGGACCCGCTGCCTCCGCACCCGAAGCTCGACCGGCTGCTCGCCGAGGCCGGCTTCGAGCTGCGCTGGGACCGCGACCGCTACGTCCCGTTGCCACCCCGCAACGCCTCGTCCTCCATGTCGATCATGCAGCGCCGCCCGTCGGTGACCGTCGCGCCGAGCCGGTGGACGGCCGAGTCGCCGGAGCTGGCGGCGGCGATGCGGGCCGAGGAGCGGCTGACCGGCGCGAGTTCCGCCGGGGGGTTCCGGGCGCTGACGGTACGACTGTCCCGGTACGGCCTGGCGCGGGAGGAGTTGGCCCGGCGCTTCGACGCACGGCCCGTCAACGTCGCGGCCCGCTTCCTCGACCACCTGCACGCCCTGGTCGACGCGCACCCCAAGCCGACCTGGGAGACGGTGGTTGGCGCGGACATCGCGCCGCCCGGCTCCCGGGGCGCGATCAAGCTGGGCGAGTACGTCGAGCGGGCGTGGCAGTTGGCCGCGCCGGAGCTGCGCGCCGAGCTGTCGGCCGAGGCGGGGCCGGTGCTGCTGCACGACGCTGCGGTGCTGGCGCGGTACCGGGCGATGGACCGGCTCTACGAGCTGGCCGACGCGGCGCGCGGTGGGGCGGGGGGCGTGTGGCTGCTCTGCCCCATGGAGGATCCGGCGTTGCTGCCGAAGCTGGACGGTGCGGTGGTGCGGGTGGGCGACAACGAGTGGATCGCCCTGCCGGACGCCTGGGTCGTCAACGCTCATCGCAGCGCAGTGGCCGCCTCCTGACGCGCCGCGCTGCTCGACTGGATGTGGCGGGAGGTCGAAATGGCGGCAGCTCAAGGGCTACCGGAAGCGGATGTGGCTCAGGCGCGTCAGTGGTGCCACCAGCGTGTCCCGGAGCGGGTCCGTGACCAGGTGCGGATCGAGTGTGAGGAGGCCGCCCGCCACCTGACGATCGTCGAGTGCCGGGCCCCGTGGCGAACCGAACTGGGGTCGGAGTGGACGCGGCTTCCCGTCGCGCGCCTCCGGTACACCAGGAACACCGGGACCTGGACGCTGTACTACCGGGACCGCAACCTCCGGTTCCATCGGTACGACCTGACCCCGCCCACCAGCAACATGGCGGACCTTCTCGACGAACTCGATCGGGACCCGACAGCGATCTTCTGGGGCTGACTGCTCCGATCAGTCAACTGCGCCGGGAGGCACCACCCAGGCCGGTCAGGTCGGGAAGCCCGCCGGTTCTGAGCCAGTCGGCGAACTCGCGCCGATTCTCCCGGTTGACCACGGCCGCAAGAGCGGCGTCGACCGTCGCCTTCTTCGTCGTGGTACCGAGAATCTTCGACGCTGCCGCGAGCAGGTCGTCATCGACGTCCAGGGTCGTTCGTGACATGGTCAGGGACCTCTCCGGTGGCAGCGAGCCAGCTCCGATGACATCAGGAATCCTGGTAGTTGATATCACTGCCTGGCTGGTCGCCGGCGGGACGGGAGGTGACTTGCGCGCCGAACAGGGACAGCAGGGCCGTCTGCTCGGGTGTCAGGTGCAGCGCGGGTGTCGCGTTGGTGCCGGGGAAGATCCGAGCCGCGTCGAGGTCGGACCGGCGGATGCTCGTCGCGATGCCGATCTTGACGCCCCGACTGGTCAACGTCTCGAGCAGGCGCGGCGTGTCGAAGAGGTACGCCGCGGATATCTGCCACTGGTGGTGCCGTACGGCGCCGAGTGGCCGGGGCGGACCGCTGAACACCAGGTAGAACTCGCAGGGATGCGGGCTGATGTCGATGCCGGTAAACGCGTCGCCGTACGTCTTGACGTTCACGGTCCGACCGGCGAGCGGACCGGACCGGAAGACGCCGTCGTAGCCGGCCTGGATCGCCGTGCTCGCCAGCTCGATGTCGAACACCTGCGCGGCGATGAACTCGCCGATGTCGCCCGGTCGGGCTGATCGCCCGGTGAGTGCCGCGATCCTGGTGTCTAGGTCGTCGCGCGCCTGCAGCAACGCCGCCAACCGGTGCAACTTCTCTGTCACGGGGTTCATTCTCTGCGTTGCGTACTGGCTTGACCAGTGAGGCATCGATAACTTTTCGTCATGACGACCTCCGCACGGCAGCGGGTTGCCGCCTTCTGGGACGCCCACATCGAGTCCTGGCTGAAGGGCAAAGATCCACTACCGCCACCACTGCCCGAGTGGTTCGGCTCGCTTGTAGGCGTAGGGCCCGGGCAGGTCACCCGGGACGGATTCCCCGAGCCCTACCATGGCGACCTGCTCGGGCTGGAACAGACGCCCCGGATGGTGGTGCTCGGGCTGAACCCGGGTGAGTACCGGCAGCGCTTCCAGTCGAGGGAGGGCATCTTTGCCGGCGAGATTCGGGAGGCTGGGTCGTACAGCAGGTGGGCTACAACCTGCCCGTACAACCGGCCGCCGTGGACTCTGCCCGACGAGATGGGGCGCAACCGGTACTACCGGGCGCGCCTTGAGTTCACCCGCCGGTGGCTGCAGGACCCGAGCGCCGACCACCGTGACTTGCTGATCTTCGAGTGCTACCCATGGCACTCGAAGGCCATCACGTCTCCGCTGAGGCCGCCACCCGAGGTCATCGAGGAGTTCGTCTGGCAGCCGATCGCGGAATTGCCGGTGCAGGACGTGTTCGCCTTCGGTAAGCCCTGGAACGACCTTGCCCAAGCGCTCGGGCTGCCGCTGAAGGGCAAGCTGGGATCTGGCGGCACAGACTACGGATCAGCGGTGCCAAGCCGGGCGGTGCGGGCGTACTCGCTGCCCTCGGGCCAGCGGCTCGTCGTCGAGTGGCACGCCGGAGCGGCCGGACCGCCGAGCGCGAAAGAGACTGCGCTCCTCCGAGAAGCCCTCACCGGAGTGGGAGTTGATGGCAGCGAGCCACGGGCGCCTCGACCCAGGGCCGGAGGTTCTGTCGAACCCGGACTCCTCGTCAGCTCGGCCGAGGAGCCGTCGCCATGAGCGTGGCCAGCGACGCGTCGGCCACAGCCGGGCGAGTCGACCAGCTGCGCCGGTACATGGCCGAGCAGGTTCTCGGACCATCCGGGGACTGCGTCTGCCGGAAGTTGGGCAGTTGTCAACGGGCCGTACTGTTCGACGGACGTGGGGCGCGCCGCCCGGAGGTGGAGTTCGCTGCCGGGCAGCTTTCGCACGTCGGCCGCCACTACGACCTGATGCTCGACGGGGCACCGAGCCGGATCCTGGTCATCGCCATGGACACGGCGCGACTGCGAGAGAGCGTGTCCCTCGAACAGCGGCATGCCGAGGTGATGGAATCTGCCAGGTTGCCGTTCAACAGCCGGAATCCGCATATGCAAGGCACCGCCAGCGCTCTCAGGCTGGCGGTGGGCCGTGAGCCAGGGTCCGATCGAGCAGGCGAGCTGCTTCACCTGGACGGCGTACCGGCTCCCGTTCACCTCTTTGACGCCTACGCCATGGCGAACATGCGACTCTGCTCGGCCACAGTCGGGGAGACGATGAAGTCGCTGAGCAATCCGACGATGAGCCGCAACTGTCTCCCGCACATGGCCGCGACGATCAAGATTCTCCAGCCGACCTTGTGCATCGTGCAGGGGGTCGAGGTCTACAAGACAATCACCGCGCTGATGACCAGCCGCCGCCAGCTTGCTCCGCATCTGGAACAGGCGCGACTGGCGGGCGTCGATACGCTCGTCGCGGCGTTCACCCACCCCTCGGCCCGAGGCGTTCACCGCTGGGGACGGTTGACCGGCGTTCCGTACCTCTACGAGACGGTCGTCCCGGCGCTCTGGGCCGCACACCGGCTGATGGCGGGCCGACCTGCCCCAGCCGGCAACACCACTGTGCAGCAGCAACGGAGGCCGGCGGTGACGACTCGTCAGCCGCCGGGGTAGCGGCTCCACCAGTGTGGGTCGGTCGCGTCGACGTACTCGCCACCGGACGGGCTGTCGGCCATCTGGGTCACGAGGTCTCGGGTCAGGGTGTCAGCCGGCCACGCCAGTTCCAGTCGGGATAGCCAGTCGACGGGTAGCGCGTCGGGTCCGTGTGCCGTTCCCAGTAAGGCGCCGGCAACCGTCGCGGTGTGGCCGCCGTCGCCGGCCGAGGCGGCGAACAGGAGTGCCTCGCGGACCATGTCCCGCTCAGGAAACGATGCGGCTGTGTAGACCCCACCGGCCAGTGCGGAAACCGCCCTCGCGTCGGTTGCGAGGCGGGTGAATTCCTGGAGCGTGCCCGGGCGTGCCCTGGCCGCCGCCAGAGCCGGAGCCAGTGATCGCTCTGCCACGGGGAACCAGTCCGCAGCGTGCAGCCGCGTACTCTCCAGGGCCTCGCTGAGGCGATTGCCTGCGGCGAGGAGCCGAACCACCGTGGCACCCAGCCATGCCGCCCCCAGCGCCTCACCCGAGTGCGTGAGCGCGGCGACCTCCACCGGGTTACAGGACGGGTACAAGCCGACCGGCAGCGTCCGCGTGAGGGCGTGCGCCCCGGTGCTCTTCCCACCGGGCTTGGCGATAGTGCCCATCGTCTGCTGCTGCAACGCCGCCACCGTTGCCGGCGCTGAACCACGTCGCGCCGCCAGCGCCGGCACCCTGGACAGCCAACCGGTCGGCCAGTTCTTGTCCGGCATCGGCTCCAGGCCGGCGATGCCCTGGATCGCGGCCCAGCGATGGTACGAGCGCCAGACGACGCTGGGTGGGTGGCAGATTCCTTTGTGGGAGCCCCGCACATCAGCGCGGATGAGGCCCTCGACGGTGAAGCAGGCGAGCTGGCCGGCGCTGGTGGCCTGCAACGTCCCGCTGGCCGGCACCTTGCCGCCGGTCGCGCCGATCGCGTCACCGAGCATCAGCCCGAGCACGCAGCCCCGCGCCGTCGCGAGCTGCGCCGCCGTCACCTTGGTCATTCCGCGAAGCATAGGGGCGGGTGACACGGGGCAGCCTCGGGGCGGGGGTGCTGGGCGCGGGGCGGAGGCCGCCGAGTTGGACGTAGACCTCGCGCCTGGCGGTCGCCTCGCCCCGGCGGTTGAGGACGTAGCCGGTCAGCCAGATCCAGCCGTGGTACGTCGGCTGGTCGGAGACCGATACGACGCGGAAGGTCAGGGCGCGGTTCCCGGCGAACTGCACCGAGGCCCGGCCGTCGATGACGAGCAGGTCGCCGGGGGAGGGCCGCACGGTCACCAGTGGCCGGAGTTGGGGTGGTGTTCCTGCGGGGGCCGGCACTCCCGCGCGTGCAGGGTCTGCCAGTCGCGCAGCGCCCGCTTGATCCGGTCGTTCTCCTGGCTGAGGAGCCGTACCGCCTCGTTGAGGTCGGCCAACTCGTCGGCCACCCGGACCTGGAACTCCCGTACCTCCATGGGGTCGACGCCGCGCCGGCGCGCGGCGAACTCGCGGGTCCGCACCTCGTGCGGCGTCAACCGGCCGGGGTGGCCGGCCGGGTAGGGCTGGCCACCTCGATACACCTGTGCCACGACGATCCTCTCTCCGGGCAGGCGGGAACGCGGAAGCTCCCGGCAGGGGGTGTGGAAGGGCGGGCCGTCCGCGCGGGGGCCGCGGGCGACCCGCCCGCTCGGCCGCCGCAGCTCGATTCAGCGATACGACAGCAGAGCAGTCCGACGGGTCGGGACGGGCACGTGCACCCGCCCCGACCAGGGGATGAGCCGAACTCGTTGCCACGCGAGGAGCGGCCCGGCATCAACTTAGCTGTCCCAGTCATCTCAGTCAAACATTCGGTTGTTGGGACGTGCCCTTGCGTGATCGAATTGGCGTGCCACGCAAGGAGAGCCATGCCAGTTACCGCCGACTACATCCGGATCGCGGACGACATCGCATACCAAGTAAGGGCTGGGAGGTTGAGAGCAGATGGCCAGCTTCCGTCAATCTCGCAGCTCGCTGCGAAGTACGGGGTGAGCCAGTCGACGATCAAGCAGGTCTACGTGCGGCTTGAGGCGTTGCGCGTCATCCGTCGGCACCAGGGGAAGGGGGTCTTCGTGAACGACCCAAAGCTCTGGATGCGGGAGCCGTAGTAGCGGGCTGTCGGCCAGAACGGGCCCTACGGGTAACTTCGTCACCCCGGCGGCGCGACTAGAGTCATCCCGTGATCGACCGGAAGCTGCTCTTGTTCGACCTGCAGAAGCAGGTCAAGTCCCTGGAGAAAGACCTGCGGGAGCAGGCCGAGGCGGTCGAGGAGGTGCGCCTCAAGCTGCGGGGCGAGTACGACCACGCCTTCAAGGTCGGGCGTACCGCCGCCACCTGGGCGGCGTGGCGGGACGAGCGGGTCACTCAGGTCGCCGTCGCATGGGTGCTCGGCACCGTGTTTGTGCGCTTTTGCGAGGACAACGGTCTGCTGGCCGAGCCGTACCTTGCGGGGCCCGGGGACCGGCTGGTGCTGGCCGAGGAGGCTGAGGCGCAGTTCTTCCGAGAGCACCCGGACGAGACGCTGCGCGGCTGGCTGCTCGAAGGCTTCGAGACGATCCGCCGCACTCAGGCTGGGCGGTCGATGTTCGATCGGCGGCACAATCCGCTTTACCAGATCGACGTGTCCCACGACGCGGCCAAGGAGTTGATTGGCTTCTGGCGTCGGCGCGGCGAAACTGGCGTCTTGGTGCACGACTTCACCGACCCGGAATGGGACACCCGCTTCCTCGGTGACCTTTACCAGGACCTCTCCGACTTCGCGAAGAAGACCTACGCGCTGCTGCAGACGCCGGAGTTCGTCGAGGAGTTCATCCTCGACCTGACGCTCACCCCGGCGATCGACGAATTCGGCCACGACGTGGTCAGGATGATCGACCCCACCTGCGGCTCTGGCCACTTTGTACTCGGCGCGTTCCAGCGAATGCTGAAAGAGTGGGAGCAGCACGCCTCCAACCGTGACCCGCACGAGCGGGTACGCCTCGCCCTCGATGCCGTTCACGGCGTTGACATCAACCCATCCGCGGTGGCTATCGCCCGCTTCCGCCTCTTGGTCGCGGCTCTCAAGGCGTGTAATGTCAAGACACTCGCTGACACGGCTAGCTATGTCTTCCCACTCCACCTTGCCGTCGGTGATGCCTTGATCAAGTCTCGGCAGGGAACGCTCTTTGGTGAGGACCCGATGGTCGAGTTTGCCTATGCGACCGAAGACCTCAAGGAGCACCCTGGCATCCTCGGCGTCGGCAGTTATCACGTCGTCGTAGGGAACCCGCCCTACATCACGGTCAAAGACCGCAAGCTCAGCGACGCTTACCGTGAGATGTACAGCGCCTGCTACCGCGAGTACGCGCTCTCAGTTCCTTTCGCGCAGCGCTTCTTCCACTTGGCCAAGACCGCCGGTGCGGACGGCAAGGGTGCGGGTTATGTGGGGCAGATCACCGCAAACTCGTTCATGAAGCGCGAGTTCGGCAAGAAACTAATTGAAAAGCTGTTCGCGATCGAGGTCAACCTAACTCATGTTATTGATGCGTCAGGTGCATACATTCCGGGCCACGGCACGCCGACATTGATTATGGTAGGTCGCAACACCAATCTTAAGCGGTCAGGGACCGTCCGCGCCGTAATGGGCATCCGCGGCGAGCCCTCCGCTCCCAATGACCCGAGTCAGGGACATGTTTGGCGGGCCATTGTGAGCCAGGTCCACCACCCTGGATCAGAAAGCCAGTGGGTCAGCACGGCCGACATTGATCGCGCTTCCTTGAACACACATCCCTGGAGCCTCACAGGCGGTGGTGCGAGCGGTTTGCAGGCGGCGATGGAGGCGGCGGGAAGACAAATCCTCGGCTCAGTGGCTCAGGAGATCGGGTTCGGTGCCGTCACCCGAGAAGACAGCGCTTACATGGTCGGAAAGGGTTTCCATCGCCGACGTCGGATTCCTCAGAAGTACTCACGGCCCATCGTCGAGGGCGATGTAACGCGAGATTGGGCAGTAACTGACCCCATTGAGTCGATCTGGCCCTACCACGAGCACAGCCTCAAGGCCAGCCTGGACCCAGCCGTGCACTCTGCGCTCTGGCCGTTGCGGCGGATTCTTGTTAACCGGGTTGCATACGGCAAGGATCAACTGGCTCGTGGGCTCCAATGGTTCGAGTACTCGATGTTTTTTGCAGAGCGTTACCGGACGGCGCTGTCGATTGCCTTTGCGTTCGTGGCTACCCATAACCACTTCGTGCTAGACCGAGGTGGGAAGGTCTTCAAACAGTCAGTGCCAGTGATTAAGTTGCCTAAAGGGGCGTCGGAGAACGAGCACCTTCGGCTGCTCGGGGTGCTCAGCAGCTCAACCGCTTGTTTTTGGCTTCAACAGGTCAGCCACAACAAGGGCGAAGGTGGCGGGGCGCGAGTCGATGCGGGCTATGCGGCAATGGGAAGCGAAGCATGGAAGAACTGTTACGAGTTCACCGGTACCAAGTTGCAGGAACTTCCTTTGCCGGAGGCGTACCCCCTCGAACTGAGCCGGGAGATCGACGGCCTGGCGCAGCGGCTCGCCACGGTGACTCCGGCGGCGGTCGCGGCTTCTGGGGTGCCCACCCGTGAGCGGCTGGCTGCAGCTCGCGACGAGTGGCATTCGATCCGGGCGCGGATGATCGCGTTGCAGGAGGAGTTGGACTGGCAGGTGTACTCGCTCTACGGGCTGCTGGACGAGGAGTTGACCGCCCCGGCCGGCTCGGTGCCGGAGTTGAAGCTGGGGGCGCGGGCGTTCGAGATTGTGCTCGCCCGCAAGGTGGCCGCCGGTGAGGCGGAGACGCAGTGGTTCGCGCGGCACGGGTCGACGCCGATCACGGAGTTGCCGGCGCATTGGTCGGATGAGTACCGGACGATCGTGGAGCGGCGGATCGCGGTCATCGAGGGCAACCGCAACATCGGGTTGATCGAGCGGCCGGAGTGCAAGCGGCGCTGGGCCACCGAGGGCTGGGAAGCGATGCAGGCGAAGGCGCTGCGCGACTGGCTGCTGGACCGGTGCGAGGCGCGTGTGCTTTGGTACCACCACGTCGATGGCCTGGAGCAGCCGCGCCCGTTGACCACCGCTCAGCTCGCCGACGAGCTGCGCCGCGACGCCGACGTGCTCACCGTCGCCAACCTCTACGCGCCCGGTCAGGATCTCGGCAAGGTGATCGCCGACCTGGTCGCCGACGAGCACGTGCCGCACCTGTCCGCGCTGCGCTACAAGGACTCCGGGCTGGCCAAGCGGGCCGACTGGGAGCAGGTGTGGGACCTGCAGCGGCAGGAGGACGCGCTGCCCGACGAGGCGGCAAAGCGGGAGTTCCGCAAGCAGATCCCGGTGCCGCCGAAGTACACCTCGGCGGACTTCCTCAAGACCAGCTACTGGCGGCACCGGGGCAAGCTCGACGTACCCAAGGAGCGGTTCGTGTCGTACCCGGGTGCCAGCCGTGACGGTGACCCTTCGCTGCTGGTCGGCTGGGCCGGCTGGGACCACCGCGAGCAGGCCCAGGCCCTCGCGACCCTGATCGTCGCCCGCGAGCAGGAGGACGGCTGGGCCGCCGACCGGCTGCTGCCGCTGGTCGCGGGGCTGCGCGAGATCCTTCCCTGGGTACGCCAGTGGCACGGCGACTTCGACCCGGAGTGGGGCGCCTCGCCGGCGGACATCTACGCCGGCTTCCTCGCCGAGACCACCAACCGGCTGCACCTCACCGACGAGGCGCTCACGTCGTGGCGCCCGCCGAAGGCCACCCGTGGCCGTAGAGCGAAGCAGTGAACAGAGCAGAAGGCGTCGCTGCTCACCCCGCCCGCACGTCAGGAGCCGACAATGGGTAACGAGATTCAGCTGATCAGTGACGGCGACGGGCTGGCAGTCATCGGGGATCCGGCGGCTGTCGAACGCTTCCTCGTCTCCGAGGGACTGCCGTCGAAGGACCTCGGAATGCCACGGCTCGGCTCCGTCCTCAAAGCCGGGTCTACCGCCGCACAGATCGGTTCCGAGATTGCCGCCAACTCCGGCCGCTGGGTGCAGCTGACCAAGGAGTCCGCAGAGCTTGTCCAGAAGTATGGGCTGATGCAGAGCAAGACTCCCGGCGTCAGCCATGCGATGGTGGGGCAGCCGGGCTCGATCCAGTCATGGCTCCAGATCTCGAAGGGGCCGGCGGCGATCGCGGGCAACCCGGCGGTGCTGGCCGGCGCCGCGGGGATCATGGCGCAGCTTGCCATGCAACAGAGCATGAAGGAGATCACCGACTATCTCGCCACCATCGACGAGAAGGTCGACGATGTGCTGCGCGCCCAGAAGGATGCGGTGCTGGCCCGCATGATCGGTGTCGGCTTCGTTATCGAGGAGGCCATGACCATCCGAGAGGCGAGGGGCCGGGTCGACGAGGTCACGTGGTCGAAGGTGCAGGGCGCGCCGGCGACGATCGCAGAAACCCAGGCGTACGCGTTGCGTCAACTCGACGCACTCGCGGAGAAGCTGGAGCGCAAGACCACGATCGGTGATCTCGCCAAGGCGGCCAAGGAAGCAGAGTCCAAGGGGCAGGAGTGGCTCGCTGTCCTGGCTCGCTGCTTCCAGCTGCAGGACGCGATCGCCGTGCTCGAACTCGACCGGGTGCTGGACGCGTCGCCGGGAGAGTTGGACGGGCATCGCCTCGGGCTGAGGGCTGCCCGGCAGAACCGGCTGGAACTCATCTCACGGTGCACCGCGCGCCTGCTGGACCGGATGGATGCGGCTGCCGGCAGGGCCAACACCAAGGTGCTGCTGAATCCGATGGACTCCCCGGCTGTGGTGAAGTCGAGCAACAGTGTCTCGATCGCCATCGTCGAGTTCCACGGGCGGCTGGGGATCGAGGGCGATCGACAGTCATCGGAGGCGAGACGATGGACGGACGCGGCCATCGAGGCGAGGGACAAGGCGCTCGAGACAGGAGCAGACGGCGTTGGTGTCGCGAAGCGTCTCGGCAACGAGACCCTCGGCCGGGCCAGATGGGCGACGGGCAAGCTCTCCAGCCGGATCGCCGAGCGAGCGCTCCGCCAGCGCGGGGACGACAAGGAAGAGTGAGTGGGCGCCGACCGTCAGCCACGCGGGCTCTCCGATGGGACTGCAGGCTCCGCCCGCACCCTCGATTGCGGTAAGCGCGATGTGGGACCGGTTCGTGTCGTACCCGGGCGCCAGCTGCGACGGTGACCCGTCGCTGCTGGTCGGCTGGGCCGGCTGGGACCACCGCGAGCAGGCCCAGGCCCTGGCCACCCTGATCGTCGCCCGTGAGCAGGAGGACGGCTGGGCTGCCGACCGGCTGTTGCCGCTGGTCGCGGGGTTGCGGGAGATCCTTCCCTGGGTACGCCAGTGGCACGGCGAGTTCGACCCGGAGTGGGGCGCCTCGCCAGCGGACATCTACGCCGGCTTCCTCGCCGAGACCACCAACCGCCTCCACCTCACCGACGAGGCGTTGACGTCGTGGCGCCCGCCGAAGGCCACCCGCGGCCGTAAGGCCCGCCAGTAAGCACTGAAGACGACGTGCCGGTCGACTGACCGACCGGCCAGATCCTGAACACTGGGAGCCGCGCCGCAGGCGGGGTGACTGCCAGGGTGGCGCAGCTCGTGACCGGACAGGTTGGTGCTACGGGGAGGCAGGATGGCGTCACGGAAATCCTCCGCACACCGGATCGTGCGGGCGTTTCCTCCGCAGGGAGCACTGCAGCGGTTCACCCTCGACCGACCGATGACACTGCGCTGCATCCTGTGCCAGCAGACCAGCATGTCCGATTCAGTCGTGACGGTGGCCGGCAACTGGTCCCGGCTGCTGTGCAGCCGGTGCTACGGCCAGCCGGACGCGGTGCGCCGAGCGGCGGCCGGCACGGCGCAATCTGCGAAGACGAAGGCTCCGTCGACCACCAAGAAGAAGCCGTCCACCGCGAAGAAGCCGCCAACCGCCAAGAACAAGCCCGCGCCGGCCCCGCCGACCTACTCCGAACCGCCGCCGGTCGCCAGTCCGCTGCCTCGGGACATGATGTGGCTCGCCTCGCTGCACCGGACGAAAGCCGAGGGTACGGAGCTGTCACCGGCCGAGGAGGATCTGCTGCGGCGCAGGGCCGGTCAACCGGCAGCGATCGCCGCCGCGCGCTACGCCGAGCATCTCGTCGACACGGAGGCGCGTCTCGCCCGGCTGGCTGGCGACAGCGAGACCGCAGGGCGGTTGCACCGAACGCGCGACCAGCTCAGCAACGCCTGTCACACAGCGGCCCTGGCCTTCAGGTACTCCTACCAGGCGGAACTGACGGCGCTGGAACGGCCGCCCGCCGCACCGGAAGGGCTGGAGATCACGGTCATGCGGACGGTCGCTGCGGACCCGTTCAACGAGGCGCTGGCCCGGGTGCTGAGGCGGCGCGGCCTCCCCCCGCACGCCCTCGAACGACCGACCGAAGACCTGTGGGGTTGGCTCGACGCTCACGAGACAACCGTTCAGGAGCCGTTGACCGCCCCCGTGGAGCGGGTTCGGCAGATGAACGCTGCCAAGTTCGTTCGCACTGCCCTGGACGACGTCAATGGACGGCAGGCACATGCGGGCCTGGCCCATTTGGCGGTGGCGGAGCAGTGGATGACCTGCGCCGACGAGATCATGTCCGCTCTGGGCGAGGCACGTGACTCGGCAGAGACCGACCTCCGGCGGGCGGAAGCGCGCGTCAAGACTGACCTGGCGACCCGGCTGCGGCAGGCGGGGGAGGCGTACGCCCGGGGAAGCGCCCTGTGCCTGGAAGCCAGACTTGTCGTCGGTAGCTTCCACCTCCGGATCGCGCGCCTGGTGTGCGGTGACTCTGTGCGGCAGCTCCGCACCGACTGCCTCGCCGAGGCGTTGATGTCGCTGGCCGAAACCCACCCCCGGCTCACCCGCGTCGCGCTGGAGGCGTGCCGGGAACATCGCGCGGGCTGCGCCGATGCGGATGCACCCAACCCGTGCCCGTCCTGTGCGCCGACGGTGGCGGAGGTGGTACGGCAGCGGAGGACGCGCGCGCTGACGGAGCCGGAGCCGGCCCCCCGCGTTCGCGACCCTCAGCCGGCCACCGTCGAGAAAGAGTTGCCCCCGCCGAAGCCACCGGTCAAGCATTTACCCGACGACAACCTTGTCTGTCCGACTGTCCTCAAGCAGCCCCCGAAGAAGCTGGTCGTGGTCGCCGAGACGTTCTCACGGGGCGACGGCTGGTTCGGTTACGGCTGGGTCGACCGGAGCGGCCGGACCGGCCAGGGAAACGGCCGGGCCGTCAACAAGTTGGACGAGGTGGTGCAGGCGCTGTGCCGGGTAGCTCTCGACCTCGGCACTGGGTCCAACGTACATCTCGTCACCCGGCACGCGAGGGCGGCCAACGTCATCCAGCTCAGCCTCAGCGCTGGTCGAGCGGTCACTCCGCTCGACACCACCCTGTCGGCTGGCACGCGGCGCCGGCTCCATGAACTTGTCGCGGGCCGACGGTCTGTCACCGTCTCGGTAGAACCGTGCTCGGGGCGCCACGGCGGTTCGGTGCGGGCGGAAGACCTGGCGCAGCGCGCCGGGCAGCCGGGATACGCCACCGGGGAGCAGAAACCAGTACCCGCCCTCGTCCTTCCGTCGCAGGCAGCCGTGGTCGAGGACCGGCTCACCGGTCCCGACGACGAGGACGGCCCCGCCCGCTGGCTGGACGTCAACGGGCGGAAGCGGGCAAAGATGTCTTGGATGGTCGCCCTGCACCGGGCGCACCTCGACGCTAAGTGGTGCCCGTTGCCCGACGGGTTGAGCGACGACTTGCCTGGACGACAGCTCCGCCTGCACCTCGACCACGAAGCACGCAGCGGGTCGTCCTTCGCGCGGGTGCAGCGGGTGGCACTGCGGCGCCGCGACGGCCGGTGGGAGATCGCCGGCATCCAGTGGCCGGCGGAACTGAGTCCGGGAACCCTGGTCACCGTCACCGTGAAATCCGACCCGGACGTCGCCACCGTCCGGACTACGCTGTTGCCGAGGCCGGAGCGCATCGACGGTGTCCAGTTCGCCCACCAGTACGATCCGCGCGTGGTGACCCGGCAGAACGGGCCCGGGGCGGACGCCCGCGGTCGCGTGCCGGACCTCACCGACATGAGCTGGGTCCTGCACACGCTGCGGAAACTCGGTTACCTCACCGAGGACGGCGCCGCGATCCTCGCCGAGGACGCCCTGGTGCAGAACTGCCTGCGGCTGGGACTGCCACCCCAGCGGGCAAAGGGCATCCACCAGGCTGTTCAACGGCTCGTCGCCGACCGGGCGCTGCAGCGGGTCGAGGGCAGCGTCGACCCTGACGATCGTCCCTGGCACCCGCCCCGTCCGGAAGACAGGCGAGTTCCCCTGCTGCGATACGTGCCCCGGGTGGAAAAGGTGACGGCGCCAAGGGAGACACCCGGCGAGTGGCATCCGCACCGGCGGGGACACCAGGTGGCCGGGCACCTTCGTCGTCTGCCGCCCGGCGCAGAGGCATCGCCGGAATCGGAAGAGGAATACCTCGAAGAAGTCCGAGACGCGCGGATCGTGGGCCGAGGCCTGCCCAAGGGCGTCACGTACGTGAAGTCCCACTACCGCAAGCGCTGACAATGGCAGATCGATCAGTACGGAGGGTTGGAGTGTCCGACCTGACGGAGGAGCGGACCGGCGCGAGCTGGTGGAACTCCGACGATGTGGCCGAGGTCGCCGAGATGCTGGCGTCCCGCAAGTCGCGGCTGTGGCAGAGCACCGCTCCCGACGACTTGGCGGCCTGGGTGTTCGCCGACCCCGAGCCGGCGCCGTTGCACCCGTCGCCGGCTGGCGCCGACGAGCGTAGCGGCACTGAAGTGGCGGGTACCTGACAATATCGACGCTCGTGCACGCCGATTGTCGGACCCGGTGCCGAGACTGAGGCTCCCTCGACTCGGGAGGTGCCTCGTGCCGTACGTCAGGTCACACACCAGGAAGAATGGAGCCCGGGTTCGGGCGCACTACCGTAGGCGGCGCCCCGGCAGGGTTCGGCGGCGATCGACGGTCCGCCGCGTGTCCGGGGGCGGTAGGTCTGCTAACGGCTGGGGTCTGGTGCTATGTGCCGTCGCCGTCCTCGTGGTGCTCGGGATGGTCGTAGATTTCGTGGAGCGGCATCCGTACTGGTCGATCTTCCTGGCGAGCCTCGTCGTCGCGGGGGCGGTCGCGGTGGGCTTTGCCGTGTCGAAGCAGCGTGCCCGCGAGCGGGCTGACCAGGCCCAGCGGGACAGGCTGATCGCGGTGACCGATGCGATGAGCGGGCCCGAGTTCGAGCAGTGGTTCGCGCGGATCCTGGTCGCGTCCGGGTTTCGGCAGGTGAAGGTGTGCGGCGGTTCCGGTGATCGTGGCGCGGACGTCATGGCGGTCGCCCCCGACGGTCGCCGCGTGGTGGTGCAGTGCAAGCGGCAGAGCATCAGCAACCGGGTGGGCAGTGCCGCGATCCAGCGGTTCGCCGGCACCTGCCGGGACATCCACGGTGGCGAGATCTGCATGCTCGTGACGAACAGTTTCTTCACCGCGGGCGACGGCATCCAGTTGGCCCGGCGGCTCAACATCACGCTGGTCGACCGGCACGCCCTGGAGATGTGGGCATGGACGGGGAAGCCCACGACGGGGATCGTAGTGGGCTGATCCCGGGTTGACCTGGGGGCGTTGTCATACAAGGCTTGGTCCTGCCTCAGCCTTCCGTGACATGGAGGACCACCCGTGGGTTTTCAGACAGCGATCACCATCGTCGACGCAGTCAAGAAGATCCAGCGACGGGAACTGGTGCTGCCGGCGATCCAGCGTGCCTTCGTGTGGAACGACGACCAGATCACCCGGCTCTTCGACAGCATCCTGCGGGGCTATCCGATCGGATCCTTCCTTTCGTGGCATGTCCGGTCCGAGACCTCGGCACAGTTCAAGTTCTACGAGTTCATGCGGGAGTACCACGAGAAGGACAACCGCTACAGCAAGGAGTTGGACGTCCCCAAGGGACAGGCCGTCGTCGCGGTGCTCGATGGCCAGCAGCGGCTGACCTCGCTCAACCTGGCGCTGCGCGGCTACTACGCCAGCAGGGTCCGCTATGGAAAGAAAAACCAGGCCAAGTCGTACCCGGCTCGACGGCTGCACCTGAACGTGCTCCGAGAGGCTGCCGAGAACGAGAGGGGTGTGAAGCACGACTTCCGGATGATGGCCGAGCCCGTCGCCCAACCGGCTGACGGCTCCGCTTACTGGTTCCCGGTCTACCAACTCTTTGACGCGACCGACCTCGGCGAGTTGATGGGCATGCTCGCCTCGCACGGTCTGGGCAACAACGGCTACGCCTCGAAGCTGGTCGGTACCCTCTTCAGCGCAATCCACAGTAAGCCCATGTTGCATTTCTATGAGGAATCCGACCAGGACATTGACAAGGTGCTGGACATCTTCATCCGGGTCAACTCGGCGGGCACGGTGCTTTCGCAAAGCGACCTGCTGCTCAGCATTGCGACCGCCCAGTGGAACAAGCGGGATGCCCGCAAGGAGATCCAGTCTCTCGTCGACACGCTCAACGGCACAGACCAGCGCTTCTGGTTCAGCAAGGACGTGGTCCTCAAGAGTGGACTCATGCTTACCGGCGTGACCGATGTCGGCTTCAAAGTCCGCAACTTCAACCGTGGCAACATGCTGCGCCTGGAAGAGCGGTGGGACGAGGTAAGCGACGCGTTGACCGTGGCCGCTGGCCTTCTGGGGGACTTCGGACTTTCGGCCGCGAACCTCACCGCCAACAGTGTTCTCATCCCTATTGCCTACTACATCCACCGACGGGGGCTCGACGAGCATTACCGTGACCGACCGGCAGAACGGGACGACCGGGCTGCTGTCCGCTCCTGGGTCATTCGGAGCTTGCTGAAGCATGGCGTGTGGGGTTCCGGCCTCGACACGCTGCTCCGAGAGTTGCGTGAGGTCATCGACAAGCACGGTGCCAACCACTTCCCGGTGGTGCAGCTTGAGGAGAGGATGACCGCCCGCGGTAAGACACTGACCTTCACGCCTGGGGAGGTTGAGGATCTAATGGAGTCCTGGGCGTACGGGACCGCGGGCATCTTCCCGATCCTTGCCCTGCTCTTCCCGCACGTCAACACTCGCAATGTCCACCACATTGATCACGTCTTCCCGCGGTCGCTGCTTACCAACGCGAAGTTGAAGAAGCACAGGAAGTACACAGAAGACGAACTCAGCGAGGCCATCTGGTACCGCGACAGCCTCGCTAACCTTCAGCTCCTCGAAGGCCCGGAGAACATTGCGAAGAAGGACCGTGTCCCCCGAGAGTGGGCCCAAGAGACGTTCACTCCCGCTGGCTACAAGAACTACCTGGAGCTGAACGCACTTCCCGACTTGCCGGGATCGATTGACGAGTATCTGGGCTGGTGTGAGCGCCGCTACCACCTGCTCGGACAGCGTCTTGCGAAGCTGCTCGGCACGACTTGGGAGGCACCCTTGGGACAGGCGCCCTGAGCCGCGTCGCCGCGTCGCCACGTAGATCACATGGGTTGTTACTTGGTTCGCCCAGGGTTAGGACGACTTGCGGCACTCTGGGCGCGGCAGCGACCAAGGGCCGCCGGCGATCATGAACGATGGCTACGCTCTCACGGTGACTTGGGCAAGTGACCATGCAACGGACGCGACGGTGTGCGGCGAGTGCGGCGTGATCGCCGTGCGGAGGGATTCGCAGGTTTGGGAACATCCCGCCGCCCTTCGGGAAAGGTTCAGCCGCGACGTCTGCGCCCAGCCTTGTTCCGGCCGGCCCCCAAAGCCACGTGAACTGACCAGCTCGCAGGAGGTCGTTGATCTCATCGACAAGTGGCGAGCGGGCAGTGAGGAGATGCCTCCGGGCTACACGCTTGAGCGCGATAGTGGCTTCCAGCCGAAGATGCTGATGCTGGCGCAGCAGTTTGCGGCGGACCCAGACTGGCTGCAGGTGCGGCAAGCGTCCGGTAATCGGCTTCAATTGGCGGCGAGAGCGCTGGCGCAGACGGCACGGTTGTATGCCATCAAGGAGATCGGCAAGGACGCCGCGTACGAAGCCGCGGAGGGACATGCCAGGTGGGCGCTGGAAGGACGCGGTCACTCCGAGGGTTAGGTGCGGAGTTCGGCGCGGTGGCGCGGTGACAAGCGGGCCTACACCAAAGTCGTGCCTGACGAGGATCCGGGGGTCGTCGCGAATTGCGACCCGATCGGTGCGGTATGCAGCATTCTTCAGGCCGGCCGGTTCGCGCGCCGGCCGGTCGCCGCTTCGCGGGACTGCGATCGAGCCGCCCCGGTCGCTAAGGTGACGGCATGGGGAAGCGACGGTGATGGATGCGCCCTTCGGCGCGGGAGCGGATGCGGCCGAAGAGTGGGTGCGATCCTGGTCGGCATCCGTGTCGGAGCGGGCGGCCCAGGCGCAGGCCATGTCGCAGCGCATCGCTGACCTGACAGTCTCGGCGACCGGCGGCCACGGCGCCGTGGAGGTCACCGTGGCCGGCAGTGGCACCGTCACGGAGCTGCGGCTCGACGATCGGGTGTGCGGGTGGTCAGGAAAGCGGATCGCCGCGGAGATCATGGGTACCATGCGCCGGGCGCAGGCCCGCCTCGCCGAGGCGGTGGCCGACGTTGCCGCCCAGACGGTCGGCGCTGACTCCGAGACCGGGCGGGCAGTCGTGGGTAGCTACGCCACCCGGTTCCCCGCGCCGCCCGACGACGGCGACGATGATCGACGCAATCCCCACCGTCGGTGAAACGTGGCTGGTCACCAGGGCTTCGAAGTCGACAGCCAGACGCTGCTTGCGCATTCCGGCACGGTCGACGGCGTCGCCGACGAGGTCGAGCAGTGCCGGCGCGCCGCAGCGTCCGTGCAGCTGGGACGCGACGCGTACGGCCGGCTGTGCCAACTGATCCCCAGCCTGATCGACCCGATCCAGCAGGCCACCATCGACACCTTGAACGGCGCTACCGACGCCCTGCAACGTGCCGCCGACGACCTACGATTCACCGCCCGCGAATACGAGAGCGGTGACCAGGCGGTGGCGACGCGTTTCAACCGCGGAGCCGAACAGTGAGCCAGGCGGCGAACCCGCTCATCGCCACCCGCCAGGACAGCACCACCGCGTTCAGCGGGGTGTTCATCGCTGAGGACATCGACAGCCTGGCGGCGAGCTACGCCGGCGGTGGCTGGATCGACACCGGGATCGGTGGGTTGGCCGTCTCCATGGACGCCCTTGCCTTCGTCACCGACCCGCTGGGTCAGCTCGTCGCCTGGGGTGTGGGCTGGCTGATCGAACATGTGAAGCCCTTGTCCGACGCCCTCGACGAACTGGCCGGCGACCCCGACCAGATCGCCGCCTACAGCCAGACCTGGCGCAACCTCAGTAACAAACTGACGGACGTCGGCACGACCCTCGACGATGCGGTCAGGACCCAGATCGCTGACTGGACGGGCAGCGCCTCGGACGCCTACCGACGCCACAGCGCGGAGCACCGGTCCGCGCTGGAGGCCCTCGCGAAGGCCACCGGCATGATGGCCGAGATCACCACCGGTGCCGGCCTGCTCGTCGCCATGGTTCGTACCCTCGTCCGTGACCTCATCGCCGAGTTCGTCTCGGTGCTCGCCGTCCGTCTGTGGGAGTGGCTCGCCGAAGCCGGCGTCACCCTCGGCCTGGCCACCCCGTGGGTCATCACCCAGGTCACCGCCCTCGCCGGCAAGTGGGCCGCCCGGATCACCCGACTGCTGCACGGCCTGATCAACAGCCTGCGTCGACTGGCACCCATCCTCCGCCGGCTCGGGGAGCACATCGATGATCTCAAGGCCCTGCTCCGCCGCCTCGCGACCCCGGGCGGCACCACGGCACCCGCCCCCCACCGGGGAACGCATCTGCTCCACTCCGAGGCCGACCCGCTCCGCAAGTGGGGCCCGGCCCAACAGACCCACCCGGAACAATGGGAGGCCGCCATCCGGCAGGCCCGGGAACTCGGGGTCGAGGTCACCTTCCGCGAAGGCGCGCTGGCGTACGGACCGAGTCCGTCACCGGGGAATCCAGGCCACCTGATCCTCGACCCCGACGCCTCGTACGGAGCCCTGCTGCACGAGATGCAACACCTGCGGGATGATCAGGCGGTGGGCTGGGCCGGGATGAGAGGCTGGTTCGAAGATCCTGTCGTCCGTTACGAAAACGAGGTCCGTGCCTACCAACAGGAGATCAGACACGCGGAGTCCCTCGGCGACCAGGAGTCGGTGGACCGCCTGAACCAGTTGATCCGCGAAGAGTATTCGAAGATCTTTGGAGAGGAACCATGACGGCGCCGCCCCCACCACACAGACCGGCGCCGCCGGTGCGGCAGATGTCCAACGAGGATCTGGCAGAGCTGGTCCAGCGGGGCGGGCCGTACCGAGGCAAGGCCGTTTTCGAGCTGGTCGACCGCGCCGCCACCGATGACGACGCGGCAACGCGGCTGGGCGACCTGAGCCGGCTTCCGGCGCTGCGCGACGACCGCGTGTTCCACCTGGTCTCGCTCTCGTGGGCGGCGATCATCGGACTCCTCGCCGCGGAGACCGCGCACTCGCGGAGGGTCGCCTACGCCGCTTTCCAGGCTCTGCCCGCTGCGGACCAGGCGGATCTCCTTGCCTACGTCAAGGCCGAGCGGATCGAGGATGCGCACCCTCGGGTCTGATTGACGCCGGAACAGCATCCCGACACCGGCGCTCTGCGCGGGTGACTGTCAGGGCTCAAGCGCCAGTCTGACCGGCTGGCGGCTACGCCTCGCCCGACTGCCCGGATGTCTCGTGGTCCTGGCCCTGCGATCTCTGCTGGATGATCTCGATCGCGGTGAAGGGCTCGAAGATGCCTTCGTGGCGTCGCCGCTCGCGTAGCAGGTCCTCACTCCACTGCGCGGCGGCCTTCTGTTCCGCCATCATGTGTTGGCGGGCGCGGTCCAACTCCTCCTTGATCGCCTGCGCCGCCTCGTCGGAAGCGGGATGGTCGACGAACTCGTCCATGATTGCCACCCACCGCTGGTTGAGCCGCTCGGCGTACTGCGCCCGCCTCGTGTAGAGGTCGTTCTGGCATTCCAGTTCGATCAGGCGTTCCCAGTGCGGCTGGAGGAGCTGCCTGACCCGTCCCTCGAGCCGTACCGACACCTGCGGGCGGCACTTGACGTGCACCGTCCCGCGCTTGTACCTCCACAGGGCCGGGTCCTGCTCGTCCAGCGCCCGCTGCAGTGCCACCTCCAGTTCGCCGGCCCGGTGTGCGGGCAACTTGCGGGCCTGCTCGGCGGCGACCTCCCGCACGCGTTGGATCGCGTCTGACATGAAGTGGTGCGCGTACCAGCGCAGGGCCTCCGGTCCCACGCCCCTGGACGACCAGGTGAGGGTGGCGAGGACGGTGAAGCCGAACACGTACCCTTGGGCAGCGACCAGGATCGGTCCCGACACATCCTGTCGCTCGACGAGTTCGTCGGGCGGTGGCGAGAGGGGTTCCGCCGCAGGGGCATTCAGTCTCCTCGCCGCGGCAGCCAGGTACTTCCAGAGGGACTTGAACCCATCCGAGACCTGAGCGCCCAGATCCGGCCCGCGGTCGACCCGCCGCCGATCGGGCCTCTCCGACGTCGGCTCCCCGCCTGAAGCCTCGGTCACGCCACCCCTCCCTCGTTGCGGAATCCCTCCACCCCGGTCCTTGGGGCGCGTAGGTCAGCGCACCAGTGCGGTGGTTCGCGCAGAGGTGGCTGATGGGAGCAGTCCCTCTTGAAGGATCGACGCGATGACCGTCTCTTATCCACACAACACGCCCATCGAGGGCAAGTCGTACGCCACTTTCATGGGCGCATCGATGCGGTCGCCGAAGGATTCGGCCATCAGCGTCTGAAGCATCTATCCGAAAGGATGGTCTTCGTTCCCCCGTTTCTATGCGGGCGGCGGGGTAAGCGCCTCGCTTGGACCGGAGCGCCGAAGATATCCATGATGGAGAGCAGCCGAGCAGGATCAATGACGAGCGTGGTGTGATCACGCGGAGGTGTGGAGGTGGTGATGAGCGTTGTGGATGGTCTGGTGACCCAGGGGCCGGCGCTGCTCGGTGTCCTGGTCGGCGTGGCCGGCACCATGTTCGCCACGACCGTGAACGAGCGTGCCCGCTGGCGGCGCAGCCAGACCGTGCGGTGGGACGAGCGCCGCCTCGATGCATACGTCGATTTCACCCGGGCGGTCAAGGAAATCCACACCGTGGCGACTCAAATGCTCGGCAACCACCGTCCCGAGTCGCGCCGGCCGTCCCTGGACCGGGACGACGGGTTGGCCCGGCTCGCTGAGGCGGATGTCCGTCATACCCTGGCCTGGGAGGCCGTTCTCCTGCTCGGCGACCAGGTCACCGTTCGCGCTGGCTCCGCATGGCGGGACGCCGTCCGGGACATTGAACGGGCAGCACGAGCGCTGCCGAATCCGCCGACCGACCTTCCTGACTTGATTCGCCGCGCCGACCAGGGGCGAGACAACTTCTACCGTGCCGCTCGCGGGAGTCTCTCCGTCCGCGGCGGATCAGTGGAGCAGGTCCGGCGCCCGTTGTCGGAGCCGACCACGGCCGAGCCGGGAATACTGGCACAGCGGCGGAGATCCTATCGGGACCGCGGCGAACCGGCACCGCCAGCCTGACAGCGGGTCGGTCTCGGCGGCCCTCGCCACATCGGTCACCGTGAGGCGAGGGCCGGGGACACCGCGGCGGACCAGGCGACCGGTGCCGCCGAAGTACACCTCGGCGGACTTCCTCAAGGGCAGCTACTGGAAGCACCGGGGCAAGCTCGACGTGCCCAAGGAGCGGTTCGTCTCGTACCCGGGTGCCAGCCGCGACGGTGACCCGTCGCTGCTGGTCGGCTGGGCCGGCTGGGACCACCGCGAGCAGGCCCAGGCCCTCGCGACGCTGATCGTGGCGCGCGAGCAGGAGGACGGCTGGGCCGCCGACCGGCTGTCGCCGCTGGTCGCGGGGTTGCGGGAGATCCTGCCCTGGGTACGCCAGTGGCACGGCGAGTTCGACCCGGAGCGGGGTGCCTCGCCGGCGGACATCTACGCCGGCTTCCTCGCCGAGACCACCAACCGGCTGCACCTCACCGACGAGGCGTTGACGTTGTGGCGCCCGCCGAAGGCCACCCGGGGTCGTAAGGCGAAGGCCTGAGTGAGCGTCCGGAAACAACCGGCTGATGAGATCGCCCCTGCGGTACGTGCGATGTAGGTCGGCGGGCGCTGCTGCCGGTGGTGATCCGGGATGAGTTGGGTGAGTTGTTCGCCGACGAGGCGTTCGCGGCTGCCGTGCTAGCCGGCGTCGGTCGACAACCTTACGATCAACGTGACTGGTGAAATTGGATTCCTCATCGGTGGCTCCGCGCATCGTGTTAGCTTGATTCTCGTGATTACCGGTGCGAGATCACTGTTGTTTGTTGCCGGTCTTCTGACGATCGGCATGACAGCGTCCGGCACGCCTGCGTCCGCCGGAGTGGCGTCCGGGGGTGCGGCGTTTTATGGCGCGGCCGCCGCGTTCGGGCCTTTCGGACCCTCCACATGCACGTCCGGAAACGTGTGGCGGGAGGCCAGGCCGGACGACCACGTCTGCGTGGACCCAAAGACCCGGCATTTCGTGAAGCTGGATAACAGAAATCCCAATCAGTTCCGCAACCCGGCCGACCAGACCTATGGGCCCGACACATGCCAGCAGGGGTTCGTGTGGCGCGAGGCGACGCCCGAGGACCACCTCTGCGTCGCACCCCGGGTCCGCGAAGCACACAAGAGGTTCAACGAGAGTGCATCCAACCGTTGGGCGGCCACCGTTTCGAAACGGGGCGAAACCACGTCCGTGCCATTTGTTCAATTCGGCGAACTCGACCGACTCCACAGCGCCTTTTCCGGCCGGAATGAACTGGTCGTCGACGTGGCGGACATGAAGGTACGACCGGATATGAACCGGTCGACCCAGCGAGTCCGTTTCCTGCGTCGGGGCGAACGGGTCGCCTACCAGAACGCCTTCGAGATCATGGACGCCGCCAGCGGGCAGTGCCTGAGCGTGCGCGGCGGCGGGACGGAGAACGGGGCCGGTCTGGTGCTGGAGAACTGCGGCTGGCGCCCGAACCAGACCTGGCACCTTCAGCGCCGTGCGGATGACAAGTGGGAGCTGCGGGCCGGGCACAGCGACAAGTGCCTCGACGCGGCCAACCCCGCCCTGACGGCCCCGCCGCCCGGCGCCTTCGTGCAGCAGTGGGAGTGCGTCGGCGGCCAGAACCAGGCATGGAACTTCACCGGCTGACTCCCGGGGCGGCCCACCCGGTCAGCCGTGACGCGCCCCGGGTGGGCATCAGCGCAGGCTGTGTGCCGAAGCCTGCTGCGCTGCCCGGACTCCGTACCGCGCAGTGGTTGCTGCGGCAGCCGCCGGTCATGGCCGGTGCGCGGATGCTCAACGGGTGGGTGGCCACCGGATCCGTCGGCGTCCGAGGTTCGGCTGCGCTTCGTATCCCGCGTCACCCACGACCGGGACTGCGGGATGCGTCCCATCACCGGGTCGGGTTGCTGCCGGAATCTGCGGCGGTCGCCTGGTCGCCGTCCGTCTTCGGCGTGTCGACCGCCGGCTCGGGCTGGCCGTTCGCCCGCCCCTCGTCCCGTGCCGGAGAGGCGGGATGGTCGAACCAGGTGTGCGGATGGAACACGTCGGCGTTGACGGGGCCCGCCGTCCGCAGTTTTCTGCTCCACTCCGCGGCGGCCTCGGCGTCCCGCTTGACCTGCTGGAGGGTGCTGATCAGGTCGTCCTTGACGTCCTGCCCGAAGGTTTCGGCCGCCGGGCTGTCGACGAACAACTCCATGACCGTGATCCACTGCCGGCAGATCCGCTCGGCAGACTCGGCCCGCCGCCGGTGTACGTCGTACTCGCGCTCCACCTTGATGATCTGTTCACCGTACGGTCGGAGGAGTTCCCGCACCTGCTCGTCGAGCTCCACCGAGATCTCGGGTTCGCAGGTGACCACGGCGTCTGCTCGCCCGAAGGTCCACCGGCCCCGCCTGGCCAGTTCGTCCTGCAGCGCCACCTCGAGCTTCCCGGCCTGGGTCGCTGGGAGGTTGCGGGAGAGCTTCGCCGCGGCGCGTCTGACCCGCTGGCTCGCCTGCGGTGTCCAGGCCTGGGCGTACCAGCTGAGCCGGTCCGCGCCCATCCGATTCGACGACCAGGTGAAGGTGACGCGGACGATGAAATGGAAGACGTAGTCCCGAGCCGGCACCGTGAGCGGCCCCGACGCGGTTCGTCGTTCAACGAGCTGGCCGGGTCGGGCTGGTGGGACGGTCGGTGCCGCGGCGGGCTCGGCGTCCTCCAGCGCCGCGAGAAGCTGTTCCCAGCGCGTCTTCACCCACTGTCCCGTCCGGACGGTCGCCTTCCAGGTCAGCTTCAGCCCACGCAGCCCCCGTTGGGGCCATCGAGCAGGCGGCCTGGTGCTGGAGGTGTCCGTCATGTCGTCCCCTGGCAGCCGGGGGCGCGATACCGCGCTCAACAGCGGAAACCCGTCGTCGTTGACGCGTCGATGAACGTGTTCACCGCACGCTAACAAGCAGGCCGTCGCCTTCGCGGCGGTCGTGCCGGCTCGAAAGCGTCGCACCCAGACAATCCGACAAATGCCGTGAACCGGCCAGATCTCGACCTCGCCGCACGTTGACCTGCTCGGGTCATGACGGCATGTTCGGTGATCGGTACGGTATGCAGCATGTCTTCGCCCAGCCCTGCGCCGCTGCTCCGGGAGTTCATCGACATCCCGGAGCGCACGAGCGTGAGCGACTTCGTGCTCAGGCTCTCCGACAGTGTCGCCGACGCCGATGCCACCCTCCGCGACTACGTCGTCACGGATGGGCTGCTCGGCAATTTCGACGAGGCGCTCGGGCTGATCCGCTCCGCGGTCGACGGCCACGCCTCCAAGGCCGCGTACCTGCACGGCTCCTTCGGTTCCGGTAAGTCGCACTTCATGGCGGTGCTGCACGCGCTGCTGCGCGGCGAGGCAGCCGCCCGGGGCCGCGACGAGCTGGCCCCGCTGGTCGCCAAGCACAGCGTCTGGCTGGACGGGCGAAAGTTCCTGCTCATCCCGTACCACCTGCTCGACGCCCGCTCGCTGGAGCAGCGCGTCCTCGGCGGCTACGTTGACCGGGTCCGCGCGCTGCACCCCGAGGCGCCGATCCCGGCGGTGCACCGCACCGACGCGCTGCTGGAGCAGGCCGCCTCGCTGCGGGAGAAGATCGGCGACAAGCAGTTCATCGACGGCCTCCCCGGCGGGGACGCCGAGGACGAGTGGGGCGAGACCGAGACCTGGACGCCCGAGCGCCTCGACCAGGCGTTCGCCGGCGCGTACTCCGACGAGCTGCGCCGCAAGCTCGTCAACGACCTGCTGACCAGCTGGAACAAGGGCTTCTTCAGCAACGCCCGGGAGGACGCCGAGGCCTTCGTCTCGCTTGACCGGGGGCTTACCGAAATCAGCCGGCACGCCAAGGAACTCGGCTACCACGGTCTGATCCTCTTCCTCGACGAGCTGATCCTCTGGCTGGCCAACTCGATCGGCGACCAGCAGTTCGTCTCCCGCGAGATCCAGAAGATCACCAACTTCGTCGAGGGCGGCGACACCCGCCGGCCCATCCCGGTGATCAGCTTCATCGCCCGCCAGCGTGACCTGCGCGAACTCGTCGGCGAGGAGGTCACCGGCGCTAACGAGCTGAGCTACCAGGACACCCTCAACCTGGCCAGCGGCCGGTTCGACGTGATCAAGCTGGAGGACCGCAACCTCCCGGAGATCGCCCGCCGCCGCCTGCTCAAACCCCTCGACACCACGGCCGCCGAGGCGATCCGCAAGGCCTTCGACGCCACCACCAAGGTACGGCGGGAGGTGTTCGACACCCTGCTCGGCACCGACTCCGGCAGCGGCGCCGACATCGACGCCTTCCGGTCGACGTACCCGTTCAGCCCGGCGTTCCTCTCCACCCTCGTGCACGTCTCCAGCGCGCTGCAGCGCTCCCGGACCGCGCTGAAGCTGATGCGCCAGCTCCTGGTGGACCGGCGGGAGACCCTGCGCCTCGGCCAGCTCGTGCCGCTCGGCGACCTCTACGACGTGATCAGCGGTGGTGGCGACCAGCCGTTCACCGAGAAGCTCAAGGCCGAGTTCGAGATGGCCCAGAAGCTGTACGACCTCAAGCTGCGCCCGTACCTCCTGGCGCAGTACAGCCTCACCGACGACGACCTGGACTCCGCTCGTCGAGGCGAAGCGCTGCCTGCCGAGACGGCCGGCCGGATCCGTGCCTTCACGGGTGACGACAGGCTGATCAAGACTCTGTTGCTTGGCGCGCTGGCCCCCAACGTGCCCGCTCTTCGAAACCTCAATGCTCGCCGCCTCTCCGCTCTCAACCACGGCAGCATCACCAGCCCGATCCCGGGCGGCGAGGTCGCTCAGGTCAGCCGCAAGATCGAAGAGTGGGATCGGCAGTTCACCGAGATCCGGGTCAGCGAGGGCGACGACCCGGTCGTCTCCATCGAGCTTGTGGGCGTGGACGTGACCAGCGTCCTGGCTACGGCAAGGCACTATGCAAATGACGGTGCTCGGAAGCTTATGGTGCAGCGGATGCTCTGGGAGCAACTGGGCGTGCCGTGGACCGACTCGTTCTTCGCCGAAGCGGTGCTCGCCTGGCGGGGCAGTCGCCGGAGCATCGAGTTGGTCTATGCAAACGTGCGCGACCCGAATGACATCCGGGATGAGGCGTTTGCCCCGGGCGACCCGGCCTCGTGGCGCCTGATCATCGACTACCCGTTCGACGACAGCAGTCACGGACCTGCGGACGATCGGCAGCGGGTGCAGGAACTGGCGAGCCGGATGACGGCTCGCACGGTGTGTTGGATTCCGGCCGCGTTGTCTGTCGAGCGTTACGCGGACCTGAACAACCTCGTCATCATCGATGCAGTCCTTACCGGTCAACGCTTCGACACCCACGCGGAGCATCTGAACCCGGATGACCGGCGACGGGCGCATGCGGTTCTCACCAATCAGCGCACCTCGCTGCGAAACGGGCTGCGCAAGGTGTTGCGCGAGGCCTATGGGCTGGCCCAGAAGCAGGAGGGTGACGTCCGGCTCGGGTTCGATGATCATTTGTTGTCGCTGACTCGCGCACTCGAGCCGAAGCTGCCGATGGGTGCGGCGTTCAACGACGCGCTGCGTAGCCTCGGCGACCAGATGCTCAGTCAGCAGTACCCGGCCCATCCAGACTTCGACCCGGACCGCAAGGGCGAGACCGTTCGGCCGCAGGAAGTTAAGGACGTCCTCAGCTATGTGCGCCGGGCCGTTGAGTCGCCCGAGGGGCGCGTCGAGGTAGACCGCAATCACCGGCAGACCCTGCGGCGGATTGCCAATCCGCTCGGCCTGGGCACCATGCACGAGGCAGCCTTCGTCATCGAGGGGGAGTGGGCCCGGCACTTCGAGCGCAAGGCGTCCGGCGAGGGCATCACCGGTGAACTGCGGGTGGCTGATCTGCTTCGCTGGATTGACGATCCGAACCCGCGTGGGCTTGATCCAGTTGTGGCGCACCTAGTCGTTGCGACCTTCGCGGAGCAAACCGACCGAGCCTTCTACCTGCATGGCAGCGAGGTCGTGCCGCCCCCCGAGCCGGCTCGGATCACGGCCGATCACACGCTGCGGGAGCAACGCCTGCCCAGCGAGCAGGACTGGCAGGCGGCCCGCTCCCGGTCCGCTGCCATTTTTGGCTTCCAGCCGCTCGACCTGCGCCGGGGCCGGCTGGTGGCGCTCTTCGGTCGGGACCTGGCCGATCAGGCCAGACAGCACCAGGATGCCGCTCGAGCCTTGGTCGACCAACTAATTGAAGGCGCGAGTCGGCTGGGGATCGACCAGGAGTCGACCAGCGGACGGCTCACCACCGCCCGCGCTGCCGCCGACCTCCTGGACGCGCTCGCCGAACGTCGGCAAGCGGTGGAAACCGTTGAGCGGCTAGCCCACGCCGAGCTGGGCGGCCCAGCCGACCGGACCGGGACGAGTGTCAAGAGCGCTGCGCAGTTGTCATCTGCGCTGGCCAACGCATCGTGGGAAAACCTCGAGATCATCACCGGTCTCAGCGAGCCGTATGCGGCGCGGGCACGGGCAATCCTCGCCGAGCTGCGCCGGGTGGCTCAGGCCGATGAACTGACATTGCCGCTGGCCCCGGCCCTACGACGTGCCCAGAGCGACGCGATCGCACTCATCCGTGAGGCGACCCGGAAGCCGCCGATCGTGGATCCCGATCCCGACCTGCCACCCATCGACCCGGATCCCACAGTTGTCCCGCCCGGCAAGCAGCGTGTGCGGGCTGATGCCCTGGACGACGCGATCGGTCAGTTGCGAAAGTACGCGGACGCCAATCCGAATGCGACCATCGAGGTGACCTGGAGAATCGTGCAGTGACTCAGGCACCCGCACCAGCGCAGGCGCTGCGGATCAACCCCGTAGCCCTGGCCCAGAAGGTGGCGCAGCAGCTCGGTCGGCACCGCAACGGTGAGGCGTACCCGGTGATGGTCGTGCGCGCCGAGCCGGTCTGGCCGCACGACCCGGCGTTCCTGTTGCCCGACGGACGCCAGGTCCGGGTCGTGCCGTGCGTGTCCCCGCTGGCCATCTGGGAGCACCTCGTCGCCGACCGCGGCGACGAGGTGCTGGTGCTGCTCACCGACATCCCGGAGTCCGATCTCGGGCACGGGGTACGCAGCCGGATCTTCCGGCAGAAGGTCCACACCATCGAGCCCTGGGACCTGGTCGTGGACGCCTTCGGCGCCCAACTGCCCGACAGCGCGCTGGAGCGGGAACGCTGGGCCGGCCCGGCCCTGCTCGACGCCATGCCGCCGGCGGGATGGCCGAAGCTGACCACCGCGGTGCTGACGCGCGACGTGGCGTTGCGGCACCTTGCCGCCGTACGCCTGGGACTGGACCGCCGCGGCGGGAGCCCGGACGACCTCGACGTGGCGGCCCTGCTGCGCTGGAGCGCCGAGCCGTCGGCCGTCGACGCGTACGCGCTGCTCGGGCAGGAGGAGCGGGACGGCCTGGCCGGGTGGCTGGTCGAGCAGCTCGGCCGGCCGGCCCGGGCGCTCTTCGCCCTCATCGACGCCGGCCACGGCGCGGACGCCCTACCACTCGGTCTCGTGTGCGACGCGCTGTGGACCACGGACAGTGCGGAGGCGGTGCGGGCGCAGGGGCGGATCGACCAGTACTTCGGCAACCTCAACGACGATGCCACCGTGCAGGGCTTCGCCGCAGCGGCGGTGCAGCTGGTGGGCGCGATGCTGACCGCTCGCGAGCGGGAGACGCGGCTGCAGGGAAACGCGGTGCTGGACCGGGCCGAGGAACTCCTCATCCAGTTCAACGCGACGGCCAGCGCCGGCCACAGCCCGATCCTCCGCACCGGCTTCGCCCGACGTGTCACCGCCGCCGCGCAGGCGCTGCGGGCCGCGCTCCGTGACCCGGCCGACCGCGCGCTTGACGGCGCGGTCGACGCGCTGGCCGGGCACCGGCTGGCTGACGTGGAAGCCACCCGGGTCAACCGGATTCGGATGGGCCAGCGGCTCGTGCGGTGGCTCGGCACCGAGCAGGAGCCGCCGGCGAGTGTGGCCGACGGGGTGGACCGGCAGATCGGCCAGTGGGGCTGGGTCGACGTGGCGCTCAACCACGTCTGGGCCGGCGACGACGCCAACCCGGAGCTGCAGGCCGCGTTCCGGGAGATCCACGACCGGGCGCAGCAGCGGCGGCGGGACCTGGATCAGGCGTTCGCCGGGCGTCTCGCGGCGTGGGCGACCGCCGGCCCCGGCAACGACGGTGGCCTGCTCACCGTGGAGAACCTGCTGCCCCGAGTCATCGACCCGCTGGTCAAGGCCGACCGGCCGGTGCTGCTCGTCGTGCTCGACGGGATGAGCGCCGCCGTCGCCGTGCAGCTCGCCGACGAGCTGTCCCAGCACTGGGTCGAGTACGACCCGCTCGCCGGTGCCACCTCGGGCCGCCGACGGGGGGTCGTGGCCGCCCTGCCCACCCTGACGGCGGTGTCCCGGACCTCACTCTTCGCCGGCGCTCTCCGCGAAGGCAACCAGGCCCACGAGAAGAAGCTCTTCGCCGACGGTCGGTGGGGCAAGGGTTCCCGGATCTTCCACAAGGGGCCGGCCAAGGGCGGGGCCGGCTGGGCGTACGCCGGCGAACTGGCCGACGAGGTGGCCGGCACGGCGCCCGTGGTGGCCGTCGTGATCAACACTGTGGACGAGTCGCTGACCCACGGCCGCGAAGGCGACGAACCCGGCTGGCAGCTCGACGACCTCGGCTTCCTGCGCAGCCTGCTCGACCAGGCCCGCTCCTCCGGACGCGCCGTCGTCCTCACCAGCGACCACGGGCACGTGCTGGAGCGGGGTGGGCAGCACGTCAAGGCCACCGACGCCGCCTCCGCCCGGCACCGCACCGGACCCGGCCCGGCCGCCCCCGGGGAGGTGGAGCTGACCGGCCCCCGGGTGGTGGCCGACGGCAAACGGATCATCGCGCTGTGGGATCCGATGCTGCGCTACCGCCCCAGCAAGGCCGGCTACCACGGCGGCGCCTCACTCGCCGAGGTCACCATCCCGCTGCTGGCGTACCTGATGCCGAACGCGACGCAGCCGCCGACCGGCTGGGCTCCCGTCGAGAGCAGCCGACCGGACTGGTGGGAGGCGTCCGCGCCCGCTCCGGTTCCGGCTGCCCCCACGGCTCCCGCGCCCGCACCTCGGCCGCGCCGCAAGGCGCCTGCCGTCACCGGAGACGCGCTGTTCGACGTACCGGAGGCACCCAGCGCCCCCGCCGCGGCACCGCCGGCTGGAGACGGCGATCTGGTGGCCGCGGTGCTGGCTACCGAGCTGTTCGAGGCGCAGCACGGCCTGACCCCGCGCAAGGTGGACCGCAAGAAGATCGAGGCGGCGTTGCGTGCGCTCGTCGACGCCAAGGGCGTGCTGCCGCTGGCCGTGCTCGGCCAGCGGGCCGGTGAGCTGCCCGGGCGGGTGGGTGGATTCGTCAACACCCTGCAGCGGATCTTCAACGTCGACAACTATCCGGTGCTGTCGCAGATCGACGAGGGGCGCACGGTCAAGCTGGACATCGCGTTGCTGCGGACGCAGTTCGGCCCGCCGGGGGGTGCGCCGTGACCGCCGTCAGCCCGGCGCGGCGGCGAGAGGTCATCGACGCGTTGCGCCGGGGTGCCGTCCCGTCGGCGGGCCTAGACCTCTTCGCCGTCGGGCTCGACCGGTTCACTGTCGCGGTAGGGGAGGATCTCGACGCGGTCACCGGAGGCGGTTCGGTGTTCAAGGCCGTCCGAGGTGAGTACGGCTCGGGCAAGACCTTCTTCACCCGCTGGATCGCCGAGCGGGCGAAGCGCGCCAACTTCGCCACCGCCGAGGTGCAGGTCTCCGAGAACGAGACCCCGCTGCACAAGCTCGAGACGGTGTACCGGAGATTGACCGAGCGGCTCACCACCTCGACCTTCCCGCCGAGCGCCCTGCGACCCGTGGTGGACGGCTGGTTCTACGCGTTGGAGGAGGACGTCCTCGCGGCGGGGGAGGTGGCGGCCGAGGACGCGGACGCCCTCGACCGGGCGGTCGGAGTCCTGCTCGACCAGCGGCTCGCCGCGGTCAACCGCACCGCCCCAGCCTTCGCCGCCGCGCTCCGCGGATATCGGACCGCCGCGCTCGCCGGTGACCAGGCGACCGCCGACGCGGTGCTGGCCTGGCTGGGCGGACAGCCGCACGTCGCCGCGTCCGCCCGGCGGGTCGCCGGGGTACGGGGCGACCTCGACCACTTCGCGGCGCTCAGCTTTCTGCAGGGTCTGCTCGCGGTGCTGCGTGACAGCGGCCATCCCGGGCTGCTGCTGGTCCTCGACGAGGTGGAGACGCTGCAACGGGTCCGCTCGGACGCGCGGGACAAGGCCCTCAACGCGCTGCGTCAGCTCATCGACGAGGTGCACTCCGGCCGCTTCCCCGGGCTCTACCTCGTCATCACCGGCACGCCGGCGTTCTTCGACGGGCCGCAGGGTGTGCAGCGACTCGCCCCGCTGGCCCAGCGACTTGCGGTCGACTTCACGACCGACGCCCGGTTCGACAACCCTCGGGCGGTGCAGATCCGGCTCGCGGGCTTCACCGTCGACTCGCTGGTCGAACTCGGTGGCCGGGTGCGGGACCTCTACGCCGACGGCTCCACCGCGCCAGACCGGGTGCGTGCACTGGTCGACGACGCGTACCTCGGCCAGTTGGCGCAGGCCGTCGCCGGTGGGCTGGGTGGCAAGGTGGGGGTGGCGCCGCGGCTCTTTCTCAAGAAGCTGGTCGGGGAGGTGCTCGACCGGGTCGACCAGTTCGACAGCTTCGACCCTCGACAGCACTACGCGCTCACTCTGTCGGCCGCCGAGATGACCGACGTCGAGCGCAACGCGACCAGGGCCGACGAGATCTCGCTCGACCTCTCCGCGGAACGCTGATGGCCGGTGCAGACCTGCTACACCCGGTCGTGCTGCACCACGTGGTGAACTCGCTGCAGTGGCCCGGACTGCGCCCCTTGCAGGAGGCCGCCGTCCAGCCACTGCTCGACGGGGACGACGCCCTGCTGCTCGCGCCGACGGCCGGCGGCAAGACCGAGGCGGCGGTGTTCCCGCTGCTGTCGCGGATGGCTCAGGAGAACTGGTCGGGCACCTCCGTGCTCTACGTATGTCCGCTCAAGGCGCTGCTCAACAACCTCCTGCCGCGGCTCGAGACGTACACCGGCTGGCTGGGGCGGCGAGCCGCGTTGTGGCACGGGGACACCACGATGGGGCGCCGTCGGACGATCCTCCGCGAGCGGCCCGACGTGCTGCTGACGACACCCGAGTCGTTGGAGTCGATGCTGGTCAGCGCCGCCGTGGACGAGGGTGATTTCTTCCGCCACCTCCGTACGGTCGTCGTGGACGAGGTGCACGCGTTCGCGGGCGACGACCGCGGCTGGCACCTGCTGGCCGTGCTGGAGCGGCTCAGCCGGGTGGCGGGTCGGCCCGTCCAGCGGGTCGGGCTCTCCGCGACCGTCGGAAACCCGGACGAGCTGTTGAGCTGGCTGCAGGGCTCCGGCCGAGCTCGTCGGCCAGCCCGCGTGGTGTCACCGGTCGCTGTCGCCACCGCGTCCGCGCCGCCCGGCGAGGTGGAACTGGACTACGTCGGTTCTGTGCACAACGCCGCCAAGGTGATCGCGACGCTGCATCGGGGCGAGAAGCGTCTGGTGTTCTGCGACTCGCGGGCGCTGGTCGAGGAACTCGGTCAGAAGCTGCGCGAGATGCAGGTGAAGACGTTCCTCTCCCACGCGTCGCTCTCCGTCGAGGAACGGCGCCGCGCCGAGGAGGCGTTCGCGCAGGAACGCGACTGCGTCATCGTGGCGACCAGCACGTTGGAACTGGGCATCGACGTCGGCGACCTCGACCGAGTCATCCAGATCGGTGCTCCACGCAGCGTCGCTGCGTTCCTGCAGCGCATCGGTCGGACCGGTCGGCGGCCGGGCACCGTCCGCAATTGTCTGTTCCTCGCTCTGGATGGTGACGGGCTGCTGCACGCGGCCGGGTTGCTCAACCTGTGGCAGGAGGGCTGGGTCGAGGCCGTCGTGCCGCCGCCTGAGCCGCGGCACATCGTGGCCCAGCAGGTGCTCGCCCTGTCGCTTCAGCGGCACCGGGTCGGTGACCAGTTGTGGCCGGAGGAGTGGAACGGACTCCCACCGTTCGACAGGAGCGCCGAGGTCATCGTGCGGCATCTGGTCGAGCACGGGTACCTCGATTCGGACTCCGGCATGCTGTTCATCGGCCCGGAAGCCGAACTGCGGTTCGGACGGCGCCACTTCATGGACATGCTCGCGGTCTTCACCGCACCACCGGAGTTCACCGTGCTCTCGGGGCGTGCCGAGATCGGCCGGACAGACCCGGCGCTGCTGACCGCGAAGGTGCAGGGACCCCGCCTGCTCCTGCTCGGCGGACGCAGTTGGCGGGTCACCCACATCGACTGGAAGCGGCGCCGCTGCTTCGTCGAGCCGGCGGACGGTGGTGGCAAGGCGTTGTGGATGAGCGGAGCCTCACCGCAGGGCCTGTCGTACCGGATGACCCGGGCCATGCGGGATGTGCTCGTCGGCGCCGACCCGAAGGTCGCGCTCACCGCTCGCGCCACGACGAGGCTGGCGGCACTTCGCGATGACGCAACCGCCACGGTGCACCCGGGGGGCTCCGTGGTGGTTCGGGACAGAGAGGGCGAGGTCCGCTGGTGGACCTGGGCCGGTTTCCGGGCCAACGCGACCCTGATCGCCACCCTGAGCAAGTTGGCTGACCCGACGCAGCGGTACGACGACGCCAGCATTCGACTCCGCTCCGATCTGGATCGGGAGATGTGGCGGGTGGCGACGGCGGACGCTGACCAGCGGATCTGCTTGCCTGACGTCACCGACAAGGCGCTCGCCGGGCTCAAGTTCAGCGCCGCCCTACCGCCGCGCCTGGCCGCTGCAACGCTTGCTGTGCGGCTCGCGGACGTCGAGGCAGCCGCCGCGGTCCTCAAGGAACCCGTGCGGTTCGCCTACCTCTGATCTGCCGGTCGGGGCCAGGGCTCTCCGCAGGGTGCTGGCGCGCTCTGGCAAGCAACCGCTAGGTGGCGGCGCCGCAGTACACGCACTCGTTGCGCTCGGACCAGTCCTTGCGGTCCAGCGTCCCCGGATCGATCGCCCGGTGCCCGAAGTGCCGGCGCACCGCCATCCGGAACGTCCACAGCGCCTCGGCGAACCGGTGGTACGCCTCGTGCCCGGCGTCGGTGCGCACGTCCTCACCGGCGCGGATCAGCCGTTGCATGTCGACGAGCCGGTGGAACGCGTCCTCGCCCGCCACCACCAGCTCCGGCGTGCCGGACATCAGCAGCCGTTCCCGTTCCTGGTACGCCCCGGACTCGCTCATCGCCCGGGTGGTCGCGGCGCGATCACCGGCGGCGGTGTTGCGCAGCATGCTGTGCGCGGTGCCCAGGGCGAGCGCGAAGTCGATGCAGGTGCGCCACCGGTCGAGGTCCCGGTCCCGGTCCCGGGTGTCCCGTTCCCGCCGCAGGTCGACCAGGAAGCTGCCGGAGAGCGCGATGATGGCGCCCGCTCCCGTGCTCAGCAACGGCATCCAGTCCATGCCGGACATCGTGCCATCCCCAGGGAAGCAGCCAAGATCGCGCCGACGCTCCACCGGACGGCGGCACCGGGATGTCATCGACCGTTGTGGACGAATTCGGGCACCGGGACTTCCCGCGCGAGCCCGCCGGGTCGGACACTGGGGCTCGGCATCGATCGATGCCTAGTGATCCGGAGGGCTCGTTGACCACTCTTGTGACCCCGCCCGCCCCGCTCACCCGCCTGCGCCGCCTGGTCGGCACGTTCGCCCTGCTCACCGCCATGGTCGCCGGGGCGCTCGTCGGCCCGTCCGTAGTGACCCCGGCGCTCACCGACGCCGCGTCCGCCGCGGTCTACAGCTCGTGCACGATGACCCGCTGCGCGGACGCCCGCACCGCCCGGTCCGGCTGGGCCGCCAAGGGCTTCCCGACCAGCCGGGGCTGGTACACCTGGAGCGGCGGCCTCTACAACTTCGCCGGCGGCCAGTTCTACAACCGGGAGGGCCAGCTCCCCGCCAACGCCACCTACCACGAGTACGACGTCTACCCCCGGGCGTACGGGGCCTCCCGGGACGCGTACCGGATCGTGGTCAACCGGAGCACCGGGGTCACCTGGTTCTCGCCGGACCACTACGCGAACTTCTACCGGCTCTGAGCCGGCAGTGGTCGGGCCGGTACCGGCCGGCCCGACCGGAGCGGGGAGGATGACCGGATGGACGCGCCCGACCTGCCACCGTGGCTGGAGCTGACCGCCGACCCCATCGCCGACCCGACCGCCGGCACGGTCGTCGTGCCGGGCGCCGACGCCCGCAGCCGCGCGGACCTGTTCGGGCTGCTCGCGCAGGTCCTCGACCTGCCCGAGTGGTTCGGGCGCAACTGGGACGCGCTGGCCGACTGCCTGCTCGACCGAGACGACGCCGGCCCGCTCGCCCTGCGCGTCGATGACGCCGAGCAACTCCTCGCCGACGAGCCGCCCGCGCAGCTCGCCACCCTGCTCCAGGTCTGCGACGACGTGTGGTCGCACGGCCGGTACCCGTTCCGGCTCGTCCTGCGCACCACCGGCGACCGGCTGCCCGCGCTGGACCACCGGGTCCGGACCGGGCTCAGTTGGGCTGGTCGAGGATCGCGCTGAACCGCTCTTCGGCCAGGTCCAGTTGGGCGAAGATGTGTCGCTTCACCGGCGCCGACAGCGGGGTGTCGGGCCGGCTGATCAGGTCGCGGAAGACGGGCACCAGCGGCCGGTACTTCGCCGCCGACCGGGCCACCTTCGGCCCGATGGTGTAGACCACGCCCACCCCGTTGTCGGTGAAGTCGGACACCTTGATCACCCGCGCCCAGGGCTCCCGGTCCAGGCTGGCCGCCACGTGCTCCCGGTACTGGGCGTTGCGGTCGCGGTCGGGGTCGTACTCCGGGTTGGTGACCGCGGCGACCAGCCGGGCGACCCGCGGGCCGAAGCGCGCGGCCAGCGTGGCCAGCGCCGCCGCCGTCGGGTCGGCGACGTCGGTGCCGGCCAGCTCGCCCGGATGGTCCTCCACCGCGTCGTGCAGCAGGCCGGCGATGATCACGTCCACGTCGCGCACCTGGTAGTGGTGCATCATCCGGATCGCCACCCGCAGCAGGTGGTTGAGGTACGGCTCGCGCACCCGCCGATCGTCGCGGTGCAACTCGGCGGCGAGGTCGAGGGCGGCGCCGAGCCGCTCCCGCGCGGCCGGGTCGAACGCCCGGATCTCCAGCCGGAACCGTTCCAGCAGGCCGGGTTCGCCGTGGATCTCGGTGATCGCGTGCATCGGCATGGTGGCGAGGTACGGCGGGAACTCCATGCACCACTTATAGCCGATCTTCACTACCGGCCCGACCCGGGCGTCGCGTACGCGACCGCTCAGGCGGTGCCGGAGAGCCGCTTGACCAACCGCACGACCGTCCCCTGCGGCGTGCCGTCGATGACCGCCTCGTCCATCAGCCGGGCCATGATCAGCCGGCCCCGGCCCCGCTCCCCGCCGTCCACGCCGTAGCCGTGCTCGATGGCGTTGGCGCAGGCCTCCCCGACTGCGATCAGCACCGCCTCGACGTCCGACGCACCCACCCCGAGCCCGGCCAGCCAGCCCCGCAGCGCCTGCCGGGTGTGAGCCGGCCACGGTGCCGGGCGGCGGTACGGCCGGCACCGGGTGCTGGTCGCCGACGGCACCCTCGAGGCGCCCCGGCACCGGTCGACCGGCTGCTCGACCTGCCCGCCCGAAAGTGGGCGGAGCTGGACCTCGACGCGCGGGGACCGGTCCGCCCGGCCGCGCCCGTAACCCACGACCAGGAAGGGAGCGGCGCATGACGTCGGTCGCCAGCCCGCTGCCGGAGCTGCGGTTCGAGCGAGGACGGT
This sequence comes from Micromonospora sp. L32, assembly GCF_052068055.1. NCBI lineage: Bacteria > Bacillati > Actinomycetota > Actinomycetes > Micromonosporales > Micromonosporaceae > Micromonospora > Micromonospora sp. L32. The sequence continues at coordinate 104,370 of NZ_JBQHDD010000005.1, read as the reverse complement.
CAGGCGGGGGCCGGGCCGAGGCTGTCGCGGCGGACGAGTTCGGCGGGAAGCACCTCGACCCGGGGACGGTCGACGGCCGGTTCCAGGGCCAGGGTCATCGCGCGGGCGCCCAGTTCCACCATGGGCAGCCGGACGGTGGTCAGCGCGGGCGTGACGTCGGCGGCCACCGGCATGTCGTCGAAGCCGACGACGGAGACCTCCTCGGGGACCCGGACGCCCCGGGCGCGCAGCAGGGTCAGCGCGCCCACCGCCATCGAGTCGTTGAGCGCGGCCAGCGCGGTCAGCCCCGGCACCGCGGCCAGCAGCTCGTCGGCGGCACGGGCACCGCCGTCGCGGGTGAAGTCGGCGTACCGGACCCGCTCCGGCGGCAGTGCGGTTGCCAGCCCCTCGGCCACCCCGGCGAGGCGGTCGCTGGTGGTGGTGAGTTCCCGCGGACCGGCGATCACGCCGACCCGCTGGTGCCCCAGCCGGCGCAGCTCCGCGCCGAGCCGGCGCGCGCCGTCGGCGTTGGCCGGCATCACCGCGTCGCCGGGGTGCTCGTGCCGGCCGATCACCGCCACCCGGCCGCCGGTCGCCTCGTACGCGGCCAGCTTCTCGGTGAGCCGGGCGGTGAAGTCGGGGTCGTGGTAGCCCGAGCCGGCCAGCACGATGGCGGCGACCTGCTGGCCCCGCAGCATCTCGACGTACTCCAGCTCGCGCTCCGGGTCGCGGTAGCTGTTGCAGATGATGACCAGCCGGCCCCGGTCGGTGGCCACCCGTTGCAGGCCCCGGGTCACCTCGGCGGAGTACGGGTCGGAGACGTCGTGCACCACCACGCCGACCACGCTGCGCTGCGGCCGGGCCAGCAGCTGGGCGTGCGCGTTCGGGACGTACCGGAGGTCGGCGACGGCCCGCAGCACGCGCTCGCGCAGCTCGTCGGCGACCGGCTTGCTGCTGCCGTTGATGACCCGGGAGGCGGTGGCGGGGGAGACGCCCGCACGGCGGGCGACGTCGGCCAGCGTCGCCAATGGCCACCCCCTGCCCGCCTCGGTCCCGCGTCCCGCGGTCGGGCACAGGCTACCGTACGGGTGTCAGGAAAGCCCTTGCCTGAGCTGCGGGCCGCCGCCTACGACTGCTAGGAAGGCGCCTGCCTGAGCCGTGCACGAGCAGATCGCCCGCGCCGGCGCGCGGATCGCCGCGTTCCAGGTGGCGGACTGGGTTACCCCGCTGCCCGAGGGGGTGCTGCTCGGCCGGGCCCTGCCCGGGGAGGGCTGCGTCGAGCTGCGCCGGCTCTGGCAGGCGGTCGACGCGGCCGGCTACACCGGCCCGGTCGAGGTGGAGGTCTTCCGGGCCGACCTCTGGTCCCGCCCCGGACCCGAGATCCTCGCCGCCGCCATCACCGCCCACCGCACCCACCTCGTCTGATCCCCTCACCCCCCGTCCCCGCGCCGCGGGGTCGGCAGTCGGGATCGTGGAGGGTTGTTGTCGCAGGGACGACAACAACCCTCCACGATTGCGCCGACGCGATCGAGGGGCGGCGGGCCGCTGGTGGCGGGCCGGGTGGGTGGGGCTGGGCGAGCCGGGTCAGCGGGTGGGGAGGGCGGCGGTCACCCGGACGGCCTTGACGATGGCGGGGATCGAGCCGATCAGGAGGACCAGGCCCCAGACGATCGCGACCACCGCGAAGACCAGCGCGCCCACGTCGTCGAGGATGCTCACCACGACGACCGGCACCAGGTTGTGCAGGAACTCCAGCAGCACCGTGCAGAGCAGCGTGGTCAGCGCCAGCAGCACCAGCCCCTTGTTCTGCAGGAAGCGGGGCTGGGCGAGCAGCAGCAGCGCCACCCAGACCAGCTTGAGCAGCAGCACCAGGCCGAGCAGCAGGCTCGCCTCGCCGACCGGGAAGAAACCCCACAGCGCCAGGTACGCCAGCGTGCCGAAGGGCGCGGCCAGGAAGAGCGAGACCATGATGGACAGCTCCACGAAGGCGAGCACCAGCATCAGCAGCGACACCAGGATCAGCACGATCGAGAAGACCAGCGTCGCCACACCCTGCACCCGCCCCTGGACCCGGTCCGGCACCACCAGGCTCAGGCAGAACAGCCCCGTGGTCCAGAGCGCCACCACGTCGATCAGCGCCAGATAGCCGATGCCCCGACCGGAGGGCTCGTCGACCCGGCCCACCTCGCCGACGTCCACCCCCAGGTCCTGCGCGCTGGCCCGCAGCGAGCCGCCCGCGTCCCCGCCGCCGGTGAGCAGCGACGAGCCCAGCTCCACCCCGACCACCAGCGCCACGGCCAGCAACGCCAGCAGCAGGAACGGCTTGCGCAGCTCACCCACGACGGGCCTCCTCGCGGGTCGGGCCGAGCCACGGCAGGGGCCTTCGGTCGCCCGTCCTCGGGCCCGGCGCGGCGTTCGCTGTCGAGGCCGCCGCGATGCCGGACCGGCCGCCACGGCCCGGCGACGGCCTCAGGGTCAGGATCCGATCGTGACCGCGCACGCCACACCTCCCGCACAGCCGACGGTGACCTCGCTGGGCCGGTCGACGGCGACCTTCGCCACGGCCGTGCCGTCCTCGGCCGGCTCCACCTCGTCGTCCACGGTGAAGCCGGCGTCCCGGGGCGCCGGCGCGGTGACCCGGAACCGGCTCGGGCTGCGCAGCACCAGGGTGCGCAGTCCGTCCGGGTCGGCGACGCGCAGCACGCAGGCGCCGACCACGGTGAGGGTGTCCCCGGTACGGTCGCAGCCGGCCCGCACCGTCGCCGGATCGACCGTGGCGCTGTCGCCGACCAGCCGGCCCAGCCAGCGGACGGCGCCGTCGTCGTCCGGGCCGCCCCGGTCGCCCCGACCCGCGCCCACGGCCACGGCCACCGCGAAGAGCACCACCAGCAGGACGGCCAGCCCCACCAGCAGCAGCTTGCGTCGCCCGCTCATCGCCGGGCCGCCGCCGCCCCGCCGACCTCGGTGAACCGGATCTGATCGATCCCGGCGAAGTACCGGTCGAAGGCCTGCGTCTTGCTCACCGCCACCAGGGTCACCTGGTGCGGCCCCTTGCCGAGCCGCAGCGTGCCGACGTCCTCGAAGTCGGTGCGGACCACCTTCGGCGTGAAACCGAGGAAGGTCCCGCCGACCTGGACGCCGTCGATCTGGAAGATGGTGTTGGCGTAGTCGAACGAGGTGGTGCGGGCGGCGGAGAACCGCCAGACCGCGTCCTTCGGCAGGTCAACGGTCATCGTGACCTGGTCGCCGACCGCCAGGCCCTGGAAGAACAGCTGCCGGTCCTGCGACCAGGTGACCCCGCAGCAGTTCGGCTGGACCACCACCTTTGCCGCGGCGCCGGTCGGCGACTCCACCTTCGCCTGCGCCACCAGGCTCTCCGCCTCCAGCGTGACCACCTGCGGCTCACCCGGGGCGGGCGCATCCTCCGGTCGGGTCACCAGCCAGCCCACCACCGCCCCGACCAGCACCACCAGCGCCACGGCCGCGGCGATCCACGGCCAGGGGGCGCGGCGGGGCGGGGCGACGGCGCGGACCTCGTACGTCACCCGGCCGCTGGAGCGGGAACTCTCCTCCGGCGCGGTGTTCGCCGAGTAGGCGAAGCCGGTCATGTCGTAGCGGCGGGGCGCGGTGCCGGGCGGCACGGCGAGGCGGACCAGGAAGGAGACCGACCCCTGGCCGGGTACCACCCGCTGCGGCTCGGCGACGGTGAACCAGGACCGCTGGGTGCCCTCCCCGGGGGCGACGTCGAAGACCACCGTGTCCGGGGCCGCGCCGGGGTTCGAGACGGTGAAGGTGAGTTCGCCGTGGTTGCCGGTGTCGAGGGTGAACTGCTCGGCGGCGGCGACGACGGCCCATTCGGTGGTCATGACGGCTCCTCTGCGGACGGTCCCGGAGGTGGAAGGGTGCGTGGGGGCGGGACGGAGGCCCGGCCGACCGCCGGCCCGGTGGGCAGCGGCGACGGGTCGACGGGCGGTTCGGGGTCGGCCGGCGGGTCGACGGGGTCGGTGTCGCCGAGCAGGACGACCTCGGCGGTCACCGCGGCCGGCTTCTCCGCCGCCACGATCCGGCTGATCAGGGCGAGCGAGCCGGCGGCGGCCGGCGGCACCCGGACCACCAGGTGGAAGGGCCGGTCGACCGGTTCGTCCAGGACGAACCCGATCACCCCGGTGGCCAGCTCCAGGGCGCTCCGCATCCCGTACGGGGTGCCCCGCCAGCGAGCCAGGTGCGCGCCGTGCGCCACCAGGTCCCGCAGCCGCCCCACCGGCAGCGCCGGCGGCGCGTCCGGGCGGGGCGAGGCGAGCACGTGGTCCATCGCCACCCACCGGGTCAGGTACCCGACGAACCCGTCCGGCGCCCGGTACGGGGCGAACAGCGCGTCGACGTCGGCGAGCACCGCCTCGTCCGGGGCGTGCAGCGCCTCCATCACCTCCAGCAGCGCGAACAGCACGCTGCCGGGGACGCTGGCCCGCTGGTACGCGGCGGGCAGCAGCCGCTCAATCGCCGCTCGGCGCATCCTGCCGCACCACCTCGATGTCGTGCTCGCCGGAGCAGAGCAGCCAGGTGTCGGGGACGGTCACCACGTCGGCGGTGGCCTGGTTGGCGCTGGGCGACCAGTCCACGGCGTCGCCGCTGCGGTACACCCCGCGCTCGCCGCCGGCCAGGATCAGCCGGTCGGTGCCGCCGGTGGCGGCGATCGCGTCGACCGGTACGAACCGGGATCGGTCCCGCAGCGGCAGCCCGCAGTTGACCATCACCGGCTGCCACTGCGGCTGCGCGGCGAGGGTGTCCAGTCGCACCACCCCGCCGCTCTGGGTGGCCGCCAGCGCGAGGGTGCCGGCGAAGGCCAGGTCCCGGCAGGTGCCGCCGATCCAGCCGGCCTGCACCGACTGCCACTTCACGTCCGACTCGAACAGCCGGGTGCGGTGGCAGCCCTGCCCGGGCTTCTTCGGGTCCGGCTCGCCCGCGCCCGACCAGAGCAGGGTGGCCGGGCCGTCGTACTGCACGGCGAGGACCCGGTTGTCCACGTTGGCCAGGCCGACGTGGGTGAAGCTGCCCGGGCGGCCGGCGGCGGTGGAGAGGTAGACGCCGAACCCGGCCTGCGCGGCGACCGCCACCCCGGGCGCGCCCCGCTCCGAGACGAAGGCGCGCACGGCGTAGAAGCCACGGTCGGCGTCGGCCGGGTCGACCAGGATCTGCAACGGCACCGAGCCGGGCAGCAGGGAAACCTCGTACAGGCCGGTGTCGGTGGCCAGCAGCAGCGCGCCCGCGCCGTCCCGGTCGATCCAGGCCACGTCGGAGATGCGGGAGTCCAGGTCGGTCAGGAGTGACCAGTTCTCGCCGAGGTCGGTGCTCAGGTGCACCCGGGAGCCACCGGCGGCCCGGACGGTCACCGCCGCCACCGAGCCGGGGCGGGCGGTCACGCCGGGGCGTACCGGGGCGGGGGCGGGGGACACCCGCACCACCGTCTCGCCCTCGAACCGGCCGGCCGGCTCCCAGCCCGCACCGGCGTTGGTGGAGCGGAACAGCACCTCGCCGCGGCCCGCGTACCAGGTGCGGGCCTGGTACTGGTCGACGGCGAGGGTGCGTACCTCGGCGTCGGGGGCCTCGTCGACCACGAACCGGACCGACTCCACGTAGCGGACGCCCGGCTCGGCGTGCTCCAGCATCCGGTACACGTTGGAGGCCCGCAGCGGCTCGCCGAACGCCCAGCCGGCCGGGTTCAGCGTGGTGGGCAGCGGGCTCAGCGTCTGGTGCAGCCGGTCGTGGATGCGCCGCCGCACCGCCTCGGCGTCCTCCTCCCGGCGCACCACCACCCGGGCCCGGATGGAGACCGCCTTGTAGCGGGCCCAACCGGCCCGGCAGCTCGTGCCGAGGGCGCGGCGCTGGTCCAGGTCCGCCTCGACCCGGCGGCGCGCCTCCTCCACCTCGTGCTCGCGCAGCACCGACACCGGCAGCCGGCCGCCGGGCCGGGCCTCGTCCGGCACGTACGGCACCAGCACCACCTCGACCTCGCCCGGCCGGGCGAAGCTGTAGACCGCGGCCCGGGTGAAGGCCCGCGCCCGAGCCACCGCCCCGGAGCCGGCGGCGAGGATCTCGAAGTCCCGGGCGGTCACCGCCCGCTGCTGGGCGAAGAACTCGTACGGCCCGCGGACCAGCGCCGAGTCCAGCGTCTCCATGTCCCGCCCGCCGCTGGCCGGCTCCGGGTTGTCCGCCCGTACCCCGGGCAGCGGGTCGCGCAGGCTGGTCAGCGTGCCGGCGGCGACGTTGCCGGTGCGCCCGCCGCCGGCCCGGTACCAGAGCCGGATCCCCGCCCCGGCCGGCGGCACCGCGGCCACCGTCACCAGTCCGGAGCCGGCCGCGCCGGTCGCCGCCGCCCCGGCCGGCCCGTCGCCGGACGGGCGCAGGTCCAGGGCGGGGGCGAAGGTGACCACCCCGGAGCAGCGGTCCACCAGGTACACCTTGGCCTGCGGGCCGACCCCGGCGAAGCTGTCCACCGGCCGCCAGATCTCGTACGTCCGTCCCTCGTGCTCCCGGGCGGCCGCGCCCAGCTCCACCGAGCCCGGCGGCACCTCCACCCCCAGCAGCAGGTCCAGCGGTTCCGCCGTCCGGGCCAGCGGCGCCCGGGCGGCGCGCAGCGCCTGCCCCGGCTGCCCGGTGCCGGTGCCGAGCAGTTCCGCCTCGACCGGCTCGCAGTGGTGCATCCGCACGGTCACCTCGGCCTGCCCGGCGGGCAGCGTCGCCGGCTCGGTGGTGACGAAGACGACTGGTCTCGGGTCGGCGCCGCGCGCCGCGGCGACCCGGGCGCCGGCGGGGATGCGCACCGCGCCGTGCTCGCCGCCGGTACGGGTGAACCGCACGTCCGCCCAGGCCGCCGACGGGGCGTGCCGGGCCACCCCGAGCAGGTTGAGGAACTGCACGTACGCCTTCTCCGGCAGCTGGTTCAGCCGGTAGATCATCACCTCGGTGAGGTGCGCGAACGCCTCCACCAGGGCGATTCCCGGGTCGTGCGCGGACAGGTCCGTCCAGGCCGGGCAGGACTGCCGGATCCGCTCCCGGGCCTCGGCGACGAGGTCGAGGAAGGCGCGGTCGTCGAGGTGCGGCACGGGTAGCGTCATGACCGGTCCCCCTCGGCGTGGTCGCGAACCGGCCCGTCGGTCTCCTCGTCGTCGGGGAGCAGGTCGACGGAGAAGACCAGCTGGCCGGGGGAGAGGCTGGCCCGGACCCGGTAGTCGAGCCGGATCACCAGCCGCCACGGATCGTCCGGGTCCGGTCCGGCGTCGACGTCGATCACCTCGACGCGCGGCTCCCAGCGCCGGATCGCCTGCCGGACGTAGTGGATGGCCAGGCCGGCGGTGGTGTCGTCGTTGGGCGCGAAGACCAGCCGGTGCAGGCGGGAGCCGTACCCGGGGCGCATCAGCCGCTCGCCCGGGGTGGTGGAGAGCAGCAGGTACAGCGCCTGGCGTACCGTCTCGTCGCCCTCGGTCATCGCGAGCCCGCCGGCCGCGGTCAACGCCAGACCGCCGGTGCGGCCGGCGTCGAAGCCGGCGCCCACGAAGCGGAAGGCCCTCATCGGTCCGCCTCCACCAGGTGCTGCCGCGGGTCGCGGACGGTGTGGTGGACCAGGCCCGGCGGGGTGCCGTCGGTGAGCCCGTCCAGGTGCGACAGGACGATCCGATGCCCGTCGACGCGCAGCCAGTCGCTGTAGCCGACCCGCACCGGCAGCGTCTTCGTGCACGGCTTCACCGTCGGCCCGTAGTTCGGGCAGGCCACGATGTCCCGCCCCTGTGGGTCGTCGTCGACCAGCACCGGTACGCCGGTGACGCTCACCCAGCGCTGCGACGCCCGGTTGGTCACCCGGCCGTCGTGGTCGCAGGTGATCACGGATTGCAGGTGGATCCAGCGCATCAGCCGCCTCCTGAGCTCTGCCGGGCGAGCGCGGCGGCCCGCTCCCGCGCGGTCGGACCGTCCTCGGTCGTGTCGGCGTGCAGGAAGTCGACGCTGCGGGCGCGTACCACCATCGCCCGGCCCGGCGCGGAGAGCACCAGGTCGGTGGCGGCGTGCAGGGTGGTCAGCTCCGGCGTCAGCTCCAGGAAGCTGCCGGCGTCGGTGGCGAGCTTCAGGCTGCGCGCCGCGTCGTCCACCACGATCGTCTGGCCGCTGCCGGTCCGCACCGACCACCGGCCGGACCGCCCGTCGGCGATGCCCGCGTCGTACGGCTCGACGGCGCCGAAGAGCGACCCGAGGACGATCCCGGCGGCCGGCTCGCCCCCGGGCAGCGCCACCAGCACGGTGTCCTCCGGGTCGGGCAGCGCCACGATTCCCTTGCCGGCCCCGGCGCCGGGGCAGAGCACGGCCAGCCAGCCGGCGTCCAGGTCCCCGTAGGCGGGGAGGGTGAGCCGGACCCGGCCGAGCCGGTCCGGGTCGTCGACGTCGGTGACCGTGCCGAGGGTGACCACCGCGCCGGCGACCGGGGCGGGTGCCGGGGCGGGCGGCGGGGCGGTGCTGAACCGGGTCAGGTGGCCGTTGGCGTCGATGGTGTGCACCACCTCGGTCAGCACGTACACCCCGGCGACCGGGTCGGCGACCCCGGCCAGCTCGACGCGGCGGCCGGGCCGCAGCGCCGGGTCGCCCTCGGCGACTCCCTCGGCGGTGACCAGCGCGGCCACCCGGGCGTCCAGGCCGGCCTGGGCGATGGCGGCCAGCTCGTCGTCGCTGCGGCCGGGCTGGTCCACCGCGGTGCGTACCCCGTCCGCGCCGACGGCGGCCGGGTCCGGGTCGAGCGGGATGCGCCGGCCGGTGCGCGCCGCGTCGGCCCGCTGGCTGATCGGCTCGGCGCGCTGCGGATGCCAGCCCAGCGCCGCGCTCTGCCCGGCGGCCCGGTCCAGGTTGGCCGCGATCCGCAGCGAGTGCAGGGTGTGGCCGAGGGTCAGGGTGACCGGTTCGCTGTGCCCGTCCAGGGTGACCAGCCGCAGCCGGTCCTCGTCGTCGGCGAGGTGCAGCCCGGCCCGGCCGGCCACCTCCAGCAGCAGGTCGAGGTCGCTGTGCCGGTGCTGGAGCACCCGCTCCAGGCGCGGGCCGTCCTCCTCGGCGTCGACGTCGAGGCCGACCTCCGCGCAGAGGTCCCGGGCCAGGTCGGCGGCGGTCAACGACTCGAACACCCGCAACTGCTGCCGCTTGCGCAGCCGGTGCAGCGGCTGGTAGCCACGCAGCCGGACCAGGGCGACGCCGTCGGCGGCATACTCCACCTCGACGCAGGTCACCTCCCCGGTGAACAGGCGCGCGTCGTCCAGCCGGACGTCGAGGGTCGCGCCGGTCGGCACCGCCGGGGCGGGGCCGAGGTCCAGCGCGGTGGGGCCGGGGCCGGCGGCGTAGCCGATCTCGCACTGGGTCGGCTGGTCCAGCCGCCCAGCGATCCGCACCGACCGGAGCCGGCGCCCGTCCAGCGGTACCCCGTCGAGCAGCACGGTCGGCCAGGCGGTCACGGGGCACCTCCCGGAGGGGGCGGGGTGGTCGCGGCGGCGGTCAGCGGGGGCACCGCGAGGGCGGTGCCGGCCGGCACGGTCAGCGGATCGGTGATCCGGTTGTGCTCGGCGAGCAGCCGCCACCGCAGCGGCGAGCCGAGCGCGTCGTGGGCGAGCAGGTCGAAGCGGACCCCGGAGTACCCGGGCACGGCGGAGCCGTCCCCGGCGGCCACCACCGCCGAACCGGGCGCGGCCACCGGAGTGGTGGCGGCGGCCAGCTCCTCGTCGAAGCCCTCCTGGGCCTCGTCGGCGGACTCGGCCACCCGCACCAGCTTCAGCCGCAGCCAGGACCGGCGGGGCGAGCCGGTGAGGGTGAACGCGTCGAACCGTTCGGCGATCGCGACGATCACGCCGGGCACGTTCCAGGTCTTGCCCCAGACCAGCCGGACCAGCGGCGGTCGCAGCCAGCCGTGCGCGGTGGCGGAGTTCTCCGCCAACATCCACAGTGGACGGGTCAGGGCCCGCACGTCCTCCGGGCGGGTCGGCGCGTCCACCAGGTCCGTGTCGAAGAGCAGATCGAGCACCAGCTCGGTGCGGCCGCCGCCGGTGAAGACCAGCGGGTCGTCGGCGAGCCCGGCGCCGGTGAGCTGCCCGTCGCCGGCGCCGCGCGGGCGTACCCCGGCCAGCCGGGTCACCTGCACGGTCTCCGGGTTCAGCAGGCAGTCCACCCGGACGCCGGAGGAGTCCACCAGGAAGGCCACCCGTTCCATCAGGCCCCCCGCTGCTCGTGGTCGAGGCGGCGCAGCCGCTCGCCGTCACCGTCGCCGGTGGCCGGCCGCCACGCCGGGTCGTCGGGCAGTGCCGGCCACGGATCCCCGGCCCACCGCCCCGCCGGCCCCGTCGTGGTCGCTCCCGTCGGGGGTACGCCCCCGGTGCCGCCCGCCGGCCCGTCCGGCAGGACCGGCCACGGGTCGGGTGCCGGGGCGGCGTCGGGCCACTCCTTGCCGGGCTGTGCCGGCAGCCACCGGTCGGCGGACCAGGATCCGCTGTCGAAGTCGGTGCGTGCCGGTGCGGTGGCGCGCTCGGCCGTCCGGGTGGGCTCATCCGGTCCGGCCCCGCGCGCCCGGCCCGCCCAGAGACCGGCCGGCGGTGCGGTGCCGGCTTGCGCTCCCGTCGGAGCGGACCAGGGGGCGGGGAACCGGAACGCACCGACGTCGTCTCCGCCGGTCGTGAATTGCCGGTGCGCCGGGTCCGTGGCGGCGCGCGCTCGGCCATCGGCTGTCGTCCCCTCGACGGATGCGGCCGGATCCTGGCCGGTGGGTGGTCCGGACTGGTCGACCCGGCCGACGCGGGGCTCGTCGGGACCGGCGGGCGGCACGTCCGGGTGCCAGCGGGTGCCGCCGTCGCCCTGCCCGGTCTGCGACAGGTCGCTCCTGAATCCGGCGGCGGGGCCGGGTACCGCCGGCCGGATCCGCCAGGTTGCCGGCCCCGGCTGAGCGCCGGCACCAGACCCCGGCGACCGGTCGACGTCGTCGACCGACTGCCCGACCCGTCGCGCGGGCGGTGGGTACCGGTGGTGCCCTGGCCCGCCCGGCGAGGAATGCGCGGGCGGCGGTCCCGGCCGGGAGTCCGGCGTCGGGGCTCCCGGCCGGCCGCTCGGATCGGGGACGCCGCGCAACCTGCCGGCGGCTGGAGAACCGGGCCCGGCTGGGCGGTTGACGCCGTCGGGCCGGTTGCCCGCAGTCACGGATCCCGGACGGGGATCCGCGCCGGAGTCGCCGGCCCACGAACCCACGCCCCTGCCGGGGTCGCCGGGCCGGGAGCCCACGCCTGTGCCGAGGTCACCGGGCGACGAGCCCACAGTTCCGTCGGGCTCGCCGGGCCACGCGCCCCCATCCGGGTCGCCCCGCGACGCGCCCACGGTGTCGGCGTCACTGGGCCACGAGCCCGGAACCCCGTCCGGGTTGCGGGGCCACGAGCCCGCGGCCATTCCCCGCCGGACCGAGCCGGTCGGGGGCAGCGCCGGCGTACCGGAGCGGGCGGGCGGCCGGTTGCCAGCCACCCCGTCGGCGGGCCCGCCCAGCAGGCCGCGCGCAACCGTCGACGGCCCGGCGTCCGGAAGGGCGTCCGGGTCGACGTCCAGGCCGCGCAGCAGGCCGGGGGCGTGCGCGGCGACCAGGCGCAGCCAGTGCTCGGGGGGCTGGCCCGGCCGGCGCGGCACGTCCCGCGTCGCTTCGGCCGGCGGCACCTCCGGCCTCGCTCCGGGCAGCGGCAGGCCCGGCGTCGCGTGGGCCGGCGGCCCGGCCTCGGCCGGCGGCAGGCCCGGCGTCGTCCCGGCCGGCGAGCCACCGGCGGTCGGGGCGGGATCGTCCGACCACCGCTCGGCGGCGTCGGCGGCGTCCCGCAGCCGCCGAGCCAGCCAGCTACGCGGTCCTGGGCGCGGCGGCGGCACTGCCCGACTCCAGCTCCAGGCCCTCGTACGCCAGGGTGAGCGCCTCGATGGCGATCTCCTGGGAGAGGGTGTGCAGGTGCGCGCCCCGCCACCGCATGGGCCACGCGTTGATCATGTTCCAGCGCAGCGCTTCGCTGGTGCCGGCGGCGTCGAGCAGCACCACCGAGACGTTGCGGCGGTTCACCGTCCCCCGGGCCGCGGCCTGCACCCAGTCCCACAGCTCGCGGGAGGAGGTGAGGCCGAAGTGCAGGGTCACCGGGGCGTAGTCGACCTGGCCGGGCACGGCCCGGATCCGGTCGTTGCCGGCCTCCCGGTACGCTCGCCGGGCGATCGTCACCTCCAGGCCGCTGACCTCGGTGAAGTGCCCGTTGGTGATGCCGTTGATGAGCAGCTTGAAGTTGTAGGCCCGGTACGGGTCGACCGGTGCGCCCGGTTGCGGGGTGGCGGGGGTGGTCATCTCAGCCTCCGATCGTCTCGGTCTCGGTGCCACCGGCCCACTGGCTCAGCTTGAACACCACGAACTCCGCGGGCTTGACCACCGCGATGCCGATGTGGGCGACCACCATGCCGGCGTCGCGGACGTCGGCCGGGTTGGTCTCCTCGTCGCACTTGACGAAGAACGCCTCCTCGGGCGTACGCCCGAGCAGGGCGCCGTCGCGCCAGACCCGGGTGAGGAAGGCGCCGATGTCGCGGCGGATGGAGCGCCACAGCGAGAAGTCGTTCGGCTCGAAGACCATCCAGCGGGTGCCGTTGGCGATGGCCTGCTCGATGGAGATGGAGAGCCGCCGCACGTTGAGGTAGCGCCACTCGCTGGCCTCGGCGGCGAGCGTACGGGCGCCCCACACCCGGATGCCCTCGCCGGCGAAGTAGCGGATCACGTTGACGCCCCTGGGGTTGAGCACGTCGTGCTCGGGGCGGGTGACCAGGTACTCCAGGTCGACGGCGCCGCGTACCGGCTCGTTGGCCGGGGCCTTGTGCACCCCGCGCAACCCGTCGGTGCGGGCCCAGATGCCGGCCATGTGCCCGCTCGGCGGGGTGAGTACCAGCTCGCCGCTGAGCGGGTCGCGCACCCGCAGCCAGGGGAAGTAGCAGGTGCCGAAGTCCGACTGCCGGGGCCGGTACGCGGTGGTGCCGCCACCGTCGTCGTCGGCGGGCTTCGCCGTACCCTCGGCGGGTTTGCCGTCGGCGGCGCGGGGGGCCCGGGCGGAGCTGGGGGTGGCGACGCGGGTCAGCGCCGAGATGTCGTCGATGCCCGGGGGCGGGTCGCAGATCGCCACCATGGTGCGCAGCCGCTCGGCCATGCTCAGCAGGGCCTCGTGCGAGACCGGGTCGTGGAAGCCGGGGGCGGCGAGGATGGAGACCTCGTCGACGGCCTCCAGCAGTTGCAGGCCGGCGCGGCGCTGGCCGCCGCCGGTGAGCTGGCCGCCCTCGCCGACGTTGACCACCCAGCACCGGGTGCCGCCGTTGTCGAGGAAGCCGAAGACGGCGCGGGCCAGCGGGGTGCTCTCCGGGCGTTCGCCGCCGGCGTAGAGCCGCAGGAACTCCGACCAGCTGTTCACCGGCATCGCCCGGTCGACGTGGGCGCCGCGGTCCGGGGCGATGCCGACGAACGCGGCGGTGCTCATGCCGACCGGCCCGATCGGGTGGGCCCCGCTCGGCACCTCCTCGACGTAGATGCCGGGGGAGAAGTAGTTGGGCATCGGTCCTCCTGGTGCGCGGGGCGGTCCGGGTCAGCGGGCCGGGGGTTCGCAGACGATGACGAGGTCGGTGTCGGCGGGGTCGACGTCGGCGGTGAGGGTGTGGCCGCGGCCGACCAGGCGCAGCCGGACCGGGCCGGGCTGCTCGGGGTCGTCCGGCACGCCGGTGAGCCGGAACCGGCCGGCCGGGTCGGTGTGCGTGGCCTGCGAGGTGCCGACCAGTTCGACCCGCATCGCGGCGAGGGGCTGCTCCTGCGGGCCGACCACCCGGCCGTCCAGGGTGCGCATCGGCAGCTGCCGCAGCCGCAGCGGGCGCAGCACCGGCGGCGCCGCCGGCAGCGGCCGGGCCACCTGCGCGGGTACGTCGATCAGCAGCGCCGGCCGGGGCGGCACGCCGAACGCCCGCCACAGCTCCGGGTCGCCGGCCTCCAGCAGCACCTCCTGCTCCCCGTCGACGACCGCGGCGGCGAGCACCCGGTCCAGCCGGGGCAGCGCCGCCGGGCCGGCGGCGCTGAGCAGGTAGCGAACCGTGAAGCGGTACGGCTCCCGGTTGCCGGTGCCGCGGGTCTGCCGGCCGGGCCGCAGCTCCAGCGGCCAGACCGTCAGCCCGTCGGCGGGTCCGCCGTCGGCGGGCGGGCCGACCGGGACGACCTCGCCCGCGGCGGTGGCCAGCCACGCCGCCAGGTCGGCGGTGGTCGCCTCGACCGGTCCACGCCCGTCGTCGGTCATCGCGGCGGGCTTCCCTGGATCCGGTACGCGATGGCCTCGTTCCAGACGTGCGGGTAGACGCCGATCTCGAAGTACCGGGTGAAGGCGTTGATCGGCGCGTTGGTGTGGTCGTGCCAGAGCAACCAGACCGGGGCGATGGTGAAGAGCACGTAGTTGAGCAGCACCAGTGGGATGTAGAGCGGGCCGAGCAGCCGGCCCTGGAAGATGTGCACGTCCTCGTGCCGCTGGATGCCGGGGCTGGAGCCGGCGCAGACCGTGCCGATGGTGGTGGCGTACCTCGGGGATACACCCTCCACGACGTCGACCCGGCAGCTGTGCTGCGAGGTGGTCCGGTCGAGCTGGTGGCCGAAGATCAGGTGTACGGCGAGGTAGACGGCGCCGACGGCGGTGTTCAGCAGGCTCCAGGTGTGGTCCACCACGAAGAGCCAGACGCCGCGGGCGTCCGGGCCGTACACCCGGGCGGAGGCGACCGCCCAGCCGAACGGGCCGCCGACGAGCAGCCCGGCGACGGCGCCGATCAGCAGGCCGAGGGTGCCGCCGGCCCAGCCGCCGAGCGCGGCGCCGAGGACGATGTGGACGGCGGCGCTGATGATTCCGAAGACCATGACGCTCACCTCTCTCAGACCCAGGAACGGATGTAGCGGGGCTCGCCACCGCCCTGGGCGATCCGGCTCGGCGACGTCTGCGTCGCCTGCCGGTTGCCCGGCGGCAGCTGGTTGATGCCGAGGGCGGCGGAGAAGATGATCAGCCCGTTGAAGAAGGCGATGATCCACTTCTCGGCGCCGACGTCCGTGGCGAACGCCGCGGTCAGGTAGGACAGCGCCAGGGCGACGCCCAACGCGATCCACTTGCGGGCCTTGTCGCCCGCGGGTCCGAGCAGGCCGCCGACGACGTTGGCGGTGAGCAGGGTGGCGGCGCTCGCGCCGGTGAGGCTGCCGAGGGCGGGCCAGGTGAAGAGATCGTTCACGGCGATCTCCCTTCGGGTGGTGCCGGGAGGGTGGTGTGGTGGTGGTGAGGTACGGCGGCCGGGTTGGTGTGCCCGGCCCGGCCGCCCGGGTGGTGGCGATGTCCGGCCCTGACGGGGTCAGACCGGCCTCGGATGCTCCGCCGGTGGCGTGGCGGCCGGCGCGACGGCCGCGCCCGTCGGCGCCGCGGCGGGGGCGGCGGCGGACCGGCCCCGTCGGCGCAGCAGCAGGACGGCGACGACCGCGCCGACCACGAGCAGTACGACCACGGCCCCGACGACCAGGAGCCATGGGAACGACCCGCCTTCGTCACCGCCGGGGGAGGCGGCCGCCGTGGCGGACGGCGAGGGCTTCGGCGCCGCCTCGGCCACCGCCCGCAGCTCGAGCGGCTTTTCCTGGTTGGCGACGACCTTCCAGGTGACCGAGCGGCCGATGCGCGTGCCGTTGGTGTCGATCACCCGACCGGGAAAGGTCAGGGAAATCTCGAACGACATCAACTGCATGAACCGCGCCTGGTTCAACGGATCCTGTTCGGCCACCTTCCCGCCGTATTTCTTCGGATCGAGCGGGAGGCTGAACCGGTAGAGATCGTCCTCCCGGACCAGTTTCACGCTCTCGCTGGTGAAATCCTTCAGCGGAGTGTGGTGGTAGGTGATCAGGGAACCGTAGAAGCCTTCATTCTCGTAGACCCGCTCCTCGCCCTTCGGCAACGTGGGGATGTTCTGCCGGAGTTCGGCGAAGCCGACCTGGACGGTCCTGTTGTCGGTGGTCAGGAACCGTTTGTCGGCGGTCAGGAGCAGTTGCCCGTCGATCGTGTCGTCGGCGTTGACGGTCAGGCCGATGTTGAGCTGCATGCACCCGGTGAGCATCGCCACCAGGGCGAGACACACCGCGAGGCGGAATGCCCTGCCGCGGTCGAGTCTCGTATTCATGCCAGCAGTGTGTGTGATCGCCCTCACTATCCGCAGTCAGCGATCAGTCACAACGGTGTCACCGATCTTACCGGCCCGTTCTCCCTTTCGGCTGACGCCGAAAATGGGTGCGATCGATATTCTGGAGGGTTGGCCGGACGCAATTTCGACGCCCCGGGGGGCGGTGACGGAATTCGGCCAGGGTGGACGGTGCCCGCGACGAGCCGCCGGGCGACGGGCCGACCCGACGACGGCGGGCCGGCATCGGCGCCCGGCTGTGCGGAACGCTTGCCGAGCGGATCCTGGACATCTAGTATCCAGAATATGAAGATGGCGGAGGGCGTCGAGTGGGCGCTGCACAGCTGCCTCAACATGACCTGGTTGGAGCCGGGGCGGGCGGTGTCGGCGGCCCGGCTGGCCGCGTTCTACGGGCTGCCGACGGCGTACCTCAACAAGCAGTTGCAGGCCCTGGTGCGGGCCGGGATCCTCCGGTCCGTCTCTGGCCCGCGCGGCGGGTTCCGACTGGCCCGCGCCCCCGAGGAGATCACCCTGCTCGACGTGGTGACCGCCATCGAGGGGGCGGAGGAGGCGTTCCGCTGCGCGCAGCTCCTCCGCCAGGGGCCGGGAGGTCGCGCCGACGTCGACTACCGGCAGGCCTGTCTGATCTCCCAGGCGATGCGCCGCGCCGACCTGGCCTGGCGGCGGGAGCTGGCCGGGCAGACCCTCGCGCAGCTGCGGGAGGCGGTCGGCGACCGCTACCCGGACACCCCGCGGAACACCCGCGAGCGCCTCGTCGCGCCCCCGTCCTGAGCATCGTCCCATCGGAAGGTGAGCACCATGACCACGGCACCCCTGCATGTCCGCGCCGACGACGCCACCGTCCTCGCCGACGGCCCGACCAGCCTGATCACCCTGCTCGGCGACGCCGGCGAGACCGGCGGCGCGCTCACCGCCAATCGGGCCACCCTGCACACCGGCTCGCCCGGCGCCCCACCGCACCTGCACACCCGCGCCGCCGAGACGTTCTTCGTCCTCGACGGGGTCCTCGACGTCCTGGTGGCCGACGAGATCCGCACCCTGCGCCGCGGCGACTTCCTGCTCGTCCCCGCGCACACCCCGCACGCCTTCGCACCGGCCCGCGGCGAGTCCGCCGACGTGCTGGTGGTCTTCACCCCCGGCATCGACCGGTTCGACTACTACCGGCTCCTCGAGCGGGTGTACCGGGGCGAGGCCGACCCGGCCGAGATCGCCGCCAGCGGACAGCGCTACGACAACCACTACGTCGACAGTCCGCTGTGGCGCGACCGCCCCTGACCGCCCCGCCCGCCGGGCCCGGCCGCCGTGGCGGGCCCGGCGACTAGGCTGAGCGGGTGCGTCTCGTCGCCTGCGTGCTGCTCGTCGACCCGACCGGCCGGCTGCTGTTGCAGCTACGCGACGGGCACGCCCCGTACCATCCGCACGTCTGGGGGCTGCCGGGCGGGCACGGGGAGCCGGGGGAGGCGGCCGCGGAGACCGCGAGCCGCGAGCTGTACGAGGAGACCGGGCTGCGCCCCGACGGTGAGCTGCGGCTCTTCGCCCGCCAGGAGCTGCCGGAGCTGGACCGGGTGAAGCACTACTTCTGCGCCGCCACCCGGGCCCGGCAGGAGGACGTGGTGCTCGGTGAGGGCGCGGCGATGCTCTTCGTCCGGCCCGGCGAGGTGCTCGACGGTCGCCCGTACACCCCCGGCACCGTAGAAGTGCTGACCCGCTTCCTGGCCTCGCCCGAATACGCCGGCCTGGCCGCCGCTGGTCGCTGACCGCCAGGCCCGGTTCAGGCCGCCGGGTCGGTCGAGGCCGGGGCCGGTCGGCTCAGTCGCATGGCGGGTGCCAGTCGGCGTACCGGGCCGCCTGGCGCAGCGCGAGGCGGGACGGGGTGAGCCGGATCAGGGTGTCGCGGAGAGTGACCGCCACCGGGTGGCGCAGCTGCTGGCCGAAGCGGCCGGCGCGGGCCGAGGCCCGGGCCACCGCCTGGCTGCGCGGGCGGCGCTCCCGGTCGTAGCGGGCGAGCGCGGCGTCGAGGTTCGCCGGGCCGCCGGCGCAGGCCGCGCCGAGGGTGACCGCGTCCTCGATCGCCTGGCAGGCGCCCTGACCGAGAAACCGGGTCATCGCGTGCGCCGCGTCGCC
Source organism: Micromonospora sp. L32 (assembly GCF_052068055.1). Lineage (NCBI taxonomy): Bacteria > Bacillati > Actinomycetota > Actinomycetes > Micromonosporales > Micromonosporaceae > Micromonospora > Micromonospora sp. L32. The sequence continues at coordinate 86,013 of NZ_JBQHDD010000005.1, read as the reverse complement.
CAGCAGCGCCACCCGACCGCGCACGTAGGACGGCAGTGGCGTGCCCAGGTGGTGCAGGTCGTGCCGCAGCACCTGCTCGGGCCGGGTGGCGGCGAGCAGCGCCGGGACCGGGTCGTGCCAGTCGCCGAAGCGCTCCCGCACGGCGGCCAGCTCGTCGGGGGCCCGCCCGCCGGGTGGGGCGGTCACCGCGGCGTACCAGTAGACCTGGTCGGCGCCGAGCGGGACCATGCCGAACTCGGCGCCCGGGCCCCAGCTCACCGCGGTCGGCAGCGGGTCGTCCCAGCGGATCGCCGCCCGCCATGCCGTCGTCCCGGCGTAGGTGGGTCCGGGGTGCTCCGGCCAGAGCCGGGAGCGCACGGCCGAGCGCAGCCCGTCGGCGCCCACCACCAGGTCGGCGGCGAGCTCGGCGGGCTTCCCGCGCCAGCGGTGCTGCACCCGGGCGCCGTCGGGGCCGGTCGTCACGTCGACCACCTCGGCGTCGGTGCGCAGCGCGGCCGCCGGCAGGGCGTCGCGCAGGACGCCGTGCAGCCTGCCCCGGTGGACGCCAAGCGCAGTGGTGCCGAGCTGCCGGGTCAGGTCGGCGCCGTCGACCCGGGACAGCCAGCGCCCGCTCCGGGTGCGCAGCCCGCCGGGAGCCTCGGCCCGGCCGTGCGCGCGGACGGCCGCGCCGACGCCGAGCGCGTCCAGCCCCCGCAGCGCGTTGGACATCAGGGTCAGCCCGGCGCCCACCTCGCCCAGTTCCGGCGCGCGTTCGAGCACGGTGACCCGCCAGCCCGTCCGGTGCAGGGCGAGGGCGGCGGCCAGGCCACCGATCCCGCCGCCGACCACCACCGCGTGTCCGTCCATCCCGACCGCCCTTTCTACAACTGTAGAAGTTCATACTACAGCTGTAGAACACCGAGGAGGAGGCCCGGATGAATGCTCGGTCCGCGCGGGTGGCGGCGTTGGCCGACACGGCGATCGCGCTGCTCGCCGAGGGCGGGATGCGGGTGCTGACCCACCGGGCCGTCGACGCCCGCGCCGGGGTGCCGGTCGGCACCACGTCGGCGTACCTGCGGACCCGGCAGGCGCTGATCGAGGCGGTGGTACGCCGCCTGGTCGACCTGGACCGCGCCGACCTGGTGGACCGCGAGCTGCCCACCGCCGCGCCGCCGCCCGGGCCGCCGCCGCGGCTCACCCCGGCCGACCTCGACCACCTCGCGGTGGCCACGGCGCAGGTGCTGGACCGCTGGCTCACGGTCGGGCGGGACCGCAGCCTCGCCCGCTACGCCTGCCTGCTGGAGGCCGTGCACCGACCCGAGCTGCGGCCGATCCTGGCGCACGGCACCGTGCTACGCGAGCAGGCCCGGGCGCTGCTGGCCGGCGCCGGCGCATCGGACCCACGGCGGCAGGGTGACCAGTTCGTCGCCTTCATCGACGGGCTGCTCTTCGACCGCCTCGTCGGCGCCGGTGCGCTCAGCGCGCCGCCGCCCGGCAGCCCGGAAAGCCGCGAGGACCTGCGCTCCGCCGTCCGCGCCCTGCTCCGCGCCTTCACCGGCGCCTGACCTCTCCGACCGGCCGGGTGTCCGGTCCTCGGCAGGCCGTGATCGCCTGGCGGTCGGCCGAGCATCCTCAGTGAATCGACGGCCCGGCGGTGAGTTCGGTCAGGCGACCGGGGTGCGGGTGCGGTGGTCGCGGGGGCTGATGCCGCGCACCCGGCGGAAGGCGGTGCTCAGCGCGAACGGGCTGCCGTAGCCGACCCGGCGGGCGACCGCGCCGAGGGTGGCGTCCGGTTCGCGCAGCAGGTCCGCCGCGAGGCTCAGCCGCCAGCCGGTCAGGTAGGCCATCGGCGGCTCGCCGACCAGCTCGGTGAAGCGGCGGGCCAGCGCGGCCCGGGACACCCCGACCTCGGCGGCCAGCGACGCCACCGTCCAGGGACGCGCCGGATCGTCGCGCAGCAGGCGCAGGGCCGGTCCGACCACCGGGTCGGCCGCCGCCGCGTACCAGGAGGGGGTGGCGCCGGGCCGGTCGAACCAGGTCCGCAGCACGGCGATCAGCAGCAGGTCGAGCAGCCGGTCGAGGACGGCCTCCTGGCCGGGGGAGTCCCGCACCACCTCGTCGGCGAGCAGCCCGACCAGCGGGCTGTGCCACTCGTCGGCCCGGACCACCAGCAGCGCGGGCAGCGCGGCGAGCAGCCGCCGGTTGACCTCGCCCGGCAACTGGTACGTCCCGGTCAGCAGCGCCGTCCTGCCCGGCGTGCCGGTGCCCCAGGTGCGCACCCCTGCCGCCGGGGTGGTGGTCAGCGGCTCGCCGCGCAGCGTGGTGCACCGCTGTCCGGGGTGGATGACCACCTGCGGCGCGGTGGCCGGGTCGTCGGCGACGGTGTACGCGTCCGGGCCGCGCAGCACCGCCACGTCCCCGGGGTGCAGCAGCTCGGCGGAGCTGTCGTCGGGCACGACCCAGGCGGTGCCGCGCACCACGGCCACCACGGTCAGCGGCGCGCGGTCCTCGATCCGCAGCGCGAACGGCGGGTCCAGCAGCGAGCGGAGCAGGAACGCGCCCCGGGCGCGGGGGCCGTCGAGCAGACCGGTCAGGAGATCCACGGTGGCGAGCGTAGACGCCTGCGTATGCCTGCACGACGGCGAACCATTCAGCGTCTCACCGCCGATCGGTTGACTGTCCCCATGACGGAACACCTGACGACACTCGTCCTCGGCGGCACCGGCAAGACCGGTCGACGGGTCGCGCGGCGGCTCACCACGATCGGCGTACCGACCCGGATCGGCTCCCGCGCCGGCACACCACCCTTCGACTGGACCGACCGGGACACCTGGACGCCGGCGCTGCGCGGCGTCGGCGCCGTCTACCTCGCGTACCAGCCGGACCTGGCCGCGCCCGGCGCGGTCGCGACGGTCGGCGACCTCGCCCGGCTCGCCGTCGCGCACGGCGTGCGGCGGCTGGTGCTGCTCTCCGGGCGGGGCGAGCCCGAAGCGGCCGAGGCCGAGCGGGCCGTCGCGGCGAGCGGGCTCGACCCCACCGTGCTGCGGGCCAGCTGGTTCGCCCAGAACTTCAGCGAGGGACACCTGGTGCAGCCGCTGCGCGCCGGCGTGCTCGCGCTGCCCGTCGGCGACGTGCCGGAGCCGTTCGTCGACGCCGACGACATCGCCGAGGTCGCCGTCGCCGCGCTCACCTCCGACCGGCACGCCGGCGCCACGTACGAGCTGACCGGCCCCCGACTGCTCACCTTCGCTCAGGCGGTCGACGAGATCGCCGCGGCGGCCGGCCGTCCGGTGCGCTTCGTGCCGGTCACCAGCTCCGCGTACGCGGCCGAGCTGACCGCCGCGGGTGTCCCGGCGCCGGCGGTGGCGCTGCTGACGTACCTGTTCACCGAGGTCCTCGACGGCCGCAACGCCCGGCTGGCCGACGGGGTGCAGCGGGTGCTCGGCCGGCCGCCGCGCGACTTCCGGGCGTACGCGGCGGAGGCAGCCGGGGCCTGGCGGCCCTGACCCGCCGGCCGGGCTACGGTGGGGCCCGAACGGGGCGAGGAGGCGGCGATGGTCCGGTGGGGCTGGTTCCGGGACGCCGCCGGGCGGCTGCGGCAGGGCTGGCTGCCGGTGGTCGAGACGACCCTGGCCGCGACGGTGGCGTGGATCCTGGCCACCCGGCTGGTCGGCCACCCGCAGCCGTTCTTCGCCCCCGCCGCCGCGCTGATCGTGCTCGGCCAGGCCCGGGGCCAGCGGGTCCGCCGGGCGGTCGAGGTGCTGCTCGGGGTCGCCGCCGGCGTCCTCGTCGCCGACCTGGTGGTGCAGGCGCTCGGGCCGCGCACCAGCTGGACGGTGTTCACGGTCATCCTGCTCACCATCGCGCTCGCGGTGGCGGTCGGGGCGAGCACGGTCGCCGTGGTGCAGGCCGCGGTCTCCGCCCTCTACCTGGTGGTGGTCTCGCCACCGACCGAGTCGCTGGTGCCGTTCCGGTTCGTCGACGCGCTCATCGGTGGCGCGGTGGCGGTGGTGGCCAGCCAGCTGATCGACGCCCGGCGGCCGCTCGCCCCGCTGGTCGCCGAGTTCCGCCGCACCTATCAGGGGATGGCCGAGGTGCTGGAGGAGGTCGCCGCGGCCCTCGACGCCCGGGACGAGCCCGCCGCGCTGGCCGCCCTGGACCGGGCCCGCCAGCTCGACGCCGCGGTGGAGCGGCTGCGCACGGCGGTGCTCGCCGCCGGCGAGGCGGTCCGGCTCAACGTCCGGCGCCGGCGGCACATCGGCCGGCTGCGCACCGTCGACGCCACGGTCGGCCAGCTCGACTACGCGGTCCGCAACGTGCGGGTCCTCGCCCGGGCCGGCGTGACGTTCAACCGGCTGCCCACCCCGGTGCCGCCCGAGCTGGGCGCGGCCCTGCGGGACCTGGCCGAGGCGGTCCGGGCGGCGGGCGAGGCGCTCGCCGCCGACCTCGACGGCGCCGAGGAGGCCGGCGACCGGCACGCCGCCCGCGCCGAGGCCGCCGCCCTGACCGCGGTACGCGTCGCCGGGCGGCTCTTCACCGCCGGCCAGACCCTGCCGCTGGCGATGATCGTCGGGCAGGTCCGGGCCACCGCCATCGACCTGCTGCGGGGCGTACGGGCCGACGACGACGCGGCGGTGCTGGCCCGGGTCGACGAGGCGCTCGGGCTGCCCGCGCTCTGACCAGCATGTGGTAAGGAGCGCATCCGGCTTGTGGTCGTGACGAAACCGGTGTGTGATCGACGGCGAGACGCCGTACCACCGGAAGGACCGCAAGCCGTGAGCCCACTCGTCACCGCGCCGAGCCCCGCCGTACCCCGGCAGGTGCTGGCCGCCCGCACCGGCGTCGCGGTGGTCTTCGCCCTCAACGGCCTCGCCGTGGCGTCCTGGTTCTCCCGGGTCCCCGCGGTCCGCGAGGCGCTCGGGCTCAGCGCCGGCCGGCTCGGCCTGCTGCTGCTGGCCATGTCCGGTGGCGCGGTGCTCGCCCTGACCACCGCCGGGCTGGTCACCCAGCGCCTCGGCGCGGCCCGCACGGTGGTGGCGTCCACCGTGCTGGTGGCGGTCGGGATGGCCGGTGTCGGGGTGGCCGCGGGGGTGGCCGGCTCGCTGCCCGGCGTGGCGGTCGCCCTGTTCGCCCTCGGCTACGGCTCCGGCACCTGCGACGTGGCGATGAACGTCGAGGGCGCCGCCGTCGAGAAGCGGCTGGGGCGCACCATCCTGCCGCGCTTCCACGCCGCCTGGAGCCTCGGCTCGGTGGCCGGCGCGGGCATCGGCGCGGGGGCCGCCCGCGTCGGGCTGCCGATCGGCGTGCACCTGGCGGTGCTGGCGGCGGTGGTGCTCGGCGGCACGATCCTCGGCGCCCGGGCCTTCCTGCCCGCCCAGCCGGCACCGGACACCGCCGCCACCCGGCGCGGTGGCCTGCTCGCCGCCTGGCGGGAGCCGCGCACCCTGCTGCTCGGCCTGCTGGTGCTGGTGATGGCGTTCGCCGAGGGCAGCGCGAACGACTGGCTCGCGGTCGCCTTCGTCGACGGGTACGGCACGAGCGAGGCCGTCGGCGCCGCCGTCTTCGGGGTCTTCGTCACCGGCATGACCATCGGGCGGACCGCCGGCACCGTCGCCCTCGACCGCTGGGGACGGGTGCCCGTCCTGTTCGCCACCATCCTGCTCGCCGCCTTCGGCGCGGCGGTGGCGGTGCTGGCCGGCTCCGGGCCGGTGGCGATCGCCGGGGTGGCGCTCTGGGGGCTCGGTGCCTCGCTGGGCTTCCCGGTGGGGATGAGCGCCGCCGCCGACGACGAGGAGCGGGCTCCGGCGCGGGTCAGCGTGGTCGCGGTGCTGGGCTACACGTCGTTCCTCGCCGGGCCGCCGCTGCTCGGCCTGCTCGGCGACCGGGTCGGCATCCTGCACGCGCTGCTGGTCGTGCCGCTGCTGCTGCTGCCCACCCTGGCGCTGGTTCCGGTGACCCGGCCGCCGGCGCACCCCGCCAGCACATAGAACCTAACAGCGGCCGGCCGTGGCCGGTATCGGGTACGCGGCCGACTGCGCAGCCCAGCCGTGCTGGCTAGGGTCGCCGGATGCCTACCGAAGAGATCACCGCCGGCGCCGCGGGCAGCTGGACCCTGGGCGACCGCGTCGTCCGCCGGATGGGGTTCGGCTCGATGCGGACCACCGTCGACCCCCATCCGGACCGCGCGGTGCGGGTGCTGCGCCGCGCCGTCGAGCTGGGCGTGAACCACATCGACACCGCCGCCTTCTACGTCTCGCCCGGCGGCACCCTGAACGTCGGCACCGGCCCCGCCCGGTACGCCACCGAGCTGATCCGCGCCGCGCTCGCCCCGTACCCGGCGGACCTGGTGATCACCACCAAGGTCGGCTTCGCGTACGACCCGGCGACCGGACTGCGCGAGGACGTTACGCCGGCCGGGCTGCGCGCCCAGGTGCAGGAGAACCTGCGCCGGCTGGGCCGCGACCACCTCGACGTGGTGAACCTGCGGATCGTGAAGCGCCCCGGGCGGGACTCGGTGGCGGAGTCCTTCGGCGCGCTGGCCGAGCTGCGCGACGCCGGGCTGATCCGCCACCTCGGCCTGTCCAACGTCCGCCTGGACCACCTCGACGAGGCGCAGGCCATCGCCCCGGTCGTCTGCGTGCAGAACAGCTACGCCGTCGACAACCGGGGCGACCAGGACGCGCTGCTGCGCGAGTGCGGGGCGCGCGGGGTGGCGTACGTGCCGTTCTTCGCCCTCGCCGGCGTCCGGCGGGAGGCGGGCGCGGCGGCCGAGCACACCGCCGCCGTCCACGAGATCGCGCGGGCCCACGGCGCCACGCCGCACCAGGTACGCCTCGCCTGGACCCTGCACCAGGGGCCGCACGTGCTGGCCATCCCCGGCACCGGCGACGAGGCGCACCTGATCCAGAACGTCGCGGCCGGCGCGCTGCGGCTCTCCGCCGAGGAGCTGGCCGCGCTCGACTGAGCACGCCCGGTCAGCTCACGCTCACCGGCCTCGCAGCCGACTGTCAGGTGACGGTGCTCCACTGGAGGGACGCCGAGGAGAGGAGCGGGCAGATGGGCTGGTTCAGCCGGCGGTCGCGGGCCGCCGTCCCCACCCCGACGAAGCTCGACCGGGAGGCCACCCGCGAGGACCTGGCCGCGCTGGAGGAGTTCGTGACCAGCCGGCAGGGCGTGGAGTTCTACCTGGAGCCGGAGACCACCGCCACGGACACCACGGTGGTGGCGATCGCCCACGACGGCGAGTGGATCCGCCGCCGGACCGGCTCGCCGCAGGTGGCGGCGAAGCTGGCCGGCCGGCACGCCGTGCCGCTCTACGAGGCGACGAAGACCGGGTACCCGGAGCGGATGCGGGTCTGGAACCGGGCCCACCCGGAACGCCGGATGCGCTGACCGCTCACCCCTCGACGGCGGCGCGGGCCTCGTCGAGGGTCATCGGGTCGGCGTGGCTGGAGACGTACCAGTGGTAGCGGTCGTCGAGCAGCCGGCGCACCAGCGCCAGGTCGGGGCCGTCCCCCTCCTGGCGCAGGTGCGCCGGCGGCGGGTAGAAGCAGTCACCGAGCAGCATCACCGCCGAGTCGGGCACCAGCACCACGGTCGAGTCGGGGGCGTGCCGGCCGCCGACGTGGCGCAGCCGTACGCCGGTGGGCAGCTCCAGTTCGTCGGTGAAGGTGCGGGTGGGCGGCAGCACCGCGAAGTCGTCCCAGGAGTCCATGGCCAGGGCCCGGGCCCGGAAGCTGGGGCCGAGTCGCGGCTCGGCGCGGACCTGCTCGCGCAGGTAGCGGTGACTCCACGGGCGGGCCGCCTCGGCGCGCAGCGGAGCCTCCCCGGCGACGTGGCCGACGATCTCCACGCCCGGCCAGGCGCAGGCGCCCCACACGTGGTCCCAGTGGTGGTGGGTGTAGACCAGCCAGTGCGGCTCGGGCAGCCCCGCCGCCGTCAGCGCGGCGCGGATCTCCCGGGCGTGGCCCGGGCTGTGCCCGGCGTCGACCAGCACGCCGCCGCGCTCGTCGGTGATCAGCGCCACGCTCGGTTGGATGGTGCCCGGGTCGGGATCGCCCGGGTAGAGCCAGACCCGGCCGGCGAGGTGGTGGAACGTGGGCTCGGCGATGGCTGGGGTCCTTTCCCGATCGACCGGCGATTCTTCGGCCGGCGGGACCGATCGTAGGCGTTCGGCCCCCGGCCGATGGCCCCGCCGTCGACGCTGACCGGCGGATACCCGCCCGCACCGTCCCCTTTGCTCTGCTGCCGCCGCGGCAACAGCGAAGCGCTCCCAGTGGTGCCTCCGAGGCAGCAGAGCAAAGGGGGCGCGACATCGAGGTCGGACATTGTCCGAAGTGCGGGGACGGTCGCTGATGATCGTCGGGCTTCGATGGGCCGGCCTGCCCGGCGCGAGCCGGGGCGGCGTTGACCCGGCGCCGAGGGGTGTGGCAGCATTCGCGGCCTGACGGCAGTGAAGGAAGCCGGTGCGATTCCGGCGCGGTCCCGCCACTGTCACCGGGGAGCGATCCCCCCTCGCGCGTCACGGCCGTGTTCCTGCGGTTGGAAGGCCGGGGGAGAGCGTTGATCCGGAAGCCAGGATACTTCGGCCGTCGGAGCGACCCCAGGGCGTGGACACCCGAGGAGGACCCCGATGACGCGCAGCGTCTCCACCGCCGACGAGCTCCGTCGTACCCGTTCCGGGCGCGCTGACGCGCCCCTGCCCGGCCGCGCCGTCGCGCCGGCCGACCGTCCGGACACCCCGTCCGGCGCCCGCGCCCCGCGTTCCGCCGTTCACCGCTGACCGCCGCACCGTGCCGCCCACCGGTTCACCGCCGGTGATCCGCCCGGCGGCCCGTCGTACCCGCTGAACCGCGCCCGTCCCCTCGCCTCGCCCGACCGGCCCCGCGCCGGTCCGGGCGTCACTCTCCGGAGCCGTCCGTGCGCATCCTGCTGCTCTCCACCGCCGACACCGACCTGCTCGCCGCCCGCGCCAGCGGCGCCGACTACCGGCTGGCCAACCCCGCCCGGGTCGCCGCCGACGCCGTGCCGGCGCTGCTCGACGGCGTCGACCTCGCCGTCGTACGCCTGCTCGGCGGCCGGCAGGCGTGGCCGGACGGGCTGGCCGCCGTGCTCGCCTCGGGCGTGCCCACGGTGGTGCTCGGCGGCGAGGCGGTGCCCGACGCGGAGCTGATGGCCGCCTCCACGGTGGCCTCCGGAGTGGCCACCCAGGCGCTGTCCTACCTGGTCGAGGGGGGTCCGGAGAACCTGGCCGAGCTGGCCCGGTTCCTCTCCGACACGGTGCTGCTGACCGGCGAGGGCTTCGACCCGCCCGCGCCCACCCCCGCGTACGGGGTGCACGGCGACCGGGCCGCCGCGGTGTCGACGGCGACCCGCCCCACCGTCGGGATCGTCTTCTACCGGGCGCACGCCCTCGCCGGGAACACCGGCTTCGTCGACGTCCTCGCCGACGCGGTCGAGGCGGCCGGCGGCGACCCGCTGCCGATCTTCTGCGGCTCGCTGCGCGGGCTCACCCCCGGCGACGGGCCGCTGCCCCTCTTCGCCCGCTGCGACGCCCTGGTCGTCACCGTGCTCGCCGCCGGCGGTGCCGTCGCGGCGGACGCCTCCGGCGGGGGCGACGAGGATGCCTGGGACGTCGGCGCGCTCGCCGCCCTCGACGTGCCGATCGTGCAGGCGCTCTGCCTCACCAGCACCCGCGAGCAGTGGGCCGGCAGCGACGCCGGACTTTCCCCGTTGGACGCCGCGATGCAGGTGGCCATCCCCGAGTTCGACGGGCGGATCGTCACCGTGCCGTTCTCGTTCAAGCGCGTCGACGCCGACGGGCTCTCGGTCTACGCCGCCGATGCGGAGCGGGCCGCCCGGGTGGCCGGCATCGCCGTCCGCCAGGCCCGGCTGCGGCACGTGCCCAACGCCGACAAGCGCCTCGCCGTCGTGCTCAGCTCGTACCCGACCAAGCACTCCCGGGTCGGCAACGCGGTCGGCCTGGACACCCCCGCCTCGGCGGTACGGCTGCTCGCCGCCCTCGCCGACGCCGGTTACGACCTCGGCGACGAGCCGGTCCCCACCGACGGGGACGCGCTGATCCACGCGCTGATCGCCGCCGGCGGGCACGACGTCGAATGGCTCACCCCCGAGCAGCTCGCCGCCGCCGAGGCGCGGGTACCCGGGCAGACCTACCGGCGCTGGTTCGCCCGGGTGCCGGCGCCGCTGCGGGACCGGATGCGCACCCACTGGGGCGAGCCGCCCGGCGAGCTGTACGCCGACGGCGGCAACCTGGTCCTGGCCGGGCTGCGCTTCGGCAACGTGGTGCTGATGATCCAGCCGCCGCGTGGCTTCGGCGAGAACCCGATCGCCATCTACCACGACCCCGACCTGCCGCCCAGCCACCACTACCTGGCCGCGTACCGCTGGCTGGCCGCGCCGGTGGCCGACGGCGGCTTCGGCGCCGACGCGGTGGTGCACCTCGGCAAGCACGGCACGCTGGAATGGCTGCCCGGCAAGGGGCTCGGCCTCGCCGCCGACTGCGCCCCCGACGCCGTCCTCGGCGACCTGCCGCTGGTCTACCCGTTCATCGTCAACGACCCCGGCGAGGGCACCCAGGCCAAGCGCCGGGCGCACGCCGTCGTCGTCGACCACCTCGTCCCGCCGATGGCCCGCGCCGAGACGTACGGCGACCTGGCCAAACTCGAACAGCTCCTCGACGAGTACGCCACCGTCCAGGCGCTCGACCCGGCCAAGGTGCCGACCGTGCGGGCGCAGATCTGGGAGCTGGTCCGGGCCGCCGAGCTGCACCACGACCTGCACACCGATGACATGCCGGCCGCCGACGACTTCGACGACTTCGTGCTGCACCTCGACGGGTACCTCTGCGAGGTCAAGGACGTGCAGATCCGCGACGGGCTGCACATCCTCGCCGAGGCGCCCACCGGCGAGGCCCGGGTCAACCTCGTCCTCGCCGTGCTGCGCGCCCCCCAGGTCTGGGGCGGCACCCGCGCCCTGCCCGGCCTGCGCCAGGCGCTCGCCGCCGCGTACGGGCTGGACGAGCAGGACCTGCTCGCCGAGCCGGGACGGCGGATCGCCGTGCCCGAGCCGCTGACCGAGGCGGCCGACGGGCCGGCCGCCACCGCCGCCGACGCCGTCGACCTGGTCGAGGCCCTGGCCCGCCGGCTGGTCGTCGGCATGGAGACCCTCGGCTGGGACGCCGACAAGGTCGACGCGGTGGTCGAGGAGGTCACCGGCCGGGCGATCGGCGACGCCGCCGACGTGCTGCGCTTCGCCGCCCGCGAGGTGGTGCCCCGGCTGGCCCGGACCACCGACGAGATCGACCGGGTGCTCGGCGCGCTGGACGGCCGGTTCGTGCCGCCCGGCCCCTCCGGCTCACCCACCCGCGGCCTGGTCAACGTGCTGCCCACCGGCCGCAACTTCTACTCCGTCGACCCCAAGGCCATCCCGTCCCGCAACGCCTGGGACGTCGGGGTGGCCCTCGCGGACTCGCTGCTCGCCCGGCACCTCGCCGACACCGGCGCGTACCCCCGCTCGGTCGGGCTCACCGTCTGGGGCACCAGCGCCATGCGTACCCAGGGCGACGACATCGCCGAGGTGCTGGCCCTGCTCGGCTGCCGGCCGACCTGGGACGACCGGTCCCGGCGGGTCACCGGCGTCGAGGTGGTGCCGCTGGCGGAGCTGGGCCGCCCCCGGGTGGACGTGACCGTGCGCATCTCCGGCTTCTTCCGCGACGCCTTCCCGCACGTCGTGGCGCTGCTCGACGACGCGGTACGCCGGGTCGCCGCCCTCGACGAGCCGGCCGGGGAGAACTTCGTCCGGGCCCACGTGGACGCCGACCTCGCCGAACACGGCGACGCCCGCCGGGCGACCGCCCGGATCTTCGGCTCCAAGCCGGGGGCGTACGGGGCGGGGCTGCTGCCGCTGATCGACGCCCGGAACTGGCGCACCGACGCCGACCTCGCCGAGGTGTACGCCGTCTGGGGCGGCTACGCCTACGGCCGGGACCTGGACGGGCGGGAGGCGCGCGCCGACATGGAACGCTCCTTCGCCCGCATCGCCGTCGCCGTGAAGAACCAGGACACCCGCGAACACGACATCGTGGACTCCGACGACTACTTCCAGTACCACGGCGGGATGGTGGCGATGGTCCGCCACCTCACCGGCGCCGCGCCCGCCGCGTACGTGGGCGACTCGGCGATGCCGCACGACGTACGCACCCGCACCCTCGGCGAGGAGACCCGGCGGGTGTTCCGGGCCCGGGTGGTCAACCCGAAGTGGATCGCCGCGATGCGCCGGCACGGCTACAAGGGCGCGTTCGAGCTGGCCGCCACCGTGGACTACCTGTTCGGCTACGACGCCACCGCCGGCGTCGTCGACGACTGGATGTACGAGCACCTGGCCGCCGCGTACGTCTTCGAGGAGACCACCCGGGAGTTCCTGGAGCAGTCCAACCCGTGGGCGCTGCGCGGCATCACCGAGCGGCTGCTGGAGGCCGCCGACCGGGGCCTGTGGGCGGCGCCCGAACCGGCCACCCTCGACCGGCTCCGCGAGACGTACCTGGCCAGCGAGGGCGACCTGGAGGACCGGCAATGAGTGGCTACCCGTTCAGCGCGGTGCTCGGCATGGACGACATGCGCCTGGCCCTGCTGCTCAACGCCGTCTCCCCGGCCATCGGCGGGGTGCTGGTGCGGGGCGAGAAGGGCACCGCCAAGTCCACCGCCGTGCGGGCTCTCGCGGCGCTGCTGCCCCCGGTCGACCGGGTCGCCGGCTGCCGCTTCGCCTGCGACCCGGCCGCCGCCGACCCCGCCTGCCCGGACGGGCCGCACCCGGCCGAGCCGGCGGCCGAGCGCCGCCCGGCCCGCCTGGTCGAACTGCCGGTCGGCGCCGCCGAGGACCGGGTGGTCGGCTCGCTCGACCTGGAGAAGGCCCTCGGCGAGGGGGTACGCGCCTTCGAGCCGGGCCTGCTCGCCGCCGCCCACCGCGGCGTGCTCTACGTCGACGAGGTGAACCTGCTCCACGACCACCTGGTCGACCTGCTGCTCGACGCCGCCGCGATGGGCCGCTGCCACGTCGAGCGGGAAGGCGTCTCGGTCAGCCACGCCGCCCGGTTCCTGCTGGTCGGCACGATGAACCCGGAGGAGGGGGAGCTGCGCCCGCAGCTGCTCGACCGGTTCGGGCTCACCGTCGCCGTCGGCGCCAGCCGCGACCCGGCCGTCCGCGTCGAGGTGGTCCGCCGCCGGCTCGCCGCCGACGCCGACCCGGCCGGGTTCGCCGCCCGGTGGGCCGACGCCGACGCCGAGATCGCCCACCGGGTCGCCGCCGCCCGGCGGCGGCTGGACCGGGTACGGCTGCCCGACGCCGCGCTGCGCCAGATCGCCGAGGTGTGCGCCGCGTTCGACGTGGACGGGATGCGCGCCGACATCGTCACCGCCCGTACCGCCCTCGCGCACGCCGCCTGGCAGGGCCGGGACCGGGTGGGCGCCGAGGACGTCCGGGTCGCCGCCCGGCTCGCACTGCCGCACCGTCGCCGCCGCGACCCGTTCGACAGCCCGGACCTGGACGAGAAGCGCCTGGACGAGGCGTTGCGGCGGGCCCAGGACGAGCACCCGGACGACGACCCGCCTGGCGGCGGCCCGGCTGGCGGTGCCGGCCCCCAAGACGGTCCGGACGGCCCCGGCGGGGGCGGGGGCGAGGGCGGCCACCCGGCCGGCGGCCACGCCGACGACCACGGTCCCGGCGGTTCGGGCCCGGCAGGGCGCGGCGAACCCGGCTCGACCGAGGCCGACGACGACGGACGCTCCGGCGAACGGAACGACCGCCCCGACCCGGCCGGCCGCAGCGACGGCGGCTGGCCGGCGGACGACGACGACCGGTGGCTGGACCGTACCGACGGCGGTCCCGGCGACGGCCCCGACGGCGGCGACGGCCACGGCTCCCGCCCCGGAGGCGACGCGGGAGACGGCCGGACCGAGGGCCGGCCGGCGAGCGGGGCGCAGCCGGTGGCCGTACCCCAGGGTGGGTTGCGGGCCCGGCTGCTCACCGCGCCCGGGATCGGCGACGGCGTGCCGGGACGGCGCTCCCGCGCCCGGACCGGGCGCGGCCGGACCACCGGCGAGCGGGTGCCGGCCGGTCGGCCCGGCGCGCTGCACCTGCCGGCGACGCTGCGGGCCGCCGCCCCGCATCAGCCGGGCCGGGGCCGGCGCGGTGGCCCGCTGCTGCTGCGCCCGGACGACCTGCGCGAGGCGGTCCGGGAGGGACGCGAGGGCAACCTCGTGCTGTTCGTGGTCGACGCCAGCGGGTCGATGGGCGCCCGGCAGCGGATGTCCGCCGTCAAGGGCGCGGTGCTCGCCCTGCTCACCGACGCCTACCAGCGCCGGGACAAGGTCGCCGTGATCGCCTTCCGGGGCGCCGGCGCGCGTACCCTGCTGCCGGCCACCTCCTCGGTGCTGGCCGCCTCGACCCGGCTGGCCGAGCTGCCCACCGGCGGGCGCACCCCGCTGGCGGAGGGGCTGCTCGCCGCCGCCGAGCTGCTGCGGGTGGAGCGGCTGCGCGACCCGAAGCGCCGCCCGCTGGTGCTGGTCGTCACCGACGGGCGGGCCACCGCCGGCGACCGCCCGCTGGACCGGGCCGCCCGTGCCGCGGCGGTGCTCGCCGCCACCGGCGCGCCCAGCGTGGTCGTCGACTGCGAGTCCGGCCCGGTCCGGCTCGGCCTCGGTCGCCGCCTCGCCGCCCAGCTCGGCGCGGACCACCACCGCCTCGACACGGTCGCCACCGACCCCCTCCGCCAACTCGCCACCGGTCGGGCCTGCGCCTGCCGTGCCGGCACCCACCACAACTGCGCGAACGGACCCGCCACCACGACCAGAAGGAGCGCCTGATGCCGCAGGGCAAGCCGTCCACGGTGCCCGCCGACGGGCTGACCACCCGGCAGCGGCGCCACCGCCCGTTGCTGGTCGTGCACACCGGACAGATGAAGGGGAAGTCCACCGCCGCGTTCGGGCTGGCGCTGCGCGCCTGGACCGCCGGGCTGCCGATCGGGGTGTTCCAGTTCGTCAAGAGCGCCAAGTGGCGGGTCGGCGAGGAGAACGCCTTCCGCGCCCTCGGCGAGGTGCACGAGCGCACCGGCCAGGGCGCCCCGGTCGCCTGGCACAAGATGGGCGAGGGCTGGTCCTGGATCCAGCGCGGCGGCGCGGCCGACCACGCCGCCGACGCCCTGGAGGGCTGGCGGCAGATCCAGCGCGACCTGGCCGCCGAACGCTACGGCCTGTACGTGCTCGACGAGTTCACCTACCCGATGAAGTGGGGCTGGGTCGACGTCGACGAGGTCGTCGACACCCTCGCCGGCCGCCCCGGCTTCCAGCACGTGGTGATCACCGGCCGGGACGCCGACCCGCGGCTGGTCGCCGCCGCCGACCTCGTCGCGGAGCTGACCAAGGTCAAGCACCCGATGGACGCGGGCCAGAAGGGTCAGAAGGGCATCGAATGGTGAGCCCGGACGCGCCGTGGCCGCTGCCCCGGCTGGTGGTGGCCGCCCCGGCCAGCGGGCACGGCAAGACCACCGTGGCCACCGGCCTGCTCGCCGCGCTGCGCCGGCGCGGCCTGACCGTCAGCCCGCACAAGGTCGGCCCCGACTACATCGACCCCGGCTACCACGCCCTCGCCGCCGGGCGGCCCGGCCGCAACCTCGACCCCTGGCTGGTCGGCGAGGAGCGGATCGCGCCGCTGCTGCGGCACGGCGCGAGTGTCCCCACCCCCGCCGACGTGGCGGTCGTCGAAGGGGTGATGGGGCTGCACGACGGGGCGGTCGGCCGCGGGTCGTACGCCTCCACCGCGCACGTCGCCCGGCTGATCGACGCGCCCGTGCTGCTGGTCCTCGACACCACCGCGCAGGGCCGCTCGGCCGCCGCGCTGGTGCTCGGCATGCGCGCCTTCGACCCCGGCGTGCGCATCGGGGGAGTGCTGCTCAACCGGGTCGGCTCGCCCCGGCACGAGACCCTGCTGCGCGACGCCCTCGCCGAGGTGGGCGTACCGGTGCTCGGGGCGGTCACCCGGGCCGCCGAGGTGACCGCGCCGTCGCGGCACCTCGGGCTGGTGCCGGTCGCCGAACGGGCCCCCGAGTCGCTCGCCGTCGTCGACGCCCTCGCCGACCTGATCGAGTCCACCGTGGACCTCGACGCGCTGCTCGACCTCGCCCGGACCGCCCCGCCGCTGACCGTCGGAGCCTGGGACCCGGCCAGCGCCGTCGGCGGCCCCGCCGGCCGGGACCGTCCGGTCGTCGCGGTGGCCGGCGGCCCGGCCTTCACCTTCTCGTACGCCGAGACCACCGAACTGCTCGCCGCGGCCGGCGCCGTCGTGGTCCGCTTCGACCCGCTGCGCGACCCCGCCCTGCCCGCCGGCACCCGCGCCGTCGTCGTCGGCGGCGGCTTCCCCGAGGTGCACGTCGAGGCCCTCGCGGCCAACTCCGCGCTCCGCGCCGAACTGGCCGACTTCGACGGGCCGATCGTCGCCGAGTGCGCCGGCCTGCTCTACCTCGGGCGCTCCCTCGACGGGGTGCCGATGTGCGGGCGGCTGCCGCACACCGCCCGGATGACCGGCACGCTCACCCTCGGCTACCGGGAGGCCGTCGCCGCCGCCGACTCCCCACCGCACCGGGCCGGCGAGCCGGTACGCGGCCACGAGTTCCACCGCACCGCCACCGACCCCGGCCACGGGGACCGGCCGGCGTGGCACTTCGACGGCGGGCGGCACGGCTTCGTCGACGGCCGGGTGCACGCCTCCTACCTGCACACCCACTGGGCGGCGCACCCGTCGGCGGCCCGCCGCCTGGTCGAGGCGGCGGCCCGGTGAGCGCGCCGACGCTGACCGGGGTGGGCGTCGGCCCGGGCGACCCCGAACTGCTCACCCTCAAGGCGGTGCGGGTGCTGCGCGAGGCCGACCTGGTGGTCGTACCGGTGATGGACCGGCTGGCCGCGGACGGCGACGCGCCCCCCGGCCGGGCGGAGACCACCGTGCGCGCGCACGTCGATGCGGACCGGCTGCGCCGGCTGCCGTTCGCGCTGGACGACCGGGGCGGGGTGACCGCCCGCCGGGAGCGGGCCTGGGACGCCGCCGCCCGGGCCGTGGTGGCCGCCCTCGACGGCGGCGCCGCCTCGATCGCCTTCGCCACCATCGGCGACCCGAACGTCTACTCCACCTTCGGCTACCTGGCGCAGAGCGTCCGGGCGCTGCGGCCGGCCGTCGAGGTGCGCACCGTGCCCGGGATCACCGCGATGCAGGAGCTGGCCGCGCGCAGCGGCGTGCCGCTCTGCGAGGGCCGTGAGCCGCTCACCCTGCTGCCGGCCACCGCCGGGCTGGCGCTCGTCTCCGACGCGCTGGCCGGGCCGGGCACCGTCGTCGTCTACAAGGGCTGGCGGCGGCACCCCGAGCTGGTCGACGAGCTGCGCCGCCACGACCGGTTGCCGGACGCCGTGCTCGGCCGGTCGGTCGGCCTGCCCGGGGAGCGGATCGGGCCGGTCGACGCCGCCGCCGACGACCTGCCGTACCTGTCGACACTGCTGGTCCCGGCGCGCCGGGACCGCCGGGGAGGAAAACTGTGACGACCACCGGAAAGGTCTGGTTCGTCGGGGCCGGACCCGGCGCCGCCGACCTGCTCACCCTGCGCGCCGCCCGGGTGATCGGCGCCGCCGACGTGGTGATCTGGGCGGCCAGCCTGGTGCACGCCGACGTCCTCGCCCACGCCCGCGCCGACGCCGAGATCGTCGACTCGTCGCAGCTGCCGATCGAGGGGGTGCTGCCGCTGTACCGGCGGGCCGCCGCCGAGGGGCTGACGGTGGCCCGGATCCACTCCGGCGACCCGGCGCTCTGGGGCGCGGTGCAGGAACAGCTCGACCTGTGCCGGGCGCTCGACCTGGCCGTCGAGATCGTGCCCGGGGTGTCCTCGTTCACCGCGGTGGCGGCCATCGTCGGCCGGGAGCTGACCATCCCCGAGGTGGCCCAGTCGGTGATCCTCACCCGCCTCGAGGGCGGCAAGACGCCGATGCCGCCGGGGGAGCGGGTCCGCGACTTCGCCCGGCACGGCACCACGATGGCGCTGTTCCTCTCCGCCGCCCGCTCCGGGCAGGCGCAGGCCGAGCTGCTGGCCGGCGGCTACCCGCCGGACACCCCGGTCGTGGTGGCGTACCAGGCGACCTGGCCGGACGAGCTGGTGGTGCGCTGCGCGCTGGCCGACCTGGAGGCCACCGTCAAGGAGCACCGGCTCTGGAAGCACACCCTCTTCCTGGTCGGCCCCGCGCTCGCCGCCACCGGCACCCGCTCGCACCTGTACCACCCCGGGCACTTCCACACCTTCCGCCGGGCCGAGCCGGCCGCCCGCGTCGAGCTGCGCCGCGCCCGCGCCGCCGGGTCGGGGGACGGCCCCCGGTGACGTACGCCGAGCCGCCGCTGCGCGAGCCGGACCTGCCGCGTACCGCAAAGGTCCGGCCCACCGCGCTGCGTACCGGTTGGACCACCGGCGCCTGCGCGACGGCGGCGGCCAAGGCCGCGATGACCGCCCTGGTCACCGGTGTGCCGCAGCCGGAGGTGGAGATCGGGCTGCCCGGCGGCCGGCGGGTCAGCTTCCCGGTCGCCCGGTGCGACCTCACCCCGGCGCCGGAGGCGCGCGCCGAGGCGGTGGTGGTCAAGGACGCCGGCGACGACCCGGACGTCACCCACGGCGCGCACCTCACCGCCACCGTCTGCTGGCGCGCCGAGCCCGGCCTGGACCTCGCCGGCGGCCCCGGCGTCGGCACCGTCACCAAGCCCGGGCTCGGCCTCGCCGTCGGCGGCCCGGCGATCAACGAGACCCCGCGCCGGATGATCGGCCAGGCCGTGGCCGAGGTGGTCGACCTCACCGAGGTGGGCGTCCGGGTGGTGATCAGCGTGCCGGGCGGCGAGGTGATGGCCCGCAAGACCACCAACCGGCGGCTCGGCATTCTCGGCGGCATCTCGATCCTCGGCACCACCGGGATCGTCCGGCCCTTCTCCACCGCCTCCTGGCGGGCCAGCGTGGTGCAGGCGGTGCACGTGATGGCCGCCCAGGGCGAGTCGACCGTGGTGCTCTGCACCGGCGGGCGGACCGAGCGGGCCGCCCGGGAACTGCTGCCGGAACTGCCCGAGGTGTGCTTCGTCGAGGTCGGCGACTTCACCGGCGCCGCGGTCACCGCCGCCGTCGGCGACGGGATGACCGGGGTGGTCTTCGTCGGGATGGCCGGCAAGCTGGCCAAGCTCGCCGCCGGCATCCTGATGACCCACTACACCCGCTCCAAGGTGGACCTGTCGCTGCTCGGCGCGGTCACCGCCGAGGCCGGCGGCGACGCCGACCTGGTCGCGGCGGTCACCGCGGCGAACACCGGGCGGCACGCGTACGAGCTGTGGGAGGCCGCCGGCCTGCTCGGCCCCGCCGGGGACCTGCTCTGCCACCGGGTACGCCAGGTGCTGCTCCGCTTCGCCGAGCGGGCGGTCACCGTCGACGTGGCCATGGTCGACTTCGCCGGCTCCCGGGTCGTCGCCTCCTCGGGCCGGTGGGCCGCGTGAGCGCCATGCCGTCGCGGGACGGTGAGCCGGTCACTCAGGGTGGTGGCGGACGACGGCAATCCACCGGCGACCGATATGACTCTCAGTCATATTTATGCCTGACAGGAATACCGCTCACCGAAGACCTTCCTTCCGGCGCCGCCGTGACCGTGGTGGGGATCGACGCCGCCGGTCGGCCGGCGTACCCCGGGCTGGCCGAGGCGCTCGCCACGGCCGGGCTGGTGGTCGGGGGGGCCCGGCATCTCGCCGCCGTGCCGGTGCCGCCCGGCTGCCCGACCGTGACCCTCGGGCCGCTCACCCCCGCCCTGGACCGGCTCCGCGCCGCCGTCGCCGCCGGCGAGCACGCCGTCGTGCTGGCCAGTGGCGATCCCGGCTTCTTCGGCATCGTCCGGCGGCTGCGGGCGGCCGGGCTGCCGCTGCGGGTGCTGCCGGCGGTCTCCAGCGTGGCTGCCGCGTTCGCCCGCGCCGGACTGCCGTGGGACGGCGCCGCCGTGGTCACCGCGCACGGCCGCGACCCCCGGCCGGCGCTCAACGCCTGCCGCGCGCTGCCCGCCGTCGCGGTGCTCACCGCGCCCGGTGCCGGAGCGGCCGAACTCGGCGCCGGCCTCGTCGGCTGGTCCCGCCGCCTGGTGGTGGCCGAGCACCTCGGCACGGCCGACGAGCGGGTCACCTGGGCCACCCCCGAGGACGCCGCCAGCCGCTGCTGGGCCGACCCGCACGTCCTGCTCAGCCTCGCCCCGCCCGCCGGTGACGCGGACGCCGGGGCCGGGATGGGCCCGATGCGCGCGGACAACCAGCCGGCCGCCGCGCCGGCCGGCGGCTGGGCGCTGCCCGAGTCCGCGTACGCCCACCGGGACTCGATGATCACCAAGGCGGAGGTACGCGCCCTCGCGGTGGCCCGGCTCCGCCCCCGGCTCGGCCGGCTGGTCTGGGACGTGGGCGCCGGCAGCGGTTCGGTGGGCATCGAGTGCGCGCTGCTCGGCGCGGCGGTGATCGCGGTGGAACGCGACCCGCGGGCGCCGGTGCGGGCCAACGCCGCCCGGCACGGCGTCGACGTCCGGCTGGTGACCGGCTCCGCCCCCGAGGCGCTGCGCGGGCTGCCCGACCCGGACGCCGTCTTCGTCGGCGGCGGCGGCACGGACGTGCTCGCCGCGGTGGCCGAGCGCCGGCCGGACCGGGTGGTGGTCACCCTCGCCGCGCTGGACCGGGTCGCCCCCGCCGTTCACCTGCTGCGCGACGCCGGCTACGCGGTCGAGGGCAGCCAGCTCGCCGCCGCCCGCCTCGCCGACCTGCCCGGCGGCTCGCTGCGCCTGGCCGCCACCAACCCGGTGGTCGTGCTGACCGGAGAGCACCGGTGACCACGCCACTCACCCACCACACCGGACCCTCGCGGGGAGCACACGTGCACCAGACCGCACCACCCGACACCGTTCCGACCGGAGCCGACACCGCGCCCGGCCCGGCTGCGATCGTGCCCGGCCCGGTCGGGGACACGACCGTTGCGGCCGCGAGCCCGACGGTCGGGACCCCGGCCGGTCCCGCCAGCGTCGGGCTGGTCGCCGCCACCGCCGCGGGCCGGCGGCACGCCCGTACCCTCGCCGACGCCTGGCCGCACGCCCGGGAGATCCCCGGGGAGACGGTCGCCGACGCGCTGCGGACGGCCTGGGCGCAGTGCGACGCGGTGGTGGCGTTCCTGGCCACCGGGGCGGTGGTCCGGATCCTCGCGCCGCTGCTCGGCGACAAGCGCACCGATCCGGCCGTGGTGGTCGTCGACGAGGCCGCCCGGCACGCGGTCGCGTTGCTCGGCGGGCACGCCGGCGGCGCGAACGCCCTCGCCGCCGAGGTGGCCGTGCTGCTCGACGCCCGCCCGGTGGTCACCACCGCCACCGACGCGGTCGGCCTGCCCGGCCTGGACACCCTCGGTTGGCCGGTCGAGGGGGCGGTGGCCGCCGTCTCCCGGGCGATCCTCGACGGCGAGCCGGTCCGCCTCGACTCCGACGCCACCTGGCCGCTGCCGCCGCTGCCCGAGAACGTGCGCGCCGACGCGCCGGACGGCGGGTACCGGCTGCTGGTCACCGACCGGGTCGTGCCGCTGGACGGGCGGACCGCCGTGCTGCGCCCGCCGTCCCTGGTCGCCGGGATCGGCTCCAGCCGGGGCGTGGCCGCCGCCGAGGTGGCCGGGCTGCTGCGCCGGGCGCTCGCCGGGGCCGGGCTGGCCGAGGCCAGCCTGCGCTGCCTGGCCAGCGTCGACCTCAAGGCCGACGAGGTGGGCATCGTGGACACCGCCCGCGCGCTCGGCGTACCCCTGCGGACCTGGCCGGTGGCGGAGCTGGCCGCCGTCGAGGTGCCGCACCCCAGCGAGGTGGTCCGCGCCGCCGTCGGCACCCCCAGCGTCGCGGAGGCCGCGGCGCTGCGCGGCGGCGACGCCATCCTGCTGGTGCCGAAGACCGCCTCGGCGATGGCGACGGTCGCCGTCGCCCGGCACGCCCCGCGCGGCCGGCTGGCGATCGTCGGGCTCGGCCCCGGCGCGCCCGACCTGCGCACCCCGCGCGGGGTGGCCGAGTTGCGCCGGGCCGCCGTGGTCGTCGGCCTCGACCAGTACGTCGCGCAGGTCCGCGACCTGCTGCGGCCGGGCACCCGGGTGCTCGCCAGCGGGCTCGGCGCGGAGGAGGAGCGGGCCCGCGCCGCCGTCGCCGAGGCCACCGCCGGCCACGCGGTCGCGCTGATCGGCTCCGGCGACGCCGGGGTGTACGCGATGGCCAGCCCCGCCCTGGAGTACGCCGACGCCCGCGTCGACGTGGTCGGCGTGCCCGGGGTGACCGCCGGGCTGGCCGCCGCGGCGCTGCTCGGCGCGCCGCTCGGGCACGACCACGTCTACCTGAGCCTGTCCGACCTGCACACCCCGTGGGAGGTCATCGTCCGGCGGATCACCGCCGCCGCCGAGGCCGACCTGGTCGCGCTGCTCTACAACCCGCGCAGCCGGGCTCGGGACTGGCAGCTCGGTGAAGCGCTGGAGCTGTTCGCCGCGCACCGCCCGCCGGACACTCCGGTCGGCGTGGTGCGCAACGCCAGCCGCGCCGGCGAACGGGTCCACCTGGCCACCCTGGCCACCTTCGACCCGGCCCTGGTCGACATGTACGGCGTGGTGGTCGTCGGCAGCACCCGAACCCGGCTGGTCGCCGGCCGGATGGTCACGCCCCGGGGGTACCGGTGGCGGGGGTGATCATCGGCGCCTGCCAGGGCTGCGGCGCCTGCCTGCTCACCTGCCCGACGCACGCCATCCGGCCGACGCCGGGCGGCCTGACCGTCCGCGACGACCGCTGCACCGGCTGCCTGGAGTGCTTGGAGATCTGCCCGGTGGACGCCATCCGCGCCACCGCCGAACCACGAGGAGACCGATGACTTCGACCCCGACCACCGCCCCGCCCGTCGGCCGGTGGAGCCGCGCCGAGCGGGTCCGCCTCGGGGGCGTGGTGGCCGCCGTCGCCGCCCTGCACGTCGCCGGGTGGAGCCTCTACCTGTACTGGAACGACCAGCCGGCGGCTGCCGGCGGGCTGGCCGGCGCCGGCGCCCTCGCGTATCTGCTCGGGGTGCGGCACGCCTTCGACGCCGACCACATCGCCGCGATCGACGACACCACCCGGCTGATGCTGCTGCGCGGCCGCCGGGCGGTCGGCGTCGGCTTCTTCTTCGCCCTCGGGCACAGCGCGGTGGTGCTGCTGCTCGCCCTGGTGATCGGGCTCGCCTCGGCCACCATGACCGACGGCGGCCTGGCCGGCATCCGCGAGGTCGGCGCGGTGGTCGCGGCGGCCACCGCCACCGCGTTCCTGCTGCTGGTGGCGGTGCTCAACGCGGCGGTGCTGGCCGGGATGGCGAAGCTGTGGCGGCGGCTGCGCGCCGGCGCGCTGGACGAGTCCGAACTGGACCTGCTGCTGCTCAACCGGGGCCTGGTGCACCGGATCCTCGGCTCCCGCGCCCGGTCGCTGGTCCGCTCCTCCTGGCACATGGCCCCGGTCGGTTTCCTCTTCGGCCTGGGGCTGGAGACCGCCAGCGAGGTCACCCTGCTGTCGCTGTCGGCGAGCACCGCCGCCGGCGGCGGCCTGCCGGTGCTGGCCCTGCTCACCCTGCCGCTGCTCTTCGCCGCCGGGATGTCCGCCATGGACACCGCCGACAGCCTGCTGATGGCCCGCGCCTACTCGTGGGCGTACCGGCACCCGGCCCGGCGGCTCTGGTACAACCTGGCCACCACCGGGATGACCGTGCTGGTCGGTGCCCTGGTCGCCAGCGTCTACCTGGCCAGCCTGCTGGTCGACCAGCTCGGGCTGACCGCGCTGTCCGGGTACGCCGCGCTGGGCGACCACTTCGAACAGCTCGGCTACGCGGTGGTGCTGCTCTTCGTGCTGGCCTGGGTCGGCGCGGTGGTGCTGTGGAAGCTGCGCGGCCACGACCGGCGCTACGGCGGCGCGGCCGAGGAGCGACCGTGACCCGCGTCGTGCACCCCATCGAGCGGGAGTCGTACCGCATCCTGCGGGACCGGGTCGACCTGCGTCACCTGCCCCCGCTGAGCCGGGCGGTCACCGAGCGGGTGGTGCACGCCAGCGCCGACCTCGGCTACGTCACCGAGCTGGTCTGCGACGAGGCGGCGCTGGCAGGTGGGCTGGCCGCGCTGCGCGCCGGCGCGCCCATCGTGGCCGACGTCTGGATGGTCGCCGCCGGGATCACCGGGGCCGGTCGGGACATCGTCTGCCCGGTCGCCGAGCCGGCCGCCGCCGAGCTGGCCCGCGACACCGGCCTGACCCGCTCCGCGGCGGCGGTGCGCATCGCCCTGGACCGGGTCGGGCCGGGCGCCGTCTGGGTGGTCGGCTGCGCGCCGACCGCACTGGCCGAACTGATCACGCTCGACGCGGCGCCCGCCCTGGTCGTCGGGCTGCCGGTCGGCTTCGTCGGCGCCGCCGAGAGCAAGGCGGCGCTGCGGGCCAGCGGCCTGCCCGCCGTGTCCAACGTCGGCGAGAAGGGCGGCTCGGCGGTCGCCGCCGCCGCCCTCAACGCCCTGCTGTACCAGGAGGAGGCGCCATGACCGCGCTGGTCATCGTCGGGCACGGCACGCGCAGCGCGGCCGGGGTCGACCAGTTCACCGCGCTCGTCGACCGGGTCCGGCGGCGCGCCGCCGGCAGCGCCGGCGACGTCGAGGGCGGCTTCATCGAGCTGTCCCGCCCGCCGCTGACCGACGCGGTCGGCGCGCTGGCCGGCCGGGGCCACCGGTCGCTGGTGGCGCTGCCGCTGGTGCTCACCGCCGCCGGGCACGGCAAGGGCGACATCCCCGCCGCGCTGGCCCGCGAGCAGGACCGCCACCCCGGCCTGACCTACCGCTACGGGCGGCCGCTCGGGCCGCACCCGTTGCTGCACACCGCCCTGGCGGAGCGGATCGACGCCGCCCTGGCCGGGGCCGACCGGGCCGGCACCTGGGTGGCGCTGATCGGCCGGGGCTCCACCGACCCGGACGCCAACGCCGAGGTGGCGAAGGTGGCCCGGCTGCTCTGGGAGGGGCGCGGCTACGCCGGGGTCGAACCGGGCTTCGTCTCCCTGGCCGAGCCGTCCGTGCCGGCGGTGCTGGAGCGGCTGCGCCGGCTCGGCGCCCGGCGGATCGTGGTCGCCCCGTACTTCCTCTTCGCCGGGGTGCTGCCGGACCGGATCGTCGCCCGGTCGACCGAGTTCGCCGCCGCCCACCCCGACCTGGACGTGCGGGTGGCCGACCTGATCGGCGACTGCGACGCGCTGGCCGACCTGGTGCTGGAACGGCACGCCGAGGCGCTGCGCGGGGACATCCGGATGAACTGCGACACCTGCGCGTACCGGGTGCTGATGCCGGGCTTCGCCGACAAGGTGGGCCGGCCGCAGACCCCGCACGACCACCCGGACGATCCGGTGGGCGGCCATGAGCACCACCACCACGACGGGCACCAGCACCACGGGCACCACCAGCACGGCCAGGACCCCGGCCTGCGCCCGGGCCAGGTCGCCGTGGTGGGCGGCGGCCCCGGCCCGGACGACCTGATCACCGTACGGGGGCGGGCGCTGCTGGACGCCGCGGACGTGGTGGTGGCCGACCGGCTGGCCCCGCAGGGCCTGCTCGCCGGGCTGCGCCCCGGGGTGCTGGTGGTCGACGCGGCGAAGGTGCCGCGCGGGCCGTCGATGGGGCAGGACACCATCAACGACACCCTGATCGCGCACGCCCGCGCCGGCCGGCGGGTGGTCCGGCTCAAGGGCGGCGACCCGTACGTCTTCGGCCGGGGCCACGAGGAGGTCCAGGCCTGCGCGGCGGCCGGGGTCCAGACGGTGCTGGTGCCCGGGGTGAGCAGCGCGGTCGCCGCGCCGGCCCTGGCCGGTGTGCCGGTCACCCACCGGGGGGTCGCGCACGAGTTCACCGTCGTCTCCGGCCACCTGCCGCCCGGGCACCCGGACTCGCTGGTGGACTGGGCGGCGCTGGGCCGGGCCCGGGGCACCCTGGTGCTGATGATGGCGGTCGACACGGTGCAGAAGATCGCGGCGGTGCTCATCGAGCACGGCCGGGCGGCCGACACCCCGGTCCTGGTGGTGCAGGACGCCGGCCAGCCGGGTCAGCGGTCGCTGTCGTCCCGGCTGGACGAGGTGGGGGAGCTGGCGGCCCGGGAGGACGTCCGGCCGCCGGCGGTCTTCGTGGTGGGCCCGGTGGTCGGGCTGACCGGGCGCGCCCGGCCGGCCGATCCGGTTCCGTAGCCGCCGACCGGCCGCCCCGGACGGGTGGGACCTGCCGCGTGGCCCCGCCCGCCGGGGCCCCGGTCGACGTCAGCCCGTCAGCGCCCGGCCCAGCGCGTAGCCGAGGGTCGCGGCGGCCAGCCCGGCGGCCACGCTGAGCAGCACGTTGGCCAGCGCGTGGCGCCGGGCGCCGGCGCGGGCCAGCCGCAGCGTCTCGTAGCCGAAGGTGGACCAGGTGGTCAGCGCGCCGCAGAAGCCGGTGCCGACCAGGGCGGTGACGGCCGGCCCGGCGGGTACGGCGAGCAGCACGCCGAGCAGCAGCGAACCGGCCACGTTGACGGTGAGGGTCCCCCAGGGCAGCAGCGAGTCGTGCCGGGCCTGCACGGCCCGGTCGGTCAGGTAGCGCAGCGGCGCGCCGAGCGCCGCGCCGACGGCGATGAGCAGGACCGTCACCGGTCGACGTCCCGGTCCAGCAGCCGGGCGGCCAGCGCGTCCCCGACCCAGACCGCCAGCAGGCCGGCGACCAGCGTCGCCGCCAGGTACGCCAGCGCGACCGGCGCCGCCCCGGCGGTGACCGCCCGCTGGGCGTCCACCACGTACGCGGAGAAGGTGGTGAACCCGCCGAGCACGCCGACGCCGAGGAACGGGCGGACCAGCGGGGCCGCGTCACGCCGGCCGAGCACCGCCATCAGCGCCCCGATCAGCAGGCACCCGGTCACGTTGACGCAGAAGGTCGACCACGGAAAGCCGGTGGGCGGGTGCGGCAGCGCCGCCTGGACGCCCGCCCGGGCCAGCGCGCCGAGCACCCCGCCGGCGGCGACGGCGCCGAGCACGGCCGCCGGGCGTGCGCCCAGCTCGCGCCGGTCGGCGGGTACGCGCAGGTCGACGTCGGGGTCGATGCGCCGGGGTGCTGACACCCGTCCTCCCATCAGTGAACGGACCACCGGTCGACCCCGGGCGCAGGGCCTGACCTGCCCGATCGGGTCCACCATACGGTCGTCGGCGGTTGCGTCGGTTCGGCGTGGAGCACCGCCCGCGCCGCGCCGCGTCGGTTTCGGCTGACGGGCGTCGGGGCACAACCGCGCGACAACGATCGTCGAGAGGGGGTTCGTGATGGCGGGAAGCAGCACCACAGCCGGCACACGCGCGGCGGGGGACGGGGAGAAGAAGGGGTCCCATGGCGGTCGCCGGCGGCCGGACGGCCCGCCGTTCCGCAAGCCCGGGTGGCCGAAGGCGTACTCGTTCGCCCTGGTCACCGGCGCGTTCTTCCTCCTCTCCTGGGGCGGTCAGTTCATCTTCCAGATGGTCGTGGAGAGCAACGAGGCCAGCCAGCACGGGCAGTCCTTCGCCTGGAGCGAGTTCCTGCCGCAGTTCTTCGCCTCGACGCTCGAGAACTGGCAGTCGGAGTTCCTCCAGCTGATCTGGCAGGCCGCCGGGCTGGCGCTGTTCTACCACTGGGGATCGTCGCAGTCCCGCGAGTCCGACGAGCGCATCGAGGCGAAGCTCGACGCCCTGCTCCGGGACCGGAACCTGGACCCGCAGAACCCCTGACAGCGGTCGGCGGACGAGCCACGGCGGGCCCGGCCGGACCATCCGCCCCGGCCCGGCCCGTCGGGGAATCAGTTCGCGTCGGGCAGCGGGCGGGCGGCCAGCCCACCGAGCAGCGCGCCCTCGACCGCGGTCAACGTCACCACCCCGCTGGACACCTCCGGCGTCCAGCCGATCCCGTCCGCCAGCGCCAGCCCGGCCAGGTGCCCACCCCAGACCAGTGCGGCCAGCACCGCGCCGGCGACCGGCAGCCGCAGCGCCGCGTCCGGGCCGCGTACCGCGTCCGACCGGCACAGCACCAGGTCGGCGAGGGCGGCGCCGGCGACCGCGCCGACCGCGCCCCAGGCCTGCGGCACCGGGAACTCGAACATCACCAGGGCGAACAGCGCCACCCCGGCGACCACGGCGGTGGCCGCCCCGGGCGTCGCCCGGCGGCGGTGCGACAGCAGGAACGGCACGCCGATGACCACCGTGGTGACCAGGTACGCGTCCACGCCGAGGACGGCCGCCTGCTGGGCACCGGAGGCCCCCGTCTCCCGGGTGGCGGCGGCGCTGAGGAACGCCGAGGAGTGGCCGAGCAGAATCGTGGTGGCCATCGTGCCGAGCGCCAACGAGGCGAGCCCGGTAGCCGCCCGCGCCCCGCCCTCCCGGCTGGCCCACCAGGAGCGCAGCGGGCTCGTCAGCAGCAGCACCGCCCCGCCGTCGAGGAGCAGGTGACTGGGGCTGAACTCGGCGTCCAGCCCGACCTCCACCCCGAGCGTCTCGTGCCACACCAGGTCGGCCAGCCCGCCGGCGGCGAAGACCGCGACGCCGATCGCGCCCACCCGGTACCCCCGCGGCCAGCCGTCGCGCCACCACCGCGGCGCGCGATCCCGACGCCGGTACGCCAGCCAGCAGATCCACCCCGCGCTGCCGGCGAAGCCGGCGTACAGCAGGCCGTGCCACGGCGTGAAGAAACCCTCGATGGTCTCGAGCAGGCTGGTGTGCGCCCACCCGTCGGCCAGCGCCCCGCCCACCAGGCACGCGCCGAGCAGGACGGCGACCAGGTCCTCCCGCCGGCTCGTCGGGGCCACCCCCGCCCGCCCGCCGATGCCCGCCGGTGCCGTGTCGGTACGCGTCATCGTCGCCACCCTCCCACGCCGTGTGCCACCCTGCGCCATTGTGCCGCTTCGCTGCGTGATGGGGCGGCAGGCTCATCGACCGTCGCCGCGCTGGTCGGCCGTCCGGGGCGGGGCGTACGGTACGCAACGTCGCCTCGGCGCGGACCCGCGCCGGTACCCGCGCGCACAGGAGGCACCGTGCAGGACCGCACCCCCTCGCCGGAGGAGCTGGAACCCGTCGAGCGGGTCGGCGTCGACGAGCTGCGTGCGTTGCAACTCGACCGGCTGCGCTGGTCGCTGCGGCACGCGTACGACAACGTGCCGCACTACCGGCGGGCGTTCGAGGCGGCCGGCGTGCACCCCGACGACTGCCGGGAGCTGGCCGACCTGGCCCGGTTCCCGTTCACCGGCAAGGCGGAGCTGCGGGAGAACTACCCGTTCGGCATGTTCGCGGTGCCCCGCGAGCAGGTGGCGCGGCTGCACGCGTCCTCCGGCACCACCGGCCGGCCCACCGTGGTCGGCTACACCCGCGAGGACCTGCGTACCTGGGCGCGGCTGATGGCCCGCTCGATCCGCGCCTCCGGCGGGCGGCCCGGCGACCGGGTGCACGTGGCGTACGGCTACGGCCTGTTCACCGGCGGCCTGGGCGCCCACTACGGGGCCGAGGAGCTGGGCTGCACCGTCATCCCGGTCTCCGGCGGGATGACCGAGCGGCAGGTCCTGCTGATCCGCGACTTCCAGCCCGAGGTCATCATGGTCACCCCCAGCTACATGCTGGCCATCGTGGACGAGATGGAGCGGCAGGGCGTCGACCCGCGCGCCACCTCGCTGCGGGTCGGCATCTTCGGCGCCGAGCCGTGGACCGAGGACATGCGCCGGGAGATGGAGCAGCGCCTCGACATGCACGCGGTGGACATCTACGGCCTGTCCGAGGTGATGGGCCCGGGGGTGGCCACCGAGTGCGTGGAGACCAAGGACGGGCTGCACCTCTGGGAGGACCACTTCTATCCCGAGATCATCGATCCGGTCACCGGCGCGGTGCTGCCCGACGGCGAGCAGGGCGAGCTGGTGCTCACCTCGCTGACCAGGGAGGCGATGCCGGTCGTCCGCTACCGCACCCGCGACCGCACCCGCCTGCTGCCCGGCACCGCCCGGCCGATGCGCCGGATCGAGAAGATCACCGGCCGGACCGACGACATGATGATCGTGCGCGGGGTGAACGTCTTCCCGACCCAGATCGAGGAGCTGATCCTGCGTACCCCCGCGCTGTCGCCGCACTTCCAGTGCGTGCTGGCCCGCGAGGGGCGGATGGACACCCTGACGGTCAAGGTGGAGCGCCGCACCGGAGTCGGCGTCGAGGAGGCCGCCCGCGCCGGCCGGGCCCTGGTGGAGCAGGTGAAGAACACCATCGGGGTCAGCGTGGCGGTGGAGGTGATCGCGCCGGACGGGGTGGAGCGCTCGATGGGCAAGATGCGGCGGATCGTCGACCAGCGGCGGGTGGGCTGAGATGGCGGAGAACGGCCGGGTCGCGGCGGGGCGTACCGCCGCGCACGACATGTTCGACGCGGACGTGGCCTCCCGCGCCCTGGGCATCGAGCTGGTCTCCGCCGGTGACGGCGCCGCGGTGGCCCGGATGCGGGTGACCGCGGCCATGCTCAACGGGCACGCCATCGGCCACGGCGGCTTCGTCTTCCTGCTCGCCGACACGGCCTTCGCGCTGGCCTGCAACAGTCACGGCCCGGCCACGGTCGCCGCCGGCGGCGAGATCAGCTTCCTGCGCCCGGTGCGCGAGGGCGATCTGCTGACCGCCCGGGCCACCGAACGGACCCGCTACGGTCGCAGCGGCATCTACGACGTCACCGTCTCCCGGGGTGACGAGGTGGTCGCCGAGTTCCGGGGCCGCAGCCGGACGCTGGACCGCGGGACCGGGGGCTGACCGCGCGGCGTGCCCCCCCGCCGTCGGCGGTCTCCGGCACGATGACCGGATGACACACATCGTGCTCTTCCATTCCGTGTACGGGCTCCGGCCGGCCGTGCTGGCCCAGGCTGACCGGTTGCGCGCGGCCGGGCACCGGGTCGTCACCCCCGACCTCTACGGTGAGCCGCCCACCGACACCGTGGAGGCGGGTTTCGCGCTGTTCGACAAGATCGGCCACGACGAGGTGCTGCGGCGGGGCCGGGCCGCGCTGGCCCCGTTGCCGCCCGAGACGGTGCTGGCCGGCTGGTCGATGGGCGCGGGGGTGGCCGGGGCGCTGCTGGCCGAGCGGCCTGACGCCGCCGCGCTGCTGCTCCTGCACGGCACCGGCGCCGACCCGGCCGCAGTCCGCCCGGGCCTGCCGGTGCAACTGCACCTCGCCGACCCCGACGAGTACGAGACGCCGGAGGAGGTCGCCGAGTGGCAGCGGGCGATGACCGGGGCGGGGGCGCGGCTGGAGGTGTTCCGCTACCCGGGGGCCGGGCACCTCTTCACCGACCCGGACGTGCCGGACCACGATCCGGGGGCCGCCGAGCAGACCTGGGAGCGGGTCCTAACCTTCCTCGCCGGGCTGCCCGGCCCGTCGGCCGACTGACCCGGCCGTCCACCGCGCTACCCGCCCGCCGGTCGGCCGCCCGGCGCGGTTGAGGCCATCGGCCCGAGCGGCGGGCCGTCGGGCTCCGCACCACCGCAAAACCGAGCGGCCGGGGCGCGATTCGCCGGCCAGCAGGGACGGCGAGGCCAGCCGACCGGCATTCCGGCACGGCCAGCCCGACCCGCCTTGCGGCGTGTTGCGGCATCCCGGCCCGGCGACCCCGCGACACGCCGCAGAGCGCGCAGCCAGGGTGCGAACTCGCCAGCCGGCCGAAGCCCGTGGCCGCCCTGGTCTCCGGCCCGCGCGATCCGCCGGTTCGCTGGCCGCCCATCGTGCCGGGCGAGCGGTTCAGGACACCCGTCTCAGTGGCGGGGCACCGTGCGGCGGCGTCGGTTCGGCGGGTTCGGCTGCCGCGTGACGCAGTGCCAGCACGACGGCCGCGCTGCCCCGGCCGGTGAAAGCAGGAGGCGACGACGGCCGGTGCGCGCGCCCGTCCGGCGCGTTGCGCAGGGTCCGGTCGTGGCCCGCGACGGTGTCGGGGGCTCGCCCGTGCCGGCGCGGCCCGGCCGCGAGCCGGGGGAGTAGCACGACCCTGTCTTCGTGGCTGCCGCCGGAACGCGGACCCGGCCCCCGGTCGGGGCGGAGGCCGCCGGCCGCCCGGGTGCGCCCGTCCCGAGCCCGGTGCCGGGGCGACGACGCCGGTGGCGTCGACCACCGCCCGGCACCGTCCAGGGTGGACCGGCTGCCGGGCGCCACCGGGTTGCGGCGCGGTGCGGTGGCGTTGCGGTCCCGCCCGCCGTCGGAGGCTGCAGCCGAGGCGGCGAGGGCGGCAACCGGCTCCGAGGCGAGGGCGGCAATCCGCTCGGCGGCGAGGGCGGACACCTGCTCGGCGTCGAGGGCGGGAGCCGACTCGGCGGCGGCCGGGCGGGGCGGGGCGAGGCGGGGAGCGGGCGGGCCGGAGCGGGTGGGCGCCACCCGCCCGGGCGTCGTCGCGCGCCACTGCTCGGCCCGCCGGCCGAACTCGGCGCGGACGGCCCGGGGCAGCCGGTCGTACGCGGTCCGGCGCAGGGCCGGGTCCACGATCTCGTACCGGCCGTGCCGGTCGCACCGGAGCAGGGCGTCGGCGGTGGCGAGCCGGCGCAGCAGCGTCGCCGCCCGCCCGGGCGCCCAGCCGAGCAGCCGGTCGACGGCCGGCGCGGTGAAGTCGACGCCGAGCGCCGCGCCCGCCGTCAGCACCGCCCGCCGTGCGTCGTCGAGCAGGTCCAGCCGGGCGGAGGCCATCCGGCGTACCGCCTCCGGCAGTCCGGGCTCCCCGTTGCCACCCGCCGCGACGTACGCGCCGGCGTACCCGGGCATGCCGCCGACCAGCGGTAGCAGGCGGCCGGCGAGCGCGGCCGGCCGGCCGGCGCGGCCGAGCAGCCGGCGCAGCAACCGCCCGGTGTCGACCGCGCCCAGCGGCGCCAGCGCCACCCGGCAGCGGCGGTCGTCGGGCACGGGCAGCGGGTCGGCCAGCTGCGGCCGGTGGGTGGCGACCACAGCCAACGGCAGTCCGCGCAGGGTGGCCGCCGCGAAGAGGGCCCGCAGGAAGCGGTCCAGCTCCGGCCCGGCCCGGTCCAGGTCGTCGACCGCGACCACCACCGGCTGCCGGGCGGCGAGAGCCAGCAGCAGCTGGCGGCAGGCCGCCGGACCACCGGTCGCCGTGGCCGTGCCCTCCGGCGCGGCGAGCAGCGCCGCCAGCGCGGCGACCGTCGGGGTGGCCCGGGCCGGTGCGACCAGCCCGTCGACCAGGGCGGCCAGCCGCCGGTGGACCACCGCCGGCGGGTCGCTGTCGCGCACCCCGGCCAGGTCGCGCACCAGCTCGGCGACCGGCTCGAGCGCCCCCTGCGGGTACGGCGGGCAGTGCGCCACGCACCAGCGGACTGCCACCCCGTCGACCTCGCGCAGCGCGTGGCGCAGCTCGTGCAGCAGCCGGCTGCGGCCGATGCCGTCCGGCCCGACCAGCGACACCCATCGTGGACGGTGCTCGCGGGCGGCCCGGACGAGCTGGTCCTGGGCGGTGGCCAGCTCCCGGCGCCGGCCCACCAGCGGACCCTCGTGCCGGGTCCGTCGCGGCCGGGCCGGCGAGGTGACCCGCCAGACGTCGACCGGCAGCGCCTTGCCGGCCAGCGCCACCGGGGCGAGCACCCGCTGGTCGACCAGGTCGGCGGTGGCCCGGTGGGTGGCGGCGCAGACCACCACCCCGCCCGCCGGGGCGTACTCCTGCAACCGGGCGGCGGTCGTGGTGACCGCGCCGCTGGCCGCGCCGTGCCCGCCGTCGCGGGCGGCGGCCAGGTCGACCACCGCCTCACCGGTGGCCACCCCGACCCGGACCCGCAGCCGCACGCCCCCCGGCATGGGCCGCCGGTCCAGGGCACGCTGGATCTCCAGCGCGGCCCGCACCGCCCGGTACGCGTCGAGCCCGTCGGAGCGGCGCGCGCCGAACAGCGCCATCACCGCGTCGCCGACGTACTTCTCCACCACGCCGTGCCAGTGCCGCAGCACCCCGGCGACGGTGTCGAAGTACGCGCGTTGCAGCGCGCGGACGTCCTCCGGGTCGAGCCGTTCGGTCAGCGCCGTCGAACCGACGATGTCGGCGAACAGCACGCTGACCACGCGCCGTTCCTCCCGGACCGGCCAGGGTGACGTGACGTCCTCCCGACCGGTGGCGACCGTGGACAGTGGCATCGCACCCACCTTTCCCCCCAGCAGTGGTGCCTTACGACATCCGGACACTGTCACCACCGGGCCGTCGGGGGATCTGCAGAACGACGTATGTCGGCCGGTCGCAACCTTTAGTCGCAATGTCGACGCGAGGAGTACCACAGCGGGATCAAGCCCGTAGAACGGTGCGGGGACCTGTGACTAGGCTGCGGGCATGGCCAGCGATGTGGACAATGCACCGCTCGTCGGCCGTGCCGACCAGCTGACGGCGCTGCATTCCGCGCTGCTCGACGAACTCGGGCCCGGGCAGACGGCGGCGGTCTTCGTCAGCGGTGAGAGCGGGGTAGGTAAGACCCGGCTGCTGCACGAGGTCGGGGCACGGCTGCGCGACGGGGGAGCGGTCGTGCTGACCGGCACCTGCCTGGACATCGGCGACGCCTCGCCGCTGCACCCGGTGATCCAGGCGCTGCGTCGCTTCGACGCCGAGCTGACCGCCACCCAGGCGCGGACCTCGTCGGCCGTACGCGGCCTGCTGCGGACGTTCGCCGAGGAGACGGCCACGGCCGACGGCGGCGCCCTGCTGGAGCGGGTGTCCCGCGGGCTGAGCCTGATCGCCGAGGGCCGTCCGCTGGTGCTGGTCCTCGACGACCTGCAGTGGGTCGACCGGAGCACCCGGCAGCTGCTGCTCTACCTCCTCGCCGGTCTGGGCGACCTCCAGCTCTCCGTGCTCGCCGCGGTGCGGGCCGAGTCGTTGCAGGGCGCCCACCCGCTGCGCCGGGTGCTCACCGAGCTGCGCCGGCTGCGCTCGGTCCGGGTGGTCGACCTGGCCCCGCTGGACCGCGCGGACACCGACCGGCTGGTCGCCGCGATCGTCGGCACGCCGCCGACGCCGGAGGCCGCCGAGCAGGTCTGGCAGCGCAGCGGCGGCAACCCCTTCGTGGTCGAGGAGCTCGCGCGCGACCTGCGCGACGGCCGCGACGGGCTCTCCGACACGCTGCGCGAGATCTTCCTGTCCCGGGTCGACGCGCTGCCCCAGCACGCGCACGCGGTGGTGCACGCCGTGGCCGCCGGGGTGGAGCCGGTCGAGCACTGGCTGCTGGCCGAGGTGCTGGGCCTGCCCGAGCAGGAGCTGATCGAGGCAGTCCGCGCCGCGGTGGCGCACCGGCTGCTGGTCGGCGCCGACGACGGCTACCGGCTCCGGCACCGCCTGGTCGCCGAGGTGCTCGCCCACGAGCTGCTGCCCGCCGAGCGCTCCGCCCTGCACCGGCGCTACGCCGAGGCGCTCACCCGGGCGCCGGCGGAGCTGCACCAGGCCCGGCTGGCGCACCACTGGCGGTTGGCGGGTGAGCCCGGCCGGGCGTTGCCGGCGGCGATGGCCGCGGCCCGCGAGGCCGAGCGGCTGCACGGTTTCGCCGAGGCGCACCGGCACTGGTCGGTGGCGTTGCAGCTGGCCGACACCCCGCCCGCCGGGCCGACGGAGGCGGCGCCGGTGCAGGTCGACCGGGCGACGCTGCTGGAGCACGCGGCCGAGACCGCCCACCAGTGCGGCGAGCACGCCCGGGCGCTCTCCCTGCTGGCCGAGCTGGCCGGCGGCGACGACTCCGAGCCGTCCTGTGCGCTGCGCATCCGGCGGGCCCGCTACCTCGCCGCCGCCGGGCGCTCGGCTCCCGCCGAGGCCGAGTACCAGCGCGTGCTGGAGGCCGCGGACTGCACCTCCCGGGAACGGGCCACCGCCGCCGCCCACCTCGCCGAGCTGCTGCTGCACCTGGGCCGGTACGCCGACGCCGGCGCCCGGGCCCGGGAGGCGCTGGCGCTGGCGGCCGAGGTCGACGGCAGCACCACCGAGGTGGTGCTGGCCAGCTCGGCGCTCGGCTTCAGCGAGGCGTTCCTGGAGGACCCGGACGCCGGCCTGGCCGTGGTGCGGCGGGCGCTGGAGATCGCCGAGCGGGCCGGCCGGCCCGAGGACGTGGCGTGCGCGTACCTGCACCTGGCGGAGCTGCTGACCGGGCCGCTGAACATCCTCGAGGAGGGGGTGGTGGTGGCCCGCCGGGGCGCCGAGCGGGTCGCCGAGCTGGGCCTGGGACGCACCTACGAGACCCGGCTGCTGGCCATCGCCACCAACGGGCTGTTCCGGGTGGGGCAGTGGGCCGAGGCGGAGAAGGTCGTCGCGGCGGCGCTGCGGCACCGCCCGTCCGGCGCGGACGCGGTCGAGCTGCTGCTGGCCCGGTGTCGGCTCTCCGTCGGCTACGGCGACGTGGAGGCGTCCGACCGCGACCTGGAGGCGGTGGCCACGGTGCTGGCCGGTGGCGGGGCGCGCCACGTGCTGCCGATGCTGATCCTGCGGGCCGGGCTGGCGATGTGGCAGGGCCGGCACGACGTGGCCCGGCAGGCGGTGCAGCGCGGTCTCACCGAGAGCCGCTCGGACGACGTGGTGCTGCTGGCCACCCTCGCCTGGCACGGCCTGCGCGCCGAGGCGGAGGCGCACGCCAGCCGGACGGTGCCGGTCGACGAGACCGTGGTCCGGCGGCTGCGCGAGGTGGTCGACCGGGTCGCCCGCAAGAGCGCCCACGCCGCCCGGCCGGTACGCCTGGGCGCGGAGGGCTTCCTGGTGCTCTGCACGGCCGAGCTGAGTCGGCTCGACGGACGGGGCGACCCCGACCTGTGGGCCCGGTCGGCCGCCGAGTGGGACCGGCGCAACCACCCGTACCCGGCGGCGTACTCGCGGCTGCGGCAGGCCGAGGCGCTGCTCGCCCGGCGCAGCCGCAGCGCGACCGCGGCCAAGCTGCTGCGCCGGGCGTACGAGATGGCGCAGGGGCTGGGTGCCGTGCCGCTGACCAGCGAGATCAAGACCCTCGCCGGGCGCGCCCGGGTGGAGCTGGAGGAGCGCGCCCAGCCGGCCGGCGGCGCGGGGGCGACCCGCAGCGAGCCCGTCAGCGACGAACTGGCGGTGCTGACCGCCCGGGAGCGCGAGGTGCTCGCCGCCGTGGCCGAGGGGTTGACCAACAAGGAGATCGGCCAGCGGTTGTTCATCAGCGAGCGGACCATCGGCGTGCACGTCTCGCACATCTTCGACAAGCTCCAGGTGCGTACCCGGGTCCAGGCCAGCGCGATCTACCTGCGCAACCGCGCCGACTGACGCAAACCGGGCCGCGACGAATACGTCGTTCTACTGATCCCGTACGTCGGTGTCGCTGGAAGGCTGTCCAGCGACGCCGACGGCACGGGGGTGCCCCGACCACTGTGGAGGAGACATGACGGAACCGGTCTGGGGCCCGGTCCACGCCGACATCGTCGGGCTGCTGGCGGACCACCCGGGCGACGTGCCGGCGGTGGTGGACCACCTCACCAAGCTCCAGGACCTGCTGGTGCGGCTGCCTCCGCTGGAGCGCAGCTGCCCGCTGGCCGACTTCAACGAGCTGTACCTGACCATCACCACCAGCGTGCTGGAGGGGCTGTACGACGACTTCTTCGCCGACCCGGTCTTCCTGTCCCGGCTCGACGTGGAGTTCGCCACCCGCTACTTCGACGCGCTGCGGCTGTGGACGGAGTCCAGCCCGACCACCCCGAAGGCCTGGTCGTGCCTGTTCAAGCGGATGCGCGGCCCGGACGCCCGGCCGCTGCCGTCGGCGGCGGCGGGGGTGAACGCGCACATCAACTTCGACCTGCCGTTCGCCCTGGTGACGACCTTCGACCACCTGGAGTCCGAGCCGGTCGACGGCAGCGAGCAGCACCGCGACTATCTCAAGATCAACGACATC
Source organism: Micromonospora sp. L32 (assembly GCF_052068055.1). Taxonomy (NCBI): domain Bacteria; kingdom Bacillati; phylum Actinomycetota; class Actinomycetes; order Micromonosporales; family Micromonosporaceae; genus Micromonospora; species Micromonospora sp. L32. The sequence continues at coordinate 48,048 of NZ_JBQHDD010000005.1, read as the reverse complement.
TTCGCCGACAAGATCCCCTCGCTACGGCGCGGCTACCTGGAGCGGTGGCAGCTGCTGATCGACATGCTCAACGGGGACGTCGACGACTGGTACCAGGGCGAACTGGTGGAATACACCCGGGACGTGGCCTGGCGCAACGCCCAGAGGATCTGGCGGTGCCGGCACGACCCGCACGCCCGCGACTGCGAGCGCACGCGGCTGGACGACAACGCCGCGGCACTCGGCCGGCTGCTGCTGTCGCCACTGGGGGCGTACCTGCAGTAGCCGGGGACGGGGGGTCCCCGCGCTCCGGGAAACCGGGGCGCGGGGACGCGTCCCCGCCGGGCAGGATGGCCCGATGCCGCTGACCGAACAGCCCCTGCCCGGCAACGTCACCACCGGCGTGGTCCGGGTCGGCGACACGGTGCGCCGGCCGGCCGGCCCGTGGACCGACAGCGTCGACGCGCTGCTGGCGCACCTGCACGCGGTGGGCTTCACCGGCGCGCCCCGGCCGCTGGGCCGCGACGCGCGCGGCCGCCAGGTGCTGGAGTACGTGCCGGGGGAGTGCGGGGCGGAGGCCGGGACGTACCCGCTGGCGGAGCTGGCCTCGATCGGCCGGCTGCTGGCCGACCTGCACGACGCGGTGGCGGGGTTCGTGCCCCCGGAGCCGGCCGGCTGGCGGGTGGCCATCGCCCCGGACGGCGCCGACCTCGTCTGCCACCACGACGCCGCGCCCTGGAACCTGGTCCGCGCCGACCGCGGCTGGGTGCTGATCGACTGGGACGGCGCCGGCCCCGGCACCCGGCGCTGGGAGTTGGCGTACGCCGCGCAGGCCATGGCGGGCCTCCGGCCGGACCGGCCGGTCGCCGAGTCCGCGCGGCGGCTGCGCGCTCTGGTCGACGGGTACGGCCTGGCCGGCGCCGACCGCCCGGCGCTGGCCGCCACCCTGGGCCGCCGGGCCCGGGCGATGTACGCGCTGCTGCGCGACGGCGCCCGCGACGGGGTGCAGCCCTGGGCCCGGATCTTCACCGTCGACGGCCCGTACTGGCGGGCCACCGCCGCGCACCTGGACGCGCACGTCGAGGACTGGACCCGCGCGCTGGAGTGAGCCGGGGTGTCGGCCGGCCCGCACCGGGTACCCGCGGGTCATGTCCGTGCACCGTTCCGCGTTCCGCTTCGACCCCGCCTTCCGGGCCCCGCTGGCGCTGCTCGGCGTACGCCCGGAGACCTCCTGGGTGCTCGTCGACGACGAGGCGCTGGAGATCCGGTACGGACCCTGGCGGCTGCGCACCCCCCGGGCGAACATCACCGGGGCGCGGCTCGACGGGCCGTACCGGTGGTGGCGGACGATCGGGCCGCACCTGTCGTTCGCCGACCAGGGGGTCACCTTCGGCACCAGCACCGCCGCGGGGGTCTGTGTGCAATTCGCCGACGCCGTCCCGGCCCTGGTGCCGGGGCCGTGGCCCCGCCACCCGGGCGCCACGGTCACCGTCTCCGACCCGGAGGCCCTGCGGGACGTCCTGGGGGCGCCACCGGGCTGAGGGCAGCGGGGCCGGCGCGGTGGCGTGCCCTCGATGATCTCCCGGCTTGCCGGTTCCGCCGAGCGGTGCCGCGAGTACCGCCTACGGTCGGTGCAGGACCGTAGAGAGTGGGACGGGCATGGGGGACGGGCGGGACGGGGCGGCGCCACGGCGTACCCGGGGGCGGCGTGGCACGCCGGCGGGTCTCGGGCCTGAGGTGCGGGCGGCCCGCGATCCGCTGCAGGGGGAGCGCACCCGGTCGGGGTCGGTGACGGTCCCCGAGTGCGTGGAGAGCCACGCCCGCCCCCGCCCGGCGGCCGACCCGCTGCGGCGCTGGCTCTTCGCCCACCAGGTGCAGCCCGCCGGCCCCGAGGCGGAGGAGGGTACGCAGAAGCGCCACCCCTGGTGGCGGGTGATGTGCCTGACCGGCGTCGACTACTTCTCCACCCTGTCGTACCTGCCCGGCATCGCGGCGCTGGCGGCCGGGGCGCTCTCCCCGCTGGCCACCCTGCTCATCGTGGCGCTGACCCTGTTCGGGATGCTGCCGATGTACCGGCGGGTGGCCCGGGAGAGCCCGCACGGGCAGGGCTCGGTGGCGATGCTGGAACGGCTGCTGCCGTTCTGGCGCGGCAAGATCTTCGTCCTGGTGCTGCTCGGCTTCGTCGCCACCTCGTGGATCATCACGATCACCCTCTCCGCCGCCGACGCGACGGTCCACCTGCTGGAGAACCCGTACCTGCCGGCGTCCTTCCCGCACGGCACGGCCGCCGCCGTGGTGGTGACCGTGGTGCTGCTGCTGGTCCTCGGCGGGGTGTTCCTGCTGGGATTCAGCGAGGCGGTCACCGTGGCCATCCCGCTGGTCGCGGTCTTCCTCGGGCTGAACGCGGTGATCGTCGTGGTCGGGCTGGCCGAGGTGGCCGCGAGCCCGTCCCTGGTGGGCGACTGGACGCAGGCGCTGACCGCCGGCGGCACCGGTCTCGGCGACCTGCTCGGGCCCGCGGTGCTGGCCTTCCCGCTGCTGGTGCTGGGCCTGTCCGGTTTCGAGACCGGGGTCAGCATGATGCCGCTGGTGAAGGGGGTGGGGGCGGACTCCCGGCAGCGCCTGGAGGCGCGGATCCGCAACACCCGCAAGCTGCTCGCCGCCGCCTCGCTGATCATGTCGGTGTACCTGATCGCCACCACGTTCGTCACCACGGTGCTGATCCCGGCGGAGGAGTTCCGGCCGGGTGGCGCCGCCAACGGACGGGCCCTGGCCTGGCTGGCCCACGAACACCTCGGCGAGGCGTTCGGCACCGTCTACGACATCAGCAGCGTGCTGATCCTCTGGTTCGCCGGCGCCTCGGCGATGGCCGGCCTGATCAACATCGTGCCGCGCTACCTGCCGTCGTACGGGATGGCGCCGGAGTGGGGCCGGGCGGTCCGGCCGGTGGTGATCGTCTACACGGTGATCAGCATCGCCATCACGGTCGCCTTCCGGGCGGACGTCAACGCCCAGGCCGGCGCGTACGCCACCGGGATCCTGGCGATGATGGTCTCCGGCGCGGTGGCGGTGACCATCGCGGCCGTGCGGGCCCACCACCGGATCGCCGGGGCCGGCTTCGGCCTGCTCACCGCCGTCCTGCTCTACGCCCTCGCCGAGAATGTGATCGAGAAGCCGGACGGCATCGCCATCTCGGCCCTGTTCATCGCCGGGATCATCGCCGTCTCGCTGATCTCCCGGGTGTCCCGCACCACCGAACTGCGGGCGGAGCGGATCGAGTTCGACCCGACCGCCCGGCGGTTCATCGCCGACTCGCTGACCCACGACGGCCGGCTGCACCTGATCGCCAACAAGCGCGACAGCGGGGCGCTCAAGGAGTACCGGGTCAAGGAGCGGGCGCAGCGCGGCATGAACCCGGTGCCCGGTGCGGCCGACGTGCTCTTCCTGGAGATCGACGTGGTGGACCCGTCCCAGTTCAGCCAGGTGCTGCGGGTGCACGGCGTGGAGGTCGGCGGCTACCGGGTGCTGCGGGCCAGCAGCCCGGCCGTCCCGAACGCCATCGCGGCCATCCTGCTCGCCCTGCGCGACGGCACCGGCGTACGCCCGCACGCGCACTTCGAGTGGTCCGAGGGCAACCCGCTCGCCCACCTGCTGCGCTACCTCATCCTCGGTCGGGGCGACACGCCGCCGGTGGTCCGGGAGATCATCCGCAAGAGTGAGCCGGACCCGTCGCGCCGACCGGGCATCCACGTCGGCGGCTGAGCGCTGGTGAGCCGGGGCCGCCAGTCAGCCCGGTGACCGCAGCCGCCCGGCCAGGTCGCCGGCGAAGAAGTCCAGGAAGCCGTCCGGGTCGGGGCCGGCGTTCTGCAGGACGATGTGGTCGTAGCCGGCGTCGACGAACGCCCTGACCGCCGCCACGTGCACCTGGGGATCCGGGCCGACGGCGAACTGGCGCCGGATGTGGTGGTCCTCCACCCAGGAGGTCGCCGCGTCGAAGTTGGCCGGGTTGGGCAGCTCACTCATCACCTTCCAGCCGGTGATCGACCACCGGCTGGTCTCCCACGCCGCCCGCACCGCCTGTTCCTCGTCGCCGGCCCAGGCGAGCGGCACCTCGGCGTAACGGGGTCCGGAGCCGCCGGCCGCCCGGTAGTGCTCGACGATGGACGACTTCGGCTCGGTGACGAACAGGGCGTCGCCCAGCTCGGCCGCCATGGTGGCCGACGACCTGCCGCTGGCCGCGACGGCGATCACCGGCGGGGTGTCCGGCAGGTCGAAGACCCGGGCGTCCTCCAGCTGGAGGTGCTTGCCCTCGTACGACTGGTAGCCGCCCTGCCAGAGCAGGCGGATGATCTCCAGCGCCTCGCGCAGCCGCTCGTGTCGCCCCCGTACGCTCGGGAAGCCCTGCCCGACCACGTGTTCGTTGAGGCGTTCCCCGGCGCCGACGCCGAGGGTGAACCGGCCGTCGGAGATCAACGCCATGGTCGCCGCGGCCTGCGCGATGATCGCCGGGTGGTACCGCACGGTGGGGCAGGTGACCCCGGTCGCCAGGCCCAGGCTGCTCGTCTTCGCGGCGATCGCGCCCAGCACGCTCCAGGTGAAGGACGAGTGGCCCTGCACGTCGAGCCAGGGGTGGAAGTGGTCGCTCATCTCCACGAAGTCGAAGCCGGCCTGTTCGGCGCGGACTGCCTGGCGGATGATCTCCTGCGGGCCGTAGCCCTCCGAAGCCAGCTTGTAGCCGATCTGCATGGCACGTCTCCGTCCCGTCCGGCGCTGGGCCGCTGCCCTTCCCGGCCCCTCCGCCGGCAAACGCACCTCTCGACCCAGCCTCCTAGGACGCCGTAGGGGAGGTGGCGGACGTGATCGGGAGCGGACACGACACGGCCCGCGCCCCGGGGGTGCGGGCGCGGGCCGGGGGTCGGCGGACCTACTTGGACGGCTCGGGCAGCTTGCAGTCGACCTTCGGGTTGGCGCCGACGTAGTTCAGCGGCCCGGCCACGATGGTCACCAGGATCGTGCCGGCCTCGGCGCAGTTGGTGTCGTCGTTGCTGTAGTAGCCGCGCTGCCCGGCGGCGATCGCGCCGATGAGCAACCAGATGACGACGATGACTCCGAAAATCGATGTGCCGCGCATGGGGTGCCTCCAGGGTCGTGGTGGGTCGAGGTGACGCACTTGTACCCAGAGGCGACGAGGGGATAAACGACATCCGGAACGGTCACCGGCGCGCCGGCCGGATCAGTGCGGCGGGGACGGTCTCTCCGGCGGCTTGCCCCGGCTGCGCCGGGCGTCCGCGACCGCCACGCCGGCGAGTACCACCATCGCGCCCGCGGCGGCGAAGAGCGGCGGCAGGAAGAGCACCGCCGGGGCGAGGGTCAGCAGCGCCAGCAGCCCGCCGGGGCGCGACAGCGAGACCCGGCTGAACACCTCGTACTCGAAGGCGGACCGGCCGACCAGGAAGAGCGCCGGCCCGCCGAGGATGACCGCCGCCCACGACGGCGGGGTGCGCCCCAGCGGCTCGTGCAGCACCAGGTCGAAGCCGGCCGCCGTGATCACTACCCCGGCCACCAGCGTCAGGTGGGTGTACGGCGCGGTCAGCAGGAACCGGCTCGGCGCCTTCGCCGCCTGGATCGCGTGCGGCAGCAGCTCACCCGAGCGGTGCACGTAGATCCGCCAGAGCAGCAGGGTCGTGAGGAAGGCGATGGCGAACGCGCTGATGTTTTCCGCCTCGGAGTGCACGCGGCTGAACATCATGCCGATCACCAGGACGGCGTCGCCGAGCGCGATGATGAAGAACTGCTGGAAGCGCTCCGACAGGTGCTCGGCGGTGACGTTGCGCTGCCGCTCAGGGACCATCCCCAGCCCGGGCACCGGGTACGCCAGCCGGAAGCCGCCGTAGTCGAGGGCGAGCGCCAGCGCCCAGCACGCCTCCCGGGCGTGCCCGCTCACCGTGGCGCCGATGATCCAGGGGACCGCGGAGACGGCGAACCAGATGAAGATCCGCGCCGCCCGGCGCTGGGTCGGCCGGTGTCTGCGTACCGTGGGCATGAGGAACAGGCCCCGGCCGAGGTGGATCGCCACGTAGGTGCCGGCGAAGACCATGCCCCGGTCGGTGAAGGCGTGCGGGATGGCCGTGGTCATCAGCAGCGCGCCGAACATCACTGCGGTGATCAACAGTTTGATCTCGGTGCGCTGCGGGTCGTACATGTCGGTGACCAGGGTGGTGATCGCCCAGGTCCACCAGACCGCCATCAGGATGATCAGGGACTGGCCGGCGTGCTGCCAAGTCAGATCGGTGACCAGGCTGTTGGAGATGAGGGCGAGCGCGACGACGTAGACCAGGTCGAAGAAGAGCTCCAGCAGGGTCACCCGGCGGGGACCCTCGGGGTCGCGCACCGGCGCGCCGGTCTGCCGGGCGGGCGGCTCCGGCATGAGTGGCTGCACGTGCTGCTCCTGCGTACCGGGTTGTCGGCGCGGCGGGCCGCGGTCGGCCCGCTCACCGACGGTAGCGACGGCCGCCGGGCGACGTGTCCGGTTCGGCGCTTTCCCGGCGAATCCCGGTTGCCCGTCCGGGGCCGCCCGGTGGCGGCGGGCGGCTGGGACAACCGGACCTTCCACCTCGGCGACGAGATGACGGTACGGCTGCCCAGCGCGCCCGGCTACTCCGCACAGGTGGCCAAGGAGCAGTGCCGGCTGCCGGTGCTCGCCCCGCACCTGCCGCTGCCCGTACCGATCCCGCTCGCGCAGGGGGAGCCAGCCGAGGGCTATCCGTTCGCGTGGTCGGTGTACCGGTGGATCGAGGGGGGACAGGCCCGGGTGGAGCGGATCGCCGACCTGACCGCGTTCGCCACCAGGCTCGCCGGCTTCCTCGCGGCCCTGCACCGGATCGACGTCACGTCCGGTCCGGCCGCCGGGGAGCACAGCGCCTGGCGCGGAGGACCACTTCGGACGTACGACGCGCAGACCCGGGCCGCGATCGCCGGACTGGGTGACCGGATCCCGGGGGAGCTGGTCACCGGAATCTGGGAGCTGGCGCTGCGCTCCACCTGGTCCGGCCCACCGGTCTGGTTCCACGGCGACGTCGCCTTCGGCAACCTGCTGGTCCGCGACGGTCGGCTGGCCGCGGTGATCGACTTCGGCTGCTGTGGGGTGGGGGATCCGGCCGGTGACCTGACGGTCGCCTGGACGTTGCTCACCGCCGGGAGCCGGACCGCGTTCCGCGACGCGCTCGCCGTGGACGAGGCGACCTGGAACCGGGGCCGAGGTTGGGCGCTGTGGAAGGCGCTGATCACGCTCCACGTCACCGATCCGGCTCGCGCGGCGGAGGCCCGGCATACGCTCGCGGCCATCGTCGAGGAGTACGCCGCCCCGGGTCGGTGACGGTCCGGGGCAGACGGTGTGGGCCGGTGTCCGCGCCTCGGCGCGGACACCGGCCCACGTGGTGCTCAGGCCTGGTCGGCGGCCGGCTCGGGCAGTACCGCACCGGCCTCGGCGCCGGCACCGGCCAGCAGCTTCGCCTGCTGCGGCCAGGTCGCCACGCTCGGCGCGGCACGCAGCCCGGCGGCCCGGATGGTCTCGCGCAGCGCCGGCTCGTCCAGCTCGGCCAGCTGGCGGTAGGTGCGGATCCCCGCGGCCTGCAACGCGGCGGCCATCTTCGGCCCCACGCCCTGGATCCGGCGGAAGTCGTCCGCCGTCTCGGCGTCCGGCGTGGCCACGATGTCCGCGTCGGCGGTCGCCGGCTCGTCGGACGCGACCGGCGCCTCGTCATCCAGCGCACGGCGGGGAGCGGGGATCACCGGTTCCGCTGCCTCGACCTCGGCCGGGGCCGGAGCCTCGACCTCGGCCGGGGCGACGGCCTCGACCGGCGCGGCGGGGGCGACGGGCTCGGCGTCCACCTCGTGGGCGGTGGCGGTGGTGTCGGGGTCGCCCTGCGCGACGCCGACCGGCTCCACCGTCCGCTCCTCGTCGGCCTCGACGGCGACGTCGATCCGGTCGTCGAACGCGTCGGTGCGGTCGTCGAGCGCGTCGGTGTGATCGGCCGCCACGTCGGTCCCGGCGGCGGCCACGTCGACCGGGCCGGCGACGGTGTCCGACGCGGCGGTGTCCTCGTCGACGGCCAGCGGGGTGTGGCTGGCGGCCAGGGACGCGGCGGCCGGCGTTGCGTCGAGGTCGTGCGGGGCGGGCGCGTCGATCACGGCGGCGGGCGCCGGCGCGACGTCGACGGTGGCCGCCGGCTGGGGGGTGTCGACGGTGGCGGTCACCGTGGCCTCGGCCTTCTCCTCCTCGGAGAGCCCGACGACCGGGTCACCCTCCACCATGGGCTCCGGCCGCTCGGCGGTCGCCGCGGCCTGCCGGCCGCGGGCCACCCAGCCCCCGGCTCCGCCCAGCACCAGGGCCAGGATCACGATCAGCCACTGCCCGAAAGTCGACGGCACGGCAAACCTCCCTCTTGCATACGTCGGTGAAAGTCACGAAGAAAACTCGCCGGCAGCTTCGCACACGCGTATGGCGGACGACAGGGAGGATGGGTCATCGCGACGCAGGTGGGATGCACGGTGTCGGCGGGTGGCGGCGGGATGACCGACGGTACGGAAAGCGGGTGGACCCGGCCGGCCGCGACGAGGTGCCGTCGTCGGACCCGGCCGGGGCGGCTCGTCCTCTTCGGCGTCCGCCCGCTCACCCGGCCGGGCGCGGCGCCGGGACGTCGGCGGCGTCCCAGCGGTAGAAGCAGCCGGCGATGGCGTCCCGGGGGGAATGCCAGGTCGGCAGGTACGGGGAGGTGTGCGCGGAGAGCCGCTCGTTGACCTGGAGGTACAGCGGGTGGTTGCGGGCCCCGGCCAGCGCGTCCGGGTCCACGTCCTCGGTCTCCATCAGGTGGATGCACAGGTCGTGCAGGCAGTACAGGGACCGGTGCCGGACGCCGGTCAGGGCGGGCAGTTCGGTGGCGTCGGATTCGGCGAAGATCTGCGCCACCCGGCCCTCCGAGCCCGGGAGGATCCTGCTGACGATCAGTAGACGGCTCATGGGACCCCTCTCGCCGGTGGCGCTCCGTCGAGGTCGGAGCCCACGGACTGCTGTGCGGCACACCCTGCCGGGACGGCTGTCACCTGACCGTCACGCGTGCCGCGCCGGCGGTGACGGCGGTCAGCCGCCCTGGGGCGCGACCCGGGCGGCCGGCGGTCGACCAGGGGGGCCGGGCCGCTCCCGGGTGGCGTCGCGGATCGGCGCGAGGGTGTCGTCGAGCAGCGCGGTCATCGCCGCGGAGGGCTCCAGCCGCAGCTCCCGTAGCAGCAGGTCGCGGTAGACGTAGAAGGCGTGCACCGCCTCGAAGGCGTTGCCCTCGGCGAGGTGGATGCGCACCACCAGCCGGTGCGGCGTCTCCCGCAGCGGCTCGGCGGCCATCGCCTCCAGCGCGGCCTGCAGCGCCTCCCCGTGCCGGCCGGCCGCCAGGTGGTGGCCGGCCAGGTCCTCCAGCATGTGCAGGCGCAGCTGGCGCAGCCGCTCGCGGTCGGCGAGGACCCAGTCGTCGTACCAGCCGGGGAGCAGGTCGTGCCGGCCGGCGGCGAGCGCGGCGGACGGGTCCTCACCGTGGCGGACCCGGTCGGCCGTGCCGACCAGCGCGTCGACGTCGACCCGGACGACCTGGTCCAGTCGCACCGTGTCGCCGGCGGTCGTGAAGGGGCAGCACGGGTCCTGGCGCAGCCGCCAGAGGGCCGTGCGCAGGGAGGACAACGCCCGGTCCTCCGGCGCGTCCGGCCAGAGCAGGCCCGCGAGGTGGCTGCGGGTGGCGCCCGGGCGCAGCGCGATCAGCGCGATGACCCGTTGCAGCCCGCGGGGGACCACGATCGGGGTGTCGCCGTGCAGCAGCCGGAAGCCGCCGAGCAGGTGCAGCGAGATGTCCGTGCCGGGTGGGCGCCCGGTCGTCGGCATGGACGAATCAGCGGCCACGGCGGCACCCCCTGCGGAACGCGCGTCCCGACTCCTCGTGTGTCCCGGTGCGGCACCCGTGACCGCACTGTCGGGTCGCTGCGCCGTGGCGGTGTGGCCACGGCCACCGGGCTGACCGTGACGAAGATTATCAATTGTGGTCACTCTCGGTCAATGTCGAGGTTCCGTCCGGCGTTCGCCACGCTCAACCATGAAACCCCTTCTGAACTGTGCGCACGCCGTGGTCGCGGCCCTTGCGCCGCACAGCGGATACACAGATTGCGTCAACGCACCGTCACGATGCGACAGCGTCGGTCGGTGCCCGCCGGTGACGCCGGGGTGACGCCGCCGCGCGCATCGTGTCGGCAGTCGTCCGGCTCGCGGCGCGGTCCACACCGCGCCGGCGGCCGTGGGGGGAGGCCCATCCATGGACCGTTCGCTGATCGTCGCGAAGGTGGTACCCAGCGCCGAGGCGCAGGTCGCCGAGATCTTCGCCGAGTCCGACGCGACGGAGCTGCCGCGCCTGGTCGGTGTCCGGCACCGTTCGCTCTACCGGCTGCACGACCTCTACGTGCACCTGTTGGAGACGGAGGCACCGACGCCGGGCGCGGTCGAGGCGGCCCGGGGGCATCCGGAGTTCCAGCGGGTCAGCGCGCGGCTGCGCCCGTACATCTCGCCGTACCTGCCGACCTGGCGGGAGCCCCGCGACGCGATGGCCCACTGCTTCTACCGCTTCGACGCGGACGCCCCCGTCGGGCGGCGGCCGTGACCGCCACCGCCCCCCGGGAGGGGGAGCTGTGGTCCCGGTGCGCCGGCTGCGCCTCGCTGCTGTACCGCAAGCGGCTGCGCCGCAACCTGGACGTCTGTCCGGAGTGCGGGGAGCACGCCCGGCTCGCCGCCCCCGAGCGGCTGCGCCAGCTGGTGGACCCGGAGTCGTTCACCCCGCTGCCGGACCGGGCGGCCGAGGTGGACCCGATCGACTTCGTCGACGTGCTGTCGTACCCGCACCGGCTCAGCGCGGCCCGGGCCGGCACCGGGCTGGCCGAGGCGGTGGTCTGCGGCACCGCGACCATCGGCCGGCACCCGTGCGCGCTGGCCGTGATGGACTTCCGGTTCCTCGGCGGCAGCCTCGGCGCCGCCGTCGGTGAGCTGATCACGCGGGCGGCGGAGCGGGCGCTGGAGGACGCGGTCCCACTGGTCCTGGTGACCGCCTCCGGCGGGGCGCGGATGCAGGAGGGCGCGCTGTCGCTGATGCAGATGGCCACGGTCAGCCAGGCGATCGCCGCGCTGCGCGAGGCCGGGCTGCTCACCGTCAGCGTGCTCACCGATCCGACGTACGGGGGAGTGGCGGCGTCGTTCGCCACCAACACCGACCTGGTGCTCGCCGAGAGCGGCGCCCGGATGGGCTTCGCCGGTCCCCGGGTCATCCGCCAGGTCACCGGCCGGGAGCTGCCGGAGGGCTTCCAGACCGCGGCCTTCCTGCTGCGGCACGGGCAGGTGGACATGGTGGTGCCCCGGCACGCCCTGCGCGGGCGGCTGGTGGCGCTGCTCGCCGCCGCCCGGGCCGGCCGCCGCCCGGGGCTGCGTCCCGCCGTACCCCGGCAGGAGCCCGCCCCCGCCGCGCGCCCGGCCGCCGTCGCGGATCCGCCGGTGGTCGACGCCGCGCCGCCGGCCGACGCCTGGGAGACGGTTCGGCTGGCCCGGCACCCCGGCCGGCCGACCACACTGGACTACCTGGACACCGCGTTCGAGGGGTTCGTCGAGCTGCACGGCGACCGGCTGGGCGGGGACTGCCCGGCGGTGGTCGGCGGCCTGGCCCGCCTCGACGGCCGGCACCTGATGGTGATCGGCCACCAGAAGGGCCACACCACCGGCGAGCTGGTGGCCCGCAACTTCGGCATGGCCAGCCCGGCCGGGCACCGCAAGGCGCTGCGGCTGATGCGGCTCGCCGCCCGCCTCGGCCTGCCGGTGGTCACCCTGGTGGACACCCCGGGGGCCGACCCGGGCGTGCGCGCGGAGGAGCAGGGGCAGGCGGCGGCGATCGCGGAGAACATCCTCTCCCTCAGCATGCTGCCCACCCCGGTGGTCGCGGTGATCACCGGTGAGGGCGGCAGCGGCGGGGCCCTCGCGCTGGCCGTCGCCGACCGGGTGCTGATGCTCCAGCACGCCGTCTACTCGGTGATCAGCCCGGAGGGCTGCGCGGCCATCCTCTGGCCGGACCGGGGGGCCGCTCCGCAGGCCGCCCGCGCGCTGCGGCTCACCGCCCCCGACCTGTGCCGGCTCGGCGTCGTCGACGACCTCGTCCCCGAGCCGGTCCCGGCGGCGCACCACGACCCGGAGGCGGCCGCCCGCGCGCTGCGGGAGGCGGTGCTGGCGCACCTGCTGCCGCTGCTCGACGTGCCGCCCGCCACCCTCGTGCGCCGCCGTCGCCAGCGCTTCCGGCGCTTCGGCGCGGCCCGCGCCGGCACCCGGGCGGGTGCCCGGTGAGCGCCGGGACGGTCCCGGCCGGCGCGCCGTCGGCCGCCGACGGCGCGGAGGCGGCGCACGAGGTGGACGCCGTGCTGGCCGGCCTACGCCGGCACGCCCGGCAGCTCGTCGCCGAGGTCGCCGGCCCGGTACGCCGGGTGCGGCTGCGCAGCGGCGACACGGTGCTGGAGGTGGAGTGGCACGAAGCCGCCGCCGGGCAGGGGGTCGCCGCGACGGAGACCGGCCGCGCCCCCGACGCCGCGGCGGTGGCCCCCGTGGCCCCGCCGCCGGCCCCCCGGCCCGCCCCGCCGGCCGGCCGGATCGAGGTGCGCTCGCCGATGGTCGGCACCTTCTACCGGGCGCCCGAGCCCGGTGCCGCGCCCTTCGTCACCGTCGGTGACCTGGTCCGGCCCGGGCAGGTGGTCGGCATCGTCGAGGCGATGAAGCTGATGAACGAGGTGACCGCCGAGCGGGCCGGCCGGGTGGCCGAGGTCCTGGTCGACGACGGTCGACCGGTGGAGTACGACCAGCCGCTGGTCGCGCTGGACCCGGCCTGAGGTGGTGGGGATGTTCGAGAAGGTGCTCATCGCCAACCGGGGTGAGATCGCGCTGCGGGTGCTGCGCGCCTGCCGGGAACTGGGCGTGCGGACGGCGGTGGTCTACTCCACTGCGGACGCCGACTCGACCCCGGTCCGGCTGGCCGACGAGGCGGTCCTGATCGGACCGGCGTCGAGTCGGCGCAGCTACCTCAACGCCGCCGCCATCGTGGAGGCCGCCCGCCTGGTCGGGGCGCAGGCCGTGCACCCCGGCTACGGGTTCCTCTCCGAGGACGCCGACTTCGCCGAGATCTGCGCCGACAACGGGCTGGTCTTCATCGGCCCGCCGCCGCAGGTGATGGCCGCGCTCGGGGACAAGTCCTCGGCCCGGGCGCTGATGAGCCGGGCGGGGCTGCCGTTGCCGCCGGGCAGCGTCAGCCCGGTGCCGACCGCCGAACGGGCCGCCGAGGTCGCCGCCGAGGTGGGCTACCCGGTGATCGTGAAGGCGGCGGCCGGCGGCGGCGGCCGGGGGATGACCGTGGTCCGGTGCCCGGCCGAGCTGCCCCGGGCGTACGCGCGGACCCGCGCGGCCGCGCAGGCCGCCTTCGGCGACGACCGCGTGTACGTCGAGCGCTACCTGACCGAGGCCCGGCACGTCGAGGTGCAGTTGCTCTGCGACGGGCACGGCAACGGCGTGCACCTGGGCACCCGGGACTGCTCGGTGCAGCGGCGGCACCAGAAGCTGGTGGAGGAGGCCCCCGCGCCGGCGCTGTCCGCCCGGACGCTGGAGACGATCGCCGAGACCGCCCTGCGCGGCGCGCTCGAGGTCGGCTTCACCGGCGCCGGCACGATGGAGTTCCTGGTGGACGCCGAGGAGGCGTTCCACTTCCTGGAGATCAACTGCCGGATCCAGGTCGAACACCCGGTCACCGAGATGATCACCGGGATCGATCTGGTCCACGAGCAGCTGCACATCGCCGCCGGGCTGCCGTTGCGGCTGCGGCAGGAGGACGTCCGGCCACACGGGGTGGCGGTGGAGTGCCGGGTCAACGTCGAGGACCCCGACCGCGACTTCGCGCCGACCCCGGGCAGGCTGGAGCGCTTCCTGCCGCCCGGCGGCCCGTTCACCCGGGTCGACACCCACGGGCACCCCGGCTACCTGGTCGGGCCGTACTACGACTCGTTGCTGGCCAAGGTGGCGGTCTGGGCGCCGGACCGGGAGCTGGCGTTGAACCGGCTGGAACGCGCCCTGGAGGAGTTCGACATCGCCGGGCCGGGGGTGCGCACCACCATCCCGTTCGTCCGGCGGGTGCTCGACGACCCCGCCTTCCGCAAGGGCCGCTACACCACCTCCCTGGTCGACCGCCTGCTCGCCGACCGGCAGCCGACCCGGACCGGCCCGGCGGCAGCGGCCGCCGTCGCGCCCGAACCCACCCCGCCACCCGAGGCGGACCTGCCGGCCGAGCCGGCGGCGCCCCCGGCGTCGCCGCCCGGGGCTGGCGCGGCGCGGCGCGCGGCCGGTGCACCGGCGGCCCCGGCCGCGCCACCACCCCCGTCGCCCCCCACCCCGCATCCGGCCGCGCGTCCCGCCGTCGTCGGGGCCGCGCTCCCGGCACGGCCCGGCGGGACCGCACCCGGACCCCGCCCCACCGCCCGTCCGGTCGCCGCCACCGCGGCACCGGCCACCGACCAGTCCTGACCGCTTCCGAGGAGGACCCGATGACCGTCACCCACGGCCAGCCGCTCACCACCGAGATCACCGACATCCTGGTGGCGCACTGCGGCCTGGACGCCGACGCGGCCGCCCGCGCCCCCGCCGCCTCCCTGGAGGAGCTGGGCATGGACTCGCTGGCCCTGCTGGAACTCTCCGCCGTGGTGGCCGACCGGTGGCGGGTGCAGATCCCCGAGCAGGCCGGGCAGCTCAGCATCCCCGCCGTCGCCGACCTGGTCGCCCGCCGCGCCCAGCCACCCGGGCACACCGAGAACAGCACCGTCATCGCCGCGCCCCTGCCGCTGGTCTGGGAGATCACCAACGACGTGGCGCACTGGACCGACCTGTTCACCGAGTACGCCGCGGTGGAGATCCTGCACCGCGAGGGCGACACCGTCCGCTTCCGGCTCACCATGCACCCCGACGAGAACGGGATCGCCTGGAGCTGGGTCAGCGAACGCACCACCGACCCGGCCAGCCGCCAGGTGCGGGCGCACCGGGTGGAGACCGGGCCGTTCGAGTACATGCGCATCCACTGGCGCTACACCGAGGAACCCGAGGGCGTCCGGATGACCTGGGTGCAGGACTTCGCGATGAAGCCGACCGCGCCGGTGGACAACGCCGGCATGACCGCCCGGATCAACGCCAACAGCCGGGTCCAGCTGGCCGTCATCAAGGAGCGCATCGAGCGGGCGTACGCGGGAGGCGACGATGAGTGAGATCACCACCGGGCTGGTCGCCGCCCGCGACGTGACCGCCGACCGGCGGCGCGGCGGGGAACTGCGGGTGCTGCTCGGTCCGAAGACCGTCGGCAGCACGTCGGGCTTCATGGGGGTGGCGGCGCTGGCGTCCGGCGAGCGGATCGCCGAGCACTACCACCCCTACAGCGAGGAGTTCCTGTACGTCGCGCGGGGGGCCATCACCGTCGACCTGGACGACGAGCCGGTGGAGCTGGCGGCCGGCGAGGCGCTGTTCGTGCCCCGCAACGTCCGGCACCGGCTGCGCAACACCGGCGACGAGTCCGCCGAGGTGGTCTTCCACCTTGGCCCGCTGGCACCCCGCCCGGAACTCGGCCATGTGGACACCGAACTGGTCGAGCAGCGGGGCGCGTCGTGACCGGGCGCCGCACGGTCGTCACCGGCGTCGGGGTGGTCGCGCCGGGCGGCGCCACCCGGGACAGGTTCTGGAAGACCGTCACCGAGGGGCGGACGGCGACGAGGCGGATCAGCTTCTTCGACCCGTCGCCGTTCCGCTCCCAGATCGCCGCCGAGTGCGACTTCGACGCCGACGCCGCCGGGCTCACCCTCGCCGAACGGCAGCGCGCCGACCGGTACGTGCAGTTCGCCCTGGCCTGCTCCGCCGAGGCCCTGGCCGACAGCGGCCTGGACCTCACCGACGCCGACCGGCAGGTGACCGGGGTGGTGCTCGGCACCGCCGTCGGCGGCACCATGGCCCTGGAACAGGAGTACGTCCGGGTCAGCGACTCCGGCCGGCACTGGCTGGTCGACCACGCCCTCGGCGGGCCGTACCTCTATGCGGCCCTGGTGCCGAGCAGCCTGGCCGCCGACGTGGCCTGCCGGCACGGGCTGCACGGCCCCGCCCAGGTGATCTCCACCGGCTGCACCTCCGGCATCGACGCCATCGGGTACGCCCACCAGCTGATCGTCGACGGCGAGGCCGACGTGGTGCTCGCCGGTGCCGCCGACTCGCCCATCTCCCCGGTCACCGTCGCCTCGTTCGACGCGATCAAGGCGACCAGCCCGGACAACGACGACCCGGCGCACGCCTCCCGGCCGTTCGACGCCGACCGGCACGGCTTCGTCCTCGCCGAGGGCGCCGCGGTGCTGGTGCTGGAGGAGTGGGAACACGCCCGCCGGCGCGGCGCGCACGTCTACTGCGAACTGGCCGGGTACGCCAGCCGCAGCAACGGCTTCCACATGACCGGGCTGCGGCCCGACGGGGTGGAGATGGCGTTGGCCATCAGCGACACGCTGCGCCAGGCGCGGCTGTCCCCGTCGGACGTCTCCTACATCAGCGCGCACGGCTCCGGCACCCGGCAGAACGACCGGCACGAGACGGCGGCGTTCAAGCGGGCGCTCGGCGAGGCCGCGTACCGGGTGCCGGTCAGCTCGATCAAGAGCATGGTCGGGCACTCGCTCGGCGCGATCGGCTCGATCGAGATGGCCGCCTGCGCCCTGGCGATCGAGTACGGCGTGGTGCCGCCCACCGCCAACTGGGCCACCCGGGACCCGGAGTGCGACCTGGACTACGTGCCCAACGTGGCCCGGGAGACGCCGGTGGACGTGGCGCTCTCGGTGGGCAGCGGCTTCGGCGGCTTCCAGTCCGCGATGCTCTTCCGCCGGCTGGCGGTGGCGGCGTGACCGGCCCGGGCGGGGTGCGCGCCCGGGCGGTGGTCACCGGCATCGGGGTGGTGGCGCCCAGCGGCATCGGCGTCGACGCGCACTGGCGCACGGTGCGCGACGGCATCCGGCGCACCGGCCCGATCACCCTGTTCGACCCGGCGAGCTACCCGACCCGGGTCGCCGGCGAGGTGGCCGACTTCGACGCGGCGGCGTACGCCGACAACCGGCAGCTGGTGCAGACCGACCGGTGGACCCACCTGGGCTTCGCCGCCACCCGGCTGGCGCTGGCCGACGCCGGCCTGCCCGAGCGGGCCCCCGATCCGTACGGGTGGGCGGTCACCCTGGCCAGCTCGTCGGGGGGCAACCTGTTCGGGCAGCGGGAGCTGCAACGGCTCTGGGGCGGGGCGACCCGCACCGTCGGGGCGTACCAGTCGATCGCCTGGTTCTACGCCGCCAGCGTCGGACAGCTCTCCATCCACCACCAGTTCAAGGGACCGTGCGGGGTGCTGGTCGCCGAGACCGCCGGCGGCCTGGACAGCCTCGCCCACGCGGTGCGCACCGTGCGCCGGGGCACCCCGGTGGTGATCGCCGGGGCGACCGAGTGCCCGCTGAGCCCGTACGCGCTGGCCTGCCAGCTGCGCTCCGGGCTGCTCAGCGACGCCGCCGACCCGGAGACGGCGTACCGGCCGTTCGACCGCTCGGCCGGCGGGTACGTGCCCGCCGAGGGCGGGGCGGTCTTCGTGGTGGAGGAGCTGGGCCACGCGCTGGCCCGAGGCGCCCGGATCTACGGCGAGGTCAGCGGGTGGGGGGCCACCCACGACGCCGCGCACACCGGCCCCGACACCGCCGGCGACCCGGACCAGTACGCCCGGGCGATGCGGCTGGCCCTGGACCGGGCCGGCGTCACCGCCGACGAGGTGGACGTGGTGCTGCCCGACGCGCTGGGGGTGCCCCGCTACGACCGCGGCGAGGCCGAGGCGCTGCGCGCCGTCTTCGGTGACCGGCCACCGCCGGTGACCACCCAGAAGCCGCTGACCGGCCGGGCCCACCAGGGCGGGTCGGCGCTGGACGTGGCCACCGCGCTGCTCGCCTTCCGGCACGACGTGCTGCCCGCGTCGGCCGGCCCTCGTGAGCCGGCGCCCGGCTGCGAGCTGGACTTCCTGCGTACGCCCCGGCAGCCGCGCAACCGGGTCGCCCTGGTGGGCGCGCGCGGCTTCGACGGGTTCAACAGCGCGCTGGTGCTGCGCGGGGCGCCACCGGCGCCGAGAGCGGCGGGGGAGTAGGGACCACGGCTGCGCCGGCGCCGGTCGCCGCGCGGTGGTCGTGCCCACCCGCGCCCGAGGTGACCCGCCGCCGGCCGGGATGGCGGAGGATCGCGGGCATGGCGTACCTGTTCCTGCTGCTCGCGATCTCCGCCGAGGTGTTCGGCACCAGCCTGCTCAAGGCCACCGACGGGTTCACCCGGCTCTGGCCGACGCTCGGCCTCGCCGGGTCGTACCTGGCGGCGTTCCTGCTGCTCGCCCTGGCGGTGCGGGACATCCCGGTCGGGGTGGCGTACGCCGTGTGGTCGGGGCTCGGCACCGCGGCGATCGTGGCCATCGGCGCGGTCTTCCTCGGCGAGCCGCTGAGCGTGACCAAGGTGGTCGGCGTCGGCCTGGTCATCGCCGGCGTCGTGGTGCTCAACCTCGGGGGCGCGCACTGAGGACGGTGCCGTCGATCGCGGATCCGGATCAGGTGACCCTCCGGCGGAGCAGGCCGGTGACGGGCCGCGGCACTACGCTCGAGGCCATGCAGGACGCCGCCCTCCACGGCGCCCAGGTGCCCTCCCGCGACGCGATTCTCGACGCCGCCACGGCACTGATGGCGCGGCTCGGCTACGCCGGTGCCTCCATTTCGAAGATCTCCGCCGCCTCCGGGGCGCCGGTCAGCTCGATCTACTGGCACTTCGGCAGCAAGGACGGGATCTACCTCGCCGTGCTCCGCCGTGCCCGCCAGTACCTCGTCGGCTCGCTCCCGGGGGCCCGGCCGGCCGGCGACACGGTGCGGGAGCGGCTCACCGCGTTCCTCGACGGCGCCAGCGCCGCCTTCGAGCATCATCCGCACGACCTACGGCTGCTGCTCGGTCTCGGCATGCTCGAGGAGGGCATGGGCGCCGCGGCCATCGCGGAACTGGGGCAGTACCGGTTGGACCTGCGGCAGTGGGCCACCGATTCGCTCGGCCACGTCTTCGGCCTCGCCGACCGCCCGGCCGTCGCCGACGAACTCGCCCGTTTCATGCTGAGCGTGGTCGGCGGGACCGCGATCGCGCGCTGGTTCGACGGTCCGGTGACGCCGTTGCCCGTACAGCAGCTGTGCGTCGCCCTGCTGGCGCTCGCCCGCCATCATGGGCTGCCGGTGGACGAGGACCGGGCGTAGGCAGGCCGGACTTCAGGCTCGGGTGCGAGCCGGGCACCGGTGCGTGCCGTCAGCGGCGATGTCGTAGCACCCTGCCCCGCACCAGGCGCGACCCGGAAGCCGGCTCGCCATCCATTGACATCGATCGTTGCGGTGGCCATTCTGTCAGCAGGCAGTTACCGAACGGTCAGTAGCCATATATGTCCGGATGTGGTGCCGTTTGGGGCAGCCAACCGAAGGAGGACGTGATGTCTGTCCGTAGGCTGACGTTGACAGTGGCTCTCGCGGTCGCCGTCGCCGGTACCACGGTCGTCGACATCCCGGTGGCGAGCGCCGGGGACAGTCGCGAGCAGCAGGTCGACGTGACTGAGACGAGGACCATCCGGTACGGTCCGTGGACTCTTCCCGCCGCCACCGGCCACACCCACGACGAGATGGGGACCACCGGGAACCGACTGGACCTCAACATCGCCAAGCCGTGCGTGCAGTGCATGGTGACGGCGATCAAGCCGAACCTGGTGTACGAGGACGGCCGGAACGCGAACGTCAACACCGGTCCGATGCTGCACCACGCGGTCATCGGCCAGCTCGGTGAGCCGGACCTGGTGTGCCGTCTCGGCGGGCTGGGTCCGAAACGCGTGTTCTCGACGGGCAACGAACGGACCCCGGTGACGTTGCCCGCCGGCTACGGCATGCGGATCGACTCGGGCGACCGCTGGAGCATGGTGTACGACCTGATGAACCATGCCCACGAGGAGAAGACCGTCTACATCTCCCTCGAGTACACCTACGTCACCGGTGAGGCCGCGCGGCGACTGACGCCGGTCACCCCGATGTGGTTGGACGTGGTCAGCTGCCTCAACCCCACCTTCGACGTCCCCGCCGGAAGTACCACCCGAACCGCACGGTGGACGTCGACGGTGAACGGTCGGATCGTCTACCTGAAGGGTCACCTGCACCACGGCGGCAGGACCATCACGACCACCAACGTCACCACCGGTCAACGAATATGCGCGGTCACCGTGGTGTCAGGTGGTTCACCGGAGTTCATCGACCCCCACGGCAACCCCGAGATCTCCAGCGCCCCACCCTGCACCGGCTCTCCGATCACGACCATCCGCCGGGGTGATGTCCTGGAGGTCGCGGCCCACTACGTCGCCGACCATCCTCACGAGGACGTCATGGGCATCATGACCGGCTGGATCGCGACGGGCTGACGGCGCGGTCGACGGACGTCGGGTGGGCGGGCCGGCGCGGTGCACGGCCCGCCCACGCCCCTCCGGCGTCATCCACCGACCTCGCCCCCCGGCCGGTGGGTCGGACGGGGCGTACCCGGAAAGCGCGCAACCACCTCGGGACACCCCGACGTACGACGGTTCCGACCTGCGGAGAGTGCCATGTCAGCTCTGGATGGGAGCGCCCCCGTCACCCGGTTGCACCGCTCCCGGCCCTGGCGCCGGACCACGTGCTACCTCCTGGCCCTGTTGGTTGTCTGGACGGCGATCTTCCTTGTCGCCCCGCATCTGCGCACCAGCGCTAGCGTCCGGCAGGTCGCGCTCTTCGCCCACCTCGCCGCGATGGTGCTGGGCTTCGGCGCGGTGTTGACGCTGGACTGGTTCGCGCTGATGTGGCTGCTCCGACGTCGGGAGCTGGCGACCGTCGTGCAGGTCGCGTACGGCGTCCACACGCCGGTCTGGCTCGGCCTGGGTGGCCTGACGGCCAGCGGTCTGGTTCTCGCCCCCGACACGTCCGCACCGTGGACCGTCGTCAAGCTGGTCGCGGTGTTGGCCGTGGCGATCAATGGTCTCTGCGCGCGGCAGGTGCAGGAGCGGTTGGCGGAACTGGACGGAAACGCCCCACCGCGCGGGGTCCTGCTGGCGGCGACCCTGGTCATGGTGACCTCCCAGGCCGGCTGGTGGACCGCCACCGCCGTCGGATTTCTCAACGCTCAGCGGTGAAGGGTGAGTTGCCGTGGCTACAACTGGTGCAGGAAGAGCAGGCCGAAGGCGGCGGCGAGCGCGGCGCACCCGGTGACGGTGATGGTGCGAAGTCGTGCGGGCAGGTCGGCGTCCCAGCCCTCGACCGCCCCGGAGGCGCGGCGGATGAGCGGGGTGGCGGCGCGCCCCGCGCCGAAGCCGACACCGGCGAGTGCGGCGAGCTGCAGGCGCTGACCGGCGAGCAGAACCGCGACCGCGAGCACGTACGGGGCGGTGGCCGACAGGTACGTCCGCACGCCGGTGCCGAGTTCGAAGCCGAATCGCAGGGCTCCGCGCCGCGGGCTGGGCCGCAGCACGTCCTGCGGCACCTGACGGGCATTCTGCGGCAGGGGGATGCTCACCACCTTGGCGTCCCGGAGCACTCCGAGCAGTGCCACCGCCACGACGGCCGCGTAGCGCCAGGACACCGGCAGCGGCGCCGACAGCCCGGAGAGCGTCCCGAGGACCACCCCGCTGAGCAGGCCACCGGCGAGCAGCCCGAGGACGAACAGGGTGAGGAGCTCTCCCTGCGGATTCCGATCTCGCCGCCCGGGCGAGGCCAGCGCGTACGCGCTGTTGCGGGTTCAAACCGAGCCGGAGAGCGTGTAGCCGGCCAGCCCGCCGACCACCGCCCAGGTGAGCGCGTGCCCGGCGGTGGCGGCGAGCAGCGCACCGGCGGTGAGCAGCAGGACGGGTACGAGCGGGTCGGTGGCCCAGCGGCGCAGCCGCCGAACGGGTCGTACGGGTGGCGACTGACCCGTCATACGGCGCCGCCGGTGAGCGTACGCCAGGTGCTCTGCCCCACGACGCCGTTGACGGCGAGCCCGTTCTGCCGCTGGAAGTCCCGTACCGCGGATTCCGTCCCCGAACCGAAGACCCCGTCGACGGCCAGCCCGTACGCGTGCTTGTTGAGTTGCCGCTGCACGCCACGCACGACGTGCCCGGCGTACGGACGGTGCACGGTGGCCCCGACGATGGGCAGCCGCGCCCGGGGGTCGACCTCCCGGCTCAGCGTGATTCCGCCGGCCGACACGGTCGCCACGAGGACGGGCCAGGTCTGGGCGTCGACGACGCCGGTCGCCGGGATTCCCCGGGCCGACTGGAACTGCTTCACCCTGGTCTCGGTGCCGCTGCCGAAGACGCCGTCCACAGTGGCGGAATAGTGCCACGCGGTCAGCAGGTGTTGCACCGTGTAGACGTTCGGGCCGGCCTGGCCACGCCTGGTGCTGGGCCAGCCGACCGAGGTCAGGCAGCCGCAGTCGGTGTTCCAGCGGCAGATCGACCGCACCCAGCCCGAGCTGGTCTGTCGGTACCCGTCGTGGCAGCGGCGCTCCACCGAGCAGGCGCACGCGCCGCACGCGCCCTGGTAGCGCCACAGCCAGCCGTCGTACGTGCCGGCGTAGCACTGGTTCGGCCGCAGTTTCCAGGTGGTGCCGTCGTTCTTGTGGAAGCCCGTGTTCGTCCCGCTGGTGTTGCAGGCGGCGGCGAAGATCGGGCTCGGACCGCAGCCGGGCGAACAGTTCTGGTCGCTGGCGTAGCTCGGGCAGCTGCCGTAGATGTCGTATCCGTCGGCGTAGGCGCGGCGGGCGGCCGGGAAGATGCTCAGCGCGGCCATGCCCAGCGCGGTGCCGGCCTGTAGCACTGTGCGGCGGGACAGCGCCCAGGACATGGTCAGGCCACTCCTGGTCCGGCTCGCCCGCGGCCGCCGCCGGGACGCGGTGCCGGTACCCGGGTCCGTTCCCCGCAGCGCGGGCACCGCGTCGAGAGTGGTCATCGCGGGCCTCCCCGTCGAATCGAGTGGACGGTGTCGTCGCCGGACAGGTTGTCGACCTCGTCGAGCAGGTGGCGCAGCGCCACCGCGGAGCCGACCGGCTCGGACCGTCGGATCCGGCCGGTCGCGTCGATCACGACCGCGAACGGGGTGGCGATCGCGTCGTACCGGTCGAACAGGTCCGCCTGCGCGCCGAGGACGGTCATCGGCAGGTCCGCCGCTCGTGGCGGGACGGAGTCCCGGTAGAGGACCCGAAGCACGACATCGGTCCGTCGGGTGTGTTCGGCGGCCGCGTCGAGCAGGTGGTCGCAGGTCGCGCAGCCGGGATCCAGAAAGAGCAGGACCAGGGTGGCCGGGGACGGCGGCGCCAGGTCGCGGAACCGGGGCGCCGGCGAGCCGGGCCGCAGGCCGACGGACCCGGGGCGGCCGACGGTGCCGGTGGACAGGGCGTGCACCTGACGTACCAGGCCGGACACCACGAGGGCCAGCAGCAGGATCGCGATCCAGCTCAGGATCAGCGCGCTCGTCTGGAAACTCATCCGGGTACGCCTCCTCGGGTCACCCCGGCCGCCGGCCGATCCGGGGTCGGGTCGTGCATGGCGGCGGGCAGGTGCGCCAGGAGCGCGGTGAACGTCGCCGCGGCGAGCAGGACGATGGTGAGTGAGGTGCCGGCCCGCCCCACCGGCACGACCGCGCCGGACAGCAGTGATCCGAGCAGAGCCAGGCCGGCGAGCGTGGACGCCCGCGCCACCACCCAGCCGGTCATCGGTACTTCGACCCGCGAGCACCCGCAGGGGACGGCCCGCCCGGTCGACCGGACGTACCGGCCGTAACCCGCGTACGTGCCGAGCAGCGCGACGCTGCCGGCCAGGACCACGCCCAGCAGCCGGCCACCGTCATCGCGGAGCAGGGCGACGACTCCGGCCACGCCGAGCAGGCCCTCGGCCGCGATGACCACCGCCGCGACGGTGGACGGCGCGGGAACCACCCGGTGGGCGGCCAGCGCCGTCGACAGCGCCGCCGGCTTCGTAAGGTGCTCACCGCAGGCGAGGAGCAGGGTGAGCAGCACGGTGTACGCCGCGACGCTGGCCACCAGAGCGGACACGACGGCCTACTCGGCCGACTGGACGCGTAGCTGGTCCACCAGGTCCGGTACCCGGTCGAGCACCGTGTCGGCCAGGGGCAGCACGGTCACCCAGGTGTCCGCGGCGGCGAGCACGAAGTAGGGCTGGCCGTCGGAGAGCGTGTCCCGGAAGAGTTCTCCCGCCCCGGTCCGCAACCCCCGCCACGACGGCAGCTGTCGCGTGCGCTCCGCGGTGAGCGGCGTCATGTCCAGCAGGCCGAGCCCGGGCACCTGCTTGAGCACGGTCGCCGGCGCCGCGAACCGGCTGCCGGCCCTGGTGTCGGGGCGCACGATGACGCCGTCGTCGTGCTCCGTGATCCGCAGTGTCCGCAGCATCGCGAGCAGTTGCGCGGTCGAGGCGCCGTACAACTGGGTGAGGAAGCAGTACCGGCGCCCTCGCCACGCCGCCACTAGCCGGTCCTCGGTCAGCCGGATCTGCGCGTCGTACGACCGTGCGCGCGCCGTCAACAGGGTGCCGCCCTGATAGGTCAGCTTCTCGTCGAAGTCGTCGACGCCGAGCGCCTGTGCCAGTTCGTCGGCCAGGCCGACCGAGCCGGCCGTGAACTCGTGCCGCCGGCCGGCGATGGCCAGCTCGACCACCGAGGTGAACGGCGCGCTGAAGTCGAGTGGGCCGGTGAGCCGGAATCGCCGGCCGTCCATGGCGCGGTGTGCGACAGATGCTTCTGCGGCTACCATCCCCACCACCTCCCCCCGTGGGTGCGGCATGTGGTGGCCTCACATCATCCGCGCCGCAACTATCTCTGACAAGCCCAATGTGCCTGCTCGTGTCACCGCATCCCCCGGGGATCACTCATGCCGGCGGTTCTGCTCGCTCTCCCGGCTGTCGTCATTCCGTCATCAATTTCCACGCGGATTCCGCTGAGCCCGGAGCGGGAAAAGCCCGATGAGCGTACGGATATTTCCAGCAGAGGACCGACACGTCCGCTTCGAGCGACAACTGTCCAGATCGTGCCGTGCCGTATGCCGCGACCGTAGCGACGGCTGTCCTGTCGCGACCGGCAGCGTGGGCGGCGTCGGGCTCGGTGCGCCGCCGCTCCGGTCGGATCGGCCGGGGGCGCACATCTCGGGGATCCGAGCCGTGCTCCGTCACTGAGTGGTGTGTGACCAGGCCGAAAGGCCGAACCCGAGGCGGTCACCGGACGCCGAGGCGCCTCGTCGTCAACTCCGGGCGCACGACGATTCGGCCGGCGGAGTCCCGACCCGGCGGACGCGCCCGATCCTGCCTGTCCGATCGAGTGTCGGCAATCCGGCCGGCCGCTCTTTCTGATCTAGCCATTTGCATCTAGCAATGGCTTTCCGGCCTGTCGTAGTGTTCCGACAGCACCCCGAAAGACGCACCTGATGGGCGGATTACGCCCTATTTGACGCTGGGCGGTGGGCGGCAGTGACCATGGATCGTCCGACGGAAGATTCTACGGCGACAGACCCGGGTTGGGTCGACGAAATATTATTAACAGGGCGTTCGACTGACGTTTGTCTTCGTCTGCCGGAGCCGGTCGACCGGGGCACCCTGCGGCGCCTGGTGGGTGAGGCGCAGGCCCGTCTCGCCGCGGCCGGACTGCTCCCCGGTGGCGCCGCCGCGCTGCGGTTGCCGCCGTCGCTGGCGTACGTGGTGAACCTGCTGGCGACCTGGCGCACCGGCGCCCAGGCGGTGCTGCTCGATCACCGGCTCACCGACCACGAGGTGGACCGGGCGCTGGAGCGGCTCACCCCGCAGGTGGTCGTCGCGCCGGTGCGCACCGGCGGCGGCGCGCTGCGGATCTTCGTCGACGTCACCGAGGGCGTCACGTCCCACTCGGACGCCCCGGCCACCAGCGGCCACGCGGTGATCCAGCTCAGCTCCGGCTCCACCGGACCGTCCAAGGTGATCGGCCGTACCGCGACGGACCTGGTCGCCGAGGTGCGCCGCTACACCCGGATCGACGGGGTGGCGCTGCCCGGGGAGCGGATCATCCTGCTGCCGTCCATGGTGCACGTGCTCGGCCTGGTCGGCGGCCTGCTCTACGGCCTGCACGCCGGCGTGGAGCTGGTCCCGCCGGAGCGGCTCGGCGGCGACGCGATCCTGGCCGCCGTCGCCGCCCAGGACACCCCGGCCACGGTGCTCGGCGTGCCCTTCCACATCGGACTGCTCGCCTCCACCCGACCGGACGGCCCGCTGCCGCAGTTCAAGCGCATGACCACCGGCGGGGAACTGGTCCCGGCCGCCACCGCGCAGGCGTTCGCCGACCGCTTCGGCGTCCCGCTGGGCAACATGTACGGGATGACCGAGGTCGGGGTGATCGGCACCGACCTGTACGGACGGCACCGCCCCTCGATCGCCCCCGCCCCCGGCATCGAGGTCCGGGAGTCCGGCGGCGAGCTCTGGGTGAGCTGCCCGGCGTCGCCGTACGTGGGGCTCAGCGACCCCAGCCGCTGGGCCGACGGCTGGCTGCACACCCGCGACGCCGGCACCGTCGACCCGGCGACCGGCCTGGTCACCGTCAAGGGCCGGCTCGACTCGCAGGTCTCCATCGGCGGGATGAAGGTGGACCTCACCGAGGTCGAGGCCACCCTCACCGGGCTGCCCGGGGTGGCCGCCGCCGTGGTCGTGTACGACGACGGCATCACCGCGTACGTGCAACCCGAGGGCCCGTTGTCGGAGGAGGTGCTGGACAAGCTGCTCGCCGAGCGGCTCGCCGGCTACAAGCGCCCCCGCACCCTGCACCTGGTCGACCAGTTGCCCCGGACCACCACCGGCAAGCTGGTCCGCTCGGTCACCGCGCTGCGGGCGGCGGCCCCGTGACCGGCCCGCTCGGCGAACACCCGGGCACCGGCCCGCTACTCGAACACCACCGATACCTCGACCTGGGCACGGCCGCCCGGATCCGCCCCGGCGCCGACCGCGACCGCCAGCACCAGCCCGGCACCGCACCCCGGGTGTCCGACCTGGACGCCGGCCCGGTCGGGCAGGGGGCGCAGCAGCTCGCGCGGGTGCTCGGGCACCGGCATCAGCCGGCGCAGGCCACCGGCGCGCAGCCCCCGGCCCAACGCCTTGCCGACCGCCTCCTTGGCCGTCCAGAGCAGCAGGAACGCCTCGACCCGGGCGGCGTCCGGCAGGTCGCCCAGCCAGGCCGCCTCCGGCGGGGCGTACCAGCGGTGGGCCAGCGCCAGGGCGGGCAGCGGGCGACGCCGCTCGACGTCCACCCCGACCGGACCGGCCCGCCGGGCGGCGACCACCACCACGCCCTCGGCGTGGCTGACGCTGACCGGCAGCGACACGGCACCGGCCCGCACCCAGGGCCGCCCGTCGGGCCGGCGGCCCACCCCGACCTCCCGTTCCGCCCGGCCGAGCAGCGTGCACCCCGCCCGCCGCAGCAGCCGGCGCGCCACCTCCGGCCGACCGCCGGGGGCAGCGCTGACCCACACGTGCACGGTGTCCCGACCGGACACCGGTAGCTCGCCCACGAAGAGAGGTTAAAGCCATGCGCGACGAGGTCCGCACCTTCGTCATCGAGCAGCTCGAGGACATGAACTACGACGTCGAGGGGATCGACGACGAGACCACCCTCGGCCCGTCCGGGGTCGACCTGGAGTCCCTGGCCCTGGCCGACCTGTCCGTCCGCGTCGAGGACCGGTACGGCCTGAAGTTCGCCGACGACGAGTCGGAGAAGCTGGCCCTGATGACGGTCGGCGAGTTCACCCGCATGGTCGCCGACCGGGTCGCCGGGTCGACCAGCGACAACCGCTGATGTCCGGTCAGCCCGACCTGGGGCGAGCTGACCTGGTGAGCATGCTCGCCGAACTGACCGCGAAACCCGTCGATCAGGTGCCGCACCGGGTCGGCTCGATGGAACTCGCCTGGCTCGTGCACCTTGTCGAGCAGCGCTACGACCGGCGGCTGGACCTCACCGACGACCAGCTCGCCGGGATCCGCACCGTCGACGACGCCCTGGCGGTGTTCCGCACCTCCCTGACCAGCCCCGCAGATGGCTGAGCGGGAGCCCGTACCGATCGTCGGCAGCTACGCCGTCAGCGCCCTGGGCAGGGGCGTCGACGCCCAGCTCGCCGGAGTGCTCGCCGGCACGCCGGCGTTCCGGCCGGTACGTCGCTTCGACACCACCGGCCGCAGGGTGACCGTCGCGGCCACCCTGCCCGACGTCGGGACCCTGCCGGACGAGCTGGCCGACGCGATCGACGCGGCGTGCCGGGCCGCCGGCCTGGACGCGGCGGCCCGGGCGGAGTCCGCCCTGCTGCTGGCCACCCACGGCGGGCCGCTGACCCAGCCCGTCGGCTTCGCCGACGACCGTCCGCGCACCGGACCCGGCGGCGGGGCCGCAAGCGGCGCCGAGGTCGAGGTGCCGGCGCTAGCCGGGCACCTGGCCCGCCGGTGCGGCCTCGGCGGGCCCACCCGGACCTACACCAGCGCCTGCGTCTCGGCGAGCACGGCGGTCGCGGACGCGGCCACGATGATCGGCCGGGGCGACGTCGCACGGGTGGTGGTCGCCGCCGGCTACCTGGTCGAACCGGACCAGTTCGCGCTCTTCGACGCCGGCCGGGCGCTCGCCGCCGACGGGGCGGTCCGCCCGTTCAGCGCCGGCCGGCAGGGGCTGCTGCTCGGCGACGGGGTGGCCGCGGTGGTGCTGGAGTCCGCCGGGGCGGCCCGTCGCCGGGGCGGCACGCCGGTCGCCACCCTGTGCGGGTGGGGCCGGACCGGCGACGCGCACCACCCGTGCCAGCCGGACCCGCAGGGGCGGGGACTGGCCCGGGCGGTGCGGGCGGCCCTGCGCCGGGCGGGGCGGGACGCGGCGGCGGTCGGCTACGTCAACGCCAACGCCACCGGCACCGGGTTCAGCGACGCCTCCGAGGCGGCCGCGTTGCGGCTGGCGCTCGGCGAGCTCGCCGGCCGGGTGCCGGTCAGCTCCACCAAGTCCGTGCACGGGCACGCCCTGGAGGCCTCCGGCCTGCTCGAACTCGTGGTCACCGTGCAGGCGCTACGGCACGGGAAGCTGCCGGTCAACGCCGGCTGGCTCGGCCCCGACGAGGCGTGCCCGCTGGACGTGGTCACCGACGCCCCCCGCCCCGTCACCACCCCGCACGCCCTCACCCTCAACGCCGCCTTCGGCGGCGCCAACACCGCCCTCCTGGTAGGTGCCCCATGACCCCCACCCCGGACACCCCGCGATCTTGCACTTCCGGCCCCGACATATCCGCCAACCCGGGCAATTCGCGGGCCGAAACTGCAAGATCGCGCGGGGTGGGGAGTGGGGGGAGTGGGGTGCTGGCCGAGGCGCGCTGGCCGGAGCCCGGCGACGGGCCGCCGCCGGCGCTGCCCGGGTTCGTGCACTCGCCGTTCGCGCCGCTGGTGGCGGCGGTGGCCGACCGCTGCCTGACCCGCCGGTACGGCACGCGCCCGGCGCCGGCGGGCACCACCCGCGCGGTGGTGCTGGTCAGCGCCGCCGGTGACCGGCCGAGCGCCGCGCACGTCCGCGCCACGGTCGCCGCCGGTGGCCGGGTCGGGCCGCTGTTCTTCTTCCAGTCGGTGCCGAACAGCGTGGCCGGGCACGTCGCGGCGCGCTGGGGACTAGACGGCCCGGTGGTGTGCCTGAGCCCCACCGGCGACCCGCGCGCGGACGGCCTGGCCCAGGCGGACCTGCTGCTGTACGACGGCGACGCCGACGAGGCGTTGCTGGTCCTGATGGAAGAGGCACCCGACGGCACGCCCACCGGGGCGGTCGCGGTGCTGCTGGGGGGAGGAACGAGGCAATGAGGACGAAGGGACTGCGCGGGGCGCTCGCCGCCGACACCGCGCTGGGCGCCGGCAACGTGCTCGCCCGGGTGCTGGCGCACGGGGCCGACCCGACGGGACCGGGGTTGACCTTCGACACCCCGGTCGACGGGCACCCCGCCGAGCGGCCGCTCACCCTGGGCCAGCTCGACGAGCGGGTCGCCGCCCGGGCAGCCTGGCTGCACCGGCGCGGCGTGCGGCCCCGCGACCCGATCGCGGTGTGGGCCACCGGCGCCGCCGACATGGTGCTCAGCTTCCTGGCGCTGACCCGGCTCGGCGCGATCCCCGCGCTGATGAACGGCAAGCTCCGCCCGGAGATCGCCGCCGAGTACAACCGCCGGCTGCGCGCCGCCGGGGTGCTCGCCGACGCCGCGCACACCGAGGCCCTCGCGGGACACGACCTGGGCGCGCCGCTGCTCGGGCAGCCCGCCGAGGCGGGCGCGGGTGACCCGGCCGACGCGCCGCCGCACTACCGCCACCACGACGAGGACCCGATCGTCATCACCCACACCTCCGGCACCACCGGGGTGCCGAAGGCGGTGCTGCACTCGCACGCCAGCCTCTTCGCCGCCACCCGGCACCTGCTGTCCATGCCGCAGGCGCAGGGCACCAGCCGGATCCTCAACGCGCTGCCCGCCCCGCACACCGCCACCGTGCTGATGGTCAACCAGGCGCTGGGCAACCGGGCGGAGATGCTGCTCCTGTCCGAGCAGGGCGGCGAGCGGGTACTCGACGCGATCCAGCGCTGGCGCCCCGACGGGGTGTTCGGCTTCTCCGTCACCTGGGCGGAGCTGGCCCGCTTCGACCTGTCCGGGTACGACCTGGACTCGGTGCGGCTGTGGTTCAACACCGGCGACTGCTCACACGAGCCGCACGTGCGGCGCCTCGTCGCGGTCGGCTCCCGGGACACCGTCACCCGCGAGGGCGTGGTGCGGGTACCCGGCTCGGTCTTCATCGACGGGCTCGGCTCCAGCGAGATGGGCCACTCGATGTTCCACCTCACCCACACCGCCGACACCGACCGGTACGGCCGCTGCGTCGGCCGCCCCTACCGGTTCACCAGGGTGGCGGTGCTCGACCTCGAGGGCAACGAACTGCCCCCCGGCGAGGTGGGCTGGCTGGGCATCGACTCCCCGTCGCTGTTCCGCGGCTACTGGAACGACTCGGTGACCACCTACCGGTCCCGGCTGCGCGGCTGGTACCTCACCGGCGACCTCGTGTACGCCGACGCCGAGGGCCGCTACTACCACCTGGACCGGGCCGTCGACTCGGTCGAGCTGGCCGACGGGCGGCGCTTCTTCACCGCGCTGTCGGAGGAGCGCATCCTGGCCGCCTGCCCCGACGTCACCGACTGCACCGTGGTGATCGTCAAGCGGGACGACGGCACCGTGGTCACCGACGTGCTGCTGGAACTGACCGCCGGCGCCGACCCGGGGACCGACCGCACCGGGGCCGTCCGCGCCGCGCTCGGGGCGGACGTCGGCGCGACCCTGCGCCGGGTGGTGCCGGTCGCCTCCGCCGACATCCCGGTGACCGTCACCGGCAAGGTACGCAAGGTGGCGCTGCGCGAGCGCTACCTGACCGAGTCGCCGTCATGACCGTCGTCATCACCGGGATGGGGTTGTTCAGCCCGGTCGGGCGGGGCGTGGCGGCCACCTTCGACGCGCTGACCACCGGGAAGTCCGGGCTGGCCCGGCCGCCCGAGGGGCACCCCGCCCGGGAGTCGCTGGAGGTCGCCGGGCTGCTGCCGCCGATCGACCCGCGTACGGTCGCCGCCGGCCCGGAGACCAAGGTGCTCGACCGGATCGTGGTGCTGGCGCTGCTCACCGCCGCCGACGCGCTCGCCGACGCCGGGATCGAGGTCGGCCGGGACGTCGACCCGGCGCGGATCGGCGTGATCGTCGGCGGGGTCGGCGGGATGTCCACGCTGGAGACGCAGGTGGTGGCGCGGGCCGCCCGGGGGCGGGCGGCGGTCAGCCCGTACCTGCTGACCGGGATCCTGCCGAACATGCCGTCGGCGCGGATCGCCATCGCGCACGGCATCCGCGGCTACAGCTCCGCGGTGGGCACGGCGTGCGCCTCCGGCGCCCAGTCGGTCGCTGACGCGGTCCGGCTGATCCGGGGCGGGGAGGCCGACGTGGTGATCTGCGGGGCCAGCGAGGCGCCGCTCTTCCCGACCTTCGCCGACACCTTCGGCAACGCCCGGGCGCTGGCCCGTGGCTGGGCGGACCCGACCCGGGCCAGCCGGCCGTTCGACAGCCGGCGCAACGGGTTCGTCCTCGCCGAGGGGGCGGCGCTGCTGGTGCTGGAACGCGCCGAGCACGCCGCGGCGCGCGGCGTCACCGCCTACGCCGAGGTGGCCGGGTACGGCGTTACCACCGACGCGTACCACCCGACCGCGCCCCGACCCGACGGCGCGGGCGCGGCCGAGTGCATGCGGCGGGCGCTGGCCGGCGGGGGAGTGTCGGCGGGCGACGTCGGCTACGTCAACGCGCACGGCACCGGCACCAAGCTCGGCGACATCGCCGAGACCACCGCGCTGGCGACGGTCTTCGGCGCCGGTGGGGTGCCGGTCAGCTCCACCAAGGCGCTCACCGGGCACCTGCTCGGCGCGTCCGGGGTGGTCGAGGCCGCCGCCTGCGCGCTGGCCCTCGGCGCGGGGCTGCTGCCGCCGACGTACCACCTCGACGACCCGGACCCGGACTGCCCGGCGGACCACATCCGGGTCGAGCCCCGGGCGACCGGGACGGAGTTCGCGCTGACCAACTCGTTCGGCTTCGGCGGCCAGAACGTCAGCCTGCTGCTGCGGCGCACCGCCGGGGCGCGGGCCGCCGGGCCGCACAGGTGACAACCCGGGCCTTACGCGCCCGGACCGCACTCACGGGGGGACATGGGGAAGGGCTGGAGATGGACATCCGTGGAATAGACCACATCGAACTGTACGTGGGGGACGCGCGGCAGGCCGCCTTCTACTTCGGCACTGCGATCGGCTTCCAACTGCGGGGCCAGGGGGGACCGGAGACCGGGCTGGCCGGGCAGCGCTCGCTGCTGCTCAGCCAGGGTGACATCCGGATGCTGCTCACCTCCGGGCTGACCGCCGGGCATCCCGCCGCGACGTACGTGCAGCGGCACGGCGACGGGATCGCGGTGGTGGCGCTGGAGGTCGGCGACGCCGCCGGGGCGTACGCGGAGCTGGTGGCCCGGGGTGCGACCGGGGTGAGCGCGCCGCGGACCTGGACCGGCGCGGACGCCGAGGTGGTGACCGCCGAGGTCGGCGGCTTCGGCGACGTGCTGCACCGGCTGGTGGAGCGGCGCGGCGACCGGACGGAGTTCCTGCCCGGGGCGGTGGAGACGACGCCGCCGGTCACCGACGACCACAAGCTGCTCGCCGAGATCGACCACCTGGCGGTCTGCGTGCCGCCGGGGCAGCTCGACGAGACCGTCGCGCACTACCAGCGGGTCTTCGGCTTCGCGCAGATCTTCGAGGAGCACATCGAGGTCGCCGGCCAGGCGATGAACTCCAAGGTGGTGCAGAGCCGGTCCGGGCGGGTCACCCTGGTGCTGCTGGAACCGGACGCGGGCCACCGCCCCGGCCAGATCGACGCGTTCCTCACCGCGCACCACGGCGCCGGGGTGCAGCACCTCGGGCTGCGCACCGACGACATCGTCACCGCCGTCGGGGCGCTGGCCGAGCGGGGGGTGCGCTTCGCCGGCACCCCCGGGGCCTACTACGACGACCTGGAGCGGCGGGTCGGCCCGATCGACGCGCCGCTGGACCGGCTGCGCGAGCTGAGCATCCTGGTCGACTCCGACCACGGCGGGCAGCTGCTGCAGATCTTCACCGAGTCGATGCACGTGCGCCGCACCCTCTTCCTCGAACTGATCGAGCGGCGCGGGGCGCGCACCTTCGGCAGCGGCAACATCAAGGCGCTCTACGAGGCCAAGGAACGGGAGCTGGCCGCGGCGGGGGCAACCCCCGCCGTCGTGGCCGGCACGGCACGAGGGGTTGGGGCATGACCACCACGGAGTTCCATCCGACGCTGACCGCCGAGGAGGAGGCGCTGCTCCCGTCCGACGAGGACGTGCGCCGCTACGCCGAACACGGCTGGTACCTGTCGAAGAAGCTGCTCACCGACGAGGAGGTGGACGCGCTCACCGCCGCCGCCGACCGCTACTACGGCGGCGAGCGGGACCGCCGCCTGCCGGTGCGCCCGCCGAAGCTCGCCTACTGGGAACCGGCCAAGGGCCCGGTGCAGCGGCACAACGACTACGTCCACCACGAGCACGACGGGCTGGCGGCGATCCTGCGCAAGCCGCTGATCGGCGCGGTCGCCGCCCGGCTGGCGCAGGCCGACGAGATCCGGATCTTCCAGTCCACGCTGATCTACAAGCCGCCGATCTCCGGCGAGCCGTCCAACATCGTGCCCTGGCACTTCGACAAGCACTACTGGGCGTCCTCGTCGTCGGAGAAGATGCTCACCGCCTTCATCCCGTTCCACGACTGCGGGGAGGAGATGGGCACCATCACCATGGTCGACGGCTCGCACCGGTGGCAGGAGATCGGCGCCGACGACACCGTCGTACGGCACTTCGCCGACCGGGACCGCGACCAGCTCGAGGAGATGCTGGCCGAGAACGCCGCGTACAACGGCGCGGAGATCCGCAAGATCCCAATGGTCATCCCCAAGGGACACATGAGCTTCCACCACTGCCGCACCTACCACGGCAGCGGCGCCAACGTCAGCGGCCGCCCGCGCCAGGCGATCTCGCTGCACCTGCAGGACGGCGACAACGCGTGGCGGGAGTATCCGCTCTCCGACGGCACGCTCGCCGCGTACAACCACGACGTGCTGGTCCGCCGCACCCACGAGGGGCGGCCCGACTACGCGGACCCCGAATACTGCCCGGTCATCTGGCGCGACCGCGCCCAGCAGGGAGGCTGACATGTCACGGTACGACTGGGGGAAGACGCATCCGGGCATCGAGCGGCTGGAGCAGGCGGTGACCGACCGCCGCGACGTGGTGGTCAAGCACCCGCTCTACGCCAACCTGGACACCCACGAGGCGCTGGTCACCTTCATGGAGCACCACGTCTTCGCGGTCTGGGACTTCATGTCCCTGCTGAAGTCGTTGCAACGGCAGCTCACCTGCGTCACGGTGCCGTGGATCCCCACCGGCCCGACCGGCAGCCGCCGCCTGATCAACGACATCGTGATGGTCGAGGAGAGCGACGAGCTCGGCGAGGGCTACATCAGCCACTTCGAGCTCTACGTGCGCGGCATGCGGGAGGCCGGCGCGGACACCACCGCCGTGGACACGCTGGTCGAGCTGCTGCGGGCCGGTCGCCCGGTGACCGCCGCGCTGGCCGAGGCCGGCGTCCCGGCGCCGTCGGCGCGGTTCGCCGCCACCACCTGGAAGATCATCGAGTCGACCCCGGTGCACTGCCAGGCCGCCGCCTTCGCCTTCGGCCGCGAGGACCTGATCCCCGACATGTTCACCCAGGTCGTCGCCGTCAACGAGCGCAGCAACCGGCTGCACACCTTCGTCGACTACCTGGAGCGGCACATCGAGGTCGACGGGGAGCAGCACACCCCGATGGCGATGCAGATGCTCGCCGACCTCTGCGGCGACGACGACGCCAGGTGGCAGGAGTGCGCCGACACGGTCAACCTGGCGCTCACCGCCCGGGCCGCGCTGTGGGACGACATCCTCGTCGCCGTGAAGGAGGGGCGCGACCGGTGACCGGCGCCGACCCGGTCCGGCTCTACCGCACGGTACGGCTGATCCGCCGCTTCGAGGAGCGGGCCGTCGAGCTGGTCCACTCCGGGGCGATCGTCGGCGGCATCCACCCGTACCTCGGTCAGGAGGGGATCGCCGCCGGGGTGTGCGCCGCGCTGCGCGAGGAGGACCTGGTCACCGGCACCCATCGCGGGCACGGGCACGTGCTGGCGAAGGGTGCCGACCCGGCCCGGATGATGGCCGAGCTGTTGGGGCGGGAGACCGGGCTGAACCGGGGCCGGGGCGGCTCGATGCACGCCGCCGACTTCTCCCGCGGGGTGCTCGGCGCCAACGCCATCGTCGGTGCCTCCGGGGCGATCCTCACCGGCGCGGTCTGGGCCCGCCGGCGGCGCGGCGACGACGTGGTGGGGGCGACCTTCTTCGGCGACGGCGCGGTCAACGAGGGGATGCTGCTGGAGGCGTTCAACCTGGCCGCGCTCTGGCGGGTGCCGGTGCTCTTCGTCTGCGAGAACAACGGCTACGCCACCACCATGCCGGTCGCCGGCGCGGTCGCCGGCACCATCGTCGGCCGGGCCGAGGCGTTCGGCATGCCGGCCGCCGTCGTCGACGGCCAGGACCCGGAGACGGTACGCGACGGCGCGGCCGCCGCCGTCGCGCGGATGCGCGCCGGCGGCGGCCCGGAGCTGGTCGAGGCCCGCACCTACCGCTTCGACGCCCACCACACCTTCGAACACGCGGTACGCCTCGACTACCGCCCGCCGGAGGAGGTGGCCGAGGGCCGCTCCCGGGACCCGGTGCACATCCAGGGCGCCCGGCTCGTCCCGGCGGACCGGGCGGCCGTCGACGCGGAGGTCGAGTCGACGCTCGACGCGGCCGTCGCGTTCGCCCTGGCCAGCCCCGAGCCCGACCCGGCCGGCGCGCTGGACCACCTGTACGCCAGCGGGCTGACCGCCCGGACGGGAGGTGGCTGATGCCACGGCTGTCCTACCGCAAGGCGCTGACCCGGGCGCTCGCCGACGAACTGGCCCGCGACGAGGCGGTGTTCCTGCTCGGCGAGGACATCCGGGTGGCCGCGTCGAACATCACCGCCGGCCTGCTCAAGCGGTTCGGGCCGGAGCGGGTCCTGGACACGCCCCTGTCCGAGCAGGCGTTCACCAGCTTCGCCACCGGCGCGGCGCTGGCCGGGATGCGCCCGGTGGTGGAGTTCCAGATCCCGTCGCTGCTCTTCCTGGTCTTCGAGCAGATCGTCAACCACGCGCACAAGTTCCCGCTGATGACCGGCGGGCAGTGCGCCGCCCCGGTCACCTACCTGGTGCCCGGCTCCGGCTCCCGGACCGGCTGGGCGGGGCAGCACTCCGACCACCCGTACTCGCTCTTCGCCCACGTCGGGATCGTCACCGCGGTGCCGGCCACCCCGACCGACGCGTACGGGCTGCTGGTCTCGGCGATCCGGCACGACGACCCGGTGGTGGTCTTCGCCCCGGCCGGCGCGCTGGACGTCCGCGAGGACGTCGACTTCGCCGCCCTCGCCCCGGTGCCGTTGGGCCGGGGCGTGGTGCGCCGGGCCGGCGACGACGTGACCGTGGTCGCCGTCGGGCACCTGGTGCACGACGCGCTCGCGGTCGCCGGGGAGCTGGCCGACCAGGTGTCGGTCGAGGTCTTCGACCCGCGCACGCTCTACCCGTTCGACCTCGACGGGCTGGTCGACTCGGTGACCCGGACCGGGCGGCTGGTGGTGCTCGACGACTCCAACCGGTCCTGCGGCATCGCCGGGGAGATCATCGCCAGTGTCGTGGAACGGGTCCCGCTGGCCGCCCCGCCCCGGCGGGTCACCCGCCCGGACGGCGCGGTGCTGCCCTTCGCGCCCGCGCTGGACCGGGCCGTGCAGCCCGGCCGGGCGGCCCTCACCGCCGCCATCCACCACGTGACCAAGGACGGATCATGATCGATGTGAACTACCCGTGGCCGGCGGCCGGCCGGGCGTGGACCGACCTGCCGGAGGCCGCCCGGCGGGCGATGGTCGCGGCCGGGGCGCAGGAGTGGGAGCGGATCTTCCACGGCCGGGCGACGTACAACAAGCAGTGGCGGCTGGCCCGGCCGACGGTGCTGACGGCCGACTCCTTCCGCGAGCTGAACGAGGTCTGCGACCGGATCGCCCAGCTCGTCCTGGACGCCTGCCGGCGGCGCGCCCGCACGGCGGGCGAACTGCGGCGGCTGCTCGGCGTGCCGGCGGGGGAGACCCGGCTGCTCGACGAGGACGAGCCGCTGACCGAGGCGCTGCTGGCCGCGTACCGGCCGGACGTGCTGCTCTCCGGCGGGGAGCCGCGGATCGTCGAGTACAACATCGACAGCAGCCTCGGCGGCGGCTTCGACGCCGACACGGTGATCCAGCGCTTCGCCCAGCTCTACCGGGAGCGCGGCCTCCTCGACGGCGTGCCGGCGCGGCCGGCACCGTCCCTGCTGGACCAGCGGTTCGTGGCGATCCGCGACGAACTGGGCCTGGCCGAGGGGGCCCGGGTGGCGCTGCTGATGGACTTCGACGCCGAGTACCCGGGGCTGGACGACCCGGAGACGTTCATCCGCATCCTCTCGCCCCTGGTGGACCAGGCCCGGCGCTTCGGCATCGACCTGGTCATCGCCCCGGTCGCCACCGCCACCCTGGACGCCGACCGGCGGCTGGTGGTGGGCGGCGCGCCGGTGGACGCGCTGTTCCGGCTCTTCGTGCCCAACCGGGTCACGCCGAGCCCCGGCCTGGAGGCGGTGGCGGGGGCGCTCGCCGCCGGCACCCTGCCGATGTTCGTCAGCGCCGCCGCCTGGCTGCTCGGCAACAAGGTCAACTTCGCCTGGCTCTACGAGGACCTGGACCAGCTCCCCGCCGACGACCAGGCCCTGATCCGCCGGTACGTGCCGCACACGGTGGTGCTGACCGAGGCCGAGCTGGACCGGGCGCTGGCCGAGCAGGCGGAGCTGGTGGCCAAGCCGGCCGACGGCTCCGCGGGCCACGACGTGCTGATCGGCCCGGAGCTGAGCGCGGCGGCCTGGGCCGACGGGGTTCGCGCGGCCGTGGCGCGGGGCGGCAACATCCTGCAGCGGTACATGCCGGCCGACCGGGTGGCGATGGACTTCGTGCAGATCGAGACCGGGGAGGTGGTCACCGCCGAGGTGCCGTACAGCATCGCCCCGTACCTGTTCGGCCGCACCGGCTCCGGCGCGCTGGCCCGGGTCGGCTACCCCGGCTGCGAGGGCGTGCTCAACCTCGCCCGGGGCGTCCTGCTGACCGGCATCCTGCTCACCGACTGACCCGGCCGAGGATCGTCTGTCGCCTCCCGTCGCGGCCGGCGTCGGGAGACGACAGACGATCCCGGGTCACGGCCGGGGCGCGCGTCGGGCGGCGAGGTGGGCGCCGAGCCGGCGTACCGTCTCCGCCGCCGCGATGGCGTCGCTGCGGGCGCTGCCGTGCCGGCCGTCGCTGCTGTACAGCGACGCCTCCGCGCCGGCCGGGTGGTCGGTGAGGTGCACGTGCACCGTGCGCAGCCGCGCGGCCAGCCGCCCCGTGTGCGAAGAAAGACGACGCATCCGCTCGCTCAGTCCGGACCGCAGGGGAGCCGGGACGGCCGGGCTGTGCGAGACGTCGAACATGCCGACGGTGACCACGTCCGCCCCGGCGTCCCGCAGCGCACCGATCATCTCGGCCAGCTCGGCGTCGACCGCGTCCGGGTCGAAAGCCGGGCGGAACGCGTCGTTGCCGCCGCAGACCACCAGGGCCAGGTCGGGGTCGAAGGCCAGCGCCGCGTCCAGTTGCGCCGCACGCACCTCGTGCGCCCGCAGCCCCCGCCGGCCCAGGTTGAGGTACGCCAGCCCGGGGTGGGCCGCACGCAGCTCGGCGGCGATCCGGTCCGCCCACTGCACCGGCGGATACCCGTCAACCGGCTCGCACATCCCCTCGGCGACGCTGTCGCCCAGCACCACGAACCGGCGCCACGGATGCCCGGCGAGCAGCGCCGCGCTCTCGCCCTCGCGCAGGCAGTACGGATCGGTCGCTTCGGTCAGCGTCGATGGCATGGCCGGCAGGCTAGCCGACCCGGGCGATGGGCGTCGACACCGCGTCGGAAGCACGACCCTGAGCTGGCAGTGCGCCGAATCCAACAGCGTCCATCGATGTCGACGCGTTACGCGGCCACGTCCGGTCCGGCCCGGGGTGAACAACCGCGCCGGGGGCCTGGATCCGGCCCGGCGCCGGGAGAAACATGTGCACTCATCGATCGGCCGATCGGGCCGTCCAGCCCTCCCCGGGAGGAACGCGTGAGACTCACTCGACGTGGTGTGATGTCCGCCGTCACCGTCGCCCTGCTCACCGGCGCCGTCGCCGCGGCACCGGCGCACGCCGCCCCCGCACCCCTGTCCGCCGAACGGGCCGCCACCCTCACGGCCGCGCTCGGCGCCGACCGTACCGCCGGCTCCTACGTCGACACTTCCGGGCGTACCGTCGTCGCCGTGACCGACGCGCGCGCCGCCGCCACGGTCCGGGCCGCCGGCGGGCAGGCCCGCCTGGTCACCCGCAGCACCGCCGCGCTGGAGCGCGCGCAGTCCCGGGTGGACCTCGGCGTCACCGGCACCGCGACGTACGTCGACCCGGTGACCAACCAGGTCGTGGTCGGCGTGGACAGCACGGTCAGCGCCGCCGACCGGGCCCGCATCGGGGCCGCCGTGGCCGCCTCCGGCGGCAGCGCGCGCACGACCGACCTGGCCGGGACGCTGAGCATGCGGATCTCCGGCGGCGACGCCATCTACGGCGGCGGCTACCGCTGCTCGCTCGGCTTCAACGTGCGCAGCGGCAGCACCTACTACTTCCTCACCGCCGGGCACTGCACCAACCTCTCGGCGAGCTGGTACGCCAACTCGGCGCTGAGCACCAAGCTCGGCGACCGGACCGGCAGCAGCTTCCCCGGCAACGACTACGGCATCGTCCGCTACACCAACACCTCGGTCGCCATCGACGGCTCGGTCGGCACGCAGGACATCACCGCCGCCGGTGACGCGTACGTCGGCCAGGCCGTGACCCGCCGCGGCAGCACCACCGGCACCCGCACCGGCACGGTCACCGGCCTCAACGCCACCGTCCGGTACGCCGAGGGCACCGTGCGCGGCATGATCGCCACCAACGTCTGCGCCGAGCCGGGTGACAGCGGCGGCCCGCTCTACGCCGGCAGCACCGCGCTCGGCCTGACCTCCGGCGGAAGTGGCAACTGCCGCACCGGCGGCCAGACCTTCTTCCAGCCCGTCAAGGAAGCCCTGAGCAAGTACGGCGTCGCCGTCTTCTGACGCCGGTTGAGGTGGCTCCCCGGTGCGCGCACCGGGGAGCCACCTCACGTGGCGGACCGGCGTCGCCTGTGGCGTCGGCTGCGGGCCCGGTTGCCCAGCTGCGGCGGGCCGGCCGGGCCCCGCTGCTGCCGTTCCAGACGCCGGCGGGCCCGCTTCGACAGTCCGTCGTCGCCGGTGCCGTAGTCGCGCAGGAGCCCCCAGGACGCGCCGAACGCCAGCCCCAGGAACGCCACCCCGAAGCCGAAGCTGGTGTAGGGCACCTTGCTCGGACGCCATGCCACGGTCGCGCCCGGCCCCTGCACCCGCGCCCGGACCGGCGTCGTCGGGCGCTCGTCGAAGATCGGTTCGATCGTCACCTGCGGGATGCGCAGGCTCCCGTCGTCGGCCGTGAACCGGCCCGAGCAGATCCACCGGCGGACCTCCCGGCGCACCGACGAATCGCATCCGGTGACCTCGACCCGTCCCGGGACCCCGGTGTGTTCGCCGACCGTCGCCCGGGCACCCTGCCACAGGGCACCCAGGCCGATCAGGGTGAGACTGCCCCCGAACACCAGCACCAGTGCGAGGCGGATCCAGATCTCCGCTCGCGGCACGACGCCCTGGCGCCGCGGTTCCGCCTCCTGCCGCATGCCGGGATGGTACGAGTGCGGGTCGAGGCGAGGCGCTCGTGGCGTACCCCCTCGGCGGCCGTCACCGGCGATAACCTCGGCGGCGGAGGTGAGGCCGGGTGGTGCAGGTGGCGGTCTGTGGCCCGGCGTCCGCGACGCCGGCCGAGCTGGCCCACGCCCGCCGGGTGGGGGAGCTGCTCGCCGCGCGCGGCGCGACCGTCCTCTGCGGAGGTGGCGGCGGGGTGATGGCCGCGGTCGCCGCCGGCGCCCGGGCCCACCACGGCCTGGTCATCGCGGTACGCCCCGACGACGGCACCGCCCCCGGCCCGGTCGCCGACGCGTCCGTGACGCTGCTGACCAACCTGGGACAGGCCCGCAACGCCGTCCTGGTGTGGAGCGCCGACGCGGTGATCGCGGTGGGCGGCTCCTGGGGCACCCTCAGCGAGGTGGCGCTGGCGATGCGCCGGGGCGGGGTACCGGTGGTGGTGCTCGGCGGCTGGCGGGTGGTGGACGCCACCGGGGCGCCGGTGTCCGGCCCGCGCCACGTCGACACCCCGGAGGAGGCGGTCGGTGTGGCGCTGGCCGACCGGCCGGGCGACGACGAGTCCGCTCCGGCACGGCGGGCGTAGCCTCTTCCCATGATCAGATGTTGTCGGTCGGCGATTCCCCGGTGGCCGTGTCGGTGAGGCGGTGGGCCCGTGACGC
The DNA here is from genome assembly GCF_052068055.1 of Micromonospora sp. L32. Classification (NCBI taxonomy): domain Bacteria; kingdom Bacillati; phylum Actinomycetota; class Actinomycetes; order Micromonosporales; family Micromonosporaceae; genus Micromonospora; species Micromonospora sp. L32. The sequence goes on along the minus strand of NZ_JBQHDD010000005.1, from coordinate 5,648 downwards.
GTGGCCGGTCGCGCTCTGGACCGTCGGCCTGGTCGGGCTCTGCGCGGTCGGACTCGGCCCGTCGTTCTCACCGGCGAGCTGCGCCGAGCGGGAGGCGGGGGTCGCCGCGCCGCTGCACACCGACGTGGCGCCGGTCGCCCGGGAGTTGGCACCGCTCGGCGCGATCCTGGAGGTGCACTGGGTGCAGCGGGTCGACGGCGGACTCTGCGACCTCAGCCCCGGTGCCCTGCGCCTGGCCCGCGAGGGTGTCGCCCGGGTCGCCGACGTGGCCGCGTTGACGCGATTGACAGCGCCGGACACTGAGGACCGCGCCGACTTGGTCGCGCCCGACGCGCGACTGTCGCCATGGTTGCCATCCCGCCCCGATTGGTGGTCGGGACCGGCACTGGACGCGCGCTTCGACGCGGGGGCGGACCACGCGTCGGCCTGGTACTGGCTGGATCGCGCCAGCGGAGTCGTCTACTTCCGCTCCGATGTGGACCACGAGCCCGGAGCCTGACCTCGACGCCTCCTGCCGGGGTCGTCGCCGCCCCCGGCCGCAGACCCGTCCCGGGCCACCGTTCACGGGGAGGCAGCGCTGAAGGCGCGTCCGTGCGGAGGGTCAGCCGCGCGGACGGACCCAGGACAGGAAACGATCGGCCAGCTGGGGGCGGTTGCCGCTGTCGAGCTGGGCGATGTCGTCTTCGGCCTCGTCCTTCAGCTCCGACAGGTGGTGCCGCAGCCCGTGCCGGTCGTCCGCGTACGCGTCGAGCAGGTCGAGCTTCGCCGAGGCGCACGGCCAGGGATGGGCGTCGACGCGACACAGCCACATCGGCCGCAGGGGAATGTGCCGTGTCGCCTGCTCGATCATGCGATCACCGTGACCCGGTCGACCCGCACGGAGGCGTACCGCTCGCGGGGGTCCACCGACCCGTCCGGCCGTACGTCGTGCCCCCGCAACTCGGCCCAGCGCTCGCCGCCGTGCGTGGCCTGGCCGACCACCTCCTCGACGCGCATGCGCAACGGGCCCGCGCCGAAGGCGTAGTCGGCCTCCGGGACAATGATGGTGGCTCCAGGCCTCATGGCCGTGCCCGGGACAGCAGCCGGCGGTGCCCCCGGTGTGGCGTTCACCCGTCCGCGGCCTCGGAACGGCGGGACGAGTGGACCGATTGGACCCGGTACGCGCGGCGGTGGCGGTGCTGATAGCTCGCTCGGCTTCTGCTCGGGCTGCGGCTTGTCCTTGGGCACGGTTCTTCCCTGTCTGTCGGCGTTGGAGATGGGGCCACCCCGCCATCGCCGGGGCGGCCCCGCCACGAACGCGACCGCCGGGTTTCGTCTCCTCCACCGGCCGCGCCGTCCTGGCTTCCACCCTGGACGCCCGACTCATACGCTGGAAACAGTGACCGCAGGATCGCGGAGCGTGGCGGTCGGTTGGAGACGGGTGAGGAATGCCGTGGGAGACCGTGGAAGGGCGTGGAAGCTGTGGGAATCTCGCCGTCGGAGTACCTTCTGCGCGAGCTGCGGCGACGGCTGACGGCTGCGGGGCTGACTCAAAGCCCAGCTGGGCGAGCGCGTCTTCTGCTCCGACTCCCAGGTAAGCGCGATCGAGACCGGTATGAAGCCGCCCACTCGGCCTTACCTGACAGCGGTCGACGACGCGCTGGGCGCGGACGGCTACTTCGCGACCCTCTGGGATGAGTTGGTCAAGGGCGACGCCGCGCCGATCTGGCTCCGTGAGTGGATCGAGATTGAGCGCGAGGCGACCGCGTTGCGCTGGTACGAGCACGCCTTCGTGCCCGGCCTCCTGCAGACCGAGGGGTATGCACGTGCAACGTTCCGGGCGGCACGGGTGCCCACCTCGGAACTCGACCAGCGGGTCGCGGCGCGCATGGAGCGGCAAGTCGTCCTCGCCCGCGAACCCGCCCCGCAGCTGTTCGTGGTTCTGGACGAGATGGTCGTCCGACGGGCGTGCGGCGGCGCGGACGTGATGGCCGAGCAGCTGCAGCACCTCATCGCCTGCGCCGAACAGCCGCATATCCAGTTGCACATCGTCCCGACGTCGGCTGGCATGTACTCGGGCCTGGCCGGGGCATTCATCGTCGCCGACCTGCCGGACGGGTCTCGGGCCGGCTACGTCGACAACCAGCGTGCGGCGCAGATCGTGGGACAGGCCGAGGAGGTTGCTAGCCTTGGACTGTCGTGGGACGCGGTCCGGGGCGAGGCCCTCCCGCTCGGCCTGACTCTCGACGTTCTCACGGAAGCGGCAAAGACATGGACATGACCGGTGCCAAATGGCGGAAGTCATCCCGCTCTTCCACGAACGGCGGCGCGTGCGTCGAGGTCGCCGACAACGTGCCGGGCATCGTCGGGGTGCGGGACTCCAAGGACCCGGCCGGTCCGGCGTTGACCTTCTCGCCGGCCGCCTGGCGGGCGTTCGTCGCCCGCGTGGCCGAGCGGGCCTGACCGACCCCGAGCACGAGGGCGCCCGCCCCCGATCGGGCGGATTCTGGGAGTCGTCGCAACACGCCTGGTCAACGACTTGCTGAAGGCAGCCTAACGAGAACTGGCTGGAGCCTAGCGGGACGGGCGGGCCAGGCACTGGACACGGCCCACGCCCGGATCGCGGCAAAAGAGTGCCCATCAATGGCTGGGCTGCCTCAGCCAGTTCGGCTGGTAACACTTGCGCAACACCTTAGTTTCTAGTCCACGCTCGACGCATGATGGTCGATGACTTTTCCGAGGTAGAGCGCCGCATCCGGGACCACCAAGGCGAAGAGTTTTTTACCCGGACCGGACTGCCTATGACCTACGTGGTCGATGACGACCGGATCAAGGTCAGCCGGGCAAAGCCATGGTTGTCCATGGACGGAGCGAGGCGAATCTGGGCCATGGGCCCTGAAGCCACCCTTACTGACGCTGACCAGCGGATCACCGGGCGTGCGTACCTATTCGCCATCCTCCGCGACCCTCGGATCCGGTCCGTTGGGTAACACTGGGCGCGTTCGAACGTGCCTGGCAATCGGCCGGCGAGTAGGAGTCGGCGATAGCCAACGGCGCAGGAGTGTGTGCCGCGGCATCTGGGGTCACCGAACGTGGCAACGCGCCGACGACCGGCGCGCACGCAAGGCGGCAGATGCGGATGCGGCAGTGATCAAGGGTTGACAAGCTCAAGCCAGCTGCGGCAACCTTGCAGCCGACCACGCGATCGGCGTGGGCACTCTGCATGAGGGAATGACGCCTGTGATCCGGGTAGGCCGAGCGGCCGCCTGAGTGTTGACCACGCGACGAATGATCGTCGCGCGGCTCTATCACGGTTGAGCGGTCCAACGCTTCTTTCCGCGCACCGCAGTTTCTCTCATGCATCGAGGTTCACGTTGATCATGGATGTCCGCATCCAGCAATCCGTCGTCGCCAACCTGTCCAACCGACCCGCGCCCTTAGAGGTGGGGCCGTTCGTGATTGGGATGGATCCGACAACGACCAGTCCCTACATCAACTACGCGACGCCGCGTCCCGGTACTGCCATCACCGCGGCCGATGTCACCGCCCTGGTCGCAGCCTTCCACGCGGCTGATCGCAAACCCCGCCTGGAGTACGTCACCAGCTGCGCCCCCAGCCTGGAAGCACTTCTGACCGCCGCCGGCTTCATCGTGGAAGCCCGGCACACCTACCTGCTCTGTATGCCCGACACATTGAAGACACCACCCACGCTCGACCACCTCAGTCTGTACGAACCGGGCACCGATTTTCAGCGCGCCGCGCTGATCAGCGCGCAGAACGAAGCCTTCGGCGGCGACCCGGTGGCCTCCGAGGCTGACGTAGCTCGCCTCCGGCGCCAGCAGGGCGCGGGAGGCGTGGCCGTCATGGCCGTCACTGACGACGGCACCTGTGCAGGAGGTGGCGGGGCGGTCCCGCCCACCGGCGCGGTAAGCGAGGTCGCCGGCATCGCCGTTCGCAAGCCCTACCGCCGCCAGGGACTGGCGGGCGCGATCACCGCCGAAACAACCCGGCGGCTGTTCACCGCAGGCGCGGAAATTGCCTGGCTGGAGGCCTCGGGCGAGGAATCGTGGCGGATATACGAGCGCGCCGGCTACCGACCTGCCGGTCAACGGCTCTACATCGCCTTGAACTGAGGTCCGACACAGAACCCGGGCTGAGGTCACCGACCAAGGCCCGGGCCACCTCTGCGGTTCACTTCACGCCACGGAGCAACCGCTCTTCGGCAGACTCGGACGTTTGGAGAGGATGGTCGAACGCGCGCATCGCGGCATGTGCGCGTGTTCCAAGGGGTCCCGCGACCAGCCTTTTCGAGGTGGCGTAATCGGCTTGTGCGGAGTGCCGAGGGTTGCTTCGCTGTTGCCCGTGACCGAACTTGAAACGCCGCGACTGTGCTTGCACGCCATCGACGCGGCAGAGGGTGAACGCATCGTCGGGCGGCGCGCCGGAGCCGGGGATGCCTGGGCTGAGGATTTTCCTTTCGACGGCGACGTCATCGGCGTCACGGCCTTTCTCACAGCCACGGCCGCCCACGGGGACCAGCGCCCTTTCGGGCACTACCGGATCACCCGGACCGCCGACGGGAAGGCCATCGGTGGAATCGGTTTCAAGGGTCAGCCGGACGGCGGATGTGTCGAGGTCGGTTACGGCCTCGCCCCATCAGCCCGGGGCCACGGCTACGCAGCGGAGGCACTCGTCGCCCTGCTGAACGTTGCGGCCGATCACGGATTGTCCCGAGTTGTCGCCGACACCACCGGGGACAACGTCGCCTCCCGGCGGACCCTCGAACGTGCCGGGTTCCGCCACATAGGCGCCAACGGTGACCTCTACCTGTACGAGGTACTCCTCGACGCCCCTTCGCGACCGGCTCAGACGCAGTAGCCCGATCGCCCGTTGGGGCAGCGCGTAGTTCCCGCGTGATCGGTGGTCCTTCGGAACCGTCTATCGCTCATCGGCAAAGCCACGAGCGGCTGGCTACTCGCGAAGGTGCCACGTTCGGCCACTCAGTCGAGACAGAACTCGTTGCCCTCGATGTCCTGCATCAGGAGGCACGACTCGTTGTCGCCATCGGCAGGCAGTAGTCGCACGCGTACCGCGCCGAGCGCGACCAGTCGTGCGCATTCGGCCTCAAGTGCGGCCACGCGCTCTTCGCCCACGAGCCCGGTGCCGACCCGCACGTCAAGATGCACCCGATTCTTGACGACCTTGCCTTCGGGAACGCGCTGGAAGAACAGTCGCGGGCCCACACCTGAGGGATCAAGGCATGCGAACGCTGAGCCCTTATGCTCAGGCGGCAGCGCGCGACCGAAATCCTCCCAGGTAGCAAACCCCTCCGGTGGCGGCGGTACGACGTACCCCAACACCTCGCACCAGAACCGAGCGACGCGCTCAGGTTCTGCGCAGTCGAAGGTGACTTGGATCTGCTTGACCGATGCCATCGGCCCACCATAGAGGCCGGGTGTTTCGTCGTCTCCACGGGCCGACCATCCGCCGTGACGGCTGATCGCTGGCCGACGCACACGATCGGCGGCAAGTGAGGATGCCGACCCATCCAGGCGGGCGCTGATCTTGCAGGCGACACCTCGCACGGTTCGGTCAGGCTCATAAGGAAGACTGGAAGGCATGGCTGATCTTGGCGACCCGAAGGCTGCGCTGCACCACTACCTCCAGGC